>CAWJBS010000107.1:0-16864 GCA_963840845.1 Bryobacterales bacterium
TCAGCGAAAGCAACATCGCCATAGAAGGTTCGTTCGACGTTCCAGAACTGGCGCGCCTGAGCCAGGAAGATCAAGTTTTTGTCACGGCCTTCATTCGCGCGCACGGTTCGATCAAGGAAATGGAACAGACTTTTGGCGTCAGCTATCCCACCGTCAAATCGCGCCTCAACCGTATTGCCGGCATTCTCGAATATGTCGAGATCAACCCGGCCCCGTCGCGCACCGAAGTTTTGGATCGTCTCAGCCGCGGCGAACTCAGCGCCGAGGAAGCCATCCGTGAATTGGAATCGCGCGCCTAAACAGCGCTAGGAGAACCGCAGATGAACGAAAATCGCCGCCGTATTTTGGAAATGCTCGCCGCCGGGAAGATCACCGCCGACGAGGCAGAACGGCTTTTTGCCGCTCTTGATAAAGACAAAGACCAACCGGGCGGCAGCAGTGCCGAGGCGCGCGGCAGCGCCAAGCCCAAACCCAAATACATGCGTGTTCAGGTGGAAGCCGAAGACCGTAACGATGGTCCGGTGAAGGTGAACGTTCGCATTCCACTGCAACTGCTGCACGCCGGCGTGAAGTTCACCAGCCTGATCCCGCCGCAAGCGCGCGCCCATGTCAACGAAGCTTTTCGCAAACAGGGAATGGATTTCGATATCAACTCACTCAAACCCGAAAATCTTGACGGCATTATCGATCAACTGAACGACCTTACGGTGGACGTAGACCACAAAGACGCCAAAGTGCGGGTGTTTTGCGAGTAAGTCGCCACCTACCATAACTTGATAAATGTGACACGCTTGTGATGTCGCGAAATAAGCATTGTCTCCTCGCTCGAAATGCAGTTATTCTGTTGACGAACGGAGTGGACTGGCAATCGCCATCCAAAAGGGTCGGCATTTATGTACACCAAAGTTGCAACGGGCATTACGCCTGAGCTTGTCATTTATCTGCTTGATAACAGCGCTTCCATGCAGGAGCCGTTAGACGGCGCATCCAAGATAGACCATGTCAACGATGCGGTAAAGTCCGTCATCCAGCGCATGGTCAAGCGTTCTACCAAAGGCGCGATTATTTCGCCCCGCTACCACGTCGCGATGGCTTGTTACAGCGAATCGGTCGTGGACATTTTCAAAGGCGTAAAGACAATTACCGAAGTAGCGCAGTTAGGCGTGCCCAAGCTGTCAGTGGTGGCACCACCGAAACTTACTCCGCTTTCGTGTGGGCTCGCGACTTATTACGAGCCGAAATGGCTAACTATCAGGACCATCCCGCGCCCGTGGTGTGCCACCTTACCGATGGCGCCTACAACGCCGCTGACCCCGAACCCATTGCGCAAGAGATCATGGCTATGTCTAACGCCGACGGCAACGTGCTGGTGGAGAATATTTACGTTGGTCCGAACCTCACCAAAGCTCCGATTTCCGATATCAAGAATTGGCCGGGCATTTCCGACGAATCCGCTTTGACAGACGATCCCGCGTTGGGTCCGTTGCTTCGCAAGCTCTTCCGCATGTCTTCGCCGCTGCCGCAAAGCTATGCCAGCGTTATTCAGGAAGACGGTTTTGGCATGACCGCTGGGTGCCGATGTTGATGCCCGCCACCAACAAGAGCCTGATTGAACTGGCCTTCGCCATGTCGGGCGCCACGCCTGTGGTGGCCAAACAGTTAGCCGCCGCTCAGTAAAAAATCAATTCCCCAAAGGTGAAACCGATCATGCCGTTTAATCCAGCACCCGAATGAAGAGGTGCATCTGACCGTTGACGGAACGCATTACCGGCTGTGGGCCGCGGCCTTACCGTCGGCGCCGAATTATGTTCACGCCTCTGAGGGCCGTAAGGCGCTGGTCTTTCGCCTGCTGAGTAATCCATCTAGTAACTGGGGAAATAGTTACGCGTTGAAAGTCATGAAGAAGGCATACCAACTGCCTGAGTTGGAGCCCATTTGTAAGAACCTGGATCAATTCAAAGCGCAGCGCGGCCTACGCGTGTGTCACCGCAACTGCTTCAGTAATGCCGCGGCGCCCGCCACAATCCAAGCCCATCCGGATCTCGCGTATGCGATCCTGATGCCCTGGATTGAAGGAACCTCATGGTTTGACGCTCTCATTCTCGCTAAGAACCAGCAACTGCGCCTAAGCCTGAAAGAATCTTTCGCGATAGCGGGAAATCTTTGCTCTATTCTTGAGGGCCTGGAACGGGCGGGCATGGCGCATTGTGACCTGTCTGGCCCGAACATCATGTTCCGCCAGGATACCTGCGAGGTTGAGTTAATCGATGTGGAAGATCTGTACGCCCCTGGCTTCCAGCAACCCGCCGACATGGGCAGCGGCACGCCTGGATATCAGCACAAGACGAGTGCGCAAGGGCAATGGAATCCGCTGGCCGATCGCTTTGCCGGCGCGATTCTACTGTGTGAAATCCTGTCCCTCTACGATCCGCAAGCCGTCAATCTTTGCTACGACGAAAGCTATTTTGATCCGGCTGAGCTACAGTGCTCGCCATGCCAGCGTTTGGATGTTCTCAAACAAGCGGTGGCTCTCCATTCCGAGCGATTTCTGCCTTTGATCGACCGCTGCTGGCAATCTTCCATATTGAGCGAGTGTCCGCATTTCAGCGAATGGATGGAGGTTTTCAAGGTACCCAGACTACCGTTTGTCGTAGAGCCGTTTGTGCGCGCGGTGAATCAAACGAAGCCGGCTTATCAGCCTAGTTTCGAACCGCTCGCCGTGACGGTGGATAAACCAGCCTTCACTTTCGGTCAGTTCGACGCTGAACCCGAGATTGAAGCTCCGTTTACGTTCGAAAAGTGAAACCACCCGTGAGCACCGCCACCCAACAGCAGAAGCGTGAGGAACAAGCCGATTGGGAGTCGGATCAGGCGTCTGGCCATGTCGAGTTTTTCGAGCGCAGAACGCGTGTAGATTCGCTGCGTGCGTTGCTCACCCGGGCCGGGTTCCGACGGCATAAAGATTTTGACGAGACAAACGGCACGGGCCAGGATTTCGCAGCCATTCAGTCCGATGAGCGCTATGCGGTTGGTCTGGTGGTGGATGGTGTCAGCCAGTCGTTCTTTGGCGATATCGCGGCGCGGGAATTGGGCGCTCCCTTATTCCAGTTTTTATGGACCAACCGAAGGAATCCTCCCGGATTTTCGGAGCTTGAGAGTCGCCTGAAACGCATTTCGGAGCAGGTTGGCGAGGTGGTTCAGAACTACAAAATACCCGACCATGTGAATGGAATCCTGAAGACAGTTTTAGAAGAGTCCAGACAAGAGGGCTCGCAAGCCGTGTTCTCCGCGTTTATCTGGGATGCGCTGGCGCAACAGGCGACAGTTTACAAAGTGGGAGATTGCTTCGCCTCGTTCGTCGATAACCACGGCAGAACAACGATCCAAGAATCCGATCCGTCTGGCAGGTTTTCCTCGAAGGGAGACACGGCACTTCAGTTAGTCTGCGAAACCTATTCAGATATCTGCGCGGCGTTTGTCGCTTCTGATGGCCTTACAAGGGATCAGTCGCTCAGTGCACGTCCGGAAGAACTGGTCGAAGATTTGTTCAAAGAAAAGGCGGAAGAACTGAGCCGCTATGACGATGTTTCTTTTGCTTATGCGGAGCGTCAAGGACCGCCACCCAGCGGGAAACCGCCTGCGGACCCAAAAGTTCGGAACGAGAAAGCGGCCACAGATCCGCGTTCGCCTAAGGAAGTCGGAAAGAGCCGGCGAGTGCTGAAGCTTGCGGTACCGGGCGTCGCTTTGTTGACGGGCATGCTACTGGGCGCGGGAATCTTCCCCGTCTTCCTGCGATTGGTGCAGGCATTTGCTAAGCCGCCGGTAGCAAATAAGCAACCTGATCCCACTGCGGCTTCCCGCACGCCTGACGCACGCTGCGCGCACAAATGAATGATCTACCGCGCGATCAAATTATTGCGCTTCTCCAAAGATAATCCTGACTGACGGGCAAAGAATCGGGTCGGTTTTCGTTGAGATTGACACTGTGGCGCATAAGCAGATCTCGCAAATCGCGTTTATTTACAAGGCTGGCTTCGAAACAATTCACCTGGCGCAAGACTTAGTGAAAGAGGCGCCCAATTGGGTGGTGCTTCCGGACATAGGTACACAACAAGACGTGAAGTTAGAAATCAATGGCAATCTTCAGCGCCAGAGCTTCAGTCTGAAGGGCTACGACGGCAACATGGACGCCCAATCCATACCGGCTTTTATTCCCTAACTCTCTCTCCGTAACAAAGCAACATGGCGAACACCGGCACACGCACGCAAAGGATATTGATCCTCGCGCCGACGAGGAAATCGTTCTGCTGGGCGAGCGCTTCCGATTTACGCGCCATCCGTCAGCGTCGTTTATGGCGTATGCGGCTGAAGGGAAGCGCGGCGCCGTGTATCAGGTGCGCAGCCGTAACAGGGCTTTGTATGCGCTCAAGGTGTTTAAGCCTACTTACCGCAATCCAGCGCTGGCGGCCCAGTCCCAACTAGGTAGTACCTTGCAGAGCCTGCCGGGTTTACGGGCGAGCCACCGCCGCGTTGTCATTCCCAGCGAGCCCGCCGCGCGCGATTATGCCGAACTTCAATACGCGATTTTAATGCCGTGGATTGCCGGCCATACCTGGGCCGATCTTTTATTGCTGGCTGAACAATCTGGCATGTGGCTCGATACCCACGAAGCGGTTCGCATCTGTATGGATTTCACGAAGGTGCTAGCGGCCTTGGAACAGCACGGCATCGCCCACACAGACATCGCGCCTGCCAACGTGATGATTGATCAGCCCATTGCACAGTGGAATTGCTGGACCTGGAAGATCTTTATTTTCCAGGTGCGGCGCCGCCGCCGTTTATCAATGGCGGAGTGGATGGCTACCGGCCGCGCAGCGTCACGCATGGGGAAACGCTTTGGACGCCAAGGGCCGACCGCTACGCAGGCGCGGTCCTTGCGGCGCGAAATATTGGTGCTCTCGCATACCGATCTCGCCAAGCAAGCCACAGCAGAGGGTTTCTTCTTATCAACCGTAGGATCGCAGCCGGGAGACCAAAAATATGAACTAGCCGCTAGCTACTTTAAATTCTTTTTTCCGGCCTTCGCCGCAGCGTTCGACAAAACGTGGCGCGCAAACTCACTGGCAGACTGCCCAAGCTTGAACGACCTGAGCAGCGCTCTCGCAGCCGACGCTCAACTCTTGCAGGTGATTACCTTGCCCATCAAGGTGACCCTGAATGGCGGGTTCACTTTGGAGCCGGTGGATTCGCCCAAACACGTGCCAGTCCCGCCGGCGAAGCCGGCAACCGGTCAGAAGGAATCGTCCGGTTATGGATTCCTGGTGGCAGCGGTCCTGATTGTCTTCGCCATAGTTCTCTTGCTTGTGATTGCCAACGGAAAGTGAATATGAACAGAAACAACATTAAAAATAGCTTCTACAACACAGGGATCATCATCGATTCAGAAGTATCAAACAACATCTCATACGCCTCGCCAGAGGTCACGGCTGCGATGTGGAAAAACATCAGCGCCAAGGCCGACACCTTCGGCAAGCATGGCGAATTGGCCAAGGTTCAGGAACTGAAGTCCTTGCTCGATCAAGGTAAGACCAGCGAAGCCAAACCCGTCTGGCAGACAATCAAAAGTTTTCTACATAACTTTGCCGACGTAGCCGAAATCGTCTCCGCCTTCGACTCATTGCTGAAATAGGTGCCGGATGGCCAAGCTCGAAGTCTCCCACCGAACCATTAACTTCAACCACCGCATCCTCAACCTGCGGACGGTCACCTCTATTGCCAAGTTGCATGGCAAAAGGGCACGGGCCGTTCCGGTTAGAACGGTAGTGCTGGCGTTCGCCGGTTTTTGCGGGTCGGTTCTGCTGCTGCGCAGACCGGACACGCAAAGCCTCGGTGCCTGGCTGTGCGGCGCATCGATTCTGTTTATGGTGTACGCATATCTGCGCGATAAGAACCGAGATCTCTGGGCGTTGCACGTGGAAACGGCGGCTGCCTCCAATAATCTGCTGGTGAGCAGGGAAGAGAAGCCGATTGACGAAGCGGTTCTCCTTATCACCACCGCTTTGGAATCCGACGTCGCCTTTCACAACGAGCTGCACATCTCCGATTCCATGATTGTGAACGAATCTATCGTTACGAATTCGACCTTGGCGAACAAGGTCGATAAAAGTAAAGGAGCGTCGGCGTGATTCTCACGATATTCATGTTCTAATAGCGAAGGAACTGAATATGCACTTCACACGACGTCACTTAGTCCTCTCTATTGCCGCTTCCTTGCTGGTGATTCCCGCTGCCTCTGCGCAAAAGGCAAGCCCAGCTGGTACGGCCGAAGTTACGCTCGACGGCAAAACGATCGTCATCGCTTACAGCCGTCCTTATATGAAGGGCCGCAAGATTATGGGTGGATTGGTGCCCTATGGCCGTGTCTGGCGGACTGGCGCGGATGATGCCACCTCGCTCAAAACGCCGGTTGACCTGGAAATTGGCGGTACGAAGGTTCCCGCCGGCAGTTACACTCTTTATTCGCTTCCTTCCGAAGATGGCTGGAAACTGATCATCAACAAGCAAACGGGCCAGTGGGGCACGGAATACGATGAAAGTCAGGATCTGGCGCGGGTGGATATGAAGAAATCGGCTTTGCCGTCGCCGCTGGAACAATTCACGATCTCTTTCGTAAAGAAAGATGCGAAAGCAGCCGAACTAATCCTTGAATGGGAGAACACTAAGCTATCGGTACCAGTACGGGTAACGCGTTGATCGCGCCGCACGCCCTGGTTGTAAGTAGTTGAAACTGATAGACTAGCCATTAAGAATAGGTAAGGGCTACTCAACACTGTGGCTAACACCACCATGACCGAGAACGTGACTGCTGTGGCAGCGAAAATCGATTGGTCCAGCCTCTCCGGCGTTATCCTCGATGGAGGATATGAACTGAAAGAGGTTCTGGAGACGCGTGAAAACGCAGCCAAGGTGCGCGTCCGTGTTCTGGGCTCCGGCGGCAAAACGGCCACGGCTTACTTCATGCATCTGGAGCCTGCCGATGCCGATGATCAACTGGATATCTGGACGACGCTTCGCGAAGCTCCACACCCGAACCTGAATCGCCCAGCGGCCGTGGGCAAGCGGGAAGTGGCTGGCGTTCAAACCGTATTCATGGTTCTGCCGGATGCGGATGAGAAACTGGCCGCCGTGGTGCCGGAAAGGCCGCTGGAATGGGAAGAGGCTGCGGAGGTTCTGCAATCCTGCGAAAAAGGATTAGCTCACCTGCATGCGCACGGGCTACTGCATGGCAGCGTCTCGCCGCAAACCGTGGAAGCGGTTGGTTATTCGGTTCAACTCAATACCGAAAGCGTCTATCGCATTGGCAAAACGCCGCGCGTTCAGTGGCAAAAAGCCCAATATCTGGCGCCGGAGAGCAAGAATCTTAACCTAACGACAGCGGCTGACGTATTCTGTCTGGGCGCCACGCTTTTGAAGTACTATCGCAAGAAAAGTATGGTACGGCGGGCGCAGAGTTAGAAAAGGGCTTGCCGCTGGCTGCGGTGGTCTACCGCTGTCTCGATAAGAATCCGCTGACGCGTTGTACTTTGAAAGACGCCTCAACTCTGCAGGCCAGTAACGCACACACCGCACAAACCGCAGCGCCCGCCTCCTCCACCAGCGGAACCGCCAGTCGTCGAGGCGAAGAAACAGGCGCCTCCTGCGCGACCCGCTGAATCGCGTGTCCCTCCACCTCGCCCCACGGCGCCCACTCCGCCACAGGGAACCGCAGCAGCGCGCGGAGCCAGTCGACTTCCGCATCCCTTAACGCCGAAAGAACCACCCAAGCAGGTCACCAAAGAAGACATGGCCTTGGTGCCCATCGGCAAGCGCCACAAGAAGGTGCAACGTCAGCCGGTAGGTGCGCGCATTCGGTACGTTAGATGGGCCGGAGGAAGATCCAGCCGTAGGCGAGTCTGAATCCACCGCGATCGGCCCGGCTGTGGCCGCGCGCATCACTGCATTAGGGCACAAATCGAACTTGGTACGCAACGTGGTCGCTGGCGTAGGCTTGGCGGCTATGCTGGTCGCCGCCATCTGGTTGATCGTCATTCCTAAGCTGAAATCGGTCGATCAGCCTTTAACCAGCACCATCACCATACAGACGCCTACCGAGGAATCCGCGTACTGGATTCAACGCCGAACGTCCCGCTGGCCCCGCCGGCGCCGCTGCTTCAGGCGCCAATGACGGCTGGGAATATCGCCCCGGTTCCCGGCACACCTGTTCCTGCGGCAGCGGAGCAGCCGTCCGCGCCGGTTGCGCCCAGGATACAAAAGCTTTATCGAGTTGTGATCGCGGAAACTGCCTCGCGCACCGAGGCCGTCGCCTTACGCGACACACTGCAGTCTCAGCACCCGGAACTCATTTTGCTCATCGCTCGCATGAAGACTACGAACAGCGGCGGCGACCAGCACTATGTCATCTCAGTAGGGCGATCCCTGGATAGTAGCGACGCCGAGCCTTTGGTCGGCCGGATTCTAGCTAAAGGAATAAAACGGCTCGACTTAGAGCGCGTTGAAAATCAGTAGGCGGCGCCCGGCGTCTAGCTAGCGCGTTGCCGCAGCCAGTTGCCAATTGCACCAGCATCTGCTCCTTGCGGTAAATCAAGGTAGAGGTGTTGTAGCTCGCCAGCTCAAACTTGTGGCCGTGCGTAATGGCATCGGTCGGGCAAGCTTCCACGCAAAAGCCGCAGAAGATACAGCGGTTGTAATCGATGTTGTACACCTTGGCGTAACGGTCGCCGCCGCTAATGCGCGCCGCCGTCGTATTCTCCGCCGCCTCAATGTAGATGCAATCCGCCGGGCAAGCCGCCGCGCACAGAAAACACGCTACACACTTTTCCAAACCGTTCTCGTCGCGCTGCAAAACATGCGCGCCGCGAAACCGTTCCTGCAATTGCGCCGGGCCATCCGGATACGCCTCGGTAATGGCAGGCTGGAGCATCTCCTTGAACGTGATCCCCATGCCCTTGGCGATTGCCGCGGCATTGCCGATTGCCTCAAAAAGATTCGCCATGATTCGTTATTTATTTAGGGTAGCGCATCCGCTTCAAACCACCGCGCGTCAGAGCAGCCTGACCACCACAATCGTCATGTCGTCGTGCTGGTCGGCCCCCGCCGTAAATGTGTCCACGTGCTCCAGAATGTGGCTGGAAATATGCGCCGCCGATAAGGTGGGACACTTTTGAATCGCCGCCATCAGCCGCTCTTCGTCGAACTCCTCTTCGGCGTGATTCATCGCTTCGCTAATGCCGTCGGTAAAAGCCACCAGCACATCGCCCGCTTGCAGTTCAATCTCCTCTTCGCGGTACGGCACCTCTGGAAACAAACCAATCACGGTGCCGCCTTCCTCTAGGCGCAAGAACTCAAAGCCGTCACCCTTCGTGCGCCGCAGTATGGGCGCATTGTGGCCTGCGTTCACATAGCGCAGCTTGCGCGTGGTGGGCTCATATTGCGCATAGAAAAATGTCGCATACCGGCTTGCGGCCGACGCCTCATACACCAAACCGTTGATGTTTTGAATCATCTCCGCCAAGGTCTCGCACGGCTTAATCGTTTGCCCGCGCAACGAAGCTTGCAGACTCGCCATCATTAGCGCCGCGGCAATCCCCTTGCCCGACACGTCGCCCACGGCAATCCCCAGCGCTCCGCTCGGCAGATGAATGAAATCGTAGTAATCGCCGCCCACACCTTGCGCCGGCCGGCAGTAACCCGCGAAATCCAGGCCTTTCACGATTGGCAGTTTCTGGGGGAACAAGCGCTGTTGCACATCGCGCGCAATTTCCAACTCGCGGTCCAGCCGTTCACGCTGCGCGACTTCCTTGCGAATGCTTTCCGTCAAGTGCGCATTTTCCAAAGCCAGACCGGTCTGCGCCGCCACCGCGCTCAGCAACTGTAAATCCGCTTTGGAATAAGGCAGTTCCGAAAGCTTGGAACCCAGGCTGATGATTCCCAGTATTTTCGTATCGAGGCTGACCGGCAGCAGCACCTGCGTTTCCAGCCGCTGCAACGCGAGCTGCTCGCCTTCGCTCGTGCCGTGAACCCAAGATTGTGGGTCGTCGAAATACACCTTCGAAGGACCGTTCACGCGCCGCAGCGTTCGCACGGTGGACGCCTGCTCGCCCAGTTGCACATCCAGCGAGCGCCCATTGAATCCCAGCGTGTAAGCAGGCTGAAAACGTCCGCCTTGGTCCAGCAGGAACGCCACTCGCGGTACGTGCAAAGAAACGGCAATCCGGTTAGCCACTGTTTCCATCAGCCGGTTGGTATCACGAATGCGCGCCACCGTGCTGCCTAACTCTGTCAGTATCTTTTCCGCATTGTAAGCTTCGCGGAAAAAGCGCCGGTCAATCCATTCGCCAATTCGCTTAGCCAAACGGCTTAACAAGATCACCACCAGTGCGCCGGACGCAAAAATGGCGATCCCTTCCATCCGGTGTTCGCTTTCCTCAACGAGATGCAAAGTCAGCAGGCCAATGCCGGTTACCAGCACTACGCGCAACACCCAGATACTCGCCGTAGCCACCGCATACCGGAGGCCGCTGCGCACCACCATGCGCACGTCCATCGCGCGCTGCACCACAATCACGTAGGCAATGGTCAGCGGGAACAGCAGCAACATGAGCAGCGCAAAGATGCCGAACCAAGGCGGCAGCATCGGCAGGAGGCCCACGCGCTCGAGAGCGAACGGAATGAGCGGAGCGAGCGAAACGCCACAGCCGGTGCTCATCACCCGCAAGCGGCGGTTGGCGTCCGCGTCTTTTAGTTCCCGCCGCTTTAACGACAAGAAGAAGAAAAATGCCGATGCATAGATGATGAACAGAATTGTTTCCGGCCGCCGCAACATTGCGTTCAGCACCCCGAGCCAGCGCAAGTCCGCCATGTGCCGGCCCTGCATTAAACTGCCGTACACGTTGAGACAAACCAGCCAAGCAGGCAGCAGAGACACCGCATAAATCAGCCAGCGGCGTCCATGCAAAAATCCCAACGGCCGCGGAAAGTAAAAAGCGAAGAGCAGCATCCACAGCGGCCAAGACTCGCCCAGCAGCGCGTGATAAATCATCAACAACTCGCGCCAGGGAGGCCAGATCGACCATGAGATGATCCGTCCCTCCGCCGCCAGTTGACCGAACGACGCCAGCATCGCCATGGTGATCCAGGCCAGCGGGTCCAGCGGCCGCGCAAAAGCGATGTAAAAACCAATCAGCAGGCAAAACACCGGCAGCACCACTTGCACGCCAATCACATAAGTCCAGATGATCGATGGCGGCGATTCTACCTGGATCACCAGCGGAATCGTCAGCAGCTTCCCAGCCCGCTTCACGGTCACCGGCAGAGTGAGACCCGGCTTCAACTTCTGGTTAATGGCGGCCAGTGTGACTTGCCCGGTAATCCGTTCCCCATAGATCGCCACTATCTCATCGCCGCGCTGGAAGCCAGCGTCCCGATAATTCGGCTGAATGCCGTCCAAAACTAAGCTGTAATCAGTAAAGAAAAACGGTAAGTGCGGTTGGTGATTGAGTTGGCTGCTGATCGCCAGGCCGGAAAATATGCATTGCGAGACAACAGCCCACAACAGCAACACTCCCAATAAGGCGTATTGTTTAGTGGTCGATCTCTTCATGACAGCAAACTTACGCAGACTGATTCAACAAGCTGCGCTTGCTGCTGTATAGGAAGTAAATCGCCAGTCCAACGATAAGCCATACGACAAATCCCATCCACGCTAACAGCGGCAAGCCCAGCATTAGTCCCAGGCAACAGACCACCGATAAAATCGGCGTCACGGGCGAAAACGGCACTTTGAACGAGCGCGGTCTATCGGGCTGCGTGCGCCGCAAGATGATCACTGCAAAAGAGACGAAAACGAAGGCGAACAAGGTCCCTATATTCGCCAGATCCGCGAAAAAGTCTATATCCATAATTCCCGCGGGAATGCCAACCGCTAAGCCCGCTAACCATGTACTGACGTGCGGCGTCTTAAATTCTTTGTGAACTTTTGAAAAGAGACCGGGCAGTAACTTGTCGCGCGACATCGCAAACCAGATCCGCGCTTGCCCGTATTGATACACCAACAGCGAAGACAACATGCCGAGCAACGCGCCTACCGTGACAATAAACTTCAAACGGTCCATGCCGATCGCCGCCAGCGCATTGGCCACCGGCGCCGCATTGTCCAGCGTCTTCCAATTCACCACGCCCGTCAGCACCAGCGACACCGACGTGTACAGAATCGTGCAAGCCACCAGTGTGCCAATGATGCCGATCGGCATGTTGCGCTGCGGGTTCTTGCACTCTTCCGCCGCCGTTGAGACCGAATCAAAACCAATAAATGTAAAGAACACGATGGCCGCCCCGCTCAGCACGCCCGCTCCGCCGTTCGGGAAAAATGGATGCAAGTTCGAAGCTCTTCACCGCATGCGCCGCGCCAAAAACAAACATCAGCACCGCGGCAATTTTGATCGCCACCATGATGTTATTCGCGCGCGAACTTTCCTTCACGCCGCGCACCAGAATCCAGCTCAGCGCCATCACCACTAGGAACGCCGGCAAGTTGAAAATCGCCCCAGTATATTTCATGTCCGCAATAATGGCGTGCGACAGCTTAAACGGGAGAACGTTATTCACCAGTTCATTGATATAAGCGGAGAACCCCACGGCCACTGTCATGTTCGATACGGCGTATTCCAAAATCAAATCCCAGCCAATGATCCATGCGAATATTTCACCCAGGGCGGCATAAGCGTATGTATACGCGCTGCCCGCAATTGGAATCATCGAAGCCAGTTCCGCGTAACACAGCGCGGCGAATCCGCAGGTGAGCGCCACTAATATGAACGAAACGGCGAGACCAGGTCCCGCGCCCGGTCTGCCGCCCAACGTGGTGGCGGCCGACCCGTGCAGAATCAAATCCAGCAGCGGCGCATTGAGAAAGGATGGCGTGGTGCTGTGCTGGCCGGCCGCAGCCGTACCCGTCACAGTAAAAATGCCGGCTCCGATCACAGCACCTATACCGAAAGCGATGAGGCTCCAGGGCCCGAGAGTCCGCTTAAGGCGCTCTTTGCCGCACTTCGTCTCGTCTACCAGGGAATCGATGTCCTTCGTCTTAAGTAGGGATGACATTACTGCGAAGTATAGCGAACAAGCCGATGGATACGCTAGCGAGCCCGCCAACGCCGCCGTTTAGAATGAAAGTAGATTCAAAACTAGTTTGCTGCCTTTCAACACCGTGAGCACCAAGTCGCTGGGCCTTTCGCGGAGAGAGCTTCTATGCTCTGCTGCGTCTTTGCTGGCTGCGCGGGGAGCCGTTCCCATTCCCGCCCCCACTCACACGCCGACTCCCGTCAAGCCGGAAGACGCCAAATTTCTGGAAGACTGCGCCCGCCGCTCCTTCGGTTATTTTTGGGATCATTGGAACGCCAAAACCGGTCTGGTGCAGGATCGCGCCGGTGTTGATGGTTCGCCTTCCGGCAACAACGTCGCCAGTCTTGCAGCCACCGGCTTCGGCCTTTCTGCGCTTTGCATCGCGGCCATTCGCGGTTGGGTGCCCAAAGATCAGGCGCGCCTGCGCGTTCTTACCACTTTGCGTTTCCTCTGGGGCCACGCTTTTCACGACCACGGCTGGTATCTGCATTTCATGGACGCCGATAGCGGCGCGCGCCGTCTCAACTCCGAAGTCTCCAGCATCGACACTGCTCTGCTTTTGGCGGGGATTCTTACGGCGCAAGAATACTTTTCGGCCGACAAAGAAATCCGAACTCTGTCGCGCCAAATCTTTGAGCGGGTCGATTTCGCATGGATGCTCAACGGCAGCCCCAAGCTGCTTTGCCACGGCGTCAAACCTGGTTCGGGCTTCCTGGATGCGCGCTGGCAGACCTATAGCGAAGCGTCGATCCTCTACCTCTTAGGCATCGGCTCACCCCGCCATTCGATTCCCGCCGATAGTTGGTACGCTTGGCTTCGCCCCGAAGTCCGTTTCGACTCCTGGAGGTTCATCAGCGGTGGGGCGCTTTTCACCCACCAGTATTCGCATGCCTGGATTGATTTCCGCCATCTCCGCGATGGCGACCCATCCTTCATCGATTACTTTCAAAATTCGCAAATCGCCACTTACGCTCACCGCGATTTCTGCATCAGCCTTAGTTCCCGTTATGGTGACTACGGCCCGAACATGTGGGGAGTTACTGTGTCAGACAGTCCGCTCGGCTACGTGGATTGGGGCGCGGCCACCACGCTGCTCCATTCGGTAAACGGCACACTCGTCCCCTGCGCCGCCGCTGGCTCGCTCATGTTTGCCCCGGAGATATGCCTGCCAGTGCTGCGGCAGATGTTTGACCAGTACGGTGACAAGATCTATCGCCGCTACGGTTTTGCCGATGCCTTCAATCCAAGTTGGAAAGACCAGAAATTTTGGGTCGATCACGACGTCGTGGGGATCGACGTCGGAATCACGCTGCTCAGTATCGAAAATCTACTCACCGGCAACGTGTGGCGCTATTTCATGCGCAACAACTATATTCAAAATGCCATGGAAAAGGTGGGCTTCCGCATCTCCACGCCTGGTACAAACATTCGTGAAGTGCGAACCGGGGCGAGTCGCGGCTAACGCGCCCGCCCCGGCCAAAACTCTTTTAACGTTTACGCTGTCCCTTGGCGATCTTCTTTACCTTCTTCTTGTTTGCGCCGCGCGCCACACCCGCGGCTCTCTTTGCCTTGGGCGCGGCTTTCTTCCGGGCAGCGCGCTTCAGCTTCTTACGTTCGTCTTTGTCAGCTACTTTCGTTGTGTTCATTCTTCGATTTTTATCCCTGCGTACTTTTCTACAATTTTCTTCAACCCGTAACCGGGGAAACTAACTGTTAGTTTCGCATCGTCGCCATCGCCTTCTCGACGTAACACCGTTCCCCGGCCATATTTCGGATGCCTGACCACGCTTCCGCTCTTCGCCACCAGCGGCCGCGGAGGCGCGCCACGCGCTGCGGAAACACTGCGTACCACGGGCGCCGGTGCCGGCGGAGGCTGCGTGGAAGTGAGGCCTAATTGCCCCTGTTCCGGCCGCGCGGCAGCGCAGATGCTTGCGCCTTCTGTGGTGCCGTAATAGCTGGTTCAGCTGGCGGCGCGGCTTTTTTGCCCGCGCCGTTTGATCCGGCCTGCGCGTAAACCCCGAAGGCGGCGGCATCCCGCGCTCGGCAAAAAACTGCGCGATGTTGTCTACCGAGTTATACGTTTTGCCCGTATACAAATTCTTCTTCGCCGAATCGCGCACTTCATACTGTTCGGAATACAAATCCACTTCACCCGCACGCATTTCGCCATGCACCGAAAGCCGCTCGCACAAACTCGGCGGCACTTCTTTCAAAAATCGCGACGGCAAACTCACTTCCGGCTGCCCACCGCCAAAACGCCGGCGATACCGCGCGTTCGATAAATACAGCCTCTTTTCCGCACGCGTCATGCCCACATAACAAAGGCGGCGTTCCTCTTCCATCGCCGCTTCCGACGTGAGCGAACGGTTGTGCGGAAACAATCCTTCTTCCATGCCCGCCAGAAATACGTTCGGAAACTCCAGGCCCTTCGCATTGTGAATTGTCAGCAACGAAACGGCCGCCTGTTCGTCTACCCCATCGGCATCGGCTACCAGCGCCGCATGATCCAAAAATTCGGCCGATGTTTCCCCGCGTTCCGCCGCTTCCGCCGCCGCATTGATCAACTCTTCCAAGTTAGCCAGCCGCGTTTCCGCTTCCGGCGAAACGTCGCTCTTGAGCATGTGCTCATAGCCCGTCTTCTCCAGAATGTCGCGCAACAAAATATGCACCGGCTGTTCGGCCGCAATCTCGAGTCAAGCGCTCAATCAGCGTGTGAACTGCCGCAGGGCTGCATCCGCGCAAGTGGGAAACGTCTTCGCCTGAATCATAGCGGGCAGCGCTTTCCACATACTTGTGCCATTCTGCAGCGCGTACGTTTCCAGTTGGTCTACCGTACTCTTGCCAATCCCGCGCGCCGGCGTATTGATAATACGTAGCATCGCTATGGAATCGTCCGGGCTCAATAGCACGCGCAGATACGCCAGCAGATCTTTCACTTCCGCGCGCTGGTAAAACTAAACCCGCCCACCACCAGATACTTGCGCCCATATCGCCGCAGCGCTTCTTCAATCTGCCGCGATTGCGAGTTCGTCCGGTACAGCACTGCCACCCGCTCCATCGGATTGCGCGAAATAATCTTCTCAATCGTGTCCGCAATAAACAGCGCTTCGTTCTCGCCATCGGGCGCTTCGTAATAGCCGATCTTCGTGCCGGCTTCTGAATCCGTCCACAGCCATTTGCCCTTGCGCTCTTTGTTGTTCGCTACCACCGCGCTGGCCGCTTCCAAAATGTTCTTCGTGGAACGGTAATTCTGCTCTAACCGGATCACCGTCGCATCTGGATAATCGCGCTCAAAATCCAGAATGTTGCGAATGTCTGCTCCGCGCCACCCGTAAATCGATTGATCCTCATCGCCCACCACGCAAACATTGTGGCGGCTCTCCGTCAATAGCCGCATCAGCTGATACTGGCTCGCGTTGGTGTCTTGGTACTCGTCAATCATCACGAATTCGAAGTTGCGGTTGTACATCGCGCGCAACACGTCGTCGTGCTTTAGCAGCCGGACCGTTTCAATCAGCAGATCGTCAAAATCCAGCGCATTCGCTTTCTGCAGCCGCTCTTGGTAGAGTTCGTAAATCTTAGCCATGCGCGTCAGCTTCGGGTCCGTCGCCGCCCTCTGCCAATCCAGCGGTGACTCGTCGTGGCTCTTGCCGTGGCTGATCTTCGAAAGCATGCCGCGGTATGG
>CAWJBS010000108.1:0-66473 GCA_963840845.1 Bryobacterales bacterium
AGGCTGTCTCAAAAGGCAGCCTTTTTTTGTTTTAAAAGAGGATTTAAATCATTTTTGGGGTGAGAAAAAAACAAGAGAAGATATGTCCGAACCAATCTTTAAACCGTATCAACAGAACCAGTTGTATCTACTACCGCCGTCAATAGAAGAAATGATAGCTTGGAACCATCCGGTAAGAATAGTCGACCAAATAATAGAAAAGATAAACATAAAGCCATTATTGAAGTTATATAAGGGCGGAGGAACAAGCAGCTACAATCCGAAGATGTTATTGAAGGTTGAGGTATATGCATACTTAAAGAACATATACCCAAGCAGCAGAAAAATAGAGGAGATGACAAAAGAAAATATTCATATGATGTGGATAAGCGGGATGAGTAAGCCTGATCATCATACAATAAACCGCTTCAGGTCAGATCGATTGAAAAAGGTATTGGAAGAGATATTCAGCCAGATAGTAATGCTGCTGATAGAAGCAGGTCAGTTAAGCATAAAAGAAATCTATATAGACGGGACCAAGATAGAAGCCAATGCAAACCGGTACAGTTTTGTAAAGGGAAAATCGATAAAGAAAACAAGGAAAGAATAAGAGAGCAACTCAAGGATTTGTGGAAATAAATGGCTGAAGATAGCTGAAGCAGAAGAAAAGTAAGATGAGCCGGAGGAATTTAATCAAATAGAGCCTGAGAAAGTAGAAGAGGCGATAAAAAAAATAGATGAGATACTGAAGGATAAACCGGTAGATAAGAAAATAAAGCAAAAGACAAACTACGGGAAAAAGAATTGGGCAAAGAATCTGGGAAAATATAAAGAGCAGGAACAAAAGCTGGGAGATAGTAACAGTTACTCTAAAACAGATGAAGAAGCAACGTTTATGAGAATGAAAGAAGACCATATGAAGAATGGTCAGCTAAAGGCCGGATATAACGTACAGATATCAAGTAACAACCAATATATAGTAAATTACAGTATACACCAAAAGCCAACAGATACAACAACATTACCCGGTCATATTGAATCTTATAAGGACAAATACGGGCAAGTTCCGGAAGTAGTAGTAGCAGATGCCGGCTATGGGAGCGAGCAGAACTATCAATATCTTTCAGACAACAAGATAGAGGCATATGTAAAGTATAATTACTTTGATAAAGATCAGAAGAAAACAAAAACAGACAAAATCCATTTGCCGCCGAGAAGCTCTATTACAATGAACAACAGGACTGTTATTATTGTCCGATGGGGCAACCTATGGAATACAAGGGACAAACAACAAGCCGGAACGATAACAATTATTTAAGGCAAATAAGAATATATCAGGCAATCAACTGCAATGGCTGCCCGGTAAGAGGAGTATGCCATAATCAGAAAACAAACCGGATAATAAAAGTAAGCCATGTAGGCAATTATCTGAAAAGGAAAGCCAAGGAGCAACTTGAATCGGAAAAAGGAATGTATTACCGTAAGAAACGATCAATAGAAGTAGAACCTATATTTGGAAACATAAAACAGAACAAAAAATTTAAAAAGGTTTGCTTAAGAGGAATAGAAAAAGTAAAAACAGAATTTGGCCTGATAGCAATAGCACATAATCTAGCCAAGTTTGCGATGGCAATCCGATCGACAGGTTCGGCCATTAAAAAAGGCTGCCTCTAAATATTACTTTTCAGACAGCCTCTTTTAAAAGTGAAGTGAAGCTTCTTAATATTTCTGATCGGTCATTTCAAAATCCTTCGGGTTATAACCCTGATTACGGAGTATCCCGAATATATCATTTAAATCATCCTGCGATAATTTTGAAGTACGGCTTAATATCCAGCCGTATTTCCTGTCCGGGCTGCCTACAAGTGCATACCTGTAATCTTTATCCAGGCCTATTATCCAGTAATCGCCCCAGAATAATGAAAATCCGAATATTCTTACAAAACTGACTTTTAATTTGGAATTTGTCTTTGTATCGGCAACCTTGGCAATTCCTTTGGCCTCATTAACACTTCCGTCTTTTTCGGTACAACGGTTTATTACATCAATACGCCCGTCTTCTCTGATCTTATAAGTTGCAGTAGTATTGCACGCACAGCTTCGTTGAAAACTGTTTGGTATCTTTGCAATCTCATACCAGAGCCCGGTATACTTTTGCAAATCAACAGAATTCACCGTTACCGGTTCACTTTTCTCAGAGTTCAGTTCCTGGCTTATTATTTTAGAATTCATAATTAAAGATAGTAAAATCAGGCATGCAAATTTTATTGATATTAAATATTTCATCTTGTCCCTTTTTATAAAATTAAAAATTTATTTTTATAAATATAGCTTTACAAACGATTTTTTGTTGTGACTTCTTTGGAGGCAGGGGCGAAATTCCGTAGCACAGATTAACAATCTGTGCGTGCAAAAATTTTGTAGGCCGCGTCACTATGTGAGATGAATTCGTAACTGAAGTTACACAAATATTGTTTAAAGTAACCCCGACATTTATGTCGGGGATCGCTAAATTACAAAATATGTTCGGCTTTAGCCAAAATGATATGAAAATTTTGGCTTGAACCATAGGCTAATCCGCCTCCGGTGGAAAAGCCTATGAAGTCCGGGTTCCATTATTATCCGAGTTTCACATAGTGATAGCTATGCCAAAAACCCGGGGCTACTGAAGAAAAATTTTTAGTACCTGCGTAACTTCAGTTAATAAATTGTTTTTACACCCAGATTCTTAAAAATAAATGACCATATATCGGTCTGTTCTTCTATAATTTTATCTGTTGGCTTTCCGGCGCCGTGCCCTGCGCGTGTTTCAATTCTTATAAGTATTGGGTTTTTGCCTTTATATTTTTCCTGAAGTGTGGCTATATACTTAAATGAATGTGCCGGAACTACTCTGTCGTCATGGTCTGCTGTTGTAACAAGAATAGCAGGGTATTTTATTCCCGGTTTAATATTGTGAATAGGCGAATATTTGTACAAATTATTAAACTGAGCTAAGTCGCTGCTAGCACCGTATTCATTTACCCACGCCCAGCCGATTGTAAATTTCTGGTAACGCAGCATATCCATAACACCAACCTGGGGGATTGCAACTCTGAATAAATCAGGCCGCTGATTTACAACTGCACCGATTAAAAGTCCGCCATTCGAGGCTCCGTTAATTGCAAGCTTTTGAGGGGATGTATATTTGTTTTTTATCAGATACTCCGCCGCGGCTATAAAATCATCAAACACATTTTGCTTTTTATCAAGCATACCTGCAGTGTGCCAATCTTCTCCATATTCACTTCCCCCGCGTATGTTGGCTATTGCAAGCACTCCGCCGTTTTCAAGAAGAATTAACCTGGAAATGCTGAATGCAGGATTTATACTTATATCAAAACCGCCGTATCCGTATAGTAAAGCCGGGTTATTGCCGTTTAATTTTAAATCTTTTTTGTGAACAATAAACATAGGCACTTTTGTGCCGTCTTTGCTCTTATAAAATATTTGTTCTGTTGTATAATTGCTGAAGTCAAAATCAATTTCAGGTTTGTGCAGAACCGATGAAGATTTCGTATCAACATCAAACTTATAAATAGTTGTTGGAAAAGTGAACGATGTAAAAGCATAAAAAGCGGTTTTATCTTCAGGCTTTCCGCTGAATCCGCCTACGGTTCCAATCGCCGGCAGTTTAATTACTTCTTCTGATTTCCCGTCTAAATCATATATATAATCCTGGCTGTAAGCATCTTTTGTATATTCAACAAATAATTTACCGCCGATAATTGAAGCAGACTGCAATACGGATTCCTTTTCCGGCAGTATTGTTTCCCAGTTTTTTTCACCGGGATTTTGCGGATCAATTAATACAAGACGGTACTTCGGGGCATTTTTATTGGTCAAAACAAGAAGTTTACTGCCTATATTATCGACTACATTATAATTGTTATCAAAATTTTCAATTATTTTCACAATACCTGAATTGGGATTCTGAAGGTCTTTTGCATAAAGTTCATTATTGCTTGTCCCGGTTGACAAATAAAAAAGTAAAAATCTTTCATCATCGGTTGTCTGTGCGTTTACTATTAAATTAGGGGCAGTACTGTCCGCAAAAATTAAACTATCAAGTTTTTGATCATTACCTATTTTATGATAGTATATCTTATGGAATTCATTGCTTGAAACTAATTCTTTCCCTTGCTCCGGTTCCGGGTAACGGCTGTAAAAAAATCCGTCTTTATACCATGAAATGCCGGAGAATTTTATCCACTTTAAATTATCATTTAGCTTTTGTTTTGAAGCTACATCCATAACGAAAAATTCATTCCAGTCTGAGCCTCCGGATGCGGTGCCGTAAGCAAAATACTTACCGTCTTTTGAAACAGCATAGGTAGTTAATGAAACAGTGCCGTCTGACGACAGTTTATTCGGGTCTAAAAAAAGTTCAGGCTTAGCACTTAGGTCGCTCTGAATGTACAATACACTTTGGTTTGAAGCCCGTCGTTTTTAAAAAGAAGTAATTGGAACCTCCCTTAAATGGGACGGAATATTTTGGGTAGTTCCAGAGTTTTTCAAGGCGTTCCTTAATTTTATCCCTGTAAGTGATTTTATTCAGGTATCCGTAAGTAACTTCGTTCTCTTTTTTCACCCATTCGCTTACGGCTTTTGCCGTATCATCCTCCAGCCACCGGTAAGGATCATTCACAACTGTGCCGAAATAATTGTCTTTAGTGTTGTCTTTGTAAGTTTTAGGGTACTTCAGTGCCTGGGGGTAACTTGTCATAATAAAAACCGTTAAAAGAAATAAAATAAGGTTTAATTTGTTAAACATGCAAAACTCCGTTTGAGTTTATAAATATTACGTAATTATAATAAAAATGTCTGCTAACAGGCAAGAAAAATATGATTGACGGGAAATCATTTTATATATTTATAACCAGGAAAATTTAATAAATGAGTTTACTTGTGTGATGCAGGATATAACTGTTTTGACAAGTAAGGCCAAAAGTATTATAATTTCATGCAAATTAAAATAATTTTATTCAATAAAGGAGAAAAATATGCCGGTTAGAAAAGCTAATTCGGAATGGCGCGGAGATTTTAAAAAGCGGTAGCGGAAATATTAGTACGGAATCCGGAATTTTAAAAAACGTAGCGTATAATTTTATTTCAAGGTTTGATAAAGGCGATGAAACAAACCCGGAAGAATTAATCGGTGCCTTGCATTCTGCTTGTTATTCAATGGCTCTTTCAAATATGCTCTCAGGTGAAGGATTTAAAGTAAATTTTGTAAGAACAGAAGATAAAGTTCACATTGATAAAGTCGGCGATGGATTTTCTATTACAAAGATAGAGATTAATTGTGAAGCAAGTATAGAAAATATAGATGAGCCTGCATTTAAAAAATTTGCCGAAGATGCAAAAAAAGGCTGCCCGGTATCAAAAGCGCTGGCAGGCGTTGAATTTGTGCTTACAGCAAATTTAAAGTAAAAAAACAAAAAATATAATGAACGGATGCCCTTACCCGGCATCCGTTTTTTTTATACTTTGCGAATACTGTATCCGGCTAAAAAGGTGTTCAAACTCTTTATGACGCTTTATATATGTTGCCACATAAGAACAAGTCGGAGTGACTTTAAACCCTTTCTCTTCTGCAAACTTCAACCCTTTAAGAACAATCACTCCGGCAATACCCTGACTTCGTAATTCATCGGGTACATATGTTTTAAACATATTCATTACATTATTATCAACAATTAAATATCTCAGGTATGCTTCGCTGCCGTTTACAACCGTATAAAATTTATTGTCTTCTATGTTATGTTTTATTTCTATGCTCATATTATTCATATTTAAATATAAAATAATAAAAACATTTCAAATGTAAATGCAAGCACAAAATTATATGTCTTCTATCCTCCTATGCTAAAAATGCCGAAGTATTTTGCATTACAAGCTTAAAGGATTTATCTACCTGAACTTTATATTTTTCATTTATAGGAAAGGGCGTAACGTGATTGTAAGGATATTCAAAGTCTAAAACGTCCAGGCGTGTATTTATATTTCCGGGTCCTCCTGTAAGGGTATTTGAAACTCCGGATGGCGGTACAACCTCATCCTTTACTAAGGCTGTGGCGCTTATTCTTTCATGTATCTGGTGAAGGCGTTTCTCCCGCAGGTCTTTGTAATGTTTTTGGCTGATTAAAGAAGCAAAATAACTCCGGTCAATAGACATGCCCCTGAAATAATGTTCTAGCCTTCTTTCCAGTAATGGCTTGTTATCCAACTGCTGCTCAAAAAAATTTTCTACGGTTGTGGATGCCCTCAAATCTATTATGTAACGGGAAACAGGCATCATTTTATCAAATGTTGCCCCGCCGCAGAATATAACAAGCCGTGAATTGTCCAACTCCTTATTGGGATTGTCCATCAAAAGCAGTAATGAGAAAAATGCACCGATTGAATAACCGAAAAAATCAATACTGGCCCCCGGCGATATATTTTTTTCAAAACCCATCCTTATTGATTTTAATAAAGCGCAGAAATCCTTATAGGTCTGCAAGCCCGATAAAAAGAATCTTTGCGGGCTGTTTTCAAGTCTTTCACTTATCGCTGCATTTATAAAGGATGATTTGGCATTCGATGATTTGTTGGCTCTTTGTATAGCTATTTTATTCATTAGCCGTGAATCCGACCACGCGTATGGCGCCCTGTTCATGTGAAACGCTATCGGGAAGAGTATAATTGTTTTACCCGTCTGTCTTGCCAGTTCATAGGCCCAAGGGTAATATTTATCCCACTTCTTTTCATTTAATCCGTGAAATAAAAATATTATTCCCTCGGATTGTGAACATCCGGTATTCTGTATGGAGTAATATTCAAATATATTGTTACTTGAAATGTTATAATCATTTATACCTGTCAGGAATTGGGGATCGGGCTTGACCGGTAAAATTATTATCACCGGCAGGAATACTTGCACTAGTTCTAAATAAATTTGTTCCGCCTGAAGTAAAGTGTCTTTTTTGTATACTTACTGAAAGATCTTTTAACTCTGTTGTTGTAACAATATTATCAAAAGCATCTTTTAATCTCTTATAAAGGATGTCATAAATCATGTTTATATTACGCCGTTAGTTTATTTGATACCTGGATCTGATTAGGATATTATTCAGTAAGCTTTATGTCAATAAGATTGGTCTTTTTTTTATGATCTGTAATTTGCAAATAATCCCGTTAAGGATTTGTAAAAGAATTGTAAATACAATAGGCCCGAATTTAACTTAATTCAGAAGGAAAGTTTAATAATTTGCTGAAATTACATAAATGATATTTACAAGTAACCCCGGGATTTATGCCGGGGACTTGAAATTACAAATCAGTGTCGGCTTTTCCGCCAGAGGCGGATGAGCCTTCGGCTCAAGCCAAAATGATTTTTTATAAGTAATTCTTCTTAGTGATTCTTAGTGTCTTAGTGGTAAAATGTCTTTCCTAAAAGAAAACTTAACGCTTAAAACTTCAGAACGCTTAGTCTTACTAATAACTTTCAGAACAGACTCCCGCTTAATAAAATCTTTAATATCTGCGTAAACTTAAATAATTCATTGTGTTTTCGGTTATCATTGCAACATAAGACTTTAACATTTCGATTAATCTTATTGTCATATATAGTAAAGAAAAAACAATGGTTCATCAGTGTTGTAAGAGTAATTTAACCATAGAATTTACTATTTTCACCATCAAGGTCACGTTTTATTGTTCCAAAGCATTTGCGTTTTTCAATAATTATCATTTACTTAGAAACTATTAGTTTCGTTTTACCACGGAAAGTATTATTACTAATGAAAAAGCGGGACATTTGATATTCAGAACTATAAATGATTGCAAATAAACAATTAATATCGATATTAATCCTGTCTGCAGTTCTGTTTATATACGGATGTGCCGGATCAAATAGTACTTTACCGGCAAAATTCGTTGTCGGTAATATCGTCGTAGTTGGCAATGAACCTTTTACCAAATTAGCATTGCAAACCGGACCGTCAGGTATAATTTTACTCGACTGCGACAAAGAAACTAAAGATTTTCTTCTTAATAATCAGGGCAGGAATGTAAAGATTTTTTATGAAATAAGAGACGATACTAAAGCCCCTAATGCTGTGTATGTTAAAAAATATGAATTTATCTCTAAGGAGATTCAATAAAAAGTAACAATTCTTTTAAAGTATTGTATAATCTATTCAATAAAGAGAATATTTTGACTTGACAGTTGGTAAATACAACTCGACCTTCGAAGTCATTTTATTAATTAATTTGTAAATATTGAGGTCAGTATGCGTTTTATTTGTTATTTAACAATTTTCACAATCATCATTTCTTATTCTGCATTGTCACAGAAAAAAATACTTAAAGTTCCCCGTAAAGGAACATCCATTCATAAAAAATATCCAATGGATGGTACGCCTCTTTTGTGGAAGCAGGATCAGGCTGTTGCAGAATGGGTTAAAGCGCACCCTGATTATAATAAACAAAAACTTGCGAAAACCACCGGCACATATAGTGTTGGATCAACCCATTCCTGGTGGTCCCAGGATTTTTCAACCGGCAACTATTATGAGGTTCCTTCAACTTGCGAGGCGGTAGGGCCTAACAGTTATATTTTTGTTGAAACTGCACAGTTAAGCAGCGGCAAAGTGATTCAGTCCGAGATTGACTCTGTTGAAAACGTCTTCGAAAATGAAACGCCTGCTAATGCCAATAAAGGTATTTTTGCAACGGATACTTCTGCTTTCGGAAATCCCCCTGATATTAGCAGCGATCCAAGAATTATTGTCCTGCTTCTGGATATTCAATCAGGCGATAATAGCTCCAGCGGCTATGAAGCAGGTTATTTTAACTCTCTTAATGAGACACCTAGCGCAAACAGTAATGACGCAAATATTATTTATATAGACTGCTATACTACTGATCTTTCAACTTCCGATGGATTGGAAACTGCCGAAGCAACATGTGCGCACGAGTTTCAGCATATGATTAACTGGAATTACCATCAAACAAATCCGGAAATAACATTTGTAAATGAAGGCTGCTCTATGCTTGCGGAAGTAAATTGCGGGTATCCGCCGTTTTACCCTGACCTTTACGAGGATTACACAAACTATTCTCTTTTTAACTGGGATAGTGATCCTACCCTGGCTTTAATAGATTATTCGCGGACACAAAGATATTTTATTTACTGGCTTGACCAGTTTGGTATTGGTAATTTTTAAACATGTCGTTCAGGACAACCAGGTAGGATTAGCGGGTCTTGAAAATGCCCTTGCAACAGACGGCCAGACACAATCATTTACACAGTATTTTCAAACTCAGTAGGTACGTGACCTTTGTAGAAATAAAACTCACGCACGACCTTAACCGGAGGCCGGAGGAGGTTGCTCTTGTGCGCGATGACGTTGAGCAGTTCGTTGTTGGTCGGTTTGTAATCCAGGAGAATGCTCGTTTTCGGAGTGCGAAGAACATAGGCTCTCTGCCGGAGAATGATTTCGCCGTTTTCGTCTGAGACTGGATCGGGCTCAGGAGGCTTGATGGCTTCCTGACGCTCGAGTTTACGGAGTGCTTCGAGACCGGATTTGGCGAGCCAGGCATCGCGCGCGGCTTCGGTGGCTACCTTGTCGGCGACACGCGCATCTTGCTCCTTGCGAAGTTCGAAACGCATGAGGTCGAGATCGAAGCGGGCCTTTTGCTGTTCGAATTGCGCGCGCGATTTTTCTTGAGAGAACTGATCCTTTTTGATGTTGCGCAGATTGGTGACAGCGCGGGCGAGACTGCGTTCGGCGGTGGTGCGATAGCGGTCCACGTTGACCATATCGCGGAGGCCGTAGTTCGAGGGCTGGTCGCCAGTGGTGGATTCGGCGCAGATGTCGGATTCGCGGCGAAACGAGATGCGCTGGCGACGCCAGAGAATCCAGCGGGCGACGACAGCGTCGGTGACCATGGCGGCGTCGTCGGTATGAGCCGGGGTGTGCGTTTCGAACGATTCGGCGAGGAGCTTGAAAAATTCTTGTGGATCTTCGCCGGGGAGGAACATGGAGCGGGCGGTGCCGCCGTGTTTGAGGTTGTTGAGACAGGTGAGAGCGGAGCCGGGGAGCGCCATGGCAGGCGTATAGTCCGGGTCGTTGTTCACGTTCGATTGGTCGTCCATTGGTTGTTGCATAGGATTCTGAATCCGCGTTCAGGATCTTATGAGGGGCTTGCGGGCGGGTGGATTTTGGGAGGGTAAGATGTTGAAAATAAGGGAAATAAAAAATTGGCGAGTTTTGAACTAAAAAACGTTAATGTGGGGGGGGGATCGGCGGTGCGGCAAATAGGCGTGTGGAGAGGGTTCGAACGAGGGCGGAAAATTCGCATGTTCAGGCCTTGATCAGCTTCAGAATTTAAAGCAAGGATGAGCGTTTTGTGGCGAGGCGGCCGATGCCATCGTACGCGCTGTTTGCAACACGAGCACTGGCGCTCGTGGGAGTGCTGAAGCTCCTAAATGATCTGGGCAAGCCGCCACGGAACGAGTAGGGCGCGTAACATTCCGTCCTCTCGTCAGTTCCGAATATCGATGGTCTGGATTCGATCATCCGGCGCGACGACAACCCAAGGTTTAGACGAGGCGCGCGTGCTGGTGATCAACACACGCCAAGCTCGGAGAAGCGTTATTGAAAGTAGAGGCTTTCGGGCTGCGGCGGACAAAAGAGGCCGATTGCCAATCGGCCGCAGACTGCCAGTCTGCCCCACATAGTCTAACGGGTTTCCAGGTCGGCTAGCGGGTTATCGAAATCGAAACCGAAGGCATGTGGATCTTCGCCGATGACAGCGGCACTGGCGATGTAGAAGACGTAATCGTAAGTCTCTGACAGGCATGCGGTCTTTGTATTTAGTAAGTAGACGCCAAAAGTTTCGATCGCGGGGATTGTCGGGCATTTCGCGGACCAGCGGTAAGACGCGGCCTTCGCCCCAGTTGTAGCAAGCCATGACGAGAAAGCCGGAAGCTTGCGCGTCGGTATCGTAAAGATCTTTCAAATAGTGGACGGCGGCTTTGGTCTCTTTGTCGAAATGATGGCGTTCGTCGGCGGGATCGGGGCGGCGCAGGTCGACTAACGGGCCGAGGTGTAAGCCATACTTGACGGCGGTTTCGGGGATGAATTGCCACATGCCTTTGGCGATGCCTTTCGCGGTTTGCGGGCCGCTGCTGTACTGGTCAAAACCGCTTTCCTGCAGCGCGAGGTAGAGGAATTGCGGCGGTAATCCTTGGGCTAGCAGTTCGTCGGTGATGGGCTTGATATAGCCGTTCGCCTTGGCTTTGCGGATGCCGGTAGCGAGCCGGTCGTTCTGCTGCCAGAGTTTGATGTAGCGGTCGATTTCTACCTCGAAATTCTTGGGCATATCGAGTTCGCATTCCCCGAAAATGCGAGCTACGCGCAGAATGAGCTTCTGCTTCGGGGTGAGCCTCGGGTCATAGACCTTGAGAGTGGCCAGGAAGCGGTCGTAATTTTTTTCCAGGTCTACACGCCGGCTCGCGGTACTTCTGAATCTCCGCCAAGCCGGGGCCCTGATAGGACGAGGCCTGCACAATGTTCTGCAAGTTGCCGATGTCGAGATCGAGGGACTTCATGTTATAGAAAAGATCTTCGGCGGATGAGCGTTGCTGTTGCAGTTGGTGATGGATACGCCAGGCATACGTGCCGGCACCGAGAACGATGACGGCCAAAAGAGCCACAAGCAACTGATATTTGCGGCGTTCGCGGGCTTGCACCAAGGCGGCCGCGCGGCGCATGAACTGGGTATGTTCGCTAACCGGCTCGGCGTTCGCTTTACTGAAATACCGCTCCACATAGCGATGAACCATGGTACGGTCGCCCACTACGGAAGCGGCGGGGGGCTCCGGCTCGATCGGCTTTATCTCTGCGAAGCTAACGATTGGGCCGGCGATGCCCAAGCGAACATTTTTCATTGCGCCGACGGCGGTTTTTGTTACCCGCTGGCCATCGAGGAAGATGCCGTTGCTGGATTGCAGATCTTCCACCCACCACTGGCCGCTTTTAAAATAAACCTCCACGTGCTGGCGGCTGACATATTCGTGCTTGAGAGGGATGTCGCAGCTGTCGGCGCGGCCTATGCGAAACGTGGAAGTGAAGTCTCGAACGATAGAGCGGCACAACGTCAGGGATGGTGACGCGCAGGGTGGGAGTTTGAGCAGGCGATTCCACAGTGGGGTTAGTCGAACCCGGAAGCCTATTCTAACTTGCCGGGTTAGCGGGTTACGAGATGATTGGCTTGGTTACGTGATGGTTCCTGAGCCAGGGCCGGTGAAACGGTGCGTTGCGTCAGGGGATTGGGCACGCTGGCGATAGTGAGGTCAGCCGGCGACGACTGGAACGCTTTCCCCAAGTAAATTTTTTCGTCACGCTGTAATTCCAAAGAGACCCACCGACAAGCCAAGCAAGCTGGCGCCATACCATTCGGAGCCCAACGCTCCAGCGGCGTGAGCCATTTTGAGGTTGATCCACATTCCAGCCGAACAGGCAATATAAAAGGACAGGAGACCGTGCACGCGGTCCTTTCCCTTCAAACGTACGCTGCGAAAAGTGATGGCGTTATTCAAGAAGAAATCGGCGGTCATGGCAACCACCGCGGCGGACATTTGTGCCACGTCGAAACTCGCGCGAACGCTGAACAGCGCCAGCGCGAACACGACCGAGTACACGGTGACACCCAAACTTCCCACTAACGCAAAGAGGATATAGCCAGGTGGAACGATGCCGCCCATGATCTTGTCTAGCAACAATTGAAAAAATTCCAGGCGTGCCAGCACATCGAGCTTATTTTCCCCATTTACGCGGTCGCGATGGGCGTACGGCAGTTCAGCTACTTTGGGCCGGCGGCGGCGCGCGGAGGCGAGCAGAGCGATCAGAATTTTCGAGCCAATCCCCGAAACGCGGGGCGCTGCGTCCATTACGAATTCGCGTCGAGCGAGAAAGAAACCGCTGAGGGGATCAGCAAGTTCGCAACGGCAGATCACGGAACTGAGCCGCCGCGCAAGCCGGCCACGCTGCACAGCGCGGCTGCCCACGACCACGTCAAGGTTTTGCGATTGGATGAGGTGCAGCATGTGCGGCAGAATCCGCTCATCGTGCTGCAGATCTGCGTCCATCACGGCGATAAAAGGCGCGGCCGTGCTCAGCATTCCTTCCAGACTGGCCGAGACCACGCCCCGCCGATTCAACCGCTGGATGAGGCGAACCCGCGGATCATGCTGGGCGATAGCGCGCACGCGTTCGGCCGTGCCGTCGCGCGAATCATCGTCAACAAAGATCACTTCGTATTGAATGTCTTGCAAACTTTCCGCGAGACGTTCCAGTACGATGGCCACGTTATCACGCTCTTCGAACGTGGGGATAACCACCGCTACCTTAATGTTGCGCGCGAAAGACACATAGGACCAATCGGTCCAGCAAGGGGAAAGGTTGAGAGGTTTATATGCTAGGTTGTGACCAAGATGGCAAAATTCCTAAATTGTCGAACGAGCTTAATCCTCCACCTTGCCGTGTGGGGAGTGATACTCAGCCCAATAGCGCAGAGCCAAACGGAGGCGAAACCAGACGAACCTAAGCGCGACGCGCAAGCGGCCGCCGCTGCCAATGAATCGAAAGGTATGCCACCACGAGCCTCCCCGTCCGACTATCAATCGCAAGCACATGTGGGGAACGTGACCATCGCAGCCGATTTTGCGGGCCACTCCGTAACCACGGCCGACGCCGTTTATTCATCGGAAGATTATGTGACGGTGGAAGTGGCGTTTTTTGGACCGGCGGATAGCAAAGTGAAGCTCTCTGCGGAAGATTTTTCTTTGAAACTCAAGGATAAGAAAAATGCATTTGCCAGTCAGCCTTTTAGTTATTTGACGCGTTCGTTGAAAGATCCGGAATGGCAGCCGCCCGAAGAGCCGGAAGAGAAGAAATCGAAGACCGGCATTAACACCGGGGGCGGCGGCGGAGATGAGCCGAAGGTTGCGCCGAAGATGCCGCTTGATCTGCGCCGCAAGATGGAACAGCGCGTATTGAAATCCGTTTTGCCGGAAGGCGATCGAGCGCTGCCTGTGGCGGGCCTGATTTTCTTTCAATACCGCGGCAAGACCCAGAACATGAAGGATATGGAATTGATTTACAGCGGTGCGGCCGGAACGGTCAGCTTGCCGCTGCAGCCTTAATATATATGTTGAACGCTCGTATGCGCGCTCTGGTGAAAAGCCTGGCGCAGGCTGGTATGCCAGACCATCAAATTGCTTTCAGGCTCGGCATTTCTCTGCCGACTTTGCGTGAAGTTTTCGGCGACGATATCGCGCGGGAAAAAGCGCTCAATTGCAAGCCCATCGTGCGTTTTATTGTGCGCGACCCGGACGGCAATATTCTGCACGATTCCTGGCAAAACTAGCGCAGCGCGCACGATAGGCGTCCGCCTTTGGCCGCGCGTGCTAATATCTACTTCCACCATGCACCGACACACCTCAAGTAGGCTGATCCTGCCCTTGGCGCTGTTCGCGATGGTCAGCCAAGCCGCCGATCAGACCACGATCACCAGCCAATATGGCCCAACCGCCAGCCGCCTCATTGATGCCGCTTTGCAAGATGATGCGGGCTATGCGCGTTTGGTCACGCTCTGCGACCGCATTGGTAACCGGCTTAGCGGTTCGGAATCTCTGCTGCGCGCCGTGAAGTGGTCGGCTGAAGAGATGAAGAAGGCGGGCTTGACGAACGTAGTTACGCCGCCAGTGATGGTGCCGCATTGGGTGCGCGGGAAAGAGTCGGGCGCCATCATCGCTCCCATTGAACGGCCGCTGCATTTCTTGGGCTTGGGCATGAGCGTGCAACACGCCGCCGGCGGGCATTACGGCCGATGTTGTGGTGGTTTCCGATTTCGCCGAACTCATGGGCCTGGGGACGAAAGTAGCCGGCAAAATTGTAGTTTTCAACGCGCCCTATGAGGGCTATGGACGAACCGTCTTATACCGCGTGGCGGGACCGTCGCGCGCAGCCAAGCAAGGGGCCGTTGGCGTCTTAGTCCGCTCCATCACGCCATTAGCACTGCAGCTTCCCCATACCGGCACGTTGCAATACACCGCGGAAGATCCCAAAATTCCCGCTGCTGCCATCAGCATTGAAGATGCCTTGTTGCTGAAGCGGCTGCAAGACAGCGGTGTTACGCCGCGCGTCCATATGGAGATGCAAGCGCACATGGAGCCCGATCAGCAAGCGGCCAACGTCATCGGCGAAATTGTTGGTGCGGAGCATCCGGAAGAAATTGTGGTGATGGGCGGGCACATTGATTCTTGGGATGTCGGCCAAGGTGCGCAAGATGACGGCTCGGGCATCATGGCTACTTTGGAAGCGGCGGCGCTTAGTTCATAAGTTAGGCTTGAAGCCGAAGCGCACCATTCGCGTCGTGTTTTGGGTGAACGAAGAAAACGGCGGCAGGGGCGGGGAAGCATATGCCCAGTGGGTGGGCGACAAAGCGAAGAACCATGTCGCCGCTATCGAGATGGACGAAGGCGCTGAGCGGCCTTTGGGGTTTGGTTATGGCACGTTCTTTGGGCGCGGACCGACAGCCGGCGGGTCGGACCATAGAGGCTCGACCCGAACAGGAGCATTCGTTTAAGTTGTGCCAGGAGATCGCTCAGTTGCTGGCGCCGATTCAGGCGACGCAAGTGAACCAGGGCGGAGGTGGAGCGGATATTGGTCCGATAGTCGCGCAAGGCGTAGCGAGTTTGAGCCCGACGACAACTGCCGAACACTATTTCGATTGGCATCATACGCAGGCGGATACGGTCGATAAAGTTGATCCGCGTGAGTTCAAGAAGAATACCGCGATGCTGGCTGTGCTGGCTTATATTCTGGCGGATATGCCGGAGAAGTTGGCGGGGCGGTAGCGCGTTACTCGCCCAGTGGATTCCAGACCGGAGCGAGGTCTAAGACGAAACCGTCTACCGGAGATTCGGCGGCGATGGATGTGAGAGCGCTCCGCGTTTCCACTTCACGATTCGGGCGGTAGATTTCCACGCTTTGTGTGTCTGGATTAATGAGCCAGGCGAGTTGTGCGCCGTTAGCAATCCACTCGTGCATCTTTGCCTGCAGAGTGCGCAACCGGTCGCTGTTCGATTTGAGTTCAATCACGAACTCCGGACAAAGATGGAAAAATCCGTCTCGGCTTTCTTTGCTCAACTGCTGAATTTTGCTTTTCTCCACCCAACTCGCATCCGCCGAGCGCCGCGCGCCCGAGGGCAGAACAAAGCCGCCCGACGAATCCAAGACGATGCCTCGTGAATCTTTTTGCGCCCAGGCAGTCAGTTGGCTTGTGATTTGGGAGTTGCGCGCCGCGGTCAGCGAGAAAGTGGGAGCCATGACGATGAGTTCCCCTTCAGCGGTCATTTCAAATGACAGATCTGGATGTTCGGCACAGAACTCGGCAAACTGCGCATCAGTCATCGGAGGCGCGTTCAGGGTGGCGGGCAAAAACGACTCGTCAATCGTGAAAGCCATGCCAATAGTTTAGCGCGTATACAGCAACAGCGCTTTCTTGATATAATTAAGGCCTAAATCCCTAGTGTGTTTGGGATGATTCAGCCGACCCGCCCATGAAAGCCAGCAATCCACAGTGGAAAGAGCGCCTATCCGCGCAGATCAAACCCGAGTTAGCAACGGAGATTGACGTCTTCGAAAACGAGATCGCCCTGAAAAAACAAGGGAAGATTGAAGACAAAGTCTTCGCCGAAACCCGTTTGCGGCGCGGTGCTTATGGCCAGCGTTACGACAACGGCCAGCGGCATGATGGTGTGGAAAGCCGCAAGCTGGTTTATCCGCAAGAAGCGTTGACGAAAGGCCCGGGCACTCTTTGGGATGCACCCGGTATGCAGCGGATCAAAATTCCTTTCGGCGGGATGGATGCTTCGCAAATTGAAGTCATGGCGGAACTGGCCGAAGAATATTCAGACGGCATTGCGCACGTCACCACGCGGCAAGATATCCAGTTGCACTACATCCACATCGAAGACACGCCGGCGTTAATGCGACGCTTGGCCGCGGTTGGTATCACTACGCGCGAAGCGTGTGGCAACAGCGTTCGTAACGTGACCGCGTGCCACTTGTCGGGGGTCTGCCGCGATCAATCTTTTGACGTCACGCCCTACGCGAAAGCCACCGCCTACTTTTTGCTGGGCCATCCCGACGCGCAAGATTTTGGCCGTAAGATGAAGATCGCCTTCTCCGGTTGCGACACCAATCCGTGCGGGCTGGTGCGCATTCACGATATTGGTTTGATTGCGCGTGAACGCGATGGCCAGCGCGGTTTCGAAGTGTGGGTGGGTGGTGGTTTAGGCGCGGTGCCGTATCAAGCGAAATTGTTTGACGAATTTTTGCCGGAGGCGGAATTGTTGCCGCTTACGCAGGCTATTTCCCGGGTCTTCGGCCGTTTGGGCGAGAAGAAAAATCGCAACACGGCGCGTTTGAAATTTCTGGTTGCGAAGTTGGGTCTCGACGAATTTAAGCGGTTAGTCAAAGAAGAGCGCGCCATCCTCAGCAACGATCCGCGCTGGACCTCTTATTTATCCGAGACGCGCCACGAACAGGAAACGCCGCGCCGCCCCGCCGGCTTGGTGCAAATCAAGTCGGAAGAATTTCAGCAGTGGAAAGCGGCTAACGTTTACGATCAGCGGCAAAAGGGCTACGCCACCGTTACGATCGCGCTGCCGTTAGGCGATATCACGTCCGATCAGTTACGCGTGCTGGCTGATATCGCCCGCAAATATACCAACGAAACCCTGCGTCTCACGGTCGAACAGAACATTGTCCTGCGCTGGGTGAGCGAGGCCGATCTGGAAGATTTGCACAAAGATCTGAAGGCCGGAAAACTCGCCGCGCCGGTAGCCGAAACGATTTTCGATCCTGTCTCGTGCCCCGGCACCGACACCTGCAAGCTGGGCATTTCCGCCTCGCGCGGTCTTGCCGGCGAACTGCGCGTGCGCCTGGTCGAAAATTCCGTCACGCAAGACGAAGCCGTGCGCAAGCTGCGTATCAAGATCAGCGGCTGTTTCAATTCCTGCGGCCAGCACCACTTGGCCGATCTCGGTTTTTATGGAGTGAATCGCAACAAAAACGGCTACGCCACGCCGCATTTTCAAGTCGTGCTTGGCGGCCAGTGGAGCAACAACGCCGGCTCTTACGGTTTGGCCATTGGCGCTGTTCCTTCCAAGCGCATCCCGGAAGCCGTAGACCGCATCACCCGCCGCTTCGTATCCGAGCGCCAGAGCGGCGAAGAATTTCAAGCCTTCATCAAACGCATCGGCAAAGTGGAATGCAAGAAGATGCTTGACGATCTCGGCAATCTGCCCTCGCATGATCAAGACCCCTCCATGTATACCGATTGGCACGATCCGCGCGAATACACGCTGGGTGATTTAGGCATCGGCGAGTGCGCGGGCGAAGTAGTAACGCCGTTGGAGTTCCAACTGACTGCCTGCGAGCGCGAAGCCTTTGAAGCGCAGTTAGCTTTAGAGAAGGGTGATAGTGCGGGCGCCGCGAAGCTCGCATATCAAGCCATGCTGAACGGCGCAAAAGCGCTGCTCTCTTGGCGCAAAGCGTTCTTCCTTCCGACCGCAGACGGCATCGTGGAAGCCTTCCGCAAAGAGTTCTACGATACCGAACTTTTCTTCGATCCGTTTGCCGGCGGCAAGTTTGGCCAATTCTTATTCCGCGCGCATGAACACGCTGCCGATTCGTATAACGCCGAAGCCGCTCATCGCCTAACGGAAGAAACGCAGCTCTTTATTGAAGCCTGCCATAGCTGCTCGCTGCGCCTCACACAACAACAAGCGCCGGTGCCAGCGTAAGGAGCTATGGACATGCAGCACGTAAACATAAAAATTTTTGCGAATGCCGACAAGAGCTTCGACGTAACGGACGCTATCCCGGTTTTCCACCGCTGGATTCAGAAGCGCGATTTGCCGGAAATGCTCATCGACGTGGCTGATTATTCGCACGTCCCCGAAGGCCCAGGCGTCTTGCTCATCGCGCACGAGGCTAACTATAGCCTTGATTACGCGCGTGATCAATTAGGCCTGCTCTACAACCGCAAAGCCAAAGAAACCGGCGATGGCCAAGCGCAATTGCGGCAAGCCTACGACTCCGCTTTGCACGCCTGCCGCCGGTTGGAGAATGAGCCTGAGTTCAAAGGCAAGCTCGCCTTCGACAACAATCATCTGGAACTCGTTTTCAACGACCGTCTCGTTCACCCAAACACCGACGAATCCTGGAACAGCGTCAAGCCTGAAGCCACCAAGTTTTTCGACGGCATTTTCGGCGCGGGCCAATATGTTCTCGAACGCGCCGGCCAGCCGCGTGAACGTTTGCGTGCCACGGTCCGCAAGGTCACCCAATGAAAAGCCATCTCCTCGAACAAATCGGCAACACGCCCCTCGTAAGACTCGAACGCGCTTGTGCCGATCTGCCCGGCGTAGAGATTTGGGTCAAGTGCGAGTTCTTCAATCCTGGCGGCTCCGTCAAAGATCGTCCCGGCCTCAACATCATCCGTGAAGGGGAGGCTAGCGGCAAACTGAAGCCGGGCAAAACGATTCTCGATGCCACCAGCGGCAACACGGGAATTGCTTACGCCATGATCGGCGCAGCCAAAGGCTATGCGGTGAAGCTCTGCCTTCCCGCCAACGCCAGCGACGAGCGCAAAATTATCCTCAAAGCATATGGCGCGGAATTAGTCCTAACCGATCCGGGTGCGGGTTCCGACGGCGCTTTTCGCAAAGTGCGCGAGATCTACGCCGCCGATCCAGACCGTTACTTCTACGCCGATCAATACAACAACGACGCCAACTGGCGCGCGCACTTTGAAACCACCGGGCCCGAGATCATCGAACAGACCGCTGGTCGCGTTACTCATTTCGTGGCACTTCTCGGCACCACCGGCACCTTCATTGGCACCAGTCGCCGCCTGAAGCGCGACGTGAAAGGAGTCGAATGCTGGTCTGCGCAGCCCTCCACTCCGCTGCATGGCGTCGAAGGGACGAAGCATCTTCCGACGTCCATCATCCCCGGAATCTATGACGATACAGTGGCCAACGGCAACATCTGGATCGACACCGAAGACTGTTACCACATGGCCCGCAAACTGGGCCGTGAAGAAGGTCTACTGCTGGGAATCTCCGCCGCGGGCAATGTCGTCGCTGCCCGCAAGTTAGGCGAACAGCTTGTCAAAGAAGGCCGCAAAGGTGTGATTGTCACCATCGGCTGCGATGGCGCTTCCAAATATTTGCGCGAAGACTTCTGGCAGGAATCAGAACTAGCCTTGCGTGTTTGATTTAGGGTAGTTCGGCGAATACAGCAAGCTCTCCGGCCGCAGCGCCAGCTTGCCGTTCTTTACGAACCTGTCTCCGCGTATGGCTAGATGACTCACTAACCGTTCGCGCCACTGTGCCAGCGTCGCCCCATAGGCGCCTTCCGCCGCCAGGTTTTTCAATTCATGGCGGTCTTGCGTTAAATCGAACAACTGCTCCTCCCCATCGCGCGCGTGAAAAATATACTTCATGCGCCCATCGGTCAGCGCGTTCCAATGATTCAGCGGGCTGTAGCAAACATCATGCTCTAAATCGATGTGCGTTCGCCACGCCGCAGTATCCGGCCGCAGCAGATCAAGCAAGCTTCTGCCATCCATCGAAACTTCTGGCGTCGGCGCGTGAGCCGCATCCAAAAACGTCGGCAGAATATCGCGAATCTCCACCGGCTCCGCACGCACACCGCCCCGTTGGGCACTCACCAATCCCTTCGGCCAACGCAACAGCATAGGAATGCGCGCCGAAGGTTCGTAGGCATAGCTCTTGCGCCACAGATTCTGGTCGCCCGTCATATCGCCATGGTCGGCCACAAACAGAATCAGCGTCTCTTCCGTCAAACCGCGTGCGTCCAGCGCTGCCAGCACACGCCCGATCTGCTCGTCCACATGCGAAACGCTGCCGTAATAGCCGTGCCGCGAACTGCGCACTTGCTCCGCGCCCAAATCGCCATGCCAAATTTCGTAACCCGGCCCACTGCGCGGCGCGTAACGCTGCGCCCAATCGCCCACGTGCCCTTGCGGTAAATCCGTGCCTTCATAATGCTTCCACCAGCGCTGCGGCGGATCATACGGACTATGCGGCCGCTCAAAGGATACCTTTAGAAAGAATGGCTGCGCGCGTTGGTAATCCTGCAAAAACTTCACCGCCGTATTCGCGGTCCAAGCCGTAGGATGCAATTCCTCCGGCAGCGCATAAGGCGCAGCTCGGTAATCGTTCCAGCCGATCGCGGTTTTATCAGGATCGGCCTGCGGAGCGACAGACCAGAACCACGACCGGTAATCGCTCCGAAAATCGATACTCTCTTCCCGGCCCGATTCGTCCAGTAGCGCTTCCTGAAACCCATGTACATTCCGTTGCGGCGTGTAATGGCATTTGCCAATCACCGAGGTGAAATAACCGGCACTCTTCAGCGCCCGCGGCAATTCCACCGGATACCGCTCCGCCACTTTCCCATAGCCCAACAACCCATGATTCCAAGGCGCCATGCCTGTCAATAGTGCCGCGCGGGCCGGCGTGCAAGTGGGCGTGCTCGAATAGGCGCAGCGAAAACGCACTCCCTCACTCGCCAGCTTGTCCAAATTCGGCGTGTGAATCTGCGCATTGCCGTCACAGTGCAGGGCATCTCCGCGGAACTGGTCCGCCATCAACAGCAGAATGTTAGGTTGCGAAGCGGCGGCACGTCCACCCGGAAAAGTGGCAGCCGCCGCCAGCGACAAAAAAGCGCGACGATGCATATTGTAAGTATGGCCGCTGCCAATCTACCACCGGTTAAGGAATGGAGCGCCACTCTCTTACTCGACACCCTCGAACGCGCTTTGCACGCGAGTAAGACAGAGTGGATGTTCCTCCGTGAGCTACGAGTGGGAACCGGATTCCGTGGACAATCCCTGCAGCGCCTTGACGCTTTCGCCCTCAACTGCCTTCCCCATCAGGGCATGCGCCGTATTTGTTACGAAATTAAAATATCTAGAGCCGATTTTAAGTGCGAATTAAAAAATCCACTCAAGAAAAAAGTCGGAATGCGCTATTCAAATGAATTTTATTTTGTAACACCGGGCGGCTTGTTAACCGCCGAGGAAATACCCGTTGAATGCGGCTTGGTTGAGATTGGATCGGCCACGTTCGAGGAATGGAAGACCATCATGAAGCGGCAAGCGGGCTTCTTCTATTACGATCCCGATTTGGCTCGCTATTGCATGGTCACCGTGCCCGCGTGCTGGCGTGAAACTCCCGGGCCCACTTGGCAATTCACCGCCGCTATGCTGCGAAATCAGCGTAAAGAACTTGAGGAACGGCCTCCCGTCCCTCCAAAACAGCAAAAAATTCAGTTTGATTCATAACCCGCGCTTACGACGAAGCACTGGTGCCACGCGACCGCTTGGGCCAAGCCGGAGGTACGCCATACCATCTTGGCCGGTAGAATCGCAGTTCACAGTTGTAGCAACGGCACGTGACGATCAAAAAGCGAACAAGCGCCTCAAAAATGTTACGCTCATTTGACCGCCTGATATCGGAAGATCTGCAACGCGGACATTCTTTTGCATGAAAAGCTAACGTCATTGTTACGTAATTTAGAGTAACATCTTTCCAAATATAGATTAATTATTGAAAAAAAGTTGACCTTGGTCTTTCAAGCCAAGGAAAAAACAAGAACCGCGAGGGACCCCGCGGTTCTAAAAAAGCCCGTAATGTGAGTGACGCGTTCTAGTTGCCCGCCGGCGCCAGTGCTCCGTTTTTCCACTCGCCGTTCGGCGTTAGCGTATAGTCTTTGCCGTCGTCTAAGTTGTGAACCACTACCCCATCGGCGCTCTTGCCAATCGGCAGAACTTTATTGGGTGAGGCGTCTCCGTTGCGCGGAACCAGCCAGTAATCAATAGTGCCGTCCGCCGTTTTGTGGGGCACGGCCATATCCGTCGGCTTGATTTCCAGCACGCGGTGCCAGTTCTTCGGAATCGTCGGACTCACCACTACCGATGTCGAGTCTTCATTTTGCTCTGTGTTGGCTGTCTGCGCCGGACGTTCACTATTGCTCTTGGCAATGCGCTGCAAATCGCGGTTCGATTTCTCCACCGCCGCTTCTAATTGGTTCATCCGCTCCGAAGAAGAGACCAACGCTTTCGCCAAATGATCCACAGACGCGGCCACTTTTTGGTCTTGCGCATCCGTCTCTGGGGCAATCACGGTCGGCACGCTTACGGTGGTGCGCTCGGCGCTGGAAAACGGCGAGTGTCCCACGTAGCGAATATAAGCAATTCCTAATATCAGAATGGTCGCCCAAATTGCCACCAGCGCTCCCGCCAGCAGCGCGGTGTTAGATCGGCGCGGCGCCACTTCGCGCAAGTTCCCATAACCATAAGGCACCAGCGCCATCGATCGCGCTTCCAACTGGGTAAGCAAGCGCTCCACGCGAGCGGCCTCATCCAGCGTTTGCGGATTCACAACCGGGGCTTCGGCGCGCGCAGGTTCCGCCGCGGCGGCGGCTGTAGCGGAATTCTCCGCTTCCGGCATACCTTCCGGGTTAACCAGGAGATGCAGCAGTTGTTTGCTGTTTGGTGTGTCTTTATCGGCGCTCCGCGAGGCCGCCGTGGCGAACGAACTCATAACAGTCTTCCTTCTTTTGTTGAGTGATTAGCCGGCTTTTTTCGTTCCGGCTCATATTCTCTACGGAAGAAGTGTATTCAGGGGTGGGATTCTCTTACTGTTTTCAGTCGTTGGATGAGCCACAGGGGCAGAAAGCGCGGTGTTATCAGCAAATATCGCCGCCAAAGGCGCTGCGGTTCGGTGCTTAATCGGAAAAACCACTCTAAGCCTAGCCGTTGCATCCACGCGGGCGCTTGCGGCGTATAACCCGCATGAAAATCGAAAGCTGCTCCCACGCCAATCATCGTCACACCCGGAAAATTCTGACGGTGCTCAAACATCCAGCGCTCTTGTTTCGGTGTGCTGATGCCAATAAACAGGATGCGCGCGCCTGATTGCCGTATGTCCGCCTGCACTTGCAGGTCTTCCTCCGCCGTCAGCGCACGGAACGGCGGCGAGTAACGGCCCGCAATCCGCAGGGCGGGGAACTTCTCTTTCAACCGGTGCTCCAACGGCGGCAACACCTCGGGCCGTCCGCCATATAAGTAGATACCGTGCCCATGCTGAGCCGCGCTTTCGCATAGATGCAGCATTAAGGTTGGCCCATACACTCGTTGTTGCCCCGCGCTGCCGAAAGACCGGAGCGCCCAAACCACCGGCATGCCATCGGGCGTGGCGATGTCGGCAGAATTGAGGATTTTCGCGAACGACGGATCGTCTTTCGCCAAAATAATCCCGTGCACTGACGTCACGCAAATATAGTGGCCGCCCGCCGCCGGATCTGTCGCCCATTGCCGGCATAGCTCCACCACCTCGGCATAGCTCGTTTTGCTGATGCCCGCGCTGACAACGAATTGTTTTTCAGGAAGCACGTAGTCTGGGTAAATCCTAAAGATAGCTCGCTGTTTCGTTCTAAACTAATAATTGTGAAGACCTTAATCGGAATTTTCTTACTTTCGGCTGTTTCCTCCGCCGTTTTGGTAGGCCAGTCGGCCGAACCCCGCAAGGCGCCGGAACTCGCGTTCACCGTTCCCGGTGAGGGCGAGAAACTGTTGAGCCAGTATCGCGGCAAAGTGGTCTGTTTGGAATTCATTCTCACCACCTGCCCCCACTGCCAGGCTTCTGCGCACGAACTCACCAAGTATCAACAGGAATTGGGCAAGCACGGATTCCAAGCTATCGACATCGCCATCAACGCCTTGGACAACATGCACAAGCCCGCGGAAGCCGCACAGATGGTGGAGGATTTTGCCCGCACCTATCAGGTGGGTTTCCCGGTCGGCTACATTCCGCGCGCCAGATGATGTCGTTCTTGACTGTCACCCCGGCCGAGCGCATGGTGGTGCCGCAAGTCGTTCTGATCGACCGCAAAGGTTTCATCCACTATCAGACCCTGCCGATAGCGGCCCGCAATGGGACGCCGTGGCCAAAGATCCCAATCTGCGCCAGCACATCGACGAATTGATGGCCCTCCCCGCCACCACCACCTCCGCTCATCCGAAGAGCAAAATGGTGGCCAGTACCGCGGCGAAGCAATAAGTGGGATCTTCGTCCCGCTTCACCAACGCGCTCATCCACGAGAAAAGCCCCTACCTTAGGCAGCACGCCCATAATCCTGTGGATTGGCTGCCCTGGGGCCAAGCCGCTTTTGACAAAGCCCGCCTCGAAGATAAACCCATCTTCCTTTCCATCGGTTACTCCACTTGCCACTGGTGCCATGTCATGGCGCACGAATCTTTCGAAGACGAAAGCGTCGCGGAACTGTTGAACCGCGACTTCGTTCCCATCAAGATGGACCGCGAAGAGCGCCCCGATATCGACCGTATCTACATGCTCTTCGTGCAGGCCACCACCGGCAGCGGTGGATGGCCCATGTCGGTTTGGCTCACGCCCGAACTCAAGCCGTTTTTCGGTGGTACCTATTTCCCGCCCGATTCTCGTTACGGCCGTCCCGGCTTCCGCCAATTGCTTGCTCAGCTCACGCACGTTTGGAAAACGGAACGCGCCAAGGTCGAACTTTCTGGCACGAATGTTTCCGAACAACTGTAGGACATGGCGGCGACTTCGCTGTCTACTGTTGAGCCCGACGCTGACCTTCTCCACTCAGCCTTTCGTCAATTCGAACGCATGTACGACAAACGCCAAGGCGGCTTCGGCGGCGCACCTAAATTTCCCCGTCCCGTGGTCTCAATTTTCTGCAGCGCTACAGCTTCAAGAAAATAATCCCGAAGCGCTGGCCATGGTGACTCATACTCTGCACGCCATGGCGGCCGGCGGCATGCATGATCAACTTGGCGGCGGCTTCCACCGCTATTCCGTTGACGACCACTGGTTTGTCCCCCACTTCGAGAAGATGCTCTACGATCAAGCTCAACTGGCCATCGCCTATCTCGAAGCGTTCCAGGCCACCGGCGACGAAAAGCTTGCCTCCGTAGCGCGCGATATTTTCGCCTATGTCCTCCGCGATTTGACCAGCCCCGAGGGCGGTTTCTACTCCGCCGAAGATGCTGACAGCCCCGATCCTGAGAACCCCTCCCATTCCGGCGAAGGCTCTTTCTATATCTGGCGTCAGCGCGAAATTGAAGCTGTTGCCGGCGCCGATAGTCCTTTATTTTGCAAACACTTCGGTGTAGAACCGGAAGGAAATGTTGAGGTCGATCCCCACGGCGAATTTCACGGCCGCAACATCCTTTTCCAAGCCGACCCAACACCCGCCAGTTCCGCAGTGTTAACCGCTGCTCAGAAGCTCTTAACCGTCCGCGCCCAACGACCGCGTCCGCATCTTGATAACAAAGTTCTCACTGCATGGAATGGTTTACAAATTTCAGCCTTCGCAAAGGGATATCGGGTTTTAGGCGATCCTCGATATCTCGCCGCCGCCCAGCAGGCCGCCAAATTTGTGCTGGCCAAAATGTTCGAACCCGGCAGCGGCCAGTTGCTCCGCCGCTACTGCGATGGTGACGCCGCTGTCAATGCCTTCCTGGACGATTACGCCTTTCTTTCCAACGCTTTGCTCGATTTGTTTGAAGCAAAACCCGAAGCTTGGTTGCTGAAGTTTGCCGTCGATTTCGCCCAGCGCGGACTTGCCCGTTTTGAAGATCACGATGCCGGCGGATTCTTCAGCACTGAAGCCAACGTTGCCGACGTTTTGCTCCGCATCAAAGACGATTACGATGGCGCCGAACCTTCCGGCAATTCCGTCGCCACCGACCTCCTCTTCCGCCTCAGCCAACTCACCGGCAATCCAGATTTTCAAAGGCAAGCCACCCGCTCCCTGCGCGCTTTCGCTCCCAAGATGAAAGCGCAGCCGACCATTGCGCCGGTGATGCTGGTTGCGTTAGGGCGCTCGCTCCACGAACCGGAGCAGGTCATTCTCCGCGTGAAAGAAATTGACGCTGAATCCCAGAACCTGGAGCGCGGTTACACCCAAAAATTTTCTCCCTCCGCTGTTGTCCTCTCGATCAGTGACCAGTGCGCAGCGGAATTGCACGACGTTGCCCCGTTCCTCGCCAGCCTCGAACGCCGCGGCCGCATCACGATTTACGAGTGCCGCAATTTCACCTGTCAGCTTCCGAAAGTGATCCAGTAAACGGCGCGCGCTTTTTCTCAAGCCCGCGATGCTACACTGATGCCGCATGGCTAATCAAACTGAAAACCGTTCGACGATTTTAATGGGCAAGCCCGTGGCACTCGCGGGCCCGCAACTCAAGGCTGGTGACAAGGCTCCCGACTTTGATGTGGTTGACGCCAAACTCCAGCCAGTGAATCTGGCGGGCACCGGTAGTGGCGTGCGGATTCTGAGCGTAGTGCCGTCTTTGGATACCCCGGTGTGCGACGCCCAAACCAAACGTTTCGAAGAGGAAGCAGCCAAGATGTCTGACGTCAAAATCTTCACCGTCAGTATGGATCTCCCCTTTGCACAAAAACGCTGGTGCGGCAATTTCGGCATCAACCACGTCGGCATGTTGTCCGATCACAAGTCTGGCTCGTTCGGCGAAAACTACGGAACGCTGATTCCCGCGGTGCGCATCGAAAGCCGCGCCATTTTTGTCATTGACGGCAACAACGAACTCAAGCATGTGGAGTACGTGCCCGAAGTGAGCGCCCATCCAAATTACGAAGCCGCCTTGGACGCCGCGAAAGCAGCGCTGGGCAAGAAGTGAAAGCAGGGGCGGCGTTCCCGCCCATTCACGCCATCTTCGATGACTGCTCTCAGTTCTTCCGAGGCGTCATCGTAGGGCGGTCGGGATAAAAGTACAAGCGGATCATGGAAGTTCACTTCTCCCCAGAGCAAGAAGCCCAACTGTGGCAAATTACCAGACATACCGGCACGGCCGCCGAACAGGTTGTAAAAGAGGCTGCTCTCCGCTTGGTCGAAGAGACTTCTCGCTTTCTTACCGCCGTGCGCGAGGGCTTGGCGGAAGCAGACCGTGGCCAACTTGTGGACGACGACCAAGTCGCCGCTCCCGCGAGTTTCTGAAGCAGCTTAAGAAAGCAAGGGCCCGGTGGTACTGACGGTGGACGGGAAGGCTACGGCCATCGTGCCGGATGCGGAGGACTGCGAGAGGCTGCTGAATATGGCGGCCATCTCACCGTCCGCGCGGGGCTCGACTTCGCCTACCCCCGCGCGGCATCATACAGCGCCCGAATATACCCCAAACTAAACGCCCACCCCGTTCTCCGATCCCCCACCATCTTCGGCACGTGATCCGCAATCAGAATCCCGCGGAAATCCACCTCCACCAGCGTCCGCATCAACTTCCTCATATCCGTGTATCCGTCATCCACAAACGTCTCTGTAAAATCGGGCACCGGCGAAGTCACGTTCCGAAAATGAATCTTCCAAAGCTTGCCCATGCCGGCAAAGGCGCGCGCCGCCTCAAAGACATTCTTCCCCATCAAATCGCCGCCCTCCATCCACGTCCCACAACACAGGCACACACCAATGTTCGGACTATTGGCAATCGCCAGTGCGCGCTCATAGCCTGCAAAATTTCCAAAGATACAGCGCGGCACTCCACCTAGTTCCTTCATCGGCGGATCGTCCGGATGAATTCCAATCCGCACACCCGTCTCTTCCGCCACCGGAACAACTTGCTTAATGAAGTATGTATAGTTCTCCCAAAGCTCCTCCTTGCTGAATTTCCGCCCATGCGAAAGCGGCTGATGAAATGTGGTTGTCGTCCAGTGCCCCTCCGCATCCGCCGCATGAAAGGCCCTCGCCGGTGCTCCGCCACGGGTCGTGCCTTGTGCCGAACTCCAAATGCCGTTGCCCATGTGCGCGTAAGTCGTGTAGTAAATCCCCGCCTTACTCAAATTCCGCAAATACTGTTTGTACTCCGCAATCTTTTCATCCCGGCCCGGCAAATTCAGCGTCACCTCCGGCATGTTGTGCACATTAGTGTTGCCTATGTTACTCAGCGTCAATCCCGCTGCCTCTACGCGCCGCTTCACGTCGGCGAACACTTCGTAAGTGCCACCGCTCGTACCTGTATTCACATAGCTCACGCCAATCTGTTTCGCGAACTGCAAATCTTCGTCCGTGAAATCCAGCGGCATCTGCCACGTAATCTTGATGCCCGGCGAAAGGGGCTGCAGCGTTGCGCCCCCGCCAATCGCACTCGCCAACGGTCCCACCAACGCCGCCTTCGCAAACTCCCGTCGATTGCTCCGCTCATCCCGCATGACTCAAACTCCTTTTCCGCGCTCCATCATATCCCCGTCAAAATGATTCAGCGTGATAGCCTCACATATTCATGTCTATCGAAATCGCTGAACTGCTCGACCACGGCCCCTGGCCTCGCTTCGCCAAACTCGCTACGCTGCTCTTTGCGATCGCCATCATTTTCGACGGCTTCGATATCTCCATCGTCGGCTTAGCTGTGCCATCTATCATTCAAGACTGGCACCTGCCGCGCGCGAGTTTCGCCCCTCTGCTGGTCATCGGCTTAATCGGTATGACCGTCGGCTCCACCACAGCCGGCTTCATCGGTGACCGCATCGGCCGACGCGTTGCCTTGTCACTCAGCGTTCTTTTATTCGGCATGGCCGTCGCCGCCAGCGCTTTTGCTCCAAACCTGCTCACCATCGAAGTTTTACGCTTCATCGCAGCGTGTGGCATCGGCGGCGCTTTACCGAACGCGGCTACGATGAGCGGCGAATTTACCCCTATCAAAATGCGCACGGTCGCCGTCATGGCCACCATCATTTGCGTGCCCTTGGGGGGCGGCTTGGCTGGTTCCGTGGCCGGCGCAGTCTTGCCCTTGGCCGGTTGGCGGGCACTCTTCTTCATTGGTGGCATTCTGCCCATCTTGCTGTCGTTCGTGATGTTCTGGCTTGTTCCCGAATCGCCGCGCTTCTTATCGCGTCATCCCGAACGGGCACCGGAACTCGTCCGGCTGCTGGGCCGTTTGGGCCACACCGTTCCCGCCCGATGCGAGTTTCATCGAATCTGCCACCGCCGCCGCGACGCCGTCAGTGAATGATTTCTTTGGTCCTCGGCAGATTCGCAGTACGCTCTCGTTGTGGCTTACTTTTTTCGCCAGTGGGGCCACGGTGTATATGTGTTACAGCTGGTTGCCGGCGCTGTTATCCGCCCGGGGATTGGGTTTAGCCGGCGATAGTCATGGGTTGGAGGCTTGGAACTACGGCGGCGTTGTGGGCGTTGTCGGCTTTGCTTTGTTGGTGAATCGCTTTGGCTCGCGGATTCTCACACTTACGGCCGCTTTGGGTGCAACCATTACAGCGCTCCTGCTGGTTGCGATGGGCGTAAAGCACGGTGTCAATCCGCTTCCGTTGCTGGCCGCGTTAGCCGCGCAAGGTTTCTTCGTCAACGCTCTGCAAACCAGCTTGTTTGCTTTGGGTGTTTATCTTTATCCCACGAGAGTGCGCGCCCGCGGCGTCGCCGTGGCTTCCGCTATGACCCGGCTCGGCGGCATTCTCAGCGCCTCGGTCGGCCCTTGGATCATTCAACTGGGGTCGGATCAATTCTTTGAATATTTAATGGCCGCCATGCTCATTGCGTTCGTGGGTATGACGTTGCTGCGCAATCACATTCCCAGAGTCGAGCCTAAGGCGCTTTGGCTGCAGGCACTAGCGCCTTCGCCGCGCTTCGCAGTCTTCCGCCACCAACGGCATCCCCGGCTCCATATGCGCGTTCGACTTCACGTTATACCGCGCCCGTGCCGCAAACAGCTTTTCTACTTCTTCCCGGGCAAGGCCTGCGCCCCGCCCAGCATCTCGGCCACAAACGTGATCCGCGCAAAATGTTCCACCGTCTCCATCCGGTAAAACGCCTGCCACACATCGGCGCCATACGACGTGCACCGTGATTTTCTAACAGCAGCGCATCGTAGTGCGGAATAAACGGCAGCATCCCATCGCTCAGCGCCGGCGTGCCAGGCAATCCATACTGCGCCAGCGGCACCGCGCCCAATTGAATAATGACCTCTGGCAGCAGCGCCTTGTCCAACGCTCGCCCTGCCGTAGCAAAGCCAGTCGCTACCGGCGGATGCGCGTGAACCACCGCATGCACGTCTGGTCTCAACGAATAAATGGTCGTGTGCATCGCGATCTCGCTCGTGCACGCACGCTGGCCGCGGACTTTCGTCCCGCCCATGTCGCAAACAATCAAGTCTTCCGCTTTCACCATTCCCTTGCTCACCGCCGTCGGCGTGCAAAGAATCAGATCCTCGCTCAACCTGATGCTCACATTCCCATCATTCGCCGCCACCCAACCCTTCTCATACACCTGGTGGCAAACGCGCACGAGGTCTTCCCGATGCTCCTGCTCAGTCTTACTCATGCGAATCTGATTTTAGCAAGCTTGCTGCCAAAATATTCCGTTCGCGGTCCTTTCCCCGCTTCCCGCTACAATTAAACCGTGGAAAAAAGGCGAATGTGCCCCAACTGCCGGGCCTTCATTACAATCAGCGACCGCGTCTGCCCTTACTGCGAAGCCAACGTCGGCCCCCGCGCGGTCGATCTGCGCCCCAATGCCTTCGCCTCGTCTTTCTTGCCGAGCGCCAATCTCTCCGCCATGATTGTCCTCGCCATCAACTTTGCCTTTTTCGCGGGCAGTCTCGTTCTTAGTCACAGCGCCACCGATACCACTGTCGATGTCGGCCAGTCTTATCCTCCCTATGACGTGGGCGCGTGGCTCTTTCGCCTCCTCTTAACTCACAATCGCGTGGCCTTCCTTTTCGCTGCCCCGTTTCATTTGCACGAAGGCCAGTGGTGGCGCTTTATCTCCGCTGGCTTCCTCCATGCCAGTTGGAGCCACCTCCTTATGAACTCATGGTCGCTCTTCATTCTCGTCACCGAAGTCGAACAGTTCTACGGCACCAACCGCCTCATCGTGGCGTATGTCTTCTCCACGTTTACCGGCTTCATGCTCGCCGCCATTCTCACCCCTACCAACGTCGTTCTCGGCGCATCGTGTGCTGCCTTTGGATTGATGGGCGTCATGCTCGCCATGGGTGTCTTTGGCAATCGCGCCGACCCGCTCACCCAACTGGTCCGCCAGCATTACGGCCAGTGGCTGGTCTTCGGGCTCGTCTTGAGCTTCTTCGGCAACATTAGTTTGTGGGGCCACGTCGGTGGCCTCATCGGTGGCTTCGCCGTCGGTGCTGTCGCCGGCCGACCTGGCCATCCCAACTCACCCCGTGAGCTTTTTTGGAAAATCGCCGCCATCGCCTCCCTCGCCATCGTCGTCGCATGCTGGTATTTCGATTTCGCCAATATTTCGTATTTGCTAAAACATCCTGACGCTTCCATGTAGAGTAGAATAGAAAGCAAAGATCGCTTTTGGCACAGCTACTCCTGCTTCGCGGGGCCAAGCAACTGTTGACTTTGCGTGGACCCAGTGGTGTACGCCGTGGTGCGGCCCTCAATGATTTAGGAATTATAGAGGATGGTTCGGTCCTCATTCGAGATCGGAGAATTCTTTCGGTGGGCCCCACCCGCCGAATTGAAAATCTGAAAGAAAGCCGGGGCGCTATTGACGTCCCCGTCACAGGTTGCGTGGTCATGCCGGGCTTCGTTGATCCCGCCATCCACGTCAGTCTTTACGAAAATCGCGACTCCGCCGCGTCCGTCGCTAAACGCAAAAAGGCCCTCAAGTTTTATGAGGAAAGCCTCCTGCTCATTCGTTCCTGTTTGCAGCACGGTACCCTGAACGCGCAAGTCAAGGTCTTCGCCGAAGCCGCCTCGCCCGCTGCCGATTTAGCCGCTCTGCGCCAGTTGGCCACCATCGGTAGCGTGCCCGTGTCCACTGTCCGCAGTTTGCGCCTCGCCACCACTGCGCTCGATGAGCCGAACCTCACCGCCTTGGCCACCCGCCTAGCCTTGCTCCGCCGCCGCAATTTCGTCCAGTGCCTCGAACTCTTGGCCACGCCCGATTTGAGTCCGCCCGGCCAGGCTTTCTGGGATGTGCTCGCCCAAAGCGGCTTGCCGCGCAACCTCGTCTGGCCCGGCGGTGGCCCCGCCGACACCTTGCGCCATCTGCTTGAGCAAGCGCGCCCGCGCTCTGTCTTTTGCCCCGCCGAATTGAGCCCGTCCGAAACATTTGCTCTCGCTCACTCGCCTACCATCGCCGTCTTCAGTCCTTGTAAGGAGCTTCTGGAAGAGCGCGAGAATCCATCGGCGAAGAAACTCCTTGACGCCGGCGGCGCCATCGCCCTCGCCAGCGGGTATGATTCTAAAGATGCGCCTATTTTCAGCATGCAAATGGTGGTGGCTCTAGCCGTGCTCCGTCTCCGCCTCACCGCCGAACAAGCCATCGCCGCTACCACCATCAACGCCGCCCACGCCCTCGGTTGCGCCGATGAAGTCGGCAGTCTCGAGGCCGGCAAGCGTGCCGACATCTTGGTGCTCAGCCTTTCCGATTACCGCGAAATCCCTCGCCGCATCGGCGTCAATCAAGTCTTGATGGCCCTCCGCGAAGGCAACTTCATGATCAACCGTCGCCGCGCTGCGAAAGCGAGTGCCTGAGCCTTGCTGGTTGAGTGCGTCCCGAATTTTTCGGAAGGCCGCGATCCCGCCCGTGTGGCTGCTCTGGAAGCCGCCATTGCTTCGGTCCCCGGATCAAAAGTTCTTCACCGCACCAGCGACGCCGACCACCATCGCAGCGTCATCACCTTCGCCGGTGAAGCCGAAGCCGTGCTCGAATCCGCTCTCCGCGCCACCGCCCGCGCGGCTGAATTAATCGATCTCACTCACCATCGCGGCGTTCATCCCCGCCTGGGCGCGCTCGACGTGCTGCCCTTTGTTCCGTTGGGCGAAACCACACTAGCCGATTGCGTCGCGCTCGCCCACCGCGCCGGCGAACGCATCTGGCGCGAACTCCAAATCCCCGTTTATTTTTATGAGGCCGCCGCTCTTCACCCCGATCGCAAGCTGCTCGAAAAGGTCCGTCAGGGCGAGTTCGAAGCACAAACCAAGCTTCCCGATCTCGGCGGCCCCAAACTTCATCCCACCGCCGGCGCCGTCATCGTCGGCGCACGCCCCATCTTGATCGCTTACAACATCAACCTAGCGACTCAGGATCTGCCACTCGCCAAGAAAATCGCCCGCACGATCCGTACCAGCAACGGCGGCCTTCCCTGTGTGAAAGCGCTCGGCCTCCCTCTCGAGTCCCGTGGCCAAGTGCAAGTCTCCATGAACCTGACCGATTTCCACATCACCCCGCCTCACGTCGTCTTCGCCGAAGTCACCCGCCTCGCCGCCGAAGCAGGCGTCTCCGTCGCCGAGAGCGAACTCATCGGCCTCATCCCGCGCAAAGCCGTCGAATTCGGTTTCGCCAATGCGCTGAAACTCGCTGATTTTCATTCAGACCGCATCATTGAGAACAACCTCTGATCCTGCGCACGGCAAGCCCCAGTAGCAAGGCGGCAATCAGCACTAACACCCCGCTCTCCGGCTCCGGAACGACCGGCGGGCCTCCGGTCGAGATGCTGTCTAACCTCAATCCTTCGCCCGTAAAAACCACCGATTCATAGAAACCGGCACTAGTGTCGAATGGTAACGGTCCCGTTAGCGAGTCAGTCGTTACTACCGTACCGGTCCCGTTGAGACCTGAATACAGCGTGACCGTTCCGGCACCTTCAAAGTAAAAAGACAAGCCTGTGGCGGGGGATGCGAGATCCATGGTGACGGACGGTGCTGTCAGAACCGCCGACGGGCCGAAGGCAATAATCACGGAACTGGCCGCAATTCCCGTCGTAAAAGTAATACCGTAGTCCGGCCCCGGACCCGAGCCATTACCTCCGAACCCGCCATCGTAGTAGTTTAAAACCTGCTCGCCGTTTTCCAGGCCATCAAAAGAGACAGATGCGGCAACGGGCAAACTAGTGGTTGCCAAGACAAGAAAACCTACTGCCGTAACTCGAAACATGCACGCTCCTTTATGACAACCTATTAGATCACCAATTAAGTAATTGGGCTAATTGGTGCCAGTGGGCTAATTGGTGCCAGGACACCCGATCACCATTTATGTCTTTATAAAAGGAGGGCTCTACACACCCGCTGAAGATCCCGTCCGGAACCAGCGTTATGCCTGTTCTTCCAACTGCCGCCAAATCTCCTCAAGCGCTACCGCAGCACCGTTAGGCAGTGACAATTCCGTAATCGCTTCCAAGCCTCTCGCCTTCCACTGCCAAGCCAATTTGTCGATAGGATCCAACACAAATATTCGCTCTGTGCCAATCCGTTCATACTGACCGCATTTGTGGATGACGTGAATTAACTTATCATCGGGAGAAAGTATTTCCACCACGATCTCGACTGGCTCGGTCGGATAATCCTTGATGGATTTCAACGTGCCGATGACGTCAGGAACGGGTTCCCATTGCGGATCGATCCGCAATTCCACCTCAGAGCCGGATTTATATCCCGCACGCCGAAGAGCCTCGCGCACGATCCCCTGTAGCACGGCGTGTAACCATGTCGGAATTGTCTTCTGTATCGGCTCTCCGAACCAGTATTCAAAATATGGCTTCTGCTGCCCATACTGGGAATGAAACTCTTCAAGCGAGATCGGCTGTGTCACGGTAGACACGAGTTTAGCCTGTTAGCTTTATATAAAGCACCCGACCGCTATTCTCCGCCGTCTTCCCTTAAGCCGACCCCGCCACCCCCGCATCCTTCACCTGCCGCTTCCCCAGCTCAAACAACTCATCCGCATAATGCAAATTTTCCGCCCGCATTGCTATCCAATCCAACCATCTTGCCGGAATCCCGCTCAAGCCAAAATAAGCGCCGCCCAGTTGCCCGTAAATCGCCGCCGTCGTATCCGCGTCGTCGCCCAGGTTCGCCGCTAGCAGGCAACCTTCTTCAAAGCTGGAACTGTTATAGAAACACCACATTGCCGCTTCCAGAGACCGCACCACATAACCAGTTCCAACAATTTCGCCGTATGGCTTTTCATGCGCCCCTGTCACCGCCGCACTAATTTCGGAGTCATAAACGTTCTCGCGCAAAAGCGAAGTCGCGCACGCAGAAACGTCTTTCACGCCGTTCAGAACATGCGCCACCAGTTCGGCGTAGAACCGGCAAGCATCCACCGCTTGCGGCGCGCCGTGCGTGGTGCGCGAACTCTTCGCCGCCATCAAACCGGCGATGGCCGGATTGCCCGCATAGGCCATCGGGATCGCCGCCTGTCTCATCAAACTCCCGTTGCCCGCCGTGTCGCGGTCGGTCGATCCGCATTCACACTGCTGCGTCCGCTTGTACTTTCTAAGTGCCGCCGCCACCGTGTTGCCGATATCGAAACACGCTCCCGTCGCCGACATGTATCCCCGGTCCCGCCACAAACAAAATCGCTCGAGTTGATCACACGCGTCGCACGTGCCCGTCTCCACCAACGACGCCGCAATACACAGGCCCATCGAATGATCATCGGTAAAGGCGCCGCGCGGCAAGGCGAACGGTCCGCCGCCCACCATGTCGCTGATCGGCTTAAATGACCCTTTCGGCTTGAACTCGTTAGTCGTCCCCACCGCATCGCCAATGGCCTGCCCGAGAAAGCATCCCCTGAACTGATCGATATTCATACCAACTAACTATATGATCCGTTCAGCAAGTGGGGCAGACATTCAGAGACTCGGCGCGCCCCCCCGATGGCCGCCCTCATACATAATCAATTCAGACACCCTGATGCGCCGCCGCACACCACAAGATAAGAAACAGCTCAGTCTTGAAAAGGATCGACGCAATGTCTACGGCGAGTCCCCACACGGCGCCAGAAAAAGCATTCCGCTTCGCAAAAAACTTCGCAACCGCGCGAACCGGCATCAGCAGGAATCGCAACTGCCGGCCTCGCCGGCACAGCTCGAAGAAAGCGAGGGAGACCGGATCGAATCGTCCATGCGACTCAAAGCGCCGAAAACCTGGCATAAGGCTTCCGATGCATCCTTGGGCACCGTCATCACCCGCAAACACAAACGCCGCATTCGAGATCAAGCTCGCAAAATCCGTTCGAAAGTGCAGCGTGCTTTTTGCGATGGCCACTTTTTCGGCGAGTGCCCGAAATGCCAGAGCAGTGTATATATTTTGGTCGGCCGGCACGGCGGCGAAAAATACGGCGCATTTTGCGCTGTGGGTCGAGGCGTTCCCAACGCAACGTTCTCAAAAGCGCTGATTCACCCTTGTCTATCCACCAATCTGCCAGAGCCCGCAAATCATTTGTTTTCGCTGTGTCTAGGTTGCAGAGACTCCGTCTTCGGAGACTGGCTTTGCCGTTTGTTTGGTGCCTGCACTTGCCCGCAATGCCGCCAACCCTTTTCTGTAGCGGAAGTTGTGGGCGCTGAACTTCGCCTCAAACTTGTTCTATCGAAAAATAGAACGCTCACCGGCATCGCCCCTTCCACATGGCGGCCGCAACTGTCCCAGTGGCTCTATTTTCAGCCCTAACTGTTTTCTCGCCCGCAAGTCGATGAAACGAAAACACTTAATCGGTCCGTCTGAAAATTCTTCCCTCCCGGAAATCCCGGTCACAATAGTTTATCTTTTTTAATCAAATTTATATCCCCAACTGTCTCTATCACTTACAGCCAATCCAGCCAAACCCGCGTGTCACCCATGGTTCGGAATTGGGGGGTGCCAATGCTAACTTCAATCAGGTCCGCCAGAGTTCATCCTCTGTTGCGGGCTTTTTTTATTGAGTTGAAAGGAAACCAGTGATATGAAGAAGATGAATCGCCAACAACGCCGTGCCGCCGCGCACGCCGCTACTACTGCCACCACGGTCCCGCCGGCAGCAGCAGCACCTCAACCGCAGCCCGAAAAAGAAATCTCCGAAGCCCAACTCGCCGCTAACCGCGAAAACGCCCAGTCGAGTACTGGCCCCACGTCCGACGCTGGTCGCAAGAAGGTTTCTCTAAACGCTCTGAAGACCGGACTCACCGGCGCGCAAGTTCTTCTGCCCACCGATGACGCCGCTTTATATGAAGCTCACGTCCGCGATTACAAAAACGAGTTCCAACCTGTCGGTCCTGAAGAAACTCACCTTTTGCAATCCATCATCGATACCCGCTGGCGGCTCGCCCGTATCCCCGGCCTCGAATACGCGCTCCTCGATCTCGCCCGCCGCCAGCTCATCAAAGAGGAGCCTGGGCTCGCTAACAACCCCGCGCCGGTCCTCGAAATGCAAGCTCGCATCCACCTGGAGCGCGATCTCCGCAATTTACATCTTCAGGAAAATCGCCTGGTCCGCCGCCGCGAACGAGAAATGAAGGAACTGCGCGAAAGGCAAGCTACCCGCAAGTCCACCGAGCAACAACAAGCCAAAGCCAAGAAAGCTGAACCCGTTTCGGCGCCTGCGTCTGCTGCTGCGCCTGCGCCCGCCACCAAAGAAGAGAATGGGTTTGTTTTTCCACCTCCTCTCATGGACGAGTTTTTGGCCATGCTGACCCCCGAAACCCGTGCTGCCTTCTTAAAAGATCGCGCTGACGCTGCCGCTGCCTAACGAAAAATAAGGGTCCCTGCTTCTTCGCCGCAAGGTGTTCGAAGTATGGGCCACCGGTTCTTTGAAATCCGAATATGCTTTCCGGGGCAGTGGTATTCGTGTGTCCGCAGACTTACCCAAAGCGGCGCCGGCAGACCTCCTGGTCCCCTCTTTGACTAACTTACCTGCTGCACAACTGCAGTAGTAACCCGCTCTTCGCGTCGCTCCTGCGTAGGTGCCATCGGATAGAGTAACTGCCCCGCCAGGCTTTCCGGAATCGCCGTATCTGTCCCATACCGCGCCGGCCAAACCTTCTTCGGCATATACCAGGTGCCGAATACCTTATCCATCCACGGCAGCATCGACGCGTAATTCTTATCGATATGCTCGTTTCTCGTGTGATGCCAGTGGTGGAACATCGGCGTCGCTATCACAAACGACAACCAGCCAAACTGCCAGCGCACGTTCGAGTGAATGAAGAATCCCCAAATCGTACCGATCAGCATCACCAATAACGGCACCATATCTACCGACTGTCCCGCCATCGGTTGTGCCAATCCCAGCGCATACATCGGCACAAATCCGCATAGCCTCATGAACACGACGTCGAAAGGATGCGCTTTCGTGTTTACCAGCCAATCCATCTCCTCCGCGCTGTGATGAACCGCATGGAAGCGCCACAGAAAGGGAATCTCATGGCTCCAGCGGTGCCCCCAGTAAAAACCGACTTCGCCAACTACCAATGCTGCCAGCAACCGGAACTTCATCGACATCCCTTGCGCGAGTGTCTGCACCGCTCCCGGCACAATGTGATGCAGTAACCAAGCCAGCAGGCCCATCGGCACAACCAGCATCATCTTCGGCAGCAGGCTGTTAATAAAGTAATACCCTAAGTCCACCAGAAACGATTTGCGAAAAATCTCCTGCTTGTGCAACTCGAATAGCTTTTCCAACGGCACAAAAACCGCCATCAGCAGGAGCAGCCAGATGCAAATCCGCGCTACCTCTACTGCGGCCGAAGGAAGATGTCGTAGTTGCTGTAACAGTTCCATAAAATTACATTGCTCAAAAATCGATTTTCAATACGCGAGCCCCGCCATCGGAGCCCGCGCACTGCTAACAAACAAACAAGGAACGAAAAAACTAACTCAAGCCCTCGATTGATCCTAACGACTACTTGGCTTGCTTTTTGCGACGCAGAAGTCCCGCGCCCGTCAACAAACCACCTAACATCATGGCGTAGCTCGCCGGCTCCGGAGCCGGATTCAACGAAACGCCATCCAACAATGAAAACGGCGGTGCGCCCGCTGGTGTACCATCGGCCAAGAACGACAAAACTTCAGTCGAACTCGTCGCCACGAACGTCATCGAGGCTTGCTGCCAACCGCTGAAACCATCGGCCGGGATGCTCACCGTCGAGGTCGATTGTGTTGCGTTTCCGAACGTAACCTGCCACTGTTCGGTGGTCGGTTCATCGTCGTTATGCGTCTGCTGCGTCCCAGCCCAGTCGAAGGTCAGCACATAGGCATCGCCCACAACCAAACCGCTCACGGTCTGCGAAAGTGCTGAAACCTGCGCAGCTCCGTCTTGGCCAATAAAGTTACCGCCGTTGGGGCTCGCCCCTACTATCGTCGGCAACGCTACGTTCCCGTAGATGCCCGCGGAACCTGTAGTACCGGCCGTGCTGGGCGAAAACAAGAACGTGTAGCTCGTGGTTGGTCCGCTCGTGGTCCAGCCCGTTACTGTCGTGTTGTAGCCCAATTGGCCGGCGCCATTCGTGGACGATTCAAAACTGCCGTTTGTGATCAAATCTGCCTTCGCCGCCGGAGCCAAGGCCAAAACGGCTGCAGCAGACAGTGCCACCACAGCACCCTTGCTCACCTGACCGATCTTCTTAAAAACTTCCATTCATCCTCCTTTTGGATGTGTTTTGTTGTATTTGCCTGAATTGATCAGGCCGCGGAGCGCAGAAGAAGCTTCTCGGAACAGAAGTTTTTTCTCCCGCAAGCGCTCTACTTGAACCCAGTCTAATTCACGGAACGACCCGTTTTCCACAGTTTGCGTAGGCAATTCGTTCTATCCCGTTGTGGAAATGTCTACCCCTGACTGGCCGTACTTTTGACGAGGGTGTACGCTGCACGGCGTCCGGCTTTACACCCTCGCTATCATTGAAAGATGGCATCAGTGATCACTCCCGAGCCCGAGCTTCTCACTCCCGCTCAAGAAGTCATGAACCTCGAGCGCGCATACCTGCTGCAGAATTACGGCCGCTATCCGCTCGCCCTTCATCGTGGCAAAGGCTGCTACCTCTACGATCTCGAAGGCAATCGCTATCTCGATCTCATCAGCGGTATCGGCGTCAATTCGCTCGGTTACGCTCATCCCCGCATCACCAAAATCATTCGTCAGCAAGCGGGCTTGTTGCTGCACACCTCGAATCTCTATTACCACGAATATCAAGGCCGCCTTGCCCAGCGTTTAGCCAAAATCAGCGGCTTAAACCGCAGCTTTTTCTGTAATTCGGGAACTGAATCCATGGAAGGTGCGCTCAAAATGGTGCGCTCGCATGGTCATGCCATTTCGCCCGATAAATTTGAAGTCATCGCGCTCGAAAATTCTTTCCACGGCCGCACCTTTGGCGCTCTCTCCATTACCGGCCAGCCTAAATATCGCAAAGATTTTGAACCGCTGCTGCCCGGTGCCCGCTTCGTCGAACGCAACAATATCCCCGCTTTAGAAGCTGCCTTCAACTCGAACACCGCCGGTATCGTTCTTGAGTTTATTCAAGGCGAAGGCGGAATCTATCCCATCTCGGAAGCCTTCGCCCGCCGCGCCCGCGAACTCGCCGACCAGCACAATGCACTCCTCGTTTTCGATGAAATTCAATGCGGCGTGGGACGTCCCGGCGCGTATTTCGCCTATCAGTTGCTCGACCCCGTTCTTCTGCCCGATATCGTTATCGCCGCTAAGCCGATGGGCTGCGGCTTGCCCATCGGCGTTGTCGTCTCAAACGAAAAAGCAGCTGCCGCGATCAAGCCCGGTATGCACGGCACCACCTACGGCGGCGGTCCCCTCGTCTGCCGTGTCGCCCTCGAATTTTTCGATATCCTTGACGAACTCTTGCCCTCCATCAACGCAGTGGGCGGCTACTTCCGCATGCGACTCACCGAATTGATGCGCAAGTTTTCGTTTATTAAAGAAGTCCGCGGCCAAGGTTTGATGATCGGCGTCGAACTTGAAATCCCCGGCAAGGATCTGGTGCTCGATGGCATCAAGGAAGGCCTTCTGTTTAACTGCACCCACGAAAATGTTCTCCGTCTTTTGCCCCCCTACATCCTCACCGAACAGGATGTGGACCGCGCTCTTTCCGCCCTTGTGAAGGTTTTTAAGAATGTTAAATGAAGAAAATAATGCAACGCATTTGCTCCTTTTCTTCTCTAACCGAAGCGCCAAAGTTGTACCCTTGAAAGAGCGATTTTGACGAAGCGAAATTATTTATTTATTTTTCCAGCGCTAATCCCGCTGCTTTTTTGTTCCTGTGGGAATAAGCGTGCCAACCTGCAACTGGAACCCGATCCGCATGCGATTTCCCGCCGGCTCAACATTCCCGCGGCCCGCCATCCTCACATCGCCCTAGATCCGTCGGGCGATACAGTTTACGTTCTCGCCGTAGCGGGTTCCGACCCAACGTCCCAATTAGTCCTACTCACCAGCGTAAACGGCGGCGACACTTTTGAACCGCCCGTTCCCATTAATGAGCCCGGGACCAACGTCAGCTCGCATGGCGAAAATAGCCCGGTTATCCTCTTCGGGCCTGGCGAAAAGATATACACCATGTGGGAGCAGCAGGATGGCGAGGCGGCTGCCATCATGTTCGCCAACTCGCTCGATTTCGGCGCCACCTTCGAAAAACCGGTTCGCGTCTCCGATCAAGCCACCCCCACCTATGCTGGCTATCCGACCTTCGCCGTGGCGCCCAACAAAACTCTCTGCGCTGCCTGGCTTGATTTCCGCGATCAAACCACCCAGTCCGATACCGCCTCCATCTATCTGTCCTGCTCCATCGATGAGGGTGCCACGTTTTCGAAGAATTTGAAAGTCGCCGACAACGTTTGCCCTTGCTGCCGGCCCACCATCGTTTACGGTCCGAATGGCCAGCTCATGGTCTTCTGGCGGCGCGTGTTCCCCGGTAACATCCGCGACATGGTTGTCTCCATTTCAAACGATCAAGGCAACACGTTCGCTCCGCCGGTTCGGGTTGCCGAAGACGGCTGGAAGTTGGATGGCTGTCCCGATTCCGGCCCCGCCGTGGCCCGCGTCGGCAGACGCATCTATGTCTCATGGCTGACGGAAGCCACTCACGCACGCGCCGGTGTCCGTCTGGCATGGACCGACGATGGCGGCAAGACGTTCTCCTTACCGGTCATGGCATCCACTAAAACGCTCGATGCCAACCATCCGGCGTTTGCCCTGCAAGAGGACGGTACGCTGCTGCTCTCGTTCCAAGCCCGCGATCCGCAACGCCGTGGCGGCTGGACTCCGCCGCGCCCTTACGCGGTTGAGATTGATGCCCACGGCGATCTGTCCGATCCTGTCCTCATTGCCGATGGAACGATGCCCGTTGAGTTCCCCACTGTCGCCGCCGGTAACGCCGGCCGCGTCTTCTTTGCCTGGACCGAATCCCTCACCGATGCAACCGGTGAAAAGGGGACAGTGATGTTAGTGCGCGCCCGTACGCCCGAACGCTACTGATCCGCGTTTTTGCTATTCTGAGCCGGAGGTATCAAAGTGGGCTACCCGCGCGTTTTCTTGCCAGTGATCTTCTGCGTGCTTGCTGCCGCACAGCAGGGCCATAATGCCGAAGGCACCAGACAGTTGTACTATCTGGGGCCGGAAACGCCCGCCGAAAAGACCGCGACCTCCTCGCAGCCGGCGACGCGTCACTTAGGCCTGCGCTATAACATCGTCCTGATCCACGACAAAGGCAGAGACGAGGAGATCGCCTCGAGCCACGTGTTGCAAGACGGCGATTGCTTCGCTATTGATTTACAGACCAACCACGCCGGCTATCTCTACGTTCTGGCCAAGCAATCCAGCGGCTCGTGGCTGCCCTTGTTTCCTTCGCCCGACATGGCCGGCCAGAGCAATCAGATTGACCCCTTCACCCGCGTGCGCGTGCCTTCCGGCTATTGCTTCACCGTCCACAAACCCGCCGGTAAAGAGACGTTATTCGTCGTCTTCTCGCGCGACAAAAAAGACTTCTTCGAACTTTACGAAAACATCAAGACCAAGCACGAAAATCATCAACTGGTGGACACCACCATTGAGCATTGGAACCAGCAGTTCGGAGGCACGCGCGATATCTCTGTAACTCGCATCTCCGAACCCGTCAAGAAAGACGAACCCCGCGGCGCGGTGTATGTCGTCAACACGTCCGACAAACTGTCCTCCAATCTTGTTACCAAGATCGAAATCATGCACCGTTAACTTACTTGACCACCTGTACGCTATCGGCCGTCACCACCAGCGCAAACGGGCTCTTGCTAAACGAATCGCCATTGCCCTGAAAGCTGATCTTGGCTCCGGTGCGCACCGCGCTCGTGACCGGTACCGTGAGCTTAAGCGTTACATCCGCCGCCGTGGAATCCGTCATCGCCAGCGTGATCTCTTTGGGCGCGCGAACGGGTACCGCTTTCACCACGATGCCGCTCAACTGCGGCAGTGGCTTGCCCTGCAAATCACTGGCAAAATACTTCTCGCCATTGTCGGCTTCTAACTGCCGCCTCATCGCCAGCCACGCCGCTAGTTCCGGATTCGTCCGGCTCAATTCGGCTTCCGCCCGCCGCGCATTCACAACTGTTGCCGGATCAATCGCAAACTCGGCCGGCGGAAACGGATTGCTGGCCGATAGCTTGCGAACCTGATCCAAACCTTCGAGCGACCCATGATAAGAAACGTACACCGTTTCTAACATCCCGTTCACTTGCCGGCGCTGATCTTCCGGCAACGGCGTTACCAGATCTTTCGTGCTGGCTCGCGCCAGATGCCACACGGCTTGTGGCTGCTTGTTGTTGTCCAACCCGGATACGATCCCGAGCCACGACGATATCTCCGCGTTTCCCGGTTCCTTCTTTAAACACGCCGCGAAGTCCTCGGCTGCCGCGCTGAAGTTGCCGCGCTGCCATTCCGCCCATCCTTCGGTTCGTTGCGCCAGCACTTCCACGCTCACTCTTTGCTTCTGCCATTCGGCTTCCGTCACGCTGGCTGGCTTTTTGTCGGCTGCAAAGTAATCCTTGGTCGAGGCCAGCAGTTGGTGAGCGGCCTTGTCGCCCGCATCCACAATCTCCGTATTCGCGTTGGTCTGTTGCGGCGCCAGCACCGTTACCCAATACAGCCCCACCGAATTACCTGGTTGAGAAGCCAGCATTTGCCGCGCAATGCTGAACATGCTTTGCTTGTCCCCAATAGATTCGTAAGTGGAGAGATACAACTCCTGCCGTGCCCGCGCCAAACCTGATTGGGGATAGCTCTTGCTCCAAGTGTCCAGCAACGCCAAGCGCTTTTCAGGAGAGGCCTCCGAGCGAATGGTCAGGACAAGGTCATACTCTTTGCGATCGGTCCAATCGGCTGCTACTGCCATCGACACAAAAGCCAGGCAACAAATCAACTTCCGCTTCATTGCTTATTTGCCCCTCGTCAATGAAACAGTCTTGGTCTGGAAGGGCACCACTTCAACTTCTTGCGACGCGCCTACCACCACGCCCTTTTCAACCAGTCGCACCGTGTATTTGCCGGGCGGCAGCTTCACGGGTGTTGGCAGCGGATCAGCCAGCCACTCGCCGTTTACCAGCACCTTGCCGGAGCCAGTGGAGCCAATGATCAAAAGCGTTCCCGTCGCTGTGTCGCTCGAACTCCCGATCTTGTGAATGGAGATATCGCGCGTATCCCCGGTTGGATTCACTTCCACATGCAGAATTTCTTTCTCAATCTTCGCGTCCGTTGCCTCGGCAGCCGCCGGTTCAGCGGGTGGAGGATAGGCGGCTTGTAACGCCTTGCTCCAGCGCGCTAAAGGCACCGATGACGACTGTGCCACGCGGATACCAGCGCTCCAATCCGGCATCCCAAACTGCACGGTTTGGAAGAGTTCTTGCACTGGCGGCGGCGCTGGAAGCTCGGTCTTGATGACCTGTGCCGCTTCCGGGTAGACTGGTCCTAGTTCCTTCAACATGGCCGTGGCTTTGGCTACTGATTCACTGGTTCCGCGCAAGCGAATCACACCCAGCATATGCACTGCTTCCGCTAACTGGTCGCTCAGTAAATAGCTGTTCACGGCTTCGAATGCCGAATCGATCGCGAACGGATCAAGGTTCAGCGTCTTTTCATAGGTCACCGCGGCGTCCTTGTATTGCGCCGCTTCATACTTCTGGTCCGCTTCTTTGCGTGCCATCAGATAGGGAAGCTTCGCTTTGGCGGTAGATTCCAGTGCGCCGCCCGGTTTGCGTTGAATCACCTGATTGACTAGCCGAATGGCTTGGTCCCAATCCTGACGCTGCTCGCGTTTCTGCGCTTCGAGCATCCAGCGAGACGCCTGCGATGGGTCGTTCGCCGTTTGCAAATTAGAGGGCGGATGGAAATAGAAGGTATTGGTGAGGCTAGAGATAGTCCAAGGCGACTGACGGCTTTCGGTCTCTTGTGAGACGCGCGCCTTGACCTTAGTGAAGACATCATCAAGCGTCAGCCCTGGCTGATCGATCAAATCCGCCAAAGCTTCCGTGAAGAAGCTATCGCGTCCGTTGGGATTGTCCGCTGCCACTTGTCCTGGGCTCGTCGAAAAAGCGACGTAGGTTTCAATGCCCGCCACTTGGGGTTGGGCCAAACCCGATTGCAGCGCGTTCTTCTCCGATACCGGATTGCTGCGGCACGCGTCTAAAATAATGATGCTTCGCTTGGTACGTTTCTTCAATTCTTCAAATAACTGTCCTAAGCGGAAGCATTTGAATTTGGCCTGAATCACCGTGCTGGCCGCTTCAAAATCCACCGGGACTAGAAAGTTTTCACTATCAATCTGAACGCCGTGCCCCGCGTAGAAGAACAAAGCGGTATCGTCTGGACCCAGCTGCTCTGCCAGTTTCGCGGCAGCTTCTTCCATCTCTGGATAAGTGGCGTCTTCTTTCAGAATGGTTTTGAAACCAGCCGCTTGCAACGCCTTATCCATCAGCCGCGCGTCGTTGATCGCATTCCGCAGAGGGCTGATGGAATAGTTATTGTTGCCGATAATCAAAGCGACTCGCTTGCCTTCTTCCTGCGCCGCCGCCGTGCCGAGCGCCAGCAAAAACGCTAAACAAAGAAACTGGAACCTAACTAAACTCTTCATGCCCACTCTCCTAGCGGAACGTCACTTGTCTCGAACGGTCATCGAGTGAAGCGTCCGTACTGCATTGGGCCGACGCGAGCCGGCCGCCGTTGTAGTTGTACTTCACGTGTGAAGACTTGCCTTGGCTGGAAATTTCTTCAGCCACTAGCCGCCCGTCTTCATATTGCATCGTCCGCTCATAAATTCGGGAGCGATTTTTCGGATCCACACCCTGATAGCCGCGAATGGCAGACAGATGCTGTCCGTCCCATTCGAAGTCCAAAGAAAAACCAGTCAGCGAACCATTCTGATCAACTAACTCCACGGCGCGCGCTACCCGGCCGGCCGCGTCGTAACTAAAGCGGAAGTAGTGGACATGGTCCCAAACAAAGGGTTCGAAGTAGCGATTACCCGCGATGCCCATGCTCACGTTCTTTCCTGTGAGTTTCTCAACGCTATCGGGATCGATGTATGGGTTATTTAGCACTACAACAGCAGCATGCTTCAGTAAGTCGTCTGGGTCGGCCGTGTTCACGCTCGGATGCGCGTCTCCTTCCACGGCAGAAATCACTTGCGGAAACTTATCGTTGTAGGCGAAGGTGATTTTCGGTTCGCCCGTGTTTTTCTCTGCCTTCTCAAACGTCGGCGTGATGGAGACTAAGCGGTCGCCATTCCATTCGTAATCGACTTTCATCTTGCCCGAGGCGTCGATGTGTTCGATCTTGGGTTGAAACGCCAGGCTGATGGGGCAATAGAAAACATCGCTGGGAAGCTTCTTGCCGGAGAGCCAGTTTGCCGTGCCGTTTTCAGCGGAGGCCGAAGTGGGCGCCGGTGTATAGGATGCCAGCATGGCGCGTACTTTCGCCCGTTGATCTAGATTGGCGTCGAGCGTGTTGGTAATGGTCAGATAGCGCGTGAGCAAAACGCGGCTTTGTTGCGCATCGCGGCTGATGGCGGAAGCCGTGGCTGCCTGGTACAGCAGATCGGGATCGCTGTCGCTGGCGCTTAACCCTTTCAATGCCAATTCGTGAAGCTTCACGTAATTGCCTTCGCGCAAGGCCTTCTGGATTTGATCTTTGACATCTTCGAGCGAGTTGGTTTGCCGGAACAGCAGTTCGTTGCGCAGATTGCTGGCCTTCTCGCGCTCTTCGTCGACTGCGTGCAAGTCATAGCGGTCGAGTGTGGCGAATGCCTCGGCAAATTCGCTGCGTGCCCCCAGAATCTCGGCTTTCTTGAGAAGCATCGGCAACGAATCCGGATCAATGCGTTCGGCCTCGGTAATGCTCTTCAGCGCCAGATCGAGTTTGTTCTCAATCTTATAGTTAGTGGCAAACTGCACGGCTTGATTGAGAATTTCGCGTTCGCCCACGCCGAGTTGCTTGCGTTCGCGTTGATTGTCCAGCGCCACTTCGCGCGAATAGCTGGCCCAGGAGGCGATGGCCCGTTGCTGCAAGATCTTGTCTGACGGCTGGCGCATGCTGGCCAATCGAAACTGCCGGAACGCCGCACCATACTCCCGTTCAGTGAACAGTTGCTCCCCAGTATCCTTGTGCTGCTCTAAGCTAGTTTGCAGCGCTTTCTTGCGCAAGGCGGCGAGGTCTGGGAACGAACGTTCGTATTGCTCAAAATCGCCATCGCTGATGATAAACGGGTCCCAGGCATTGGCGGCGGCGAACGCGCGCAACACCGCTACCTTACGGTCGAGCCACCTTTTGCGCTGGGCCAACTGGTCGCGCAGTTTTGCCTGTTCGGGAACCTCCGGATAAAGCGATTGCGACAGCTCGGCATAACGCAATCCTTGATCCAAGACTTCGAAATTCGCTGTGCCGTTTTCAAATTGCTCATAGCGGACGCGCATGGCGCTTTCCACATATTTTTGTAGTGTGCGAGCGGCTGGATCTTGCGGATAGGTTTTGGCGATCGCTGAGATCAAGCTCAAATTGCAGTGGCGAACGTTTTATCCGAGCTATCGATCATGCGCACCAACGGCTCACTGCGCGCTAGTTCTGCCAGTTCTTCGACGCCGCCGGGCGCAAAGGCCACAAACGACGCAGCCGGAATTTCTGTTTGAGTCTTGTCGGAGCCTTTAGCCGAATGCGCGCGTTGCCCCACATGGCCCAAGCAAGTTCGGTACCTTTCGGGTTGCCTTCCGGCAGAACGTAATGAATGGAGCCTTCCGAACTCAGCGCGAAGAATCCCGTGGCCTGATCGCGGTAAAGCGTTTCGCCCAGCTTGATAGAGGCGAGCTTTGCAGTTGGATCTTCAATCTTCGAATTGGCGCCCAGATTTAAGACTTTATCCTTGCCATTCACGTTGAGCGAAACGGCATCGCCAAATTGAAATCCCTTGTCGGTGTGGGTGACAACGATACCGGCGCAGAGCGCTTCAGTGGCGCATAAAACTGCTGTAACTATAAGGGAAAGAAAACGAGTGGGCGTGGACACAGTTTGAACTCAACTCAGTTTAGAGTTTACCTTTGTGCGGTAAACGTAGCAAGTTTAGGTCCTAATGTGTCTCTGGTGACTTGGCGCAGCGGAAACCGATGCGCTGGCTGGCGAGCCGGGCAGGGAAGGTGGCCGTTTCGCTCAGTAAGGAAGCTGGCAGGTAGTAGTAACCGCCGCGGATTCGGTAGAAGGGCTCATCCAGGGTGAGCGTTTTATCCAAACTCTTCTGCATTTTCAGCAAGTTATCGGGCGTGGGCTTCTCGTTGCCGTCTACCCACTCCCAAACGTTGCCGCACATGTTGAGCGCGCCATATGGGCTGGCGCCTTGCGGAAAGGCATTCACGTTCATCATTTCGTGCTTTGCCAGGGTTGGATTATCCAAAACGTTAGCGCGTTGGGGTTCCGGTTGATCACCCCAAGGGTACTTTCGACCGTTTGCACCGCGTGCCGCTTTCTCCCACTCGTCGTCGGTGGGTAGCCGTTTACCCGCCCAGTTGGCGAACTCTTTGGCGTCATATAGGGTCACGTTCACCACTGGAAAGTCGGGCTTGTCGTCGGGGAAGTCTTTGGATTGCGCAATCCCTTCGCCTTCAGGAACTCGGCGTAAGCTCGATTCGAAACCTCGGTCTTATCAATGTAGAAGGGTTTGATGTTTACTTTGTGGTTATCGGAACCAATCAGCGCGGGTCCGCCATCTACTAGAGCCATATCGCCGCTGGGTAAAGTGAGCGTCTTTGCCAAAGTCGGGGTGGCTGGCGCGTGGTCTTTGGCAAGGTGCCAGATGAGCGCTCCCACAGACAGAAGCACTAGAAGCAGCGCTCCCGCCAGCACACGGCGGAACATATTCGGCTGAGCCAAGCGATCTAGGACGGGAATGGCTTGTGTGCGCCAGAGCCAGGTCTTTTCGGAGACCTCGTTTTCGGAGATGGCTTGCAGCCCTTTAAGGATGGGGGCGAAGTCGGCGTAACGATTCTCCGGCTTCTTTTCCAGGCAACGCTTGACCATCAATTGCAAAGATTCGGGCGCGCCACAGACAGCCATGACTTTCAAATCGGGAGTACCGTTCAAAATGGCGGCCCAAAGCGTTTCGAGCGTAGATCCGACAAACGGCCGGCGTCCGCCGCAGATCATCTCATAAAGAAGTACGCCAAAGGCCCAGACGTCGGTACGAAAGGTAACTTGCTCACCGCGAACTTGCTCGGGCGCCATGTAGAACGCTGTGCCTTTGGTCCAACCGGCTTGGGTCTTATTCCAATCGACTGCTTTGGCAATGCCGAAATCAACGAGCTTGATACGTCCGTTCGGATCGAGATTGAGATTCTGCGGCTTTAGATCGCGGTGAATGATGCCTTGCGAGTGAACGTATTCCATGGCGTAGGCAATCTGTTGCGCGATGCGCACGATCTGCTTTATGTTGCCTAACTCACCGGCGCGGATGGTCTTATCCAAGCTCTGGCCGCGCAGAAACTCCATGACGATGAAAGGCGAGCCTTCGAAGTCGCCTTTGTCGTACGTGCTGACGATGTTTTCGTGAGAACAGCGGCTGGCTAGCTGGACTTCATCCAGAAACGAATCGCGCACTTCGCCATCGGTTTCTTTGCCGGGCTTGAGGATTTTGATGGCTACGTCGCGCGGAAGCTCGGTATCGCGGGCGCGATAGACGTCGCCATCTCACCGCCGAGATGCTCTTCACAGCGATAACGGCCTGCGAGGAACGGGACTTGGCGCATCTGGCGCAGGGCTTCCATTGTAAGTTGACGAACCCATCATTCTACCGAAAGTGCCCGCTTGAGTAGGTTGAAGAAAGTGGCTGTCTTGTTTACGCTACACTGAACTGTTTGGCGGACAGTCTGCTCAGTGTCCGTATCAAGGAGATTCGCCGTAATGCAATTTGCCGCCTTTGTTTCGATAGCCATCCTATGCTCTGCGCCTTCCCTTGAGGCGCAGGTTTCGGCTCATCTGGGGACCGTGACAGATCCATCAGCGGCGATTGTCTCGAGCGCGAATCTGACGGCCAAGAACGTTGACACAGGGCTCGAGCGGGAGACGGTGACGGATGGACAGGGCCGCTACCAATTTTCGGCACTACCGGTGGGGCGGTATGAGATTCACGCTACGAAGAACGGATTTGCGGAAGCCATTCGCAGCGGCATCCAACTGGTGGTTGGGCAAGATGCCACGGTGGACATCACGCTCAAAGTGGGTGAAGCGAGCCAGCAAATTACCGTGAACGGCGACGCGCCACTGGTGAACGCCAGCACTGCCGACATTTCGGGTTTGGTTGGGGAGACCCAAGTCAAGAATCTGCCACTGAACGGCCGCAGTTACGACGAACTGCTTACCCTCAACCCCGGCGTGGTGAACTTCACCATGGAAAAGACGGGTGGCATCGGAGTTTCGAACTCAACGGTGGGCAATAACTTTGCCGTGATGGGAAACCGTCCACAGCAAAATTTGTTTTTACTGAACGGAATCGAATTTACTGGGGCGGCGGAGAACAACATGCAGCCCGGCGGCACGAGCCAGCAACTGTTGGGCGTGGATGCGGTGCGCGAATTCAATCTGCTGGCCGATTCGTACGGAGCCGAATATGGCAAACGGCCGGGCGCGCAGGTGGTGATTCTGACGCAATCGGGCACGAACGAGTTACATGGCTCGATTTATGAATTTCTGAGAAACAACGCATTCGATGCGCGCAATTTTTTCGATGGCGCTTCAACGCCCGGCTTCGAACGCAATCAGTTTGGCGGCGCTTTGGGTGGAGCGGTAAAGCAGAATAAAACCTTTCTCTTTGGCAACTTCGAAGAATTTCGCCAGCATCTACACCAAACTGGGGTAGACTTAGTTCCCGATAACAACGCGCGTAACGGATACTTGCCTTGCAAATTAGTCACGCCGGCTCCGACGTGCCCGAGCAATGGACTGGTGTTTGTCGGCATTTCTCCGCTGATCAATGCGTGGCCTGTTGCTTCAGCGGGCGCGCCCGATTTCGGTGGTATCTCGGAAGCTTTTAACAGCCCATTACAAACGATTCGCGACGATTTCGGAAATGCGCGGCTGGATCATATTTTTTCCAGCAAAGACACTTTCAATGCGGTTTACACCATTGATTACAGCAATGATTTCACACCGACGAGCACAAACGCCTATAGCGCTGACGCGGAAAATCTGCGGGAACAAGTGGCCAGCATGGAAGAGACGCATATCTTCTCGCCGACGTTACTGAATACGGCGCGAATTGGCTTTTCGCGGGCGGTCTACTTCTTTACGGGTGAACCTACGCCCGGCACGCCCGCTGCGAGTTTGCCCGGTTTTCTTTCCGGCTTGCCATTGGGAGCGATTGTGGTGGGTGGGAGTGCCGCTTCGAATCCAACGGCGCAGCTGAGTTTGGCGGGCAGTAATAACGGCAGTAATCTCGATGTGGCGCGAAATCTGTTTACTTACGAAGATCGGGTTTCATTCACCAAAGGCCGGCATCAGGTTAGCGTGGGGGCTTCGTTTCAGCAACTGCGGTCGAACGAAAATTTAGCGTTGAGCCAAGATGGCCAAGCGACGTTCGCGAGTTTGCAAACCTTCTTACAAGGCGGAGGCACGGCGAGTTCGTTGCTGTATGATCCGACGCCTACGCCGCTTAGCTGGCGCTCGTGGTTTGGAGCGGGATATGCGGAAGATGTCATTCGCATGGCGCAGAACTTCACGCTTTCGCTGGGTTTCCGCGACGAATTCAGCACGGGGTGGAATGAGGCGCATGGACGCGCAGCGACTTATACTTATCCGGGCGGCGTTATCTCGAGCCTGCCTACTATTGGAAGTTCTGCTTTCACGGTGAACAATGCCAAGTTTCTGCCTCAACCGCGAGCTGGCTTGGCTTGGAGTAACGGGGGGCACAGCCAATTTCCGACGGTGATCCGCGCGGGCTTTGGGATGTACAACGATTTGCAAGACGCGTTGGGTTACCGGACGGATCAAAACGCGCCGTTTAATCCGACGTGGAGTTTGCCAAACGGCGAAAGTCACATCGCTGCCGATTTTGACAAATCTGCCGGGTGCCGGCGACGGCCAAATTAGTGCCGGGCGGCGTGCAGCCGGATATGCAAACGCCGACGCTGATTTCGTGGTCGTTCCGGGTTCAGCAAGCGATTACGCCGAATACGTCTTTGAGGTGGGTTATGTGGGGTCGCACGGTTATCACGAATTGATAGGGATTGACGCCAACGAACCGTTTCCGGTGATTTGTCCAGCGAAGCCATGTCCGGCGGTTTATCCGAACACGTTTCCGGCGGGAATTGCGGGAACGCCCGTCACTCCTGGCACCTACTATGTGCCAACGGCTACCAAACCGAATGCCACGCTGAACAATACGTGGACTTATTTTCAGAAGGTGACAGTTCTTACAATGCGCTGCAAGTGGACTTGAACCATCGTTTCAGCCACGGGCTTGTGCTGCGGGGCGTCTATACATGGTCGCGCGCGATTGACGATGGTGATTCGTTGAATGCGACAACTTCGGGCGGAGAGCCGGCGCTCACATCAGATCCTTATGATTTGGGCGCCGATCCGGGGATTGGCGAACTTCGATGTGAGACATGTGGGGGTGATCAATGCCAGTTATCTGTTGCCATTCCTGAAGCAGCAGAAGTTACTGGCGGATGGACGATCAATTCGATTGTGACGCTGCAAGCGGGTTTTCCGTTCACGCCGCAACTGAGTTACAACCCTTCGAATAACGGCGATACGCGCAATCCGGTGCGGCCTTTTGTGAACCCAGCGTTTACAGGAAAGGTAATTGAAGGTTCGGTGAACCAATGGTTTAATCCGGCGGCGTTTCTGGCTCCGGCGGCGAGCAGCGGCTTTTATGGGAATCTAGGCCGCGATACGCTGATCGGGCCGGGACTGGGCACTTGGGACGTTTCGCTGCTGAAGAACACGCCGATCGGCGAGCGAGCCCACGTGCAGTTTCGGGCGGAGGTATTCAACGTGTTGAACCGCGCCAATTTCAACACGCCCAATGCCGTGGTGTTTACGCCATCGGCGTATCGCCACGGCAGGGCTAATCACGAGTACTTCGACAACATCTCGGCAGATTCAGCTCGGGTTGAAGTTGCTTTGGTAGTTAGTGCGACTTGCCCGCGTCTTTGAAGTTGATGGCGAAGTAAGGATAGTTGTAATTGGGACCTTTGGTGAGCTTCTGCAGGAACTCGCCGCCTTCAGATGCGCATCCAACGCCCACGTTGACGTGGCGGTTTAGTTCGTACCAAGTATAGGGGTCGAATTCTTTGCCGACGTGCGTTCCCGAGTTGCCCGTTGTGTCGCGGACAATGCTACCGCCGGAAGTGTTGTAGAGAGCGTCTTTTGCTCCGGCAAGCCAGAAGTCCAGAAACTGGCTGGTGATCGTCCAGCGGCGGACGGGTTCGAGTTCAACCGACTCGCTCGGCAATAATGTTCTGCCAGCCGAACAAGTCTGAGCCGCCAAAGCGGTCGTGGGCCGTGGGGTACATGGTGTCGAAGGTGTTGTGCACTGCCGTCTGTCGGGTTGCTATCGCCGGAAGCGTAATCGTACTGCCAGAAAACGCGCGGCTTCCACCAAGACCTGATCGATGCGATACGCAAGACCGCCGGTTGCCGCCCAGGCCTTGATGCCGTTGTTGCCATCGTTACCGCGCTCGATGATGCTCTCCGCCGAGTAGTCGAGGCTCTTCACGAAGACACCTTTGAAGCGGAGTCCATAAGCGGTCTCACTCTGCTTGCCGGTTTTGAGTTTAGCGGTGGTCTCGATAGCGACGCTTGGTTGAAGGCGCCAGAGTACGAAGGGCTCGAGCACAGAGTGAGGCAGTATGCGGTCGATGCCGCCATAGGCACCGTAGATATTGTTGCCTTCCTGATGATGACTGATGCCATCGGCGAGCGGCACCACGGCTGAGCCGCCAAAGAGACCCAAGCGGTAGCGATCATGATGCAAATTGGCGACAACGGCATCGTAGGAGCGGCCCTGATTGCGCCATTCGGAGTTGGCGATGATCGTGTTGTTGTAGTTGATCAACTGGCGACCGACGCGCAGGCTGATCCAACTGGTTTCGGGATCGCCGAATTCAGCGTACGCCAGCTTCAGATCCCAGGCGTTGAGATTGGGCGGACCCCATGGTGGTTTCTGCATGAAGGGGCGGGCGTCTTGCAATTGGCCGACTACTTTGAACCAAGAGGTTGGTTTGATGTTCATCTGAAGGCGCGAGCGAAGCAGGAGGTAGGAATCGTTGTTGTTCAGTTGAAGCCGCTGTCGTGATAGCCCTCATAGCGGAGGCGTTCTTCCCAACCGAACCAAAGCCACTTTGGCAGTTTCTGGTTGAGATCGTAAGCAGGGGCGAGGTCGGGCAGATCGTAAGCTGAGGCCTGGCCGAAGGTCCGATAGGCAGGGCCGTTGAGGAAGCTGAGCGGGTTGGAGGCGGGGCCGGTGATGAAACCGCCGCCGAAGGCGCTGGCAGCATTCTGGGTGGTGATGTCGTCCTGTGCGAGGAGGGCGGATGCGCCCAGAAACAGGATTGACAGTAGTCTCCGCATATAAGACCAAGTCTATCGAATTTGGGGTGTATAAGGCAAGGGGAATTTTTAGGGGTTGGGGTGGGTGGACCCCTTGTTTACGCGGGATTCGGTTCAGATTGAGTAATCGACGGCGGGCTCTTCGGCGACGAAGACGCGGGCATCGCGGACGCGGACGAAAACTTCGTCGCCCGGTTGGATGGCGAGCTCGCGATAGCGGTCGTGGGTGGTTTCGACGGTCATGGCTTGACCCTGTTCGCTGGTGAGTTCAACGCGCACGATGGAGCCGGCCGATTGAATGCGGGTGATGCGGGAAGGGACGGAACTGCCGTTGTTGGAATGGCGCTCAATTTCCAATTCGTGCGGGCGGACGAAGACGCGCGCGGACTTGCCATCGGGCACGGAGGCGTCTTGCCGCTGGCCGACGCTGACTTGGCCGATGACCGTTTGACCGGATTCTACACGGCCGTGAAAGAGATTGACGTTGCCGAGAAACGTCATGACGAATTCGGAGGCGGGGTTGTGAAAAACTTCGTTGGGTGTACCGATTTGTTCGATGTGGCCTTGGTTCATGATGACGACGCGGTCGGCCACTTCAAGGGCTTCTTCCTGGTCGTGCGTGACTAAAACGCTGGTGATGTGAATTTTGGCGTGCAGGTTGCGGAGCCAGCGGCGGAGGTCTTGGCGAACGCGGGCGTCGAGCGCGCCGAAGGGCTCGTCGAGGAGCAAGATGCTGGGTTCGATGGCAAGAGCGCGAGCGAGGGCGACGCGCTGGCGCTGGCCGCCGGAGAGTTGCGAAGGGTAATGAGATGCCCAGCGGTTGAGTTGGATGAGTTCGAGAAGTTCGTTGACTTTGGCTTCGATGGCTTTGTTCGACGGACGCACTTTGCGGGGGCGGACGCGCAGACCAAAGGCAATGTTTTCGAACACGGTCATGTGACGGAAGAGGGCGTAGTGCTGGAAAACGAAGCCGACTTTGCGTTCGCTGACTTGCTTACGAGAGATCTCTTCATCGTTGACGAAGACGGCGGTTTCGGGATTGGGATCGGGCGCATCGAGGCCGGCGATGATGCGGAGCAGCGTTGTTTTGCCGGAGCCGGAGGGGCCTAGGAGGGCGACGAGTTCGCCATCGTTGACTTTGAGGCTGACGTCTTTGAGCGCCGTGTATTGGGAGAACGATTTGTTTACGTGTCGTGCGTCAATTGCCATTGGTATGCCCCCAGGTTGGGCGGTCGCCAGAGATTTTCCATTCGAGCAGGGCCTTCGCGATGAGCGTTACGACGGCGAGCAAGGCAAGCAAGCTGGCGACGGCAAAGGCGGCGGCAAAGTTGTATTCATTGTAAAGAATTTCGACGTGCAAGGGGAGGGTATTAGTGCGTCCGCGAACGTGACCGGAGACGACGGAGACAGCGCCGAACTCACCCATGGCGCGGGCGTTGGCGAGAACGACGCCATAGACAAGGGCCCAGCGGATGTTGGGGAGAGTGATGCGGCGAAAGGTTTGCCAGGCGCCGGCTCCGAGGAGAATGGCGGCTTCTTCCTCTTCGCTGCCTTGTTCCTGCATGAGGGGAATGAGTTCGCGGGCGATGAAGGGAAAGGTGACGAAGATGGTGGCAATGATGATGCCGGGGGTGGCGAAGACGATTTGAATGCCGGCGTGGCGAAGCGCTGGGCCGAACCAGCCGCGCGCGCCGAAGACGAGGATGAAGATCAGGCCGGAGATGACGGGCGAGACGGCGAAGGGAATATCAATTAAGGTGAGCAGGAGGTTTTTGCCCGGGAAGTTGAATTTGGCGATGCACCAGGAGGCGGCAAGGGCAAAGACGAGATTGGCTGCCAGAGTAACGAGGGCGGTCAGCAAGGTGAGGCGGAGCGCCGACAAGGCGAGCGGAGCGCTGACGCTATCCCAATAAAAGGCCAAGCCTTTGCGCAGAGCTTCGGTGAATACGGCGACGATGGGCAGGAAGATGAGTACGCCGACGAAGGTGATGGTGATGGCGATTAAGGTGTTGCGCAGCCATTTGGGTTCGGTGTGTTGCATCGTTTAGAGCCTCTCCCGCTGTTTGCGCGTGAGCCACCACTGGCCGAGATTAACGCTGAGTAATAGTAAGAACGAACTTACTAACATGAGCAGGGCGATGGCGGATGCTCCGGCGTAATCGTACTGCTCGAGCTTGGTGACGATGAGCAAGGAGGCGATTTCGGTTTTCATGGGCATATTGCCGGAGATAAAAATGACGGAGCCATATTCGCCGAGGCAGCGGGCGAAGGCAGTGACGAAGCCAGCGACGAGGGCGGGTTGCAGGGCGGGCAGAATGACCCGGCGCAAGGCCGTGAGGCGGGGTGCGCCCAGAAGGGCGGCGGCGGCTTCGGTGGCGGGATCGAGATCTTCCATAGTAGGTTGCAGGGAACGCACGATGAAGGGCAGGCCGATGAACATCATGGCGATGACGATGCCTAACGGCGAGAAGACGGCTTGGATGCCGAGCGGTTTGAGGAAGCGGCCGAGCACGCCATCGGGCGCGTAAATGGCAGTGAGAGCAATGCCGGAAACGGCGGTGGGCAGAGCGAAGGGAACGTCAATAAGCGCGTCGATGATGCGGCGGCCAGGGAATTTGTAACGGACCAGACTCCAGGCGATGATGAGGCCGAAGAAGGCATCGAGAAGAGCGGCGATGAAGGCCGTGCCGAAGGTTAGGCGCCAGGCGGCGAGTGTGCGCGAATCAAAAACAGCGGCGCTGAATTCGGCCCAGGGCTGCGCGGTGCCTTCGGCGACAAGCGCGGCTAAGGGGATGAGCACGATGAGGCTGAGATACGAGACCGTGTAGCCAAGGCTGATGCCAAAGCCGGGGAGGACGCTATGTTCGCGGAGTTTCTGCATGGTACGTGTTTCGATCTAGGGCTTATAGATCTGGTCAAAGACTCCGTGATCGGCAAAGTGTTTTTTCTGGGCTTCTTTCCAAGTTCCGGCAATATCGGCGAGAGTGAAGAGCTGGATTTTGGGGAATTGCGCTTGATATTTGGCGAGGGCGGTTGGGGATTGAGGGCGGTAGTAATTTTTGGCGGCGAGTTCCTGGGCGGGTTCGGAATAGAGGTATTGCAAGTAGGCTTCGGAGACGGCGCGTGTGCCGTGGTCATCGACGTTGCGATCGACAACGGCCACGGGTGTTTCGGCGACGATGCTACTGGAAGGGTTTACGATTTCGAACTTGTCGGCACCGAATTCGCGGACGGATAAGTACGCTTCGTTCTCCCATGCGAGGAGCACATCGCCCAAGTTTCGCTGGACGAACGTGGTGGTGGAACCGCGCGCGCCGGAGTCTAAGACGGGGACGTTGTGATAGAGAGCGGCGACGAAATAGCGTGCCTTGTTTTCGTCGTGGCCGAAGTGATTCCAGGCATAACCCCAAGCGGCGAGATAGTTCCAACGGGCGCCGCCGGATGTCTTAGGATTGGGCGTGATGACGCTGACGCCGTTGCGAATGATGTCGGGCCAATCGTGAATTCCTTTGGGATTGCCTTTACGGACGAGGAAGACGATGGTGGAGGTGTAGGGAACGCTGTGATTGGGGAGGCGGGTGGCCCAGTTGGGGTTGATGATGTGGGCTTGGTCAACGATGGCGTCGATGTCGTAGGCGAGGCCGAGGGTGACGACGTCGGCTTGGAGACCTTCGATGACGGCGCGGGCTTGCTTGCCGGAGCCGCCGTGGGATTGCTCGATTTCGAGAGTTTGGCCGGTTTTTTGTTTCCAGGACGCGGAGAAGTCGTTGTTGATTTCTTGATAGAGTTCGCGAGTGGGGTCGTAAGAGACGTTGAGGATTTTGATGGTGGAGGGTGGTTGAGGCGAGGAGGTTTTAGAGCAAGCGGCGAGACAGAGCGCGGCTAGGGCGAGGAAGAAGAAGGAAGGCGGACCGGGGGTCCGCCGCAGGCTGGAAGTCTGCCCCAAAATGTTGTTGATGGTCATGTGTTTTATAAAGTCGATAGAAAAACTAGAGTATCAGATTAAGCAAGGGCGGGAACGTCGCCATTTTTCTTAAGAACGATAGGATGTGGCCGCGGCCCTCTTTCCTATTGAAGGGAGGAGGGGAAGGCCTGTGAGATGAAGTAGCCCAACGCGCCGCGTGCATGAGTGCGATGGCGGTCGGACTTTTTGGGTTCGATGCCGGCGGCGCCGGTGGCATCAACGGTCCAGGAGACTTCTTCGAGATCGCGAATGAGGTCGTTGCAACTGGGGTCGAGTATCTGCGAGTCACGCCCAGCAAGAAATGAATTGACAAGACCACTCATTCGTGGATTAATACCTGTAATTAGACGAAAAGACGGCTTGGTCATCTAAGGCGCGATAGTGCGCCGACTTAATAGTCTTCGCCTGCAATCCATATACGGAGGAGGACGGCCCAGTGGACGTTCGGATACAGGCTGTGTTGAGGTTGATGGAGTTGGACACCGCTGCGGCTCAGGACGTGCGAGCTATGGCCGAGAAGGTCAATTTGTCTTTGTCTCGCTTCTATGACCTCTTTCGCCGCGAAACCGGCGGCGGGCCCACGCAGTACATTCGCGCGGTGCGATTTAAGAAGGCCGAGACCCTGTTGCTTACGTCTCACTTGACTGTGAAAGAAATCGCCAATGCGGTGGGCATTCACGATGTGAGCCATTTTGTGCGCGATTTCGAGAAGCAGTTTGGCATGTCGCCACGGCGTTTTCGTCGCGCGCACGCTTCTGCTTTTCGGGCAGGACACGCCGCCAACGAATCGCAACAACGGCCAATAAATAGCAGGCGGATTCGCGACGGACTGACCCTATAATCGCTGACAGTCGGAGAAAATCAGCGACACCCGGAGGAGTCCAAGATAGAAGTTATGGACTCGACGGACTACAAAAGGAGAACGAGTCCATGAAAGACATGAAAACGATGGCTGAGGTTCTGTTATGTACCTTGGCGTTAGCCGCGACGGTTACGGCAGGTCCGCTTTGCAACACTGGCGTGGCGAGTGGGTGTGGTGCAGTGCTGGCTGCAGGGGCTACCCTCGACCCGAATTGGACGGTCGAGCAAACTGCTGTTTACCCGTCAATCGGGGGCGCCGGCATTATCCCGCCAACTCCGGGCAATGCGTACACGGTTGTTCCGCCCGATTCGGCTTGGTTGCCGGCCGACGGAGCCTCGGACTGGATCAACCCACTTGGGGGCGATACCGTCGAAGCGGGCGACAATTACTATACCTACCAAACTACCTTCACAGGGTCAGCGGCCATTGAAGGCCGGTATTCTTCAGACAATCAGACAATGGCCGTCTATCTGAACGGCGTTCTGGTGCCGCCCTCCGAGCTTACCCTCGATTCTGCCAACAGTTTCAACACCTGGACAGCGTTCGATATTACTACGGGGCTGAATTCTGGTACGAATACGTTGGATTTTGTGGTTTATAACCTTCCGGCCTCCTTCGGTCCCGACACGGTTACTGGCTTTCGGCTTGAGACGACTCCGGAACTTTCCTCGCTCGCCCTTATTGTGGGAGGCTGCTTGTTACTCGGAGTGTTAGTCACCCGTCGTCGCAGCGCGGCATAAATCGCGACGAAGTGGCTGTTGAGTTTTTGGCGCCAAATTAACCCAAATGGACCTAAATCAAATCAGGGAGGGATTTAGCCGCGGATGAACGGACGAAGAGACTGACAAGCGGAGAGCTTGCGCGGCGGGGCCTAGGAGCGAGGTGGGCTCAGTTTCAACGCTGTTGCGGCGATCAATAGATCGGCAAAGCATCCTGCAGTCCTTGTGCCTGGAGCCTGATGACTGTATAAAAGTGTCAGACCAGCGTGCGCTGCGGCGACCATGACGGTGGAGTCGGTCAGGATCCGATGCTTGGCTAATCCCAATTGGGCGGTTCAAGGGGTCGCGATGGTTGTCAAATAAGGATTGAACGTCCGTGGCGAAGTCGGCGTCCAGGGTGGCCGTCGAATTTTCTGGCAGCGCAGCCATAATGTCGGAAAGCCTGCGGCCACGAGGTTTGGTCGCTCGCAAAACGGCCACTGGCACAGCATTCCGGTCGATGACAACTTCTTCGCCGGCTTGCGCGCGTCCATGACAGATCCGAGATTCCGAGCGAGTTCGGCTTCCGCCATATGTAAGACGGCCAAAGTCTTTATGATCGTGAGGCGGCGTAGGCTTTCTTTTTTTGCGGGTGGTGGATGTTGGTGCGGTGGTCGGGGTGGGAGTGTTAGGAAAACCGGGAAACGCGTGGAGTGTCCACACTTTATGATGCCCCTTAATGCCCCGGACGGGTAAGGAGGAAATGGTAATCGCGTGTATTCTCACCAATTTCCCTTGGCGCCAATTTCCCCATTTCAATTTGCTCTTACTTCCTGACACTTACGGTTTTGCGCCAGAGTATGAGCACTGAATTACATGGGCGCTATCAAGACGCCGTTCGAGACGACTTGTTGCCGAATCCCAAATTAATAGTGTGGCCGGTGCCGCCTTTGACGGTAAGACCTGTGCTCGTGTATGCTTCGCAATTATTAAAGAAGACCTCACCGTAGTCCGGCAACTGAGTCTGGCTTCCATTGACCGTGGGCGCTTCGACAATCCATTCAGCTGAGTTGCCTGCCAGTGCGCTACCAGCAGGAGCGGAGAGGCTTATGTTTGTGCTGGCGCCGGTTGTTATATTTGTCAGAAACAGACTCCCCAGGTAGAAGCATAACCTCCGCCACAGAGAGATATTGAGATGAAGTCGCCGGGGCTTACGGGGAAATTGGTGATGGAGTAAGCGGGGCCCGGGAACCACTGCCACCAAGCGTAATATGACGGGGACGCACCCGTGATTGGGGACACGGCAGATTCGATGCCAGATTGAGCACATCGGGGGATCCGTCTCCATCAAAGCCGATCCAGGTGGCGCAATCATAAGCCTCACCGCTGACAGGTGCGGTCACGGCGGGAATGACCCAATTTCCCAGCATCCAAGTTAACGATTGCCCGGCGGGCGCATACACAACTGAGCCGGACCAGTTGCTAGAGGTTTCCGGACCATCAGTGAGAAGGCGCTTCCGCGGGCCATGGATGCGCTCTTTGTCGTGCGGATTTGGGGCTCAATGTAGTGATATTTGTTTTTGATGCGATTCCAGATTTGGGCGAAGCGCTGACGATGATGGTCGTCGTTGGGTACTGCAGGGAAACCATTGGCGACGAGTTGAGCCGTGGTCGCGGTGAGCGGGTTGAAGGTCGCGCGGGTGGGGTAAGTGGTGACTTTATGGCCGTCGTCGCTAGTGATGACTTTCTTCATATGAAAAGCTCCTTGATGGGAAGAGGGCGTGGCGGGTTTTTCCTTTACGACCTTCCGTATGCTGAATAGTGTTGGGTCAGTTAAAAACGTTGCAGGTGAGAGTCGATTGAAGGTTAAGGGCTCCGCCCACTTGCCAGAGTGGTTTATCAGAACCCGATCGCTTGAGACGAATCAATGGCTGAACAAGGGAAAAAAGCGAAAACGAGTTGGAAAGATGTCAAGGCAAACCTGGCCGGGTTTGACAAGACGGAGTTGACGGGGTTGCTGCACGATTTGTATGCGGCACAGAAGGAGAGCCGCGCGTTTTTGCATGCGCGGCTTGGGTTGGGTGGCGGAGATGTTTTGGCGCCTTATCAGAAGACGATCGAGCAGTGGCTGGCGCCTGATCCACAGGGACGAAAAGAGTTTGAGATTTCGCCTAGCAGAGCGAGGCGGGCAATTACGGATTACCAGAAGGCAGCGGCGAGGGATCGGGCGGGCTTGGCGGAGTTGTTATTGTTTTATTGCGAGACGGCGGTGCGTTTTGGCTTAGCGTTTGGGTATGACGATGGGGCTTATTATGGCGCGCTGAAGAAGGTGTTCGGAGAAGCACTGACTGTGTTGCGTGAGCTGCCGGAAGGTGATGGGCGGTCGGAACTGGTGATTCGGTTGGATGACCTGGTGGGGGAAGCGTGCGACTTGCCTTATGATGTGGCGGATGAAATGGAGGAACTGAAGGCGCAGTTTAAGCTGTGAGGCGCGGGTTGTCTTAGGCAGTTTTGCGGAGATCGAGAGGCTAGCCAGAAGCGTTCGATGCCGCAGACCATCTCGATGTAGGCAGGCAGTCCGCTGGGTTTGGTGATGAAGCCTGCGGCTTGGAGGCGGGAGACTTGGCGGCGTTCGTCGTCGGAGGTGGAACTGCTGAGGATGACGACGGGGATGGATTGGAGGGTGGGGGACCTTTTCATTTCTGCGAGGACTTCGCGGCCATTGCGGCGGGGGAGGTTGAGGTCTAAGAGGACGAGATCCGGATGGTCGTTTGGGGTGTTTTCCAATTGGTGGAGGTGGCGGGTGGCTTCCATGCCGTCGCGGGCGACGGTCAACTGGATGGGTAACTGAGCGAGCCGGAGGGCTTCGCGGAGGAGCCAGACATCGGCCGGGTTGTCTTCAACGAGCAGAAGGCGGATGTCGCGAGGGTAAAGGTGATGCATGTGCGAGACGACTCGGGGCAGCGTAAGAGCACGCGAAGCACCAAGACAGAAAGGTAGACAGATCAGTGGTTTAGGAAGGGCGCAGGGCAGGCAAGCTGGTAAGAATTCGCTTTGCGCGGAAAAAAGTGCGTGGCTGGGCTTAGAGCAGCTGACCCGGAGAAAATGAGGAATTGGGCGCGCTGAGTGGGGACAGGGCTTCGTGCTGGTTGTAGACGGAAACGGACGTGTAAGCACCGTCTATTGGTTGGCGATGGCAGTAGATCTGTTTGGCGGCGACATCGACGACCCAATATTCAACGATGGCGGCCCGGGCGTAAAGGCGACTTTTGACGGTAAGGTCGTAGTTGAGGGAGCTATCGGAGATCTCGACGACTAGGCGCAGATCTTTGGGCTGGGGTTGACGGATACAAAGGTATCGTATTCGCGGTTCAGGACGATGATGTCGGGTCGGGCTCATTGGTGGGATTGTCTTGCGGCGCGACTCGATGGGCGCTTCCGCATTAACGAATTGCTTTCCAAAGACTTCGAGAGCCACAAATGCATGATCGAAACGCGTTGACATGCGGGCGGTTTTTTCCCATTTTGCTGAGCAGTTCGCCGCTTACCAGTTCCAGTTTCTCGTCTCTTGAAAACGCCAGAAGCTTCGAGTTCGGCGCATTCTTGCCGAGTCCAGCGTTTGCGCGCGGGTACCTGAGGAGGCGGAATTTCCAGGGCGGATGTGACCAGGGTCGGCATTGAGATCCTCTTTCAAGTATACGGCGGGTAAGGCGTTTGATCTTCAAATAGGCTAAACTCTTTGTTAGCTATACATTGCGGGAGAAGAGACACCCAAGTCCGCAACGGCTGGAGGCTGTTTGATCAAGTTAGACATTATCAACGAAGTAGTGAATCGAACCGGGCATCACCAAGACGAAGGCGGAGATGGCGGTCGAAACGGTATTCGACACGATGAAAAAGGCGTTGAGTGAAGGGGACCGGATCGAGTTGCGGGGATTTGGAATCTTCAACGTGCGGCCGAGGAAGACGGGGATTGGGCGCAACCCGCGGACCGGCGCGGAAGTGGCGATTCCGCCGGGCAAAGGCGGTGCGGTTCAAGCCGGTAAGGAACTGCAGGCACTGCAGTAAACACGGTTGTGTCACAGCAGCCGGAATTGCTGGGCCCCTGGAAAGGCGGCGCGGCGAGGATGGCGGGAGAACGAAATCACCGAATCGCCGCGTGTGGACGTTGCCGCGTTTTTGGTGGTTGAATCTTCTTTTGTTCCTGTGCACGCTGGGTCAGCACAACCGTTTTCGGGTATGCGCTGGTGAGCAGCTTTGCGGCGGGGCATCCGTTTGGCGAAGCGGATCTTCTCTATAGCTTTTATCGGTTTATGCACGGCAATACCGTTGGTGGCGCGGGGGGTGATTTTTTCGGATTCCGCTGCTGTTGATTCTGATGGCCCATGAGATGGGGCATTATGTGGTTTGCATGAGGCGCGGGGTTGACGCGACGCTGCCGTTTTTTATGCCGTCGCCGACGTTGTTTGGGACGTTGGGCGCTTTATTCGGATTAAGACGCCGATTTATACGCGGCGGGATTTATTCGATATTGGCGCGGCGGGGCCGATTGCGGGTTTCGTGATGCTGGTGCCGTTTTTATTGGTGGGTGTGTGGCTGTCGCATCCGGTATCGGCGACGAGTGATCGGAACGCGTTGCTGGTGGCGATGCCGCTGGGGTTACGAGCGATTGAGGTTTGGCACTTTGGCGCGGTGAGTGCGGCGCATATTTTGCTCCATCCGATGGCGATTGCGGCTTTAGCGGGGATGCTTTTGACGGCGCTGAATTTGTTGCCGCTGGGGCAACTGGATGGCGGGCATGTGGTTTATGCGGCGCTGGGTGAACGCTGGCATAAGGTGATTTCTACCGGCATGGTGGGCGCGCTGGTGGTGATGGGCAAGTTTTATTTCCCGTGGTGGGGCTGGGCGGTGTTGATGTTTTTTGTAGGACGGCGACATCCGCTGGTTTACGATAACGAACCGCTGAACGAGCAATACAT
>CAWJBS010000109.1:0-31244 GCA_963840845.1 Bryobacterales bacterium
GTGGGAGAGCGGTTTTGGCGCGAATGAGGGAAGCGCGGATCTCGAGGTTCTCCTCGTCGGCAAACTCAGCGGCGAATTCGCGGAGGCCGAGGGCGTAGATGGACGCTTCGAGGGTGGGAATTCTGCGAGACGCCATTCGTTATCTATGACGCTTTGCGCCAGGATTTGTTCGTCGTCGGTAGCGGGAGCGAGATTTTTTGAGGCGGCGGGGTGAGGTAGCTCTGGTAGACGGTTGCGTCTCGCGGAGGCATGACGACGACTTGTGAAGTTAGGCCCGTTTTGAGGGCGTTCAGGGAAACCTTCAATTTTCCTGCGATTGTTCGCGTGCCGGTGGAATGCTCTGTGTTTTTGCGGTTCGCTGCTGGGCGGGCGTCGGAGACAGGGGGGCTTCGACCGCGCCCGTGCGGCCGGAGGTGTTGAAGTTGGTGCGGATTCGACGGATTCGCCCGAAGCGGTAGCGGAGAAGGACTTCTGGGCGGTGACGTTGGCGGTTGAGGCTGTGTTGTGGAGGGAGAGGGGGTGTTGTCCTCTTCATCGGTGAAATCGAAAGCGGTGGCCAGCACAGCGGCGGCGGAGTCTTCAGGTTGCGCATCGGCGAAAGAGAGTTGGTGATCGTCAGTGTTCGGCATGGGATTCGCGTTGGTGAGTTGGCGAGCGGCTTTGCGAGCCAGCTTTTCTGCTTTGCGCATGGCAGCGCGACGGATGGCACGAGGTGTCATTTTTTGTTCCTTTTTAAAGAAGATAGGCGTATCGGTTAAGGTCATCGCCCGGTTTAAAAAATAGCGTGCGTAGCCACGCGGAGCGTTCGGGAATTTAGGGGCGGATTTTGTAAGTGATTGAGGGGGAGAGGGTTAGGGGTCAAAAATAAATATGGAAGAGCTGTGATCGTGAAAATAGGAGGCTTTTTGACGCCGAAGGGGTCAAGGTTGCTCAACGAGATCAAGGGCGCTGGCCGGTTAAACGATCAGTTGACGTAGCAAAAGAATCGGAAGAATAGGCGATTGAAGACTGTTTAGGGCAAGCGATTAGGAAAACCATACTGCCGAGGCCCAGGAGAAGAAATGATCTCGGTTCTAGGGATCGGATTCGGGCTGAGCGTTAGGTTCGAGAATGAAATATTTTGATTGCCTTGCGCAAGGATCCAGCCATTTTCGCTAATGCTTGAGGCTCCTGTTAGATAGTCCCCGGGATCGAGGCCACCCATAACGAAATCGTTAAGATCGTCACTAGCATCCGCCCAAAATCGAGGAAGGCGTGATAAGGTATTGCCAGGAGGTGGATGATCAAATTTCTCCGCTGTCGTTGATACCGTAGCCTTCACTGAGAGCTCCCGCCTAAGGTGCCAAGGTCTGCCATTGTTCCATTGCTATAGAGAAAGGCGTGAGAGTCCGAAAAGCCACAAAATCATTGTCCGCTATTGTTGATAGCGTCCGCAATACTAAGGCCTGCCGCCTGAAGTCCTGAGGTCTGCTCATGGTGCCATTACTGTAGAGGAAAGCGTGACCGATATTGGAGTTCGGCGGGATGGAAAAACCGGCAACCTGTCCGTTGTTATTGATTGCCTCGCCAAGACTTGAGCCGTTGTAGGGAGCAGCTAAAACTCCCAAATCTTGCATGACGCCATTGCTAAAGATGAATGCGTGTGCATTGCCAGTGGCGACGGTGGAATAGCCGGTAACTTGGCCAAGGTCATTAAGGCCGACGCCGAAGCTTGTACCTCCCGAGAGTGCGCCTAAATCCTGCAAGCCGCCATTACTATAAACGCATGACCCGCGCTACTTCCCGCGACTTGACCACTATTGTTGATCGCACTACCGTAACTATAGGTCCCGCCGAGCGTGCCGTACTGGAACGTTCCCCCCGTATAGATAAACGGATGGTAGGTCGGATTTGATGCCGGTCCCACAGCAAACTCACCCGTCAGTTGTCCGGAGTTGTTGATGCTCGATGCGTAAGAAATGGTAGGACCGGGCTGAATTTGCATGGCCGTATAGGTCACACCATCGGCGAAGGTCAGTCCTGCCGCGAAAAACAGGAGTGTCAGGGCGAAGAGCGTCTTAGGCATAAGCCTTAGTAACTTTAGCAAGAAAAACGAATAGCCCTAGTTGGGAGATTACCTTGCGGAGGTTAGCTCCAGCGAATGGAAAGCGGACGATCAGTGATAGGCAGTGGGAGGACAAAGTTTGGCTTCAAGGGCCTCACATTCGGCGGGAGAAACATTGTGCCGAGGTTTCGGTGGAGACCTCACCGCCAGAGGGCCGCCACGTGCCGGCGATTTCGCCTTGCACGAAGAGGGAGGCGCGCGGCATGAACTTGAAGGCTTGCCCAAGCGGCGCGGCGGAGGGAAGCGAGGCTGAGGGGCAGACTTTCGTTGAGCGAAGCCGGCGCAGCGGCGGAACAAAAGGATTTGAGAGCGAGTGATCTTCAGGTGCGTTCCGCTGAGTGACGCTTGCCGACTCTGCATCAAGCGGGGGTGCGGGTTTGAGAGAAACCGTTGCGCTTTCGAGGGGGTGTGCGGGTTGACGCCGTGAATCCAGCGGAGTTGGTCCGCTCCGTCCTGATATACGAGGCGAGTGCCGTCCGCGCCTAGATGCGACCGTTCGGCAGATCAGGAACAGACCGCCACGTGCTGGTTGACTTGTCGAATATCGATACCCCTATATTGCTTCCGTTGAGCCAGTGCCTTCCGTAAAGCAAGCCCGCTGAATCGAAGGCTATTGGGAATACTGCTTCTTCAGTGCTACCCACGTAAGTCCACTGCCCTAGCAATTTTCCGTCGAGGTCTAACTCCACCAAGGCTTCTTTGAACGGGCCGACGCGTAATGCCGCGCCGACGCGATCTTTAGTGGCGCGCAACCTCCAGAGGCCAACGAAGGGCGCGACAAGTTGATCCAGTCCTTTACCTTCCCAGGCTGGGAGTGATGAGCGGGGAATAAAAGAGCCGAGCAATTGACCATCGCGCGCATAGTGACGGAAGGTCATGAAGTCAGGCACGGGAATATTATGGCCGGCGTGAAAGTGATCACCAAACATCCAGATGGAATGGTCCGGTGCAAAGCAGACCTGAGAGGGCCGGTAGGGTTCAGTCTGAATAACACGGAGCTGCGCGCCGGTGTTGTCGAGGATGGCGAATCCCGAACGCGGGCCACCTTCCACTGAGTATGTCAGCGCTGAAACGCCGTCGGAGTCAATTGCAATGCTCAGGGGCGTGGTGGTGTTCGTGCCATCGGGAAGCGTGAGCGAGGATAGGTCGAACATTTTTTGACCGGTAGGGCTGTAGACAGTGATGCTGTGGACTTGCATCAGGTCTCGAGCAGCTACATATCCGTGTTCAAAGGTGGCACCCGGGTTTGAGCGGCTCAAACCGGGGAAGGTGATCTCCGTTTGAGAGTGCGCACAGCCGAGGGCTGCCAAGAAGAAGCCAGCGAAGACTCGCATTTCAGACAAGGTTGCGCTCCTTTTCAAAGTATGACGCGATTTCGAGGCGATGCGTTCAAGGATTGGGGGCTTTCGAGAGCAATTAGGGCTGGGTGGTTTTGTTTCGGTAGCTTCGCCAGGCTTCGGTTGACCAGAGGGCCCAGAGGACGAGCACGGGCTGAAAGAAGAGGCGAATGGTGCGGCGAAGTCAGTGTTCAGGCCGAAGGCGTTGCGGTGATACATGAGTTGGGCGATGTTACCCGGGAAGACCGCTACGAAGAAGGCGGCGGCGAGCCAACCGACATGGATCTTATAACGGATTAAGAAGATCAAGGCAAGGCCGAGAGAGATTTCGACGACGCCGGAGAGGAGGACGACGGTATCGGGATTGAGCGGGACCCAGGCGGGACTTGCGCCAGGAATTCAGCGCGGGCGAAGGTCAGATGCGAGATTCCGGCGAAGGCCAAGGCGACGCCGAGTAGGATGCGGGCAATGTTTCGAAGCATGAGAGTGGGTGAATTTAAGGCATCACTATGTGGTGCGTTGTTTCATCTCTGACGGTGATCGTCACGCCAGGGAAGCGGGCGTGGACTTGAGCTTGATCGTATACGAGTCTTGGCGATTGAACGGAGCCTTGGCCGCTATGGAGGAAGACGGTGTTATTGGTGACAGCGCAAATTTCCAAGACGGCGGCTGTTTGCTCAGCGGCAGTGAAGTAACACAGCAAGAACATACTCACTGTGAAATCCCAGGTTTGGTCGAGGTCTGATAAGTGAAAGACGTCGCCGTTGATGGGCAGATTGTTTTGGAAGGCGTTCAGAATGTTTTGAAATTCGGTGATCTGGCGATCGATGAGGCCGGTGGACCAAGCGGGGAGAGACGTACTTTGGAGACGCCCTTTGTCTTTGAGCATCTTCAGATAGAGGGTACTGGCGACGTAACGGGTCTGGCCGTTGGCAATGGCGGCGCCGATGTGGGCGTGGTGGAGATCGACGCCGGTGGTGTTGCAACCGTAGAGCGCTTCCATTTCGGCGCGAAAAATGGCCGCGCCGCAACCGACGTCGAGAATGGAATGGTTTTGCATGCGGGTGAGATCATCGTTCGTCAGTTGCAGGCGATCAATATAGCCGTTATCGGTACTCATGGGGATGGGAATACTGAGACCGGCTCTTAAAAGCAGGCCGCGCGAGGTGATGTCCAGCGGCGCTTCACCAGGGTTGACGACTCTATGAAGATAGCCAGCGCCTAGGGAGTTGTTGAAAAGAAAGGGGGCATCGTCGAAGGTATCTAAGTTGGCGTAATTGGGGCGGAGATGTGCGGGGACGTTCGCTAAGTGGGCATTGAAGTTGTTTTGGGCGGCGACATTTACATAGTTGGGGACGGCGACGAAGCCGGCGGCCTGGGGATAGGGGCGATGAGCACCTCGGCCCCAGACGGATACGAGGCGGTCAATGGCGGGTGAGTATTTGGCGAGGCCGGGAGCGAGTTGATTCGCGCAGTGCTGGCGGGCTTCGAGAGCCGTCATAGCGACCGGGGCGTGTACGGTGGCTTGGAGGTGAGTGATCAATCCCGAGATACTGGTGCGCTGGCCGAAGGTGTCGTTGATGTTGATTTTGGGGTTGATGGTGCGGAGGTCAGTCAGGAACGCCTGTAGGTGCTGCTGGGACATTGAGGAAGTATACAGAAGATTTTTGGCGGATGGAGGGAGCACGCGCGCCGAGGAGCGTCCTGCTGAGATAGGTGTTGGAGCGGAGGCGGGAGGGGTGGAGATGGTAGCGCTAAGGGGAATCGAACCCCTATTTAAGCCTTGAGAGGGCTCCGTCCTAACCGTTAGACGATAGCGCCATCCTGACGGTGCTTGACTATTATAGCGAGTCGCGGGGCGGGCGCGTGGATGGCGCGCGCCGGCCCCACGAAATCGAGCAATTTAGAATGTCACGCGGCCGGTGACGACCAAGACGCGGCCAGAGACGGCTGAACCTTGGAAAGCGCCATAGGCGGACGTGGGCGGAATGGCGGTAGAACTGATGGTGCCGAAGGCGGTCGGGTTGGCAATGTCAGCGTTGGGGTTTTGAAAGTTGGGATGGTTGATCAGATTGTATGCGCTGGCGCCAAATTGGAAACGGAGGTGCTCGCGGAACGTGAAGTTCTTGAACAGAGTGGCGTCAATGTCGGAGTAATTGGGGCCATGGAAGACGTTGCGGCCTAAGTTGCCGAAGCTGGTTTCATTGCCAGCGGCCACGAATTGCGCGGCGGTGAAGCAGGGAGTGTTAACCGCACTGGCGCCACAATTCTTGGGCAAATCGGATGTGACGGCGGTGGCCAGTAGACCGTTCGATCCGTAGTAGGTGCCCACTTGGGCGTTGATGTTCGTTCCCGCCACCAGCGCGCCCAGGGTGCTATCAATAATCGAGAACGGTGTGCCGGAACGGACGAAGAATTTACCCGATATGGTCCAATTGCCGAGCACATTGCCCAAGACCCTGTTGCCGAACTTGAACGGTAGGTCCCACACGAAATCGGCGGTAAAGTTGTGGCGGATGTCGTAATCGGAATTGCCATAGCTTTGCGCAATGTTTGGAGTAGCCAAGGTGCCGAAAGAACAACCGGAGCAGGTGGAATAGAACTCACCGCCGACGCCACCATTGGAGACGGTATCGAGTGAGTGGCTCCAAGTGTAACCGGCCTCGCCTTGGAAGCCATGCGCAAAGGTGCGGCGGAACTGAACGGAGAGGCCATTGTAATTGGAAATGCCACCGTTGTTGAGCTGAGTGACGGCCGAAAATCTGGGGTCGGGCGCGGTGGTGGGTAAGCCGGCGAAGCCGTTCGGGAAGGATGACGGATTGGCCAGATAGGCGTTGGCAAATCCGTTCTGGGTGAGCAGGTTATAACCGTGATTGCCGCTATAGGTGGCTACCAGAATGTTCTTCTGGCCCAAAGGCTGTTGCAGTTCGAAGCTCCACTCAATTTCAGTAGGTGTCTGGAACTTCGAGGGGATGGAGAAATACGGGAAGGGACTAAAAGCACCGCCGAGGGTGTTCGTGAGTTGCCCTAAAGTTTGGCCACCGAAAAAGCCGGTTTTGAAGGCGTTGTACTGCGCTTGTGCTTCATTGGCGGCGGTTCCGGCAGAAGCGGCGGAGCCGACAGCAGAACCATCTGAAATGACGGCGGTGTACGGGAAGGGCGCGTTCTTAAAGATGCTGGAGACGAGCACGCCGGGTGCGAGATCGGAAAAAACGCCGATACCGCCACGGATCACCATGCCTTTACCCCCACTCGGAGTCCATACAACGCCCAAGCGCGGATCGGGGACGATGGCATCCACGCCGTAATAGGCGTGTGACAGACCGGTTTTGATGGAGGAGTTATAGGGGATGTCCGCACCGGTTTGAAACGCCGAACTGAGGAACGGCGCGGTTAGGTTAGAGAAGCATTTGTCGAGACAGGTTGGGTTGGCGGTGCGATCCATGCGCAAGCCGAGCGTAATCTTCAGATTCGGCTTAACCGCCCATTCATCTTGCGCGTAGATGCCGATGTTGTAAAAGCGGATATGCGCGTCTTGCAGCGGGCTGAAGACTTGGTTGTAACTGCTGCCATCGGCAGCATTGGTAGCGCCGGCGACGAAGTCGGATAAGCCGGTAAAGCTATAGGAGCCGATTTGCCCTTGTTCGTAACTAAAATCGGTAACGCGATTGCGGCGGAAGTTGACGCCGAATTTGAAGGAGTGATTGCCTCTGACCAAAGAATAGTCATCGACAATCTGGCCTTGACCGGCGTTGCGGCCTTGTGGGAAAACGCCCCAATTCACGCCGGTATTGTAAAAACCATTTGAGTTATTGGTGCCACCGGCGCCGCCGATGCTGAAGAAAGCCGGGAACACGCTAGAAGACTGACTTACACTGGCTGGTCCAAAAATGGCGCTGTACCAGAGGAACGAAACAATGAAGTTGTTGACCTGGTTGGACGAAATCGTGTAGGTGTGATTGATTTGCCCCTCATATTGCGGCTGAACGCTCTGCTCATTGAGGGAAGAAGAAAGCAGATTAGTGCCAGTGGGCTGGAAGCCATGATCGCTCTTGAAGCGGAAGAAGATTTTTTGCTTGTCGTTGATGTTCCAATCGACGCGGTGGGTTTCAAGCCATTCTTTATTCGTGTTGCTGCCGCTGGTGCCATAGGCGTAAGCGCAGGGGGTGTCGGTCCCAAAGGTGCCGCCGCCCGGAGCCGGGGCCGTGAAAGCACCGCAACCGAGCGTCCCCGTGCTGTCTTGCAAAGGTCCGCTACCATTGGTCACCGCCGTCGCCCCTTTGGCAATCGCCTGGTTATAGAGAGCGAAGGCCTTAGTATAAAGCGGAACGGAAGCGGAATTCAGATTCAGGAGCATGTAGTTCTGTAATTGCGGCGAGGGAACGGCCACCACCGCGGTGCTGGGAAGAGTGTAATAGATGCCTTCCGAATCCGAGTAGAAGAAAAGTTTGTTGCGAATGATAGGTCCGCCGATATCGGCGCCCCACTCCCGCGAGACTGCGTACGGGCGCGGAGTGCCGCTTTGATTGGCAAAGAAATCGTTGGCGTTCATCAAATCGTTATTGAAATTGAAGTTTAGATCGAAGTGGATTCGATTGGTGCCGCCCTTGGTGACATAGTTGACCTGCGCGCCGGCTTGGCGGCCATATTGCACGCTGTAGCCGTTCTGCGTCACGGTGGCTTCGGCCACTTCGGTTTGCCCCAAGAGCAGGTTGCTCGCGCCCGAGTTATTCAGATTGAGATAAGGATCGTTGTAATCGTCACCGTTCATGGTGAACAGATTGGACGTGCCTGGCAGACCGTGCGAACTGAAGTTGCCATAGCCACCACCGGTACTTACGGCGATGCCTGGCACCGTAAACGCGACTGTCGTAAGATCGCCGCCGGGCGTGGGGAGTTCGAGCATCTGCTTAGTGGAGAAAGTGGCGGTGAGGTTGGCGTTGTCGGTGTTAACGCCGCCAGCGGTATCGGTCACTTCGACAACTTCGGTGGTGGATTGAATTTTAGCGGTAAGATCCACCTTGGCTACTTGGCCTACGGTGACTGAAATTTTTAGGGAGTTGGATTGCAGGCCGGGTGTTTTGGCCGAGACCATATAGTTACCGGGCTTCAGCGTGGCGAACCGATAGGAGCCGCTGTCATTCGTCTTATCAACGTGCGTTTCGCCGCTATCAATACTTTTCAGAGTCACGAGCGCGCCAGAAACAACCGCGCCTGATTCGTCAGTAACTGTACCAGTTAGATCGCCGGTGGTGGTCGTCTGCGAGTAAAGAGATCCGGCGACGAGTAAGATTACTAAACAACTCCACTTGCCTAACGGCGAGCGCGCATTTTGAGCTAACGACATAGCGACTCCTCAAGAAATTTCGGTTGTTAGGCAAGGGTATGCCCTACATCGCTCGGACGAAAGCAATTCCAAAGCCAAAAGCTAAGTCCGTGTAACTAAAATGCCACCTGTTTACAAGAGGCCTACGGTATATGGTTTGTTGTAGGAACGCTACTGCAACACTATTAATATCAGTAATATGAGTATTAGTTACAGCGATGTTTTTTTGAAACGAGGTTCAGAAAAGTCGCGTCTATCGCCTCAAAAAAAACGCCCCGGAGCGTCCTTCTTGTGAGGGACATTCCGGGGCGTCTTTTCTATCTAAAAAAATTACAGGGCTGCAGGCATCGGCAAGCCGCACTTAGCCAATGCTTTCTCGATTACATTAATAGCCTCGGGTTCAGAGACGGAACGGGCAACGGAAGTTTCCAGGATCAGCATGCTGCGAGAGCGCTCGAGCATTTTCTTTTCCCGGAACGACAAGGGTTTTGACATCTGGATACAAACAAGTGCTTTGAACACTTCGGCAATTTCCAGAAGGCTGCCGCCTTTCATCTTGTCTGAGTTTTCTTTAAACCGGTCTTTCCAGTCTTGGGCGGAGCAGGCTCGGCCGGCGGACAGATAAGTCAAAACCCGGTTGATTTCGCTGACTTTGGTGACTTTGCGAAGTCCCACGTCGCCCACATGGGAGAACGGGACCATCACCGTCATGCGATTTGGGGAAAGGCGGAGGAGATAGAAACGCTCCGACTGGGTACCGAAGGCACGTGAGCTAATGTTCTCAATGGTGCCAACTCCGTGGTTTGGGTAAACCACCTTCTCACCGACCTGGAAGGTCATGCACGGACCTCTTTCATCGATCTTAGATTAACGTCTAACCTGAAAGGAATAGTAGCGCTGTCTAAAGATTTCGTCAAGAGAAAAATGCAAACGTGTCCGAAAAGATGGTGTACATCTCTTAAACGTTTAAGATGGGCGATTCTGTGGGATTCCGAGAAAGTGCCACCTCTACAAGGTGTATAGGGGCAGAAAAAGGAAAAGCGGACTTTGCCCTGAGCAAGTCCGCTTCCAAACATCCTAAACTATAGGAAAAACTACAGAATATCCGCCGACCAGTTTTCCAGGATGGCTTTCACCTTTTGGCAGAATTGATCGGCCAACGCACCATCGATGAGGCGGTGGTCAAAGGTCAAAGCGAGGTGGGCTTGCGAGCGGATGGCGATGGCATCGCCTTCGACCACAACCGGGAGCTTTTCGACGGCACCGACGCCCAGAATGGCCACTTGCGGTTGATTGATGATAGGCGTGGCGAAAATGGAGCCGAAGCTACCGAAGTTGGTAATGGAGAAGGTTCCCCCTTGCACTTCGTCTGGCTTGAGTTGACGCGAGCGGGCGCGGGTGGCTAGGTCTACGATGGAACGCTGCAAACCGGCCACGTTCTTTTCGTCGGCATTACGAATGACCGGGACGATAAGACCTCCGTCAAGGGCGACAGCCATGCCGATGTTGATATCGCGGTAATACACGACATTCTTGCCGTCGATGGAGGCGTTGAATATGGGGAAGGAGCGCAGCGCTTCGGCGGTAGCGGCCGTGACGAACGGCAGGAAGGTGAGCGAGAATCCGTTGCGCGATTGGAACTCGTCTTTAGCTTTGGCGCGCAGTTTGGCAATCTTGGTCATGTCCACTTTGTGAACGGTGGTGACATGGACCGAGGTATTCATGCTGGCAACCATGTGCTCGGCGATCTTTTGCCGCATGTTGGACATGGGCTCAACGCGGGTCTTGGGCTGCTCGTTTAAGGGCAGAGGCGGGGCGGAGGACGAAGGTGCGGCGGCGGGCTTGGAGGCAGCAGCTACCGGAGCGGGAGCAGCAGCGGGCGGCGGGGCTGCCACAGGGGCAGCTTGGGGAACGGACGCTAGCGACTGCGGCGCGCCTGTCACGGGACGAGGCGGTGGGGCGGCAGGAGGCACGGCGTGCGTCCGGTAAGCGGACGTGGCCATGTAAGTTTCTACGTCTTGCTTGGTAATGCGGCCCCCGGCGCCGGTGCCACGCACTTGCGACAGGTCAACGTTGAACTCTCGAGCCATCTTGCGCACCAGCGGCGAAAGCAGGCCATATTCTTCCTCACCACCTTCCGCAGCCGGGGCGGCCGGAGCCGGGGGCATAGGAGCGGCTTGGATCGGCGCAGGTTCGATGGGATAAGGACCGGCCGCGGCAGGTTTGGGAACCGGCGGAGGAGGCGGCGGCGGAAAACTACGAACAGGCGCAGGCAACGGGGCGGACGCGAGGGGAACCTGAGTGGGCGGCGGGGGTGGCGGCGGCGGTGGGACCGCTGCTTTGGGAGGAGCGGGGGGAGCGGCGGCCGGCTTGGGCGCAGCACCATCGCCAATGCGGGCAACAATGGTTTTAATCGCCACGGTTGCGCCTTCCTGTACCAAAACCTCACTCAACACACCAGCGGCGGGCGACGGAATCTCCGTGTCCACCTTGTCGGTTGATATTTCGAAGAGAGGCTCATCGCGCTCAACCCGGTCACCCGGCTTCTTCAGCCAGCGCGTCAGCGTGCCTTCTACAATACTCTCGCCCATTTGGGGCATTTCCACGTCAATCATCGCGTCTCCTGCAATCCTTCGGTACCACAAGTAGCGGCGGCAAAACCGCCATCCATCGCCAAATCAAAATCGAAAACGTTCGCCAGCGAAGTGGTCACGGCACTCATCACTTCACCGCGGCTCGCCTTACAGCCCAGGCTTTTGAGCGAGCAAACGGGCTTGGTTAGCCCGCACGGGACAATATATTTGAAATAATTCAGGTCGGTCTCAACATTGAGCGCGAAGCCATGCGAGGTAATCCAGCGGCTGATATGTATGCCGATCGCGGCGATCTTTTCGCCCCTCACCCAAACTCCTTCATAGCCTTTTTCTGGAATCCGTTGCGCGGCAATGCCCAAAACAGCTAGCGCGTCAATCAAACAGCGCTCGATGCCATTGAAATACGCATGGACGTCGCGCTTCCATTCTCGCAAATCGAGAATTGGGTATCCCACCAACTGGCCCGGGCCGTGATAGGTCACGTCGCCGCCGCGGTCCGTCTCGAAATAGTCGATCCCCGTTTTTGCCAAAACTTCGGGACTGGCCAGCACGTTGTGCTCCTTGCCGTTACGGCCCATGGTGACCACGTGCGGGTGTTCGACAAAAAGCAGCGTGTCGGCGCCTTGGCCGCGCTTGCGTTCCTCAACCAAACGAAGCTGGCAGGCGAGCGCATCGGCATAACGCATTCGCCCGAGATCCAGTACTTCGAGTGGTCGTCTCATAATTTCTTTTCGGTTCGCTTCTCAGATATTGATAGCTAAGCCGTAGACGTTATTGAAGGCTTCGCCAATTGCCTCGTAGATGGTCGGATGGGCGTGAATGGTGCTCATCATCGTCTCGACCGTGGCTTCGGCTTCCATCGCGGTCACCGCCTCAGCGATCAGTTCGTAGGCTTCCGGGCCGATGATATGGACGCCGAGAATTTCGCCGTATTTGGCGTCGGCAATCACTTTAACGAAGCCATCGTGCTTATCCAAGATGGTGGCCTTGCTATTGCCCACGAACGGAAACTTGCCGACTTTGACGTCGAAACCCTGGGCGCGCGCTTGCGCTTCGGTAAGGCCGACGCTGCCGATGCCCGGGTCGGTATAAGTAGCGCCGGGAATGCGGTTTTTATTGATCGGCCGCACCGTCTTGCCCGCGATGTGAGCGACCGCGATCATGCCTTCCGCCGTCGCGACGTGCGCTAATTGCGGGGTGCCGGCGACAATGTCGCCAATGGCAAAGAGGCCGGGTTCGTTGGTCTCCTGAAATTCATTTACCTTGACAAAGCCGCGATCCAGCTGCGCCGCCGTGTTTTCCAGGCCGCATTTTTCCGTGTTCGGCTTGCGACCCACCGCCACGAGCAGTTTGGAAAATTCCATTTTCTCGACTTGGCCGCTGGCGAGAGTCACATCCAGACTGACGCTGTTCGCGTTGCGTGTAATGTTTTCAGCGCGAGCGCCCGTTTCGACGCGAATACCGGCTTTTTTGAAGGTCTTTTCCAACTCTTTGGAAATTTCCTCGTCTTCCACCGGCACGACCCGCGGCAGCATTTCGAGAACGGTCACCTTCGACCCGAAACGGCTGAAGATAGAGGCGAATTCAACGCCCACCGCGCCCGCGCCGATGATACCCAGCGTGGGCGGAATCTCCGTCATCTCCAGAATCTGAATATTGGTGAGAATCAGGTTGTTATCCGGTTCCATGCCCGGTAACATGCGCGCTTCCGAACCGGTGGCCAGAATAATGTTCTTGGTTTCCACGGTTTGCGTGCCTTGATCGTTGGTCACTTCAATGCGGCCGCCGCCCAACAGACGCGCGTTGCCCTTGATCACGTCCACTTTGTTTTTACGCATCAAGAACTCGATGCCTTTGGAGTGCTTGGTGACGATCTTATTCTTCTTATCGAGAATGCGGCCGTAGTTCAAACGAACGCCGGTACATTCCACGCCTTGTGCAGAAGCGTCTTGAAAATATTCCCAAACATCGGCTGAGTGAAGGAGGCTTTTGGTAGGGATACAACCGACCAGAAGACAAGTACCACCCAGGCGCGCTTGCCGTTCAATCAGCGCTGTTTTCAGGCCAAATTGGCCGGCACGAACGGCAGCCGAGTACCCGCCAGGGCCGCTGCCAATGACCACAACATCATATGCCATTTTCGCTTCAAGTGTAGCATTCAGGGCTTATTTATCAGTGGTTTTGCGTGTTGGAGGCCGTTACCTCTGTCAATCAAGCCGGCGAGCGAAACGGGCCGGCTTTGGCGAACGTATCATTGTGATAGGTCTATGCGCATTCTTGCCTGCCTGGCGCTCTTTTGCACTGCCTCCCTTTTTGGCCCAATCCCCCACGCCCAAGAAGCGCGAACCCCCGCCCGGTCCGCTGAAAGCGATCCACGTAACAGGTAACTCGGCCTATAGCGAAGAAGCCATCATCGCCAGCAGCGGCCTGAAGGTCGGCCAAAAGGTCAGCCCTTCGCAAATTGAACAAGCCCGCCAAAAGCTGCAAGATTTCGAACTGTTCAACAGCGTCGCCTTTCAATACAAAACCACGCCTACGCTGCCGCCGCAATATGACGTCACGTTCGTAGTGGTAGAGAACAAGCAAACCTTTCCCATGCGCTTCGAACGGCTGGGTGACCCGGATGCGATTCGCAGCTATTTGAAAGAGCATGTGGACCTTTATGCGGACCGTATTCCAGGCACCGACAAGTCTCTGCAGCGCTATCGAGCAGCCGTGGAAGCTTTTGTCAACCAGACGACGCCCAACACTAAAGTGCGCGTGGTAGTTTCAAACGACGATCCCGCCGAACTGACCGTTCTCTTCACACCCAACATTGCCGCGCCCACAATTTCACAAGTGGAAGTAACCGGCAATGAAGCGGTAGATACCGGCAGCATTTTGCGCGCAGTAAACGAAGTCGCCATCGGCGTACCGCTTTCCGAAATGCGCCTGAAAATGATTTTGGACGGCGCCATTCGGCCCGTCTATGCGGCGAAAGGTTATGCAGCCGTGAGCTTCCCCAAAGTGGAGGTGGAGCCTTCTAAAGTGAACTCGGGCGTGGTAGTGAAAGTAACCATTCACGATGGTCCGCTGTTCAAGTTCGGAAACGTGCGTTTCTTAGGAAAGGGCTTGGAAGAAGACGAAGTACGCTCTTCGATCAACTTCAAGCCGGGTCAGACGTTTAATGCCGATCAAATGGATAATTTCCGGCTGGAGTTGATTCAGAAGATGAAGCGCCGGGGATTATTGGATGCGAATATCACCAATGAGTTAGTGACCGACGATTCAAAAAAGACCGTGAATGTGATCTATCATGTGGCCGCGGGTGAAGTTTATAACTTCGGGAAACTGGATATCAAAGGGCTGGATGCGACGTCGGAACCGGTGATTGAAAAGCTGTGGGGTGAAAAGCCCGGGCACCCGTTCAATCCGGATTATCCGGACTTTTTCCTGAAAAAGGTGAAGGAGCAGGGATTGTTCGATCATTTGGCCGATACCAGTTCCGATTACACAAAGGATGAGGTATCGCACACAGTGACGGTGCATTTGTATTTCAAGGGCGGCAAATCGCAAGCGGAAAAAGATCGCGAGAAACGGGAAGAAGAGAGAAAGCGCAGTCCTTATTAAAGTTTGTGAGTGGCCAGTAACATACACTCTTGATTAGCGTATGAGTCAAGTTGCTTTGGTAACAGGTGGCGGCAGAGGATTGGGGCGCGCGTTTGCGGTCGCGCTTGCGAGAAACGGCATGAACGTGGCCGTAGCCTCGCGCAATGCGGGCGAATTGAACGCCACGGTGGAAGTGCTTAAGGCTTTGGGCGTCCAGGCGGTCGGCATTCCCACTGATGTCACCGATGAAAACGCCGTCCAGCAGATGGTGTCCACTACCGAAGAGAAGTTAGGTCCGATCGATCTTTTGGTTAACGGGGCCGGCATCTCGCCGCCTTTCGGCCCCACCTGGGAAACCGATACCAAAGAATGGTGGCGCAACATTGAGATCAACCTGAAAGGCCCCATGCTTTGTTGCCACGCCGTCGCCAAAGGAATGGCCGAACGTGGCGGCGGCCGCATCATCAATGTCGCCAGCACTGCCGGCACCTTGGGCGTTGGCTACATGTCGGCGTACGTCACTGCCAAGACCGCCCTCATTCGCTTTACCGAAGTCTTGGCGTGGGAACTCCGCCGGCATGGCGTCTACGCTTTTTCCATTCAGCCCGGCACCGTGAAAACCGCCATGGCGGAAGATTTGATGCAATCGGAAGCCGGCAAACGCTGGCTGCCTTGGTTCAAGAAAATCTTCGACGAAGGGCGCGACGATTCCACCCGGCCGGGCGAAGAACTGATTGTCTATCTGGCTTCCGGCAAGGGCGACGCGCTCACCGGTCGATTCTTGTCGGCTCCCGGCTCGCCAGCCAACTTGATGGTAAAGACAGAGCAAATTCTGAAAAGCGATTTGAATGTGCTGCGCCTACGCTAAAGCGGCTCGCCTTGACACAAATCGAACAAAGTAAACCATCGGGTCGAGTAGCATAGGCCCATTGACCTATAGCATTTCCGCCATTCCTGCCGATAAGATAAGAGCAAGATAAATCCGAGAGCCGGACGTTTTGGCTCGCGGAGACTTTACTTTTCCGGAGAACCTCAGTGCCCTCGTTCCGAGCCTATTCCCTGGCATTTTTGTGCGCGTACGTTCTAAGCGCCGCCAGCCCTACTACAAATACTCTAAATGAACCGATTACACTCACCAGTAGCAACGGCGTCCTCGACATTTTGATGGTCGCGCGCGCGGCGCCCATCAATACCATCCCCGGCAAGCCTACTGGTTGGGTTTTCCAAATCTGCCAGCGCCCCAGCGACAACAGCAACATGTGTCCGGCCGTCGCCGGTTCGCCGAACTACTATGGCGGTACACGCTTGCAAGTGGAACGCGGCGATCTGCTGAAAGTACGTCTGGTGAACGAACTTCCGCTCGCATTAGACAGCGAACATGCTTCGGAAGCAGGCGAAGAATTCCTTACGCTCAACCCAGTGAATTTGCACACCCACGGCATGCTGGTTTCGCCGCACGATGTGAGCGCCACCGATCTGACGTATGGCGACAATATTTTCGTCTTAACTTTTAATTCCGCCAATGGCAAGCCGGTGATCAGCCCACATTTGCATGCCACGGTTCGCTATGACTATACCGATTACACCATTCAAATTCCGGCGAACCATCCTTCAGGGCTGTTCTGGTTTCATCCCCACGCGCACGGCTTAGCGCTAAATCAAATTAGCGCGGGCTTGGCCGGCATCATCACGGTTGGACACGTGAATGATTATGTGTGCAAAAATCTGCTGTGCTCGATCTTGCTACCCAGCGTCGGTGTGCGCCACATCATCTTGAAGGACACGCAAATCCTGCCGGGCTGGGTGCAACAGACGCAGGAAGATCCCGACTTCAGCGCCCCAGACGGCGATAGTGACGATACGCGCCAAGGCAACGCCATGGGCCAAGATACGACGGCGGACGGCGGCCCCAACTACACGGGCGGCAAATGGTACTTCACTTTGAACGGCCAAGTCTATCCGACCATGCCGATGACATCCATGGCGGGCGAAATATGGCGCATCACCAACGCTTCCGGCAGCGCCACTTACAATCTCAATCTGTTCAATCCCTCTCAAAACCGCAATATGATTATGCAGGTCATCTCTGCGGATGGAGTCAGCATCAGCCCGAGTGCAGCCGACTCCTTAACGCATCTCACCCAGATGGGCGGGGCCAAGTTCAAACCGGAAGCTTGCCCGGCCAGCGCTGGTCCGCTGTCCCCGTCAAATCAAGGGGGACTCTGTACCCGGAGCCTTTTGCTCATGCCCAGCTCGCGCGTTGAGGTCTGGGTCAGCTACCGAAACGCGAAAGACCAAGTGGCCCCAGCTCCCAAGGGCGCGTCAGCCATTTTCCGTACCGCCGGCTATAACACTGGGCCCAGCGGCGACACTTGGCCCGCTGTCAATTTGGCGCAGGTTCAATTCTTGAGTCCGATTCAATTCAACACCCCTGGACTGCTCGATCTGGGCGGCGAGGCCACCGGTATCAGCAAGCCGGCCATTATTGCTTCACAGTTGCTGAAAGCCAACAAAGCCGCAGCCACCGCCAGCAACTGCACGGCGCTGCCGCCCGGCCATATGCGCCGTGTTTTCTACGGCGTGCCTACAACCGACCTTGACGCATTTGGGTTGGCGTATGAAGAGATTGACGAGAAGGGAAATGTGGTTGGCGCCCCAGCCACGGACTTGATCCCCTTTAATCCAATGAATGATAGCGTTTGTTTGCCGCTCGGCCCCGGCAATACGCCGGTTTATGAGCGCTGGCAGCTGATCAACGTGGCGACGGAAGACCACAACTTCCATATCCACCAAACTAAGTTCCGCGTTCTGACCCACGATGAATTAATGGGTGCCATCACCACCAGTTCGCCGATCGGCAAAGGCATTGAATACGACAACATTCCGCTGCCACACTCCAACGGTACATGCGGCGTGAATCCGCCCGACGATCTCAGCAACCCGATTGCCGATTGGCGAGCGGGCTTATGCACCGCAACTCCGATCACGGTGGAAATCCCCTTCGCTATTGCAGGTCGGTTCGTTTACCACTGCCACATTCTTGAGCATGAAGATGGCGGCATGATGGCCGTAATTCAAGTGGTGCCGTCGGCCAACTAGCGAACAAAGTTAAGAGGTATAGGGAGCGCGCCTCGTGACCAACGGGCGCGCTCTTTTTGCTTTACTATTACTGCCCGGCGCTCTTCTCGCTGGTGGGCGGCACTAATCCTTTCAGCCGCATGTAGGTCACCATGTTTCCGTAATGTTCGTCCAGGTGCGCGGTGTTGGTGGAAAGCACTGTCAGCTTGGCGAGGTTAAAGCCCTCAAACTTCACAATCTGGCCGCCTTGCGCGTCGGTCATACCGGCCAGCGTCTTATTGCAATACGCCACCGCGTCTTTGAGCGCTGCCACCAAATCCGCTTTCGTGGTCTTGCTTTTCTCAATCCCGCTCACCGGGTCGGCTTCGCCCGCTGCCGTTGAGCAAAAGAAATATTGGGCGTCGGCAATGTGACCCACAATCTGGCCGAAACTTCGAACCTCCGGCGTTGCTTTGAAGGAATAGTTGGCTTCGGGCATTTTTTCCGCTGCGGCAATCACCGAAGCGCTCATAAAACCGTACACGCCTTTTTCGCTTGTGGAAATCGGATTAGCCGGCGGCGTTGGCGCCGTCGCCGGCGTTTGGGCAAATGTCATAAGCGGCACAACCGCCAGCGTGAACATAAAACAAAATGTCTTCGTCATCAGTAGAGACTCCTTTTGGGAAAAACGTTCTGGTCCCCATGGGAAACGTCATCCGCTCGCGGGAAGTTCAGAATTTTTGTTGTTAGGACACAGACCGCTCCCTAGACAATCATCTGATCCAGAAGATCTACAAGCAATCATAGCCAATAAAAACAGATCTTTTCTCCACAAGACCATCGAGTGGTGTGTTATAAATCGAACAGATATGCCAAAACGCGAATCTCCTCTCCAAAGTGAGATGTTGCAGGGAACGCTCGATATGTTGGTCTTGCAAACGCTTCTGCTGGGTCCGGCACACGGTCACACCATTGCGCATGCCATTGAGCGCGGCTCGGAAGAAGTGCTGCAAGTGGAGCACGGTTCGCTCTACCCCGCCTTGCACCGCCTCGAAGGCCGCGGCTGGATCGCCTCATTTTGGGGAACATCCGACAACAATCGCAAGGCCAAGTATTACCGCCTCACGCCCGTGGGTCGAAAACAGTTAGCCGCTCACGCCGCACGCTGGGAGCAAATGGTCCGCGCCATTGGCCGCATCATGAAACCCGCCACGGAGTAAATCGCTATGGATTGGAAACACTTTTTTCAGAGGGCGCGCTGGGATCGCGACCGGCTCGCCGAGATTGAATCCTACTTGCAGATGGAGACGGATGAAAACATGGCGCGCGGCATGTCACACGAAGATGCGTTAGCAGCGGCCCGGCGAAAATTCGGCAACCCTACCTTGATTCGCGAAGAGATTTACAAAATGAATTCTGTTCGTTTCGTTGACACCTTCGTCCAAGATCTTCGCTACGGCCTCCGGATGCTGCGCCGCGCTCCTTTGTTCACAGGGGCCGCGCTACTCACGCTTGCTATCGGCATCGGCGCGAACACAGCAGTCTTCAGCGTCGTGAATAGCGTGCTTCTTGAGCCTTTGCACTACCGGCAGCCTGACCAACTCATCGCGCTTCACCAAGTCGCGCCGGGAGCGGCAGGGCTTACCAGCGTTTCCGATGGTCTGCTGCTTTCGCCATCCATGTATTTCACTTACGCCGATCACAACCGCGTGTTTCAATCCATGGGCGTGTGGGCAAACGGCACCGCCAGCGTCACCGGCTTAGCGGAACCCGAACAAGTCCGCGCTGTGGGCGTCAGCGATGGCGTTTTACAGGCGCTGGGCGTCGCACCCGCCGTGGGCCGCTGGTTCACAACCGCCGATCAGATTCCGCAAGCTCCCAAAACCGTCATCCTCAGCTATGGCTACTGGCAGCATCGCTTCGCAGGCGACCGCGCCGCCATCGGCCGCGTCATTCATGTCGATTCCGCAGCGCGCCAAATCATCGGCATCATGCCGCCGGGATTCCGCGTGGCGAATGCCGATTTTGATCTGCTCGCGCCACTCGCTTTCGACCGCAGCAAAGTGATACTCGCCGGCTTTGGCTTTCACGGCATCGCGCGGCTTAAACCTGGCGTGACCCTCGCGCAAGTCAATGCCGACATAACCAGAATGCTCCCGATCTGGATGGATTCCTGGACGAACGGCCCAGGTTCGGATCCACACTTCTATGTGGTCTGGAAAATTACCCCGGCGGTGCGGCCACTGAAGGACGAAGTGGTGGGCAACATCGGCGATCTGCTTTGGGTGGTCATGGGAACCATCGGCTTAGTCATGCTCATCGCTTGCGCGAACGTAACGAATCTCTTGCTAGTCAAAACGGAAGCGCGCCAGCAGGAGTTAGCTGTGCGCGCCGCTATTGGCGCCAGTTGGCTGCGCATTTTGGGCGCACTCTGGGTGGAAAGCTTGCTGCTGGTCGCCACCGGAACCATTTTGGGCTTAGCCATCGCCTATGGAGGACTCAAGCTTTTGTTATCGATAGGGCCCGCCAACTTGCCGCGTCTCGGCGAAATCTCGCTCGATGAACGCTCTCTCGCCTTCACAGCCGTCTTGGCCGCGCTGTCGAGCCTGCTCTTCGGTTTGATCCCGGCTCTCAAATACGCGCGCCCTCAAATACTAACGGCGCTGCGGAGTATGGGCCGAACCGCGAGCGCCAGCCGCGAACGTCACCGCGCACGGAATATTTTGGTGGTAGCGCAAGTCGCCATGGCCCTCATTCTATTGGTGTGCGCCGGTTTAATGATCCGCACGTTTGAGGCGTTGCGAGAGGTCGACCCGGGCTTTTCCGCTGGTTCAGAAGTGCAAACCTTACGCATCTCTATTCCTGCTTCATTTATCGCGGAGCCTGAACGCGTGGCGCGGATGCAAAACGAAATCGCTGACAAGCTGAGGGCCATCCCCGGCGTGGCGTCGGTAGGTTTCGCCAGTCAAGTGCCCATGGACGGAATTACCACCGATTGGGACATGATCCACGCGCAAGACAAACCGAATGAGGGAGACGTACTACCGCTGCGCTTTTACAAATTCGTTGCTCCCGGTTATTTCCACGCCGCTGGAACACGAATCATTGCGGGGAGAGATCTGACTTGGAATGAATTTTACGGCCATGTGCCGGTTGTGCTCGTTTCGGAAAATCTCGCGCGCGAGTTGTGGGGCTCTGCAGCAGCCGCTACTGGCAAACACATTCGGCGAGGCGCCCGCACGCCCTGGCACGAAATCGTAGGTGTTGTGCAAGATGTTCAGGAAAGCGGCGTCGACGAACCGGCGCCAGCCATGGTCTATTGGCCCACATTCCTGGTCGATTTTACGATTCGCACAGTCACCTACGTCGTCCGCAGCCCACGCGCAGCCAGCGCCAGTTTCGTCAATGATGTGCAGCAGGCAGTTTGGTCGGTGGATGCCAATCTACCCGTCGCCTCGGTCCGCACCATGCAAGACATTTACGATCAATCCCTCGCGCGGACCTCTTTTACGATGCTGATCCTGGGTATCGCGGGCGGCATGGCGCTGATACTCGGCGTAGTTGGCATTTATGGAGTGATCTCCTATGCTGTTGCGCAACGCCGCCGCGAAATGGGCATTCGCCTGGCGCTGGGTGCTCAGCAAAGTGAGCTTCAAAAAATGTTTGTAATCTCCGGATTGACTCTTGTGGCTATCGGCGTCGTCATGGGTTCCATCACGGCCGCGGCGCTCACCCGTTTGATGAGTTCTTTGCTCTTCGGCATTAGCCCGCTGGATCCTTTAACCTATGCAGCGGTGATTGTAGTTTTAGGCATCGCCGCCTTACTTGCCAGCTATCTCCCGGCGCGCCGCGCCGCGCGAGTCGATCCGCTGGAGGTTCTCAAAGCCGAATAAACAACTATCCGGACTCGTATTTCCGCGAACTCTGCAGGCACGGCCATCGTCATCTTGTTATAACGAGAATGACGGCTATGCCTTTTTGTACCCAATGCGGAACGCGGGTAGAAGACTCTGCGGCTTACTGCGCCCAATGCGGCAAAGCCCAACCGCGCGCTTATACCGCGGCAGGTTCACCCATTCCGGGCGGCCGCGATTTCGTTCCGGTAGGCCACGATTTTCTGGATGGCATTAGCCAGCGCAATGCCTCCATCCTTTGCTACATCCCCGTATTCGGCATTATTCCGTCCATCATCTTCCTCGCATCTCAAAAGTTCCGCCATAACCAGCGCGTCCGCTTTGACGGATTTCAATCTATTTATCTGTTCGTGGCGTATCTGATTGTCTCTTCGGCCGGGCCGTTCCACCACGCGCTAGGCAACGTTTTCGAGACGCTCATCTCGATTTGTTGGATCTTCCTCTTAATAAAGGCAGCCCAGAATGAACAGGTGCATTTGCCCATTTTGGGAGACTTGGCGGCACGTTCGGCGTCTGAACAGTTATAGTATAATTATTCATATTCGTGAATAATAATTCAATTCGCCACCGTGTCGGTGTCGTTGGTTTTCGAGGTTATAGTGGGGTCGAACTGGTTCGCCTGCTCACCCGGCACGCTTCTATTGATGTCTTTCTGTTGGAACACCGCTCCGATTCCGAGCAGCGCCCGGTTCCGTTAGGTTTTAAGCCGCCGCAAACCATTGCCGCTACCCCCGACGCCATTAAACAGGAAGCGCTCGATCTCGTATTTCTGGCCACGCCGCCAGAGGTATCGCTCGAATTAACCCCTGCCATTTTGGAAGGCGGCACAAAGGTGATCGATTTGAGCGGCGCTTTTCGTTTGCGCGATGCGGAGACCTACTCGCGCTGGTATAAGCAACGCCACACGGCGCCATCGCTTTTGGCGGAGGCTCGCTATGGCTTGCCGGAGTTTTATCGCGATAAAATTCGCGGGGCGCGGCTTGTTTCAAACCCCGGTTGTTATCCGACTGCGGCCAATCTTGCCATTCGGCCTCTAGTAAACGCTCAGGCGGTGGATCGGGCGCGCGGGATCGTCTGCGATGCCAAATCGGGCGTCAGCGGTGCGGGCCGAAAGCCGTCGTTGAAAACAAGTTTTTGTGAAGTGACGGAGAATTTCAGCGCTTATGGTTTCCTGGAACACCGCCATGTGCCCGAGGTTTTGCAGAATTCCGGTTTAGGGGAACGCGAATTTACCTTTACCGCGCAATTGCTGCCTATTGAACGCGGCATTTTAGAAACGATCTACCTGCGCACCGAACGGATTGAGAAGGCGGTAGACTTGCTGGCGCTGTATGAAGAGGCTTACGCGAACGAACCGTTTGTCCGCCTCTACGCGCCGGGCAAGTTTCCAGATTTGCGCGCTGTACAACATACCAACTTCTGCGATATTGGGTTCGTTTTTGACGCCGACAGCCAGCGAGTCACCATTGTCGTGGCCATCGACAACCTGATCAAAGGCGCTTCCGGCCAAGCGGTGCAGAATATGAATTTAGTGCTGGGCTACGAAGAGACAGAAGGATTGCTTTGAAAGTTCTGATCAAGTTGGGCGGAACTTTACTCGACGATGAGGCCAAGCGTAACGATCTCGCTCGCCAATTGGCGGGTGTGGCCAAGCAGTGTGAGTTGGTAGTCGTGCATGGCGGCGGCAAGCAGGTCACGCGATTCTTAGAAGAGCGCGGCGTAAGCAGCCGCTTTGTCGGCGGGTTACGCGTATCCGATGAAGCGGTGATTGATGCGGTAACAAAAGTCATTGCCGGAAGTATCAATAAACAATTAGTAGCGGCGCTGTGTGCCGCGGGACAATCGGCTGTCGGGTTATCGGGCGTGGATGGGCTACTCACCAGTGCCCTGCCCGTCAATCCCGAATTGCAGTTCGTAGGTAAGCCGCAAAAAACCGACGGAAAATTATTGGACTTATTGGTGGGTGCCGGTTACGTTCCCACCGTGGCTTGCATCGCGGCCGATGCGCAGGGCCATATCTACAACGTGAATGCCGATCAGATGGCCGTGTCATGCGCCATTGGCTGGAGCGCTCAAAGACTGCTTTTTCTCACCGACGTGCCAGGTGTGAAAAACGCGGCTGGCGGTGTTGAACCGCATCTGACACCGCAGAGCGTTGCACAATTGATTCAAAGCGGCGTGGCGCACGGTGGCATGCAAGCCAAACTGGAATCGGCGGTCTGGGCCCTCCAAGGTGGCTTAAATGAAGTCGTAATTGCCCCGGGTCAACAGGCGGATATTTGCGCGCAATTAATCGCCAGTGCAGCGCTCGGCACGCGCATTTCGGCTGCTGAATAACGGTTCACTTTTCCGCTTTGAAACCTGCTAAAAACGCGCAAAAAGCGTTTCACCGACCCTATTTATTTGAAGTACTAGGACCCACAAACGAACTGAATCATTGAAGATATCTTTGCCTGATTTTCGCCGCTAACTTCAACGTATTTTTTCTTTATCGGCAATTTTTTTCGGTAAATTTGGTAAATTTTTCTGATTTACCTCATTTACTACTAGCCTTTTTTGAAAAAGTACCATATACTCAGTACCACAGCCGTTTTAGTACTTGGCTGACCCTTCACTGGGGGAAGAGATAAAACAAATGCGAGCCCTAACCGTTGACGTGCAAAGCTCCGCTGGCCGGATTTTATGCTGCACCATTTTCCGTCCCGGCGGACGAAAGCTATTGGCCAAAGGCCATGTATTGAGCGATGAAGATATCCGCTTGCTGGAGACAGAAGGAATGCAGCAAGTTTGGGTTACTGAACTAGAGGACGGAGAAATTGGCGAGGATGAGGCAGTCATGGCTGTTGCAGAAGTCATGTGCTGCGGGTCCGTGGAAATTCGGTTGGCTGCGGGTGGACGTGCCAACTTAATCGCCACTGCCGATGCCTGTATCCTTGTGGATGACGAGCTTCTTAAACAGATTAATTGCACAAGCAGTGTGGTCATTGCGACAGTTAACAACTACCGATTTGTGCGAAATGGAGAGCGGATTGCCACCATTAAGAGCTCGCCGTTCGCCGTATCTCAGGCACAATTAGAAACGGTTTTAGGAATACTGGGCGAACGGGGCGCCATTTTGCAGGCAAGGCCCATTCGCGACCCAGGAGTCGGCGTCCTTTATACAGACCCGGTCCATGGTGACCGAGCCCGCGCGTTGTTTGAAAACATTGTGCGTACCCGCGTTGAGCGCTTCGGCGGCAATCTCCGCTACGCACTGTCAGCGGTGGAAGACGAAGAACAGGTCATGCGTGCGCTGCAGCATCTCTTACGTACTAAACCTGCGGCGATCCTGATCGCGTCTACCACCGCCCCCGCGGGACCAGAAGACGTCATCGGCCGCGCCATGATTCGTTTGGGCGCGCACGTTGAACGTTTTCTGGCTCCCGTCGAACCCGGCAATTTAATGCTTCTCAGCTACAAAGACGATGTACCGATCGTCTCAGCTCCCTGTTGTTTCCGTTCTGCCAAGCCGAATATCCTGGACTTGGTTTTACCTCCAATGTTGGCGAAGTACCGTATCTCAGGCTGGGAAATTGCTTGCCTCGGACACGGTGGACTTCTCGGTTGAACTGCCTCACGCGCATTCCCCTGCGCGTTGCTTATGGCGGATCTTTCCTGGCCGCCATGTGTGTGATGTAGTGATAAATATTTGCCGGGCGCGCCTGCCACTGCGCCCGGCATTTTTATTTATTTGGGTTTGTTTTTACGCTTCGCTTTTTTGATTTTTGTCGACCCGTATTTTCCAGGCTGCCCGCAAAGCGCCTTCCAACAAATCCTGTTTCGCCTTCGCCAAAACAACGTGGGTTGCGCCGTTTCTTCCCCATCCGCCCGGCGACCGGCACATATAATTGGGGTCGTTCTTCCACAAACGCCGCCTGCATTTCAGGCGTAAGCATCAAATTGCCATAACCTTTCTCGACATGCGCAAGGGTCGCGAAAATGCGCCCGCCCACCCGGAAATCAGCGTGGCCCATGTGCGATCCTTCTTCGGCACCTTCTAAACTCAAGGCAATGCGGCGGAAGTCGGCGGCGGTCATCCATCTCATTCTCTCGTAAAATCCGCTGCGTAACCCTGACTGCCCGTGTTGTGTCCAAGCCAAAGAGGGTGAAAAAGAATGGTTCGATTGTTCGGAGCGGCAAGTGTTTTCTTGGGTTTGATTTTTCTCGCTGCTTGCGGCGGACATTACTATGCGGGCGTTTCCGTTGGACCGCCAGCGCCGCTCGTAGAAGGACCCTACGGCGTGGCGCCTGGGCCTGATTACATCTGGACCCCTGGATTTTACGATTGGGTCGGAGGCAGTTGGGTCTGGCAGCGCGGCACATGGCGTCACCGGCCCCATCCGATTGATACTTGGGTGTCGCCTCGCTGGGAAAGACATGGCAATTCCTATCGCCGTGCCGGCGGTGGCTGGCAACACGGTCGGGGTGGCCGCATGCATCATTAGCTAGAAGCTAGGGTTGCTGGGTTTTCCTGATGGCGCCATAGTTCCTGAAATTGCGGACTATTGCGGCGTAGTTCGGCAAGCGTCCCTTCGGCAACCACGCGGCCCTGTTCGAGGACATAAACGTAATCGAAGGAATGCAGTAAATGCAGGCGATGGAGCGCTGAGACCATCGCCTTGCCCGAAAACGCTTCAAAAAGACGTTGATAAATCTGCGCTTCCGTTTTTGGATCAACGCTGCTGGTGGGTTCGTCGAGTAATACAACATCGCTTTCCTGGGCCGCCAAAATGCCGCGCGCCAAAGCAAGCCGCTGCTTCTGTCCACCCGAAAGATTAACGCCCTTTCTCCTGAATTCCCGATTCCAACCCACGCGGCAATTCTTGAACGACCTCTGCAAAATGGCTGGCTTCGCAAGCCTTCGGCGATGGCGTCGGTTTCAGGGAAAGGCAAATCGAGCGTCAGGTTGTACGAAATGGTATTCTCAAAGATTTCCGGATCTTGCGGGAACAGCGTGACGGTCTCGTTCAAACTGGCCAAGCTACTGTTCTTGTCCGTCCACTAAAAACTGATAACCCGCTTCGGGTTCGTACAGCCGCGCAGCAAGCGAAAGCAGGGTACTTTTCCGCTGCCGCTTTCGCCAATGAAGGCCACGCGCTGCCCGCGCTGCAATTTGATGTGAATATTGTGCAGGCTCTGGGGCGCGTGATCCTGATCGTAGGCTTCGCGGTGCGAGAAGTTCAGATTGCTCAATTCCAGAGTTGCCATGTTCGCCGGCAAATCGCTTTTCTTATCGGCGCGATGATGTTCTTGGAACGCTTGCTCAATACCGTCGGCCGTACGCACATCCGTGTTGTATCTGCACGATTCGGTTGTATTCTGCCGCCGTATCGTGAAACACGCTGGTGAACTGGTTCACATAGCCCAGCAGCATCACCAGCGTACCCACATAGAACACTTTGCCGGGTTCCCAATGCTGCATCACGTAGCCGGTCACGATGACGCAATACATGCAGGCCACCAGCGTATCGGCCACAAACCATTTCCATTCGTTGATCACGGAATAGCGCCAAAAGGGATGCAGAAGGCGCGAATTTTGCCGACCAACCCGTCTTCCATGCTCTGTTCCAACCGCAGCGTCACCACGGTCATGATATTCGAAAGGCTGTCGAACAGCGTGCAGACACGACATGCTCCGCCTCATTCACTTCTTCCTGGGTCGGATAATCGGCTTATCAAAACGCATGATGATCGCGATGGTCAACGCGCCCAGCGCGGCCGCGATACCTCCAAATAACGGCGAAACAATCAACATGGCAGTAAGCGAAACCGCGAGTCGCGAAATCGCATACACGGACGTAAAGCCGCCATCGAAAAAACGAGCGCAGCGCTTCGTAGCTTTGCGAATCCGATTAATTGTGGAGCCGCTATGGTGATCCTGATGCCATTTCGCCGGAAGGTGGAGCGCTTGATGATACCGCTCGTTAAAAAATTGCGGCTCAGATTAAACGCCAGTTTGCGTTCCATCACCCGCGCCGGGCCGTGCAAACTCCATTCCACAGCTTCATATCCTAAATAGGAGCCGCGTAGATGACGACGAAATGCGGGATCTGATCTTGCCGCCGCTGAATTTTGTCGATAAACCAACCCAACAGCAGCGGGTAGGAGCAATAGACCAAGTTCGCTCCCAGAAACATCGCGTAAATCAACACATAGCGCTTGCGCTCGGCCGGGCATAACGCCATGCCGTGCGTAGCAATGAAAAATAGGGGTTTTGCAACGGAGGCCTGGTCTTCATTATCGAACGAGTTATGATGATGTTCAAAGATGCCGGAACAAACAGACTCCGAACTTGCTTCCAAAGTGATTGCTGTTATTGCCAAAGCGCAAAAGATTCCTGCGGAAACAATTACGCTTGACAGCACCTTTGAAGAGCTGAAAATCGATTCGCTCGACGGGATCAATATCGTCTTCGCGATCGAGAGCGAGTTTGCCGTCGACATCCCAGACGACGCCGCGCAAAACTTGCGTTCGGTGCGCGAAACGGTGGACGGCGTGGCTGAACTCTTAAAGCAAAAGGCGGCAAAGGCTGAAGCACAGCCGGTAGACAGGGAACCCAGCGTTTGAACCGGGTCGCAGTCACTGGGCTCGGTTTGGTTTGCGCCTTAGGTAACAGTGTGGCCGAGTGTTGGCCTCTGATCAAAAGGGGACAGACGGGGATACGGCCGCTGGCCGATCCGGGCAAGCCTCCCTATCGTTTCAAGTGCGGCGCCGAAGCTTTAGCGTTTCGCGCCGAAGACCACTTCACCGAAAAAGACCTGGTTATGTTGGAGAGGTTTGCGCTGCTAGCCGCCTTAGCGGCGAGGGAAGCCGTTGCACAAAGCGGCATCTCATTTAGCGGGGATTTAGCGGACCGCTCTGGAGTGATTACCGGCACCAGCGTCGGCGGACAATTCAGCGAGGAGGAGGGCTACATCCGTCTCTACCGGGAGAACATACCGCGCGCGGCTCCGTTGACGATTCCGCGAACGATGGCCAACGCCGGCGCCAGCCGGATATCGCTGGAGTTCGGCATCCACGGGCCGTCCTATACGGTTTCGACCGCCTGCTCGTCTTCGAACCATTCCATTGGGCAGGCATTTTGGATGGTGCGTCACGGCCAACTGACGGCGGCCATCGCCGGCGGCAGCGAGGCGGTGTTCGCGGAGGGTCTGCTGCGCGCTTGGGAAGCGATGCGGGTGGTGTCGGCTGAACCGTGCAAGCCGTTTGCGCCCGACCGCCGCGGCCTGTCGCTTGGCGAAGGCGCCGCCATGCTGGTATTAGAGAATTGGGATCATGCCAGGGCCCGAGGCGCGCGCATCCTCGGTGAAATCATCGGCTTTGGCATGAGCTCCGACGCGCACCACCTAACGCAGCCTTGCGAAGAAGGCCCGGTGAATGCGATGAACTGGGCCCTGCACGATGCCGGCGTGGCAGCCGAGGCGATCGACTACATCAATGCGCACGGCACGGGCACGCCGGTTAACGATAGCACCGAAAGCCAGGCAATCCGCCGGGTGTTTGGCGCGAAAACCGATTCCCTGCCCGTCAGTTCGACGAAATCGATTCACGGCCATACCTTGGGTGCGGCCGGTGCGGTGGAGGCGGTAGTGACGCTTCTCGCCTTGCAGCAGGGTGTTGTCCCGCCCACTGCGAATACGACAGCGATTGACCCGGCGTGTCCCATTCGCCTCATTCATACCGATGCATTGACTGCGCCGCTTGAGACGGCCATCTCTAATACCTTTGCTTTTGGCGGACTGAATGCTTCCTTAGTCATGCGCCGATCTGACTCTTAGGCGTTGAATAGCGCCTCAGCCTCTGCGCGCTTGGCTCGGAGTTTGCGAACAGCATAGCCTTCATTTAGCCAAGCGACAAAGGCCGCAAAAGCGCTGACGATAAAAAAGGTGATGACCCGCCCGCTCAATGACCGTGCCGGAACCAACGCAAGATTCAGCAGTAACCATAGGTAGATGGGCAGCACATACCAATATTTAACCGTGGCCAGCAGTTTGATCTGGCGATCGTAGCGCGCCAGCAAGGCGGTTTGATAAGAGACCGCATCCGCAGCTGGATCTAAAGGCGGGTTCTTTCGCTGGCTACGCCATAGATAGATCAGCACGAAATTCACCACCACCAGACCTGTAACCGGCAGAATCGGAAAACCGGGTGTGGCCGGACGGATGGTCTGCCATAAAAAGTAAACCACAAGAACCGCTCCGGCGGCATATTCGCGAAGGTTGCGCCAAGAGATCATCCGGTCGAACTTCCCGACGCGCGCTGCGATTTTCTTTGCCAATTGCCCGTTGTCTCCGGGCAAGGTAGTTTCTTGCCACATTTTCATCAGCTCCTTTTCGTCAAATGTCATCCGTGCACCTCGTCTCCCCGCAAGCGGACCGCAAGGCGCTGGCGGATGCGAGTCAAGCGAGTAGCCACGTTTCCAGAAGTGAGGCCTGTTACCGCTTCGATCTCGGCCCCGCTCATTCCTCCAAATACAAAAAAGTAATCTGTCGATCGGGCAGCGGCAGTTGTTGAATCGCTTCCCACAGACGCCGCCATTGCTCACCCGCGATTGCATCGCTTTCAGGGTTGCTGCTACTCTTCAGTTCGACCGCCGGTTGTTCATGCGCCATTGGCCGCCTGCGGCTGGCGAGGAAGCTGATGGCTGTGTTGTGGGCGATTCGGTAGACCCAGGTTCGTTCGCTGGAGTCGCCCCGGAAGCGCGGCAGCGCCGTCCACAAAGCCATACCGATCTCCTGCAGCAAGTCGTCAACTTCTTCCCTATCACGTGCATAAGACCAAGCCAGGCGGCGCAAAGAGGCGAGATACCTCTGCAGAAAGTCTTCATAACGCGACTGGTCTGACGACGCCATTCGCAACAGGTAGTCCTTCCAGAAGTCAGTTTCTTACACTCGAAGCGCGTTTTTATTGTCAGTGGTGTAGCGCTACCCTAAGTAAGTGGGAATGAAACTATCGATTGGCGCCGACCACGCAGGTTACGAGATGAAGGCCAAGCTAGCAGACTATGCGCGGTCACTGGGACACACCGTCAACGACGTGGGCACCTTCGATCCGAGCAAGCCAGATGATTATCCGGATTATGCGCTGCTCGTGGCGCAGGATATCTTAAATGGCGCCGCCGAGCGCGGCATCCTGGTGTGCGGAAGCGGTGTAGGCGTATCGGTAGCGGCGAACAAGGTTCCCGGTATTCGTGCTGGCCTTTGTCACGACCACTACTCAGCGCATCAAGGTGTGGAACATGACGACATGAACGTGCTCGTGCTGGGAGCGCGCATTATCGGCATT
>CAWJBS010000110.1:0-19317 GCA_963840845.1 Bryobacterales bacterium
TTTATGGGCGCACAGGATGCGGTGGACGCCTTCTTGGGGGCCAAATTCAGCGGCGAAGAACGGCATGCGCGGCGGCTGCAAAAAGTGAAAGATATTGAGAGCCGGTATTCTGTCGCCAGCAATTAGCGTATGAGTTCCTCCCAACCGCAGAAAGGTTCGAGCTTGCTAAGCTTTTCTGCATCTCTCCCCACAGACTTGGCGGCGGCTGTGGCAGAGCAGCAAAGCAAATGGGTTGCGGCCGGAGTTGTTTGGCCGACCATCGTGGACGACCAACTGGCGGATGTTTCAAGATTCAAGGCTTTATCGGCCGAGATTTCTGAAGATGGCTTCGCGCATCTGGTGATCTTAGGAATTGCCCCCGAGGTTTTGGGCGCTGCTTTCGGCAAACAAGCAAACGCACCGCAACTCGAGGTTCTAGATTCCACCGACCCCGCCCAGATTCGTGCACTGCGGGCTAAGATCGATCCAGCGCGAACACTGTTCTGCGTTTCGAGCAAATCGGGCAGAACGCTGGAAGCCAACCTTCTGTTGCAATATTTCTACGAAGAGATTAGCAAGGCGGTGGGCTCTGAGCGCGCGGGCCATCATTTTCTGGCGGTGACCGACCTTGGTTCGCCATTAGAAAGCGTGGCGCAAGAATTGGGATTTCGGCGCGTTTACTATGGCGTACCCAACATAGCCGGGCACTACTCGGCGTTTTCCGACTTCGGACTTATCCCTTTCGCGGGCGCGGGTTTGGATACCGAGAGATTTCTCAAACGGACCCAACTGATGGCGGAGGCTTGCCGGAACGAAGATGCGGCAGTGAATTTGGGTGTGTCCCTCGGTCTGATTTTGCGCGCGGCGGCGACGCAGTGCGGACGCGATAAGGTGACGGTGATCTGCTCCCCGTCATTACAAGCTCTAGGCCCATGGCTTGAGCAGTTGTTGGCATCGATAGGACTGATTCCTGTCGATCGCGAGCCTGTGTTGACGGCCGAACAATATGACAACGACCGGGTGTTCGTCCATATTCAATACGCCGCCGATAGCGATCCGAACGAAGCAGCGATCAAAGGCCTGGAAAAGGCTGGACAACCGGTATTGTGTTTTGCATTGAAAGATCTGTACGACCTGGGTCAACTGCTTTTTCAATGGGAGTTGGCAGCGATGGTAATCGGCCCAAAGGCGCTTGGACCAGCAGACGAACATCTGGCAGATGCCTTCGGCGCGCAGCCGATCTTAGTGCATGACGGCATCAGTCTTTTGGCCGACAAAGCGAATGCCGGCATGCTTCTGGGCAACGGCGGCACTCCCACCTTGGGCGGATTGATTCGCAATCATTTGGACCGTTTGAGGGCTCGGGATTACTTCGGCTTGCTGGCTTATCTGCCGGCGTTTCCCCAACATGAAGCCGCTTTACAACAGATACGGCGGAAGATTCTAGAGGCAAAAAGAGCGGCCACCGTGCTAGGTTTCGGCCCACGCTTTGAACACAGCAGCGGGCAGCTTTATGGACACGGACCAAATACTGGAGTGTTTCTGCAGATCACCTGCGAAGACAGTGAGGATTTGGCGGCGCCAGGCGAGAGCAAGACATTTGGCGAGATGAAAGCGGCGCAAGCAGGAGCGCATTTTCAGATCTTGGCTGATCACCAGCGGCGGGTGCTACAAATTCATCTGGGCAGGGATGTCAGCGCAGGTTTGGCTCGGTTGCACGATTTGGTGAGTGCGGCCGTGGCCCATTAGCGAGCCTTTTCCATTTCCCTGACGCTCGCCGTCGTTTGGGTGACTGTGACACTGCGATCAAGCCCAGCGGCGAGTTTCATCAGCGACATGGAAGAGTCGGCCGCGGGAAGAACAGCCTCTTGGGGCAACGGCTTGTGCTGCGGTTGAGTCCCTTCGTTCGCTTTTCGCGCGGCGATCCGGCAGCGTTGCACCAATGCACGGATTTCATCGGCGGAATCCGCCACGGATTCTGCGCCTTCAGAAGCTGCAGTCACCATTAATTGGTTAGTAGCGAAGGTGATCTGATCGATCGCTTCGTTCAATTCGGCGAGCCAGACTGTTTGTTTTTCAGGCATAAAGGTAAGGTCTGCTGATGCGACGAGTTGCTTCGCATCTTTGCGCGGGCGGTTGAGCAATCCAATCAGTTTTGGAGCAAGGTCGTCTACGAATTCGAGCCAGACGCGTACAGCCAAACCAGTGGCCGCCACGCCCACACCGAACAGAAGCCACAGAGCCCATACCAACAACTGCGCGGCCGGCATGCCCGCTTGTAAGTCGCTTTCGGCACGGGAGAAGCCCACCACCCAATTCAGTTCTGGAACATAGGCAAACTGCGCAGTCATAGTCCGGGGAATGCCTCCCACCCGTGACGCTTTCTGGAATTTATACTCGCCGAGTTGTCCAGCCGTCAGCCGGACGGCACGAGAACATATATCTCTTTCGCCTTCGTTCGATAGATTCCCCGAAGCTTTCAGTATGAAAAATTCCGCCTTACCGTTAGTCTTGGCACTACCGCTCGCCACTAGACGCGTTACCTGCGTCTTGATCTGTTCCTCCGGGAGCGCCGTATTCAACATACCCACGACCTTGCCCCAGCCATTTATAAGGGGCTGGTAGGCGGTTAAATACGTGACACTGCCCTGGACTTCTTCGCCGATATACGTCTTGCCGTCCAAAACGTCTTCGAGGATCTTCGCTGATTCGCCTTGGCGAGCGTCGGCAGGCATAAACGTCGCTATAGCGCGAGTACCCGCCGGCGATTTGACGCTGCTGGCCACGCGCAGCATATCGCCGCGATCATTAAGGCGCTGAAAAACGGTGGCGAAGGTGCCGGCAGATTTCGTAATTTCGTCCACCACAGGTGCTGGCTGTTCAAAATCGCTAACCGGTTCGAAACGTACCTCCCCGGCCGACATTACGGGGATCTCGAAAGATTTCTTATCTCCCGTTGATTCGTTAACCGCGTGCCACGTGGACATGTGGGCGCTATTAAGACGGATCGGCCCTTTTTCTTTAAGGAGGAGCTGCCCTTTCTTGAGCGCTTCTACGCCCGCCTGATGATATTTGTGGCAGAGTTCCAGAAGATTCTGGGCCATTTGCGCCAGGTCGATATGCATCGTGGGCGGCGGAAGCTCGGCTGCGGCAGCCACTCGTTCCGCCCGCTGAAAGACCGCCAAACCCGCCAAGGCTAGAACCACCATGGGCGAGATGATGAGCATCGTACCGACGATGGCAACACGACGCCGGATGCTTTGGATAGATGCCTCTAAGAACACGCGTGGATCTCGCTAAGAGAACCATCGGCGGAAATCCAGCGGGCTTTAGGGGTTAGAGCCGGCGGAGCAGGATGTTTTCGACCCGGTGATTCGTGCCCTTTTCAAGGATCAATTGGGCGCGCTCTTTGGTCGGCCCGATATTGTCGCGCAGATTGGCCAGATTTATCTCTTCCCAAATGCGGCGCGCCGTTTGCACTGCTTCCGATTCACTTAGCTGCGAGTAGCGGTGGAAATAAGAGTCTTTGTTGCGAAACACAGTCTCGCGCAGCCGCAGGAAGCGCTCGATGTACCAGACTTCGATCGTCTGATCATCGGCATCCATATATATTGAGAAATCGAAAAAGTCCGAGACAAACATGCGCGACCCATCGCCTGGCGATTGCAGAACGTTGAGCCCTTCGAGAATGAGAATGTCAGGCTGCTCGACCCGCGCTACCCCCCCGGGGACGATGTCGTAGTGTAAATGGGAATACACTGGGGCGCACACTGCCGGCGCTCCCGCTTTCAGATCCGTTAAGAATTGCAGCAACAGCCGCTGATCATAACTTTCGGGAAAGCCTTTGCGCTTCATCAAGCCGCGGGCTTCCAGCGTGGCATTAGGATAAAGAAATCCGTCGGTGGTGATAAGGTCGACCTTGCGATGTTCGGGCCAACGCGCCAGCGAGGCGCGCAGCACGCGGGCGAAGGTACTCTTGCCAACGGCCACACTGCCGGCGATGCCAATGATATAGGGGACGCGCAACGGAGCCGCTCCTAAAAACTGCTGGCGCGCTTCATAGAGATGTTGCACGGCAGCAAAGTGAAGATTCAGCAAGCGAGAGAGCGGAACGTAGATATCGCTGACCTCGGCCAGCGACACTTGATCGTTGATACCGCGCAGCGACGCCAGATCTTCTTCGCTGAGCAGAAGCGGCGTGGAGGCACGCAAAGCTTTCCAACGTTCTCGATCGAATTCGATGTAGCGGCTAAATGCCGCCGCCGAGTTTTGTACGGGTGCTTGCGCCAAGATGGCCTCTTAAATCCTGCTTATAAGGTATCGTGGCGGTTACTGCGATTCCAGTTCAGCAATTGAAACTTGAATTTCTGGACAAGTGGTAAGAAGAACACCGTACTTCATTTCCCGCTTAACGGTATAGTGGTCGCGGTCGACATAAATCAGCTTTTCTTTATGATCTCACCCATTCATTCCAGCGTCAGATCGCTTTCCCTCATCGAGAGTGAGTGCGCCGGGAGCAAAGGGCCTGGCAATCATGCATACCTCGCGCCTGATATCATAAGCAGGTAATAAGCGAAATTGCTCCAGTTTGGCAGCAAATTTCCCGAGACCGGGCACACAGCTTTATTCTGCGTTCGGCCGGCATCCCGCCTAGACGATGCTCCTTTTTCGAAGTTTCTCCTTTCAAAGGATCTTTGTTTCTATGGCTACAACCGCCGATCCCTCCGCACTGCAGAACACAAATGCGCCGGAGCGAAAACTGATCGAGATGAACTGGGATCCGATCACGCGGATCGTCGGCAGCCTCGGCATTTATACGAAAATCGATTTTGCAAACCGCCAGGTGGCCGAGTGCCACAGCACCTCGTCGATCTTCCGCGGCTACAGCGTATTCATGAAAGGCAAGGATCCGCGCGAAGCGCACTTCATCACCAGCCGCATCTGCGGTATCTGCGGAGACAATCACGCAACCTGCGCCTGCTATGCGCAAAACATGGCCTTCGGGGTCCGGCCTCCGCGCATGGCCGAGTGGATCATCAATCTCGGTGAAGCAGCGGAATACATGTTTGACCACAACTTGTATCAGGACAATTTGGTCGGGGTGGATTTCTGCGAACAAATGGTCCGCGAAACCAACCCAGGGGTATTGGCTAAAGCCGAGCGCACGTCCGCGCCTCACGCGGCAGATCATGGTTACCGGACGATCGGCGATATTATGCGCGCACTGAATCCGTTTTCGGGAGATTTTTATCTCGAAACGCTGCAGATGAGCCGCCTCACGCGCGAGATGTTCTGCCTCATGGAAGGCCGGCACGTGCACCCCTCCACGCTGTATCCAGGCGGCGTTGGCACTGTACCCAGTATTCAGCTATTTACTGATTACCTGGTGCGCTTGATGAAATATGTGGAATTCATGAAGAAAGTTGTCCCGCTGCATGACGACTTGTTCGATTTCTTCTACGAAGCACTGCCTGGATACGAAAAAGTAGGCCAACGACGAATTCTTCTGGGCTGTTGGGGATCGTTCCAAGACCCGGAGGTTTGCGATTACACCTACAAGAACATGGATGCGTGGGGCAAGGCAATGTACGTCACGCCCGGCGTCGTCGTAGATGGCAAGTTGATCACCACAAATCTGGTGGATATCAACCTGGGCATCCGCATTCTGTTGGGCAGTTCCTTTTACGACGGCTGGGAGGACAAGGAGATTTTCGTCAAGGAGGATCCGCTGGGCAATCCGATTCACCGTGACCATCCTTGGAACCAGACAACCTCACCGCGCCCGCAAAAGCGCGATTTTTCCGGCAAATACAGTTGGGTGATGTCGCCGCGCTGGTATGACCCGCGCACGTCGGAGTACCTGGCGCTCGATACCGGCGGTGGCCCGCTCGCGCGTTTTTGGACAACGGCTCTCGCGGGAACCGTGGACATCGGCTATGTCAAAGCAACCGGCAAGAGCGTCAAGATCAATCTTCCCAAGACAACCAATAAACCGGCGGTAGAGTTCGAATGGAAGATCCCGCAATGGAGCAACGCTTTGGAACGCGACCGGGCGCGGACCTATTTCCAAGCCTATGCAGCGGCTTGCGCCTTGTATTTTGCGGAACGGGCCATGAGCGATTTACACAAAGGGAACACAAAAACGTGTGCCGAGTTTAAGGTTCCAGACAACGGCATAGGCTGCGGCTTTCACGAAGCGGTGCGCGGGTTGCTGTCCCACCATTTAGTAATCCGCGACGGCAAAATCGCGAACTATCATCCCTACCCCCCGACCCCCTGGAACGCCAGCCCCCGCGATATCTACGGAACTCCAGGCCCTTATGAAGATGCCGTACAGAACACACCGATTTTCGAAGAGAACGGGCCAGACAAATTCAAGGGAATCGACATCATGCGCACCGTCCGAAGTTTTGATCCGTGCCTGCCGTGCGGGGTGCATATGTATCTGGGCGAAGGCAAGACTTTGGAAGTACACCACTCCAGCATGTTTGGTTCGAAGGGGCATTGAGACGGCATGGTGAACGAAATCGAAGAACTGGTGCGGCAGCTGGACGATATTGCCGATCCGCCAAGCAGAGACGTGGCGCAGCGCCTGATCGCCGCCATATTAGAATTGCATGGAACTGGTTTGCGGCGCTTGGTTGAAATTGTCAAACAGGGCGGCAATGCACCAGAAACGCTGTTACGAAATATCGCCGACGACAGCCTGACCGGCGGCTTGTTGGCGCTTCACGGACTTCACCCTGATTCGATCGAAACAAGAGTCACAGACACTCTGCGAAAGTTCCAAGCCGAAGCGGAAGCGGTAACGGTTACAGAGGGCAGAATCGAAATCAGACTGCGAACGCCCGGTCGCGGGCTGGCCGGCAGAGTGCGGGCCGCGCTTCACGGAGCCTGCCCCGACGCAGCCTTGATCGAGGTGAAAGAGCCGAGCGCCGTGCCGTTCTTCCTGCCGCTGGCTTCACTCACCACCAGATGACACTCGCGCCTATTGATTTCGGCCCGCTCGAAAAAATCGCCAACGCGGTTTTGTACGAAGGTTTTTTGCTCTACCCGTACCGCAAGTCGTCCCTGAAGAATCAACGCCGCTGGCATTTTGGAACCATCGAACCAAAGGGCGAAATGCAGACCGAATGTTTAGTGGAGGCCGAGCGCGAGAGCGATATGGAGACAAAGGTTCGCTTCCTACAAGAAGAGACGGAGCGCGAGGTTCACTTGAGTGGGCAAGGCCGGCAAGGTTTTCAGTTCGGCCCGCTCAGCGGCTCTGTGGAAGTAGAATCAACTCCAATGGCCGGCGGCGTGGTTCGCGTTACGGTGCGAATCGAAAATGCAAGCGCCGAGTGCGCCATGCTTTCGACTCACACGCTGCTAGGCACGCACTATGGTTCATTTGTTTCACTCATCGATCCGCCGGAGAAATACAGAGCGGCAGCCGCACAGTGCCGGAACGTCGGTACGTGGCCAGTGCTAGCGGGGAGCGAGGGACAGCGCAGCTTGATGTTGTCTTCGCCGGTCATTCTGTACGACTATCCGCAAATCGCCCCGGAGAGCGCGACGAACCTGTTCGACGGGACCGAAATTGATGAGATCCTCTCTCTTCGAATCCTCACGCTTAGCGAAGAGGAGCGCGCGGAAGTGCGTGCCGCCGGCGGACATGGGGCGGAGATCCTAAGCCGCACGGAACTGCTGCCGCCTGAAGCGCTGGCGAAAATGCATGGAGCCATTCGCAACCTTAGGGCCGCCACTACCAACGGCTTCCGCGCCGGCGACCGGGTGCGCCTCTGCCCACGCAAGCGAGCTGACATTTTCGATATCGCGCTGAATGGGAAAACGGCTATCGTCGAAGCAGTTGAGTGCGATTTTGAAAACAAGATTCATCTGGCCGTCACTCTTGCCGATGATCCTGGCCGCGATTTGGGAAGGGCCGGTTATCTCGGCCATCGCTTCTTCTTTACTCCTGACGAGGTCGAGTTGCTGTGAGCGTGCTGATTGCTTGTATCGGCAATATCTTTAAAGGCGACGACGGCTTTGGCTGCGAAGTAGCCAGAGCGCTTTTCACCAAACCTCTGGGCGGAGACGTCCGTGTGGTGGACTTCGGCATCAGGGGACTAGATCTGACGTATGCGCTCTTAGAGCATCGAGAATTGACAATTCTCGTGGACGCCGTTTCGCGAGGCGGTGAGCCGGGAACCCTCTATACGATTGAGCCCGAATTCGAAGGGTCGCCTGCGGCACAGCCCACCGCGCTCGAGGCGCACGACATCAACCCGCTCAGCGCACTGCGTACTGCCAGAGCCATGGGGACGAACATAGGGCGCGTCCTACTGCTGGGTTGTGAGCCGGCCGATTTAGGAGGAGAGGATGGGCGAATGGGCCTAACGCCCCTGGTGAGCGCCGCTGTGCCCGAAGCCGTGGCCCTTGTAGAGCGTTTAGCCGCTGCAGCGGCACTACCTTCTTACGATTCTTATGAACACAGCCAAGCCTGATAGCGTGAAGATCCTGTGGATCACGGCCGGATTGAGCTGCGATGGCGATAGCATTGCGCTCACCGCGGCCACCCAGCCGAGCATTGAGGACATCGTGCGCGGAGCCATCCCGGGCCTGCCGAAGGTCATTCTCCACCACCCTGTGCTTGCCTATGAGAACGGCGACGAATTTCTGCGCTTCTTCCACGAGGCGGCGCAGGGCATTGAAGAGCCATTCATGCTGGTCGTGGAGGGCTCTATCCCTGATGAGAAAAATAAGACGGAAGGTTATTGGGCAGGCTTGGGAACCGACAAAACCACCGGCCAGCCCATAACAACCTGTGAATGGATCGATCGCCTCGCCCCGAAAGCTTGGGCGGTCGTTGCCATGGGAACGTGCGCCGCCTATGGGGGTATTCACGCTATGCCTGGCAACCCGACAGGCTGCATGGGTCTGCCGGACTATCTTGGCTGGGACTGGCAGTCGAAAGCCGGCATCCCCATCGTCTGCGTACCCGGTTGTCCGGCGCTGCCCGACAATATGACTGAGACGTTGCTCTATCTCCTGTTCATGGCAGCGGGGACTACCCCAATGATTCCACTAGATAGTGAATTGCGGCCTCGATGGCTGTTTGAGCAGACTGTCCACGAGGGGTGCGACCGCGGCGGGTATTACGAACAAGGGCAATTTGCGGAAGTTTACGGGACGAAGGAATGCATCGTTCAACTTGGCTGTTTTGGGCCGGTCGTCAATTGCAATGTAGGAAAGCGCGGTTGGATGGCCGGCATTGGAGGGTGTGCCAATGTGGGAGGAATTTGTATTGGCTGCACCATGCCTGGTTTCCCTGAAAAGTTCATGCCGTTCATGACTCAGCCCCCAGGTTCGATGCTCTCCATGGCCGCAGTTTCAACCTACGGCCGCTCGATCAGCGCTCTGCGCCGATTCACTCAGGCAAATCTGAATAAAGAACCTGCTTGGAGACGGACGAAGGAAGAAGAAGAGCAAGAGGAAAAGCACAGGCCGGTTCATTCCTAGCACCGCTCTTCTTCAAACAACGGCGGTCCATAACCGTCGCCACAAAACGACCCATGTACGACGGATTAAGCTGCGATGAAGCCGAACAACTGTTACGCCGCCTAGCGGAAGGTTCACCGTCTTGCCCCACCTCACAGCCCAAGGCCCAAGAGCTCGATTATGAAGCGCGCTATAAGGCGCTGGTAGAACGTATTCCCGCAGTGGTGTTCGTCGCTCCGCTTGATATCTCCCTTGGATCGGCGTACGTCAGCCCGCAAATTGAAACGATCCTCGGATTTACCCAGGAAGAATGGCTGGGAGACCCCCTTAGGTGGTACCAGCAAGTTCACCCTGACGACAAGGCGCGCTGGTGTGTAGAGGCCGCCACTCTTTTCTCACACGGAGAACCGCTGTCGTCGAATTTCCGTGTGCTGGCGCGCGATGGCAGAGTTGTTTGGTTTCAGTGCGACGCGCGCATGGTGCATTCGGAAGACGGTTCGCAGGCATTTATTCACGGCATTGGCTTCGATGTTTCCGAATTAAAGGAGGCCGAACTTTCGCTCAGACAGGCACAACGGGAGTTAGAAAGCCGCGTCTCAGAACGGACGCACGAACTCGCCCAGACGAACGCGCAGCTCAAAGCGGAAATTGAGCAGCATGAACGCACTGAACGCGAATTAAAAGCAGCCAAGGAGGCAGCCGAACAAGCGGCGCGCATCAAAGGCGAGTTCCTGGCCAATATGAGCCATGAAATTCGCACACCCATGAATGGCTTACTAGGGCTGACGCATCTTGTTCTGGAAACCGATCTTTCCGAAGAGCAGCGCGAGTATCTATCAACGGCCTATAGCTCCGCTGAATCGCTGCTGGGCATTATCAATCAAGTTCTCGATTTCTCGAAGCTTGAATCCGGCAAAGCCCAGCTCGACACTGTCGATTTCCCATTGCGCGAAAGCCTGCAAGCTCTGGTCCGCCAGTTGCGGTCCTTGGCAAAGGCAAAGAGCTTGGATCTGAGTTTACAGATAGCGCCGGATGTACCAGAAAGGCTGAGGGGAGATCTCGGCCGTTTGCGTCAGATCTTGATAAACCTGATTGGGAATGCCATCAAGTTCACTCAAACAGGTGGCGTGATCATCAGCGTGGTGGCCGCGGCAGGTGGGCTACTGGAGTTTTCCGTGAGCGACACAGGGATCGGCATTCCTGAATCAAAATTGAAATCGGTGTTCGAACCGTTCGTACAAGCAGATGGCTCAGTCACGCGCGAATACGGCGGAACCGGGCTCGGACTGACCGTTTCCAAAGATCTGGTAGAGCTGATGGGCGGACAGATATCGGTAAAGTCTGCACAGGGAAAGGGTTCGGTATTCACCTTCAAGCTTTTCTTTGAAACCTTATCCGACGCGGTCGCGGAACCGGCGAAACTGCGGCTCCCTATACCAGCGCGAAACCGAACCGCCGGCAAGGTCTTACGAATCTTGATCGCAGAAGACAATCCGGTCAATCAAAAAGTTGTGGGCCGGCTTATGGAAAAGGCCGGGCACACGGTAACTTTGGCTAAGAATGGCCGGGAAGCGGTGGAAGCCTTCCAGCAAGCCCAGTTCGACCTTGTTCTGATGGACGTGCAAATGCCAGTGATGGACGGCCTATCCGCAACCATGGCGATTCGTTTACTAGAACAGCAATCGGCGTGTTCGCGCGTGCCAATCGTCGCCTTGACGGCTCACGCCATGGAGTCCGATCGCCTGCGTTGCCTGCAGGCGGGCGTGGATGCCTACGCCTCGAAACCGTTCAAACGGGACGAGCTCTTTTCTTTGATCGAAGATCTGACAAGTCCAGCCACGGCGCCTCAACTCGCCAGCTAGTCCAGCACCTGAAAATCCGGTCAACCCTACTCAAATCAGGCGAAACCGGGCTGCCACGCCGTTCGTCCCTCGGCTATTGTGCGATTTACGATGGATTTGGCACGCTAGGAGCCCAAACCCATCCTCTTTTGGAGGTTTTAAAACAAAATGAAGCTCGCCGTAACAACCCTTGTTTTGGGTTTCATCGTCGCCGGCTCTTTTGCTCAGCAAGCCGTGCCGGAACCGGAGTATGTCAACGAAGCTTACTTCTTAAACGGCGGCAAACTGGAGAAAGCGGAAAGCGCCACCTTAAAATTCCGAAGTAAAACAAGCAACTACTTCGTTGAAATGAAGGCGACCTCGTCGCAAGTGGCCTCCGGCACCCACTCGCCCCTGAGGGTGCCGCCCGACGCCCACTTCGTTGTTCGCGTACGCTATCTCGATATTGACCCCGCCAGGGTCATCCGATTGCGCGCTTTCAAAGTCGGCAAAGCGGATCGGGAGTATCTGCTGAACACCTTCAACTCGCACCTCTACGGAAACTCAAATTCTAAGTCATCAGAAGACGCCACAATTCCAGTGACCTTTAAGAAATATGGCTCGGAATCAATAGAAATTATCCCCACGACTCCACTAGCGCCGGGCGAGTACTTCATCGCCTACAGCCCCTCGGGCTCGCAGGTAAGCTGTTTCGGCGTGGACGCTAAGTAACCGATCAAGCCGTCCGGCTCGCCGCCAACTTACGGGTCAATAACTCTTCCTCAAAACTAAAATCGGGTTTCGGATAGCCCCGATCTTTGAGGAACGCCTTATATGTAATTTTTAAGCCAATATCAAACTCAGTCGGCTTAAACGCCAGCATTCGCTGCGCCTTGGTAATAATCTGCGTAATTGCCGGGACATCATAGTATGAGCCAAAATAGAGCTTCTCGCCCACGACCTGTCCACCCGCTCGGTAAATCGTCTCGCGCGGCACCGAAATAAACCGCGGTTCCTTACACCCGGCCGCCAGCGCCAGGTGCTGCACCAGCTCATGCTGCGTGATCGCTTTCGGATTCGCCGCGTTAAACGCATGCCCAATAGCATTGCGCATCTCCATAACGCGGATCATGATTTCCACCAGATCCTTGATGTACACAAACTGCATCAGCCGGTGCCCTTCGCTGGGCAGAATCACCGGGCGGTTCGCCTTAAAGCGATCCCAGAAAAAAGCTTCGCGATAAAAAGGATTCCCCGGCCCGTAAACAAACGGCGGCCGCAGAGTCACAATCGGAAAGCCCGTCCGCTGATGCAGGCGGAACAGCGCCCGCTCGCTCATCGCCTTGTGTCGGGAATAGGGATTGGGATGATCGTCCGGCGCTAACGCATCGCCTTCGTGATGGTTCAGCCCATCGCCATAAGCGGCTACGCTCGACATGAAAACGTAACGGCCCACTTTTCCGTCGAAGATCTGCGCCGTCGATTCCACTTGCGAGCCGGTAGTACCGTGCTCCCAATCGTAGGCATTGTCGAATACAATGTCGAAGCGCGTATCGGACACCGCCTTGCGCACACTAGCAGCGTCATTCCGGTCGGCCACCAGATTGCGGACGCGCTTACCGAACGGATGACGCGGCTTCCGGTGCAAGATGTGGACTTCGTGTCCGGCTTTCAGGAGATCGGCCACCAGCAACTTGCCGATAAACTGCGTCCCGCCGATGACCAGGATGCGCTTCGGCTCCGGGTCATCGGTTCGGGTAGAGCTTTTCGCCTTCGCGGCGGAATGGGGGGCTGGAACGGCAGTGTGCATGAGAGTCGTCACCTAAATGTTAGACGGCTCACAGCCCGCCACGTTTTCTAACCAACTTGCGCCAGATAAGCACTGGGTCAAGCGCCGTGCGTTTGACCCTTTAATCGTAGTATTCAAGTCCCAAATGAGTAATAAGATCTTCACCTTGCATCCACCGGAGAGTATTCTTGAGCTTCATTAATTGGATGAAGATATCGTGCTCTGGATACAATCCCGGAGCAGTCATCGGCCCTTTAAAGTAAAACGACAGCCATTCTTGGATGCCCTTCATCCCTGAACGTTGCGCCAAATCCATGAAAAGTACGAGGTCCAGCACCAACGGAGCTGCCAAGATTGAATCACGACAAAGGAAATCAATCTTAATCTGCATAGGATACCCGAGCCAGCCGAAAATGTCGATATTATCCCAACCTTCTTTTGCATCGCCGCGCGGAGGATAGTAATTAATACGCACAGCGTGATACAAATCTTTGTACAGATCGGGATAAAGCTCCGGTTGTAGTATTTGTTCTAGTACAGAAAGCTTTGTTTCTTCCTTTGTCTTGAACGAACCGGGATCTTCCAGTACTTCTCCATCACGGTTACCAAGGATGTTGGTGGAAAACCACCCTCGTACACCCAGCATGCGCGCTTTGAAACCGGGTGCGAGCAGGGTCTTCATGAATGTCTGGCCGGTTTTGAAGTCTTTTCCGCAAATCGGCACTCCGTTTTGTTTCGCCAGTTCTTGCAGCGCCAGGGTATCCGTGGTCAAATTCGGCGCGCCGTTCGCAAAAGGAACCTTCAGCCGCAACGCCGCATAAGCGTAGATTTGGCTGGGCGCAATCTCGGGGTCATTCTGCCGCAGCCCTTCTTCAAACGCGGCTAGGCTTTGATGAACAGCCGACGGGCGATGAAACACTTCCGTGGATCCGCACCAGATCATCACCAGCCGGGCACAGTTATTCTGCGCCTTGAAATCCTGGATGTCTTTCATCAAGGCTTCGGCCAGTTCCATCTTGCTCGCGCCGGCCTTGACGTTTGGGCCATGAATCTTCTTGACGTATTCCTGATCGAACACCGCCTTCATCGGCTTGATAGCCGAAAGCGGATCCTTCAACTGATCCAGAATGGGACGTTCCAACACATTCGCGCGCACAGCGGCTTGATAGCTGCTGTCCTCGTAGATATCCCAGCCTCCAAACACCAGCGATTCGAGCGGTGCCAGCGGAACGAAGTCTTTAATCCTCGGCGTGCGTCCTTCGGTGCGTTTGCCGAGCCGGATGGTCCCCATTTGCGTCAGCGAGCCGATGGGAAGGCCCAGACCGCGCTTCACGGCTTCGACCCCGGCGATAAAGGTGGACGTCACTGCGCCCATGCCGGGAATCAAAATGCCTAGTTTGCCGTCTGCGGGCGCAATTGTGCTGTTAGGTTTAGTTGTTGTCAAAGGGAAAATGCTCCTGAAAAGAGTAAGAGAAGATGAGGATTTGCTAGTCTGTCTGCAAACGTTTGCGCAGTTGCTGGAAGCGGGAAAATATCTCTTTGGGGCTTGGTCTGCCTTAGCAGAACCACCTGGAACAACCGAGCCTCATAGAGCGGTTAGCCGATTTCAGAACGCGAACCGCGGCAAGCAAAGCGAGAATCCTCAGTTATCCTAGCACCCGCGCCAAGATTGACAGTTAGCGGAAAACAACGGTCTTGGGCCCGTTGATGAGAACGCGGTGTTCAATGTGAAAGCGTATGGCGCGAGCCAGCACCTGGCACTCAATGTCACGCCCTACGGCTTCCAGATCCTCCGGCCGAAAGGTGTGATCCACGCGCGCCACTTCCTGGTCGATAATCGGCCCTTCATCCAGATCAGTAGTGACGTAGTGGGCCGTAGCGCCAATAAGCTTTACGCCGTGATCAAAGGCCTGCCGGTAAGGGCGCGCCCCTTTGAAGCTTGGCAAGAATGAGTGATGAATATTGATCGCGTTGCCCGCAAGCTTGGCGCAAAGCTCGCTCGAAAGGATTTGCATGTACCGCGCAAGCACCACGAGATCCGCCCGATGCCGCTGCGTCAGTTCCCAAACTTCAGCTTCCTGCGCGGCTTTATCAATGGCCGGCAAATGATAAAACGGAATCCGGTGCCATTCCACCATCTCTTTGAAATCCGGATGGTTCGAAACCACCGCGGCAATTTCAACCGGCAGCGTGCGCGCCTGGTAACGGTGTAACAAGTCATTCAAGCAGTGGCCGTGCTTTGAAACCAAAATGAGCAATCGCGACTTGCGCGACTTGTTGTGGAGCTGCCATTGCATGCCGAACCGCTGGCCCACTTCCGCATGAAACTTCTGTTTGAAAAAATCCTCGGGCGGCGTCTGTTCCCCCGTTGAGAATTCAATCCGCAGAAAAAGCGGCCCGTCGAAGCGTCGCCAAACTGCGCCGACTCTATGATAAAGCCCTCGTGCTGCGCCAGGAAACCGGTCACGGATGCGACGATGCCGCGCACGTCCTGGCAGGATAACGTCAGGATGTATGTGTCAGACAGGGAAAAAACCTACGCTATACTAGCATTCGAATGTCGCAGAGTGTGACGGGAACGATCTCGGCCCTCGTGGTAGACGACGAGCAACTCGCACGAGAAGAACTGTCTTTTCTTTTGAAAGACTTTCCGGAAGTGGAGATACTGCAATCGGCCACCAACGGCCTGGAAGCCGTGAAGCTTATTGAACGTCTGGAACCCGATCTGGTTTTCCTGGATGTGCAGATGCCCGGCCTTGATGGTCTAGGCGTGATTGCCAAGGTGCGCGAAAGCGGCGTCAGCTTGCCGCACTTCATTTTGACCACGGCCTTCGACCAATATGCCGTAGAAGCTTTTCGCTTGGAAGCGCTTGATTATCTATTGAAGCCAGTGGAGAAAGAGCGCTTGGCGGAGACAGTTGCCCGCGCGCGGCGCATCATCGAAGACAAGCAACAGGCGCAAGAGAAAGCGGCGTCTGAAGCGTCAGCGGTCACGAGCGTTCAGCCCGGCAGCAAGTCCGCCATTCAGCGCAGCAAGCTCCTCGTGCGCTCGAACAACAAGAATTTGATGGTAGATGCTCAGGATTTGATCTACGCCACCATTGACGACGGCATGATCACCGTGGTGACGTCTCAGTTCGAAGGACAATCCAACTACCGCACCATCGAGGAACTGCAATCCAATCTCGATCCAAACCTGTTTTGGCGCGTCCATCGCTCTTTTTTGGTGAATATCAACAAGATCAAGGAAGTGATTCCCTGGTTCAAGTCGAGTTTTCAGTTGAAGATGGACGATAAAAAGCAGACCGAGATTCCCGTGAGCCGCATGCAGACGCGGCGCTTACGCGAACTGTTGAAAATCTGAGGTTGTGGCGCGAACGCCTCGATTTATTAAGCTTTGTTTACCCGAAATCCTCGGAAACTTAAGCGTAACGCTTGGCCCATTCCATGCGCCTTACATCCGGGCGAGTAAAAATCGCCCTTTACTTTTTAAAGGAGAATGAATGAAGAAAGTTTTGGGAGTAGCGGCTCTAGCACTCGGCTTGCTCGCCCCGACCGCAGTCACATTGTCGGCGGCACAGGAGCATCATGATGCAGACCACCGGCATGAATGGAACGATGGCGAAAAGGACTATTGGGCCCGCTATCTGAAAGAGCATCACATCAAAGATCATGACTGGGAACACGCCACCAAACGGGAAAGAGCTAATTATTGGAAGTGGCGCGACGCGCATCGTTAGGCCCTTTTAGAATCTTGTAAGAAACTTGGGGTTGTCGCGGTAATTCAGCCGCCGGCAGCCCCAAACTCTTTTAGAAGCTGAATCGCAAGCTTAATTCGATGGTCCGGGGACCACCGGCTTGGAACAACGGTGCCAAACCGGTCGTGGGGCTACCTGAGCCTAACATCAAACTCGTCATGGACGTGGATTGTCCAAACAAAGCGCTGCCTAAGTAGTTCACCGGATCGGCGAAAGACGGGTGGTTTAGAAGGTTGAAGGCGGACACAGACGCTTCAGCCGAGATGCCGCGGTACAAACGCATTTGCCGGCGGAGACTGGCGTCGATCTGGAAAAAGCCAGGGCCGACTAACGAATTACGGCCCAATGATCCTTGTACTCCATTTACAGGAATTTGAAACGCCGCCGGATTCAGAGTTTTGCCGCCGGGCAACCCCGGAGCATTGAGCCAAATCGGTTGACCCGTAACCAGATTGGCGCGATCGTCATTGTCAAAGCCCAGGCCGATGCTGCGATCAACGGTGCTCACATCGAACGGGAAACCGGTACGGGCCAGCGCGTTAGAACTGAGAGCCCAACCGCCGAGAATGTGGCCAAAGCTGTTAGGCGTGCGATAGCCAATGGCAGCGGTGAGGACTTGCCGCACGTCGAAGCCGGAAGATCCTTTATTGGAAGGACCGTCAATTAAAATCGGCACGGTGTCGCTGGAACCGGTATCAATGGAATGGCTCCAAATATAAGATGCCAGCGCAAAAATATTCGATGTCAGGTTGCCCAAAACCCCAAAACCCCAAAACCCCAAAACCCCAAATCCCATAAGTTTCTACAGAAGATATCAAGTATTAAATCGTATCCGTAAAATATCAAATCATATATACCTTTATGGTAGAGAGTCTAAGCATTGGCAATATTGCAGAAATTAAATCCTTGAGGCACGAGATGAAATATTTGTTGATACTGTAACTCAAGCAATCAATTTATAAATAATAGAAGTATAAAATCCTTTTTAACGGCTCCTTGGAGAGCGTTTAGCTAGATTAAATGCTACAGACTATATAAAAGATGATGAAAATAGCTTTTATCGTGCGATAATGGTTAGATATATTGAAACACTTATTACACTTGACAATAATAGCGTGAACCTTTCTAAATATATAGGAGAGTATGTTTTGCTATAAGCTTAGACTAAAGAAAGAACAAAATGATAAGATTCCAAATTATCTATCCTGTTGTAGGACCTATATGATTTATGATATGATCACATGGTTAATGTCCTTAAGGAAATAAATGAAAAGGAATGCGTAAAAGATAGGTTAAAAGAGTTTGAAAATAGGATGAAAAATGATGAACATTTTAATTATGTAAGATTTTTCTTTTAATTTAAGCTAAGGCAATTTACTTCTTCCTTCGATCAATGATTGTGCGTTATCTTGAATATATAGAGAGAGATCCTGTGTCGATAGGGAAAAATTAAGTGATGTCATTAAAGCATTGTGCAAATGTCGAAGAATATATAAGCGTGAATTACTTAATTTGGAACAAGAAGCTAGAGGAATGACATTGAGGCTTGTTCAATTGTATGCGGATTAGTATAGCTACAGTTTCTCTATATTCATAACGTGGAAGACCCAGATCAAAAAAAAAGAGTTAAATATATGCATTATGGTTCTTCAGTTGCTGGACTCAAAATTACAAGACACGATTGTCTTGATTTACGATGATAAAGAAATAATAGTGTTGGAAAAGCTCACTATAATTACAATATTTTGTATAATGAATTGGACATAATCCCTTTAACGCAACCAAATTAGGAACAAAAGGAAGGAAATGTTAAAAATCAAAATGAAGAAAAAGAAAAATAATGGAGATAAAGGAAATGTTAGAGAAAAAAATAGAAAATGATGAGATTTTAGATAAAAAGCAAAAGGCAAGAATATTAAGTGGATTTTTAACTCATTGCAGAGCAGCGAGAATTAAATGTATCACCCCACGATTTTATGAGTATATTTATGTGCGGAGATAGTTTGAACGGATAGAACAAAAGTGATTGCAACATGAGACTATTATGTGAAGAAGAATACTTGCAAACTGCTTTTGCTAAGAGAGTTGCCATCGAAAACAACGAGCGAGCAAAATTTAAATTCTTGTGGTCATTATTTTTGGCCCTTATTGCATAAGCTTATATTATATTGCGAAGAGATATCTTCAAAGATAACAAAGATTATTTGTGTCCAAAATGCAAAATTGACATGAACTTGTTTAGTATTCACATACTCTTAGGTGTGGATATTAGAAAAATCTGGTTTGTAAAAAGAACGTATCGTGGAGCCTGTGGGAAAGTATTTAAGCAGGGTTTAGTCCAATACAATTGTGATCATAATAAATGTCACGATTGCCACAGGAAATTTATTCCCTGCAATATTTGCAATTAATAACTAATTAAGTTACACTTATAGAAATTTTTATTTGATTAAATTTTAGGGGTTTTGGGGTTTTGGGTTTTGGGGTTTTG
>CAWJBS010000111.1:0-96521 GCA_963840845.1 Bryobacterales bacterium
TTTTGGCGGAGAGAGAGAGAGAGGCTTGATTTCGTTACGTATTGCTGGACTTGAACCCGCAAGCCTTTTGGGTGCAGCTCCAAGGCTGGTGTGTTTGCCATTTCACCACTTCCGCGCGGTGCGGCACAGGTCGGGCCTGGCCATCTCAAGTCTAGAGTGAAAACGACGCAGGTTGCAATGCGGCGACCGCCCAAGCCTACAACGCGGCCCAGCTCCGCAAACCCCGCTAGCTCCGCCGTTTTGCGCCCCGCGTAAAACTCCCGCTCTTGCCGCCGGATTTGGATTCGAGGCGAAGGTCGCGAATGACGATGGCTTTGTCGAGCGCCTTGGTCATGTCGTAGACCGTGAGCGCAGCAACGGCTGCAGCGGTGAGGGCTTCCATTTCGACGCCAGTCGGGCCAGTTGTGGCTGCGGAAGAGGTGATCTGCACGCCGCCCGCGACAATTGCGGCCTGAACTTCAACGTGGGTCAGCGCGAGCGGATGGCACATGGGGATTCCTCATTTCGACTTAGTTGGATTGCTGTGCGCCTTGGCGGGTGGTTATCCGATTTTTGCGGAGGCGCTGGAGGATATCTGGTCAAAGCGCATGACCATGGAACTCTCCATGACTATTGCCCTTTCAGCGGCGCTCCTGATCGGCGAGGTTTTCACGGCCTTGGTCATTCTTTTCTTTGTGTTACTCGCGGAGGCTTTGGAAAGAAAGACGGTCGGGCGCGGCAGACAAGCGCTGCATGCTCTTACGGATCAATTGCCGAAACGGGCTGAGGTGATCTGCAAAGGAATGGTGCAAGAAAAGGAATTGGTCTCCGTTGTTTCGGGTGATGTTGTGGTGATTCGACCCGGTGCCTGCGTGCCAGTCGACGGTGTGGTGGTGAAGGGCCATTCGTTTGTCGATCAATCCGCGATTACTGGGGAATCCTTTCCGGTGGAGAAGGTAGCTGGGAAAAAGGTTTATGCAGGGACGATGAATCAATTGGGGGTGTTAGAAGTTGAAGTCTCAAAGGTAGGAGTGGATACGGCTTTCGGAAAAATCATCGGGGCAGTCGAGCGAACTGAGAGGAATCGGGCTCCGGTGCAGAAGCTGGCCGATCAGTTGGCCGCTTACCTCGTGTATCTGGCATGCGTTGCGGCGTTGATCACACTCGCCGCAACGCATGATGCACGCGCCACCATCTCCGTAATCATTGTGGCTGGAGCGTGTGGGGTGGCCGCGGGGACGCCACTGGCGATCCTGGGCGCAGTTGGGCAATCGGCAAAACGCGGAGTGATCATCAAGGGCGGTCTCTATCTTGAGCGACTGAGCTTGGTGGATACCGTGGTGTTGGACAAAACCGGAACGCTTACTTATGGGGGCACCGAGGTGACTGCGATTCGCCCGCGGCCGGATATACGGAAGAGCAGTTGTTGTCGGTCGCAGCTTCGGCTGAGTATTTCTCGGAACATCCGTTGGGCAGAGCGATCATCCGAAAAGCTATCGAGCAGGGCTCGCCCCTATGCGAAGCGGAAGATGTCCGTTATCTGCCAGGCAAAGGAATCCATTGCTGGGTTGGACAAATGCCGACGCTTGTCGGATCGAGGGATTTGCTCGCACGGCTGGGCATTGTGATTGGCGATAACGGAAACGGTTCCTGTGCGGAAGTCTACGTAGCGCAAGGCAGCCATCTGCTTGGCAAGATCCAAATCTCAGACTCGGTGCGCCAGTCGGCAGCGCCGGCGGTGCGGAGCCTGCGCGACATGAACCTTCGCGTGGTACTCATGACGGGAGATAGCGTTCCCATTGCGCGGGCGGTGGCCGATGAATTAGGTGTTGATGATTTTGTCGCGGGATTGTTGCCGGATGACAAGCTGGCTCGCGTTAGGCGGATCTACAGTTGACTGGGCATAAAGTCGCGATGGTGGGAGACGGCATTAACGACGCTCCGGCTTTGGCGGAATCGCATGTTGGCGTGGCGATGGGTTCAGGAACCGATATAGCCAGAGAGAGTGGGGGGATTATTCTGATTGGAAACGATTTGGCTAAATTCAGCGAGGTGGTTGGAATTGCGAAGCGCTGTCGACGAATCATTATTGGAAACTTTGTTGGCACGATTGCAGTGGACTTAGTCGGGATTGCCCTTGCGATGGGTGGGCTGATCAATCCTATTGAAGCGGCCTTGATCCACGTTTGCTCGGAAACGGCGTTCATTTTGAACTCGGCGCGTCTGTTGCCGGCGGTTTCGAGGGATTGAGCGGCGCAAAATAACTTCGGGGGCGTGCACTCCGCTAAATGGGAGAGAGGCGAATCGCGAGCTGGTGTGCCTAATTGCTCGACAGGTTCAGCCGCTTTTTGATAATGATAAATCCGAAATGTAGCAGCCCTGATCTGTGTCCGATGGTGTTGATCAGGACTGGGTCGCGCTATTGGATTCGATGAGCATGCCGGGTGGGCTCACTTTTCACGTTACTCCAACTTGACAGCGCCCCATGCTCGGCTGCACGGATGACACCGCTTTCCGCTATGATGGCGAAAGGTTGTTAAGGGTGCGAGGATGAAACGCTATTTCGTTCGGAAGAGCTGTAACGAATCGTGGGGTGGGATGAGTGGAGACGAGCGGAAACGCTTCTGCGAATCTTGTCAGCGAACCGTTTATAACTTTTCAGAGTTGACCCGGCGGGAAGTGGAGCGGCTGGGTGCTTCGGCAGGTAGCCAAGGTATTTGCGGAAGGATCTCCTACATCGCTGAAGGCGTTCCGGTTTTTCGTGCTGAGCCACCGAGCGCCCTTGGGCAACTGGTGAGGATTTCCCTGCTCGGTTTAGCGGGGCTGAGTCCGTTGGCGGCAGCGACAGACGGGAAAACTTGCAGTCTGAAAGTGGGCGCCACCGATGTCACCGGTGCCAAGCTGACTGAAGGAAACGTCAAGGTTTTGATGGGCGGCAAGGCCGTTGCGAATGGAGAACTGGACGCCCAGGGTGATTTTGTCACGCAGCTGGCGGAGGGTGACTATTCGATTCGAGTCGAGGCCGCGGGCTTTCAGCCGTTTGTGAAGGAAGACGTGAATGTTTCGTGTTCTAAAGAGGAGCAACTCCAGGTCATTGCGGAAATGAGAGTTGGCTTAATCGGAGAAGTGGTAGTTGTCAATTCCGACAAGAATGTGTTTCACCGGCTGAAGCGAACGATTGCGCGCGGCATGGCGCGCATTACCGGCGCTTAGCTATTTCTTGATGCAACAGTTTTGGAACTCGGTGACTTTATCTGTATTCTTAGCCGACCAGTCTTCGGAGCCTTGAAGGTTGGCAGAACGCCAGGCGTAGGCGACAAAAGCATCTGTGAGTTTGCGATCTGCGAGGCGCTTGAAGAAGGGGGCGTAAAAATTCAGCGGCAAAGCCTCCTTTGCTTCCACCTACGATCTCAGCCAGGACTTGATATGTGGTGGCCAAATGGTCAAATGGTGACTTGTCTTTTTCCTTTTCCGTTGTCGCTGCGGCGACACCAAGGGCGATAGCCAGTTCGCCCGATGTGAAATCGCCTTCGTCTTTGGGAGAGTTTGGGTTGAGGGTGATGTTAATGCTGCCGGATTTTTCGCCGTTGGAAACGTCGTGGACGAGCAAGGGTTGTAGGCTCTTGATCGCGGCAGCGGAGCGGGGGGATGAGGGTTCCAAGGCAAGGAAGCGGCTGTAGGCCAGGATGGCCGGAACGCGATAGCCAGACTGTTCATAGGCGCGGCCCAGAACGAAATGGCTTCCAGGATGGTTTGGATTTAACGTGAGGGCGGTTTCTAACTGCTTGCGCGCTTCGAGTAGTTTCGATTCCCGCATCAAGTTCACGCCATAGTTGAAATGCAGAAGACTGTCGTTGGGAGCTTGCTCGATCGCGAAGCGGTAAACCTTGTCGGCTTTGGGGCCTTCCTTATTGTCGTCGTAGATGTTAGCGATCGTCATGTAGAAGTAAGCGAGGTCGTCTGACTGGTATTGGGCGCCAGCAAGGGCGGTTTGCATGGCGCAATCGTAATTCTTCGCCGCGTAGCAGGTGAACGCGAGTTCATGCATGGCGACGACGTTGTTTGCATTTTGACGGAGAACGTCCTGGTATTTTTTGATGGCCTCGTTGTAGCGGCCGGAGTCGTGGAGCGCTATTCCCTCTTTTATGGTCTTCTTCTCATCTTCAGTGGAGGGAGTGGGCTGGAGAGTCGGATGTGGAAGATCTTGCGCGAAGAACGGAAGAGTGAAGCAAAAGATAAGAAGAGCGCGACGCATCTGGCTATTTTAGTAAACGTCGCGCTCATCGAGAATGGCGCTAATCGGCGATCCCGGGATCGGGTGGGTCAATGCCGAGGGCGGTGGCTAGGGCGGTCAAGTGATCTTGTTCTTGTACTAAGATTTCCCGCAGACTTTCGGCGATGGCGAATTCATTTAACTCGTCGGCTTGTTTCACGCGGCGGCGGTATTGACGGATCGTTTCTTTTTCGTTGTCCAAGTCAAAGCGGAGCATGTCTTCGGCCTTCTCAGAGGTCTTTACCGGCTTGGGCGTGGTGGCGGGCATGCCGCCCAGATAATCGATGTGATCGGAAAGAGCGAGGGCATGATCGAGCTCTTCTTTCGCGTGGACCTCGAGTTCAGCGGCGATGTTCATATACGCCGCGCCTTTGAGAACTTTGGAATAGTTGACGTAGGCGATGACGGCCTGAAATTCGCGTTCCAGGTCTTCGTTGAGGAGGTCGGCTAATTTCTCGCGGGTTAGTTCATTGGTATTTGTTTTTGGCATCTTCGGGCTTCCTTACCGCTGACAGCACGGCAATCTTTATGACAAATGATAACGGGTCAACGTTTCGGAAGACCTAGAGATTTTTACCTGGAGTGTCTCTGGTGAAGATGTAAAAGGCGATGACCCCGATTACTACCAGCGCGAGTGCGCTGAGCATATACTGCCAGCCATTCATGACAAAAATGAAAATCCAGCCGGCGAGGGCAACGATGACGGGCAATGGATACCACGGCATGGAGAAAGGCCTGGCGGATTCGCCCGCGAACCTGGCGGAGGAGCACGACGCCAACGCATTGCGCAGCAAACCAAGTCACGATTTGGATCATGAGCAGGCCTTGAATGAGGACGTCGAGCGGAAAAATGCACATGGCGGCCGACGCCAGACCAAAGAACAAGACCGAGAAGGAAGGGAAGTTGCGAGTGGGATGAAGTTTGGCGAAGCGCGAAAAGAAATGGCCTTCGACGGCGGCGGCATAAGGGACGCGGGTGTAGCCTAACAGAACGCAGAAAACAGAGGCGAAGCCGACCCAGAGAATCAGGACCGTCATCAGCGAGGCGGCGTGTTTGCCGTAGAGGTGTTCGATGTAATCGGAGACGATGGCGTTGGAGTGCATGGCTTGTTGCCATGGGACGACGCCGATGATGGAGAGGCTCATGAGCATATAGAGGATGCCCAGAATGACGATGGACAGAATAACGACGCGAGGAATGTTGCGCGCGGGTTTCTCAATTTCGCCGCCGATGAGACAGACGTTGAAATAGCCACTGTAATCGTACATGGCGAGAAGCGCGGCACCGCCCAGGCCAGACGCGAAAGCCATGGAAGGGTGAAACGCGTGCGGCGGGAAACTGAAGGCGACCTTCGCATTGAAATGCCAAGCGCCGCCCCAGAGAATAATGGCCATCGCCAAAATGAGACCAGCCCAGAGGATGTTTGAGATGGTGCCAATGGATTTGATGTCGCGATAGAGCAGAAAAGTGGAGACGGCGCAGACACCCATGGCCACGAGGATGGCTTGCGCGGGAGTGAGCGAGGGGATCAGATAATGCAGGTAGTTGGCGAAGCCCACACCTCCTGAAGCTGCCGTAAGGGGCGCGCCGAGCATGACTTGCCACAGAAAGAGAAAGCCCATGAGACGCCCGTAACCACTGGGCGCGAACGCCTTCTGCAGGTATTCATAAGAGCCGCCGGTATCGGGCATAGCCGCGCCGAGTTCGGCCCAAACGAGGCCGTCGGCCAAGGCAATGATTGCGCCGCAGATCCAGCCAAGCAAGGCTTGTGGACCGCCCATAGCCGTGAGGATGAGCGGAATGGTGGTGAAGGGGCCGATGCCCACCATGTTCAACATGTTGGACGTGAGGGCAGGGAAAAAGCCCATACCCCGTTTGAGCCCGGCGCTACCGCTAAGGGGAGCGTTCACTTGGCGGAGGAAGACCGCAGCGGTTTTACGGCTACTTCTTTGAAGAAAACGATGTCGTTATCGCTGTGATTTTGCAGGCCGATGTAGCCGTAGTTGGGGCGCGGACCGCGCTGCGGTTCGAAATCGAACTTTTTTTCAGGGACAGGTTCGCCTTCGGTGTAGTCGGTCACTTTAACATCGTTGACGGTGACGACGGTGCGGGGGCCGTCTAGCGTGATCTCCATTGTGTTCCATTCGGGGCCGGGCTTGCCTGGTTTGGCGAGAGGTTTGGTGAGCGAGTAGAGTGTGCCGGTGACGTGATACTCGTCTTCATTGCTGGTTTCGGGATGGTTGTCGATTTGTACTTCGTAACCGTAGTGGACGGGCATCCAGGGCTCGGTGGGCGCGATGGGGATGCGGACAAAGACGCCAGAGTTGTCGTTTTCGTCGCGCATTTTGTAGACGACACGAATGACACAATCGCCGAGCTTCGATTCGGTCCAGTAGAGAAGGCCCATGCCGCCGTGGGTGTGAATCAGGCCGTTTTCGACGGTCATTTCGCCCGGTCCGACGTGTTTCCAGCCGTTGAGGTTTTTACCGTTGAAGAGTTGACGCCATTCGGAGGACGCGCTGTGGGCCCCCGGTGCAAGAGCGCCCGCGAACAGAACGAGGGCCAAAACTTTCGTCGTCATATTTGTAAGGCTACAACAAAGGCCAGGAACACAAGTGATACTATCGGCGCGACAAGACTATGTCTTCTTTTAAACCGACACCCGAAGAACGCGAAACCTTGAAGAAGGCCGTCACGAAATTCGCGCATGAACCGATTAAGTCGCAATTACTGGCCGCGCTTGAGCTGGCCGAGGCAGAGTTTGAGCGCGGCGTGGGGGATTGGGAGCATCTGAAGTTTTGCGTGGATCATCATTTTTTGCATGCGCAGACAGAGGTGCGGCGAGATCCGACGAAGAAGTCGGCCAAAGCGGCGCTGGCGAAGGCTGATGAGTTGGAGCGCCAGTTTCGGCCGAACTTTTCTTGATGAACTCCGCTGCGCCCTAGAAGGCGAAGCGGAGTTGCAGATCGATGCGGCGTTGGTTGCTGGAGGTGCCTTCTGCGCCATAACCGCCCTGGATGCCGGTGGCTTCCAAGAAATAAGGCGAGGTCATAATGCCGGTCGGCGAGTTCACGTTTTCGTGATTCAAGATGTTGCGCGCGTTGAGCGAGACGGTTAGGTTATAGCGATGCTGAGTGGTTTCGCCACCTCCAAAGCCGCCACCGCCGCCGCGTGGACCGCCGCCGCCGAAGCCGCCCCCACCACCACGGCCTCCGCCCCCACCACCGCCACGCGAGCCACCGGAGGGACCGGCGAACTTGGTTGTGCCAAAGCCCCAGGTCTTGCTGACGCGCAGATTAATTCCGATATAGCCGGGCCCGGTCAGGAAGTTACGAGGGACAACGGTGCTGCCGAATGCCGGTGTGGGATCGAGGAAGGTCTTGTAGGCAGTGGGTCCGATGCTGACAGGGGGAGTGGTGATGTAGAAGCTAGGGCGCGCTGTTTCAGAATTTTGCAGGTACAAATCAGTTCCGGTTGTCAGATTGTAGGGGGTGCCGGTGTGCATCACGACGAAGGGCGAGAACCGCAAGCCCCATTTCGCGGTAAGAGAGCCGCCCAGGAAGAAGTTATTGGCGATATCGAGAGAGGAACGTCCCCAGTCTTGCGCATAGTTGAATGGGTTGGATGGTATGGAGCCCAGGCCATCGGTATCGCTATGGGCGTTGCCGTAAGAGTAACGGCCGAACAGGCTTCCCCATTTCAGTTGAGTGTTGACGTTGAATAGTAACTGGGTCTGCTTAAAGGTTCCGCTCGATTGGTAATCGTAGATGTCTCCGTTAAAAGAGTAGGGCCGGATGAGCGGAGGACAGCTTGCCGCACCGTTCGCGGCGATGCACTGGCTGATCTGCAACGGATACTCGCCATCTTGGGGAAGGGGAGAGTTGATATCGGCGGTCCGTAATTCATGATTGCCGCGCGAGTTGACGAAGTTAACAGAAAGGGTAGTGCGATTGAAAAGCTGGCGGTCAACGCCGATTGCTAATTGCATCAGGCTGGGGGCTTGCAGGTTTTTATCAATTTGGTATGTCACGGAACTGCCTCCAGGGGTCGCCTTGCTTAGTTGCGAATACTGGTTGGCGAAGAAGTTTACACCGGAGACGACTGGGTTATTGACCGTGTATGTTTGATATGAACCGCCGTTGGCATAGCGCTCGGCATTTTCAACGCTGGCATAGGCGAAACGATCATAGAAGATGCCCCAGCCGCCGCGGACAACAGTTTTAGGCCGACTACCCCCATTCGGTTTCGCTCCGCCAGGTGACCAAGCAAAGCCGAAGCGCGGAGCCCAGCTATTGTGTGTGGGAATGTCGTTTTGCGCTTCGAAACGCAGACCAAAACTCATGGTAAGGTTGGGGCGCGCCTTCCAATCGTCTTGGATGAACGGGCCGTAGTCTAACTGATAGAAGCTGAAGCCTGGAGTGCCTTGGGTAACGGAATATTTGGACGGACCGTAGCCGGTGCCGTTCAAAGATGTGCCGGCCGCTAAGAGTTGCTCCGTGAAAAGAAATTGTTGGATCGAACTGAGGCTGACTTGCGGACCGACAGGTGTATTGGTTACCGTGAGTCCCTGCGCGCCGGGTAAGTTTTCAATCGGAGTATAAGGGAAATCGCCGCCCAGGAAGGAATAGCTGCCATTGAAACTGCTGGGTGTCAGATCGTTGATGTCGTAACTGCGGATACGGATGCCGAACTTGACGGTATGGGTACCGAGTGTGAGCGACGTATAGTTCTGCAATTCTGTTTGGAACAGGTGATCGTAATTGGTTCCGTAGCCGGGCGCAGTCTGGCCTGAACCACCGGCACTGAATGACCCCTGCACCATGAGCGAGGGGGTGTTGCTCTGGCTGGTTGTATTTGTGTAATCGCGCTCAATGTTGATGTGCGTTTCGTTAACAGCCTTGGGACTGAGTACCGATGTTTCGACAACCTGGAAGCTGTGATCAACGCTCGACGTGGTATAGCCGGTGCTGGGTAAAGAAAGCGCGCCGATGGTGGTTTCGGGGAGGCTGGTGGAGCCAGGGAATGTCAAGAGGCGCTCATTGTCCAAGTAGCTGTAGCGGAAGCTCAGGGTGTGATTCGTGCCGAGCGCGTAGTCGACTCGGGGGCTTACGGTTGTGCGGCGCTGAGGTGTGGAGTAATAACTATGATCGAGAACGGTACCTGTGAATGAAGCGTTAGGTACGGTCGCGTTGACGATATCGTTGTCGTCAATCATGCGCCGTTCGACGTCAACGAAGAAGCTGGCTTTCTTACCGAGGGGACCGCTGACGTTGCCGCCGAACAGTTGGGTGCGAAACGGCGGAGCAACGGGTAGAAAAGGATTGCGGGAGTTCCAGACGCCATCGCTGATGTTGTAGTAACCTTGGCCGTGAAATTTGTCCGAACCGGGTTTGGTGAAAATTTGAATTCGGCCATAGCCGAGTTTGTCGAATTCGGCTGAGAATGGATTCGAGTTGATACGAATTTCGCGGATGGATTCCTTGGGGGGTAAACGCCCACCTGTGAAGCCATCGACGTAGATTTGGCTGCCACCAGGACCGGCGGATGGGCCTGCAAGAGCTTGCAGGTCGGCTTGCAGATCGTCCGGATCGTCGGGCAAAGCGTCGATATCTTCTTTGCTCAAAACGATGGCGCTTTGATTGTTGGCCGGCTCGGTGCTCATTAAATTAGTGGCTGAATCGTTGACGTTGACCACTTCCTTCTGCGCTGCGGGTACAAGCGTGATGTTGGCCGAGGCGGTCTGCGCGGGGTGACGCTAACGATACTGGCGTTGGCTTGTTGCAGGCCTTTGAAGGTTGCGCTGACCGTGTAATTGCCGGGGGCGACGTTACGGAAGGTGTAGGTGCCATCTTGCCGGACTCGACGGTTTGGACGGTTCCGGAATCTGTCGCGAGTGTTACAGACGCCCCGCGAATGATTCCGCCCGTTGCGTCTTTAACGGTGCCTTGCACGGTGCCGCGAGCGGTGCCTTGACCGAAAAGGGCTGCCACCGTTAGGGAAAGAAGAATGAGAAAACGGATCAAGTGAGAACCTCTAGTTGTAGAAATCATTGTGGTGCCGACATTTCGCCGAGGCCCCAGTCGCTGGCCATGCTGTTTTGCCGCTGAGGAGCGGATTGAAGAATCGGCTCGACGCCGGCGATTAAATCAGTACCCAAGAGCTTCGAATTGTCGCCACCCAGAGCCACGCCGGAAACGACAAGAGCGTCGCCGGGTTTGAGGTCGGTAATAGCAAATTTTGGGGGCGCGGTCAAGCATTTGCGAAATGTCACCGGAACGCATTCCACCGCCACCACCTGCGCCGCTTGGGCCAGCGCCTTGGCCGCCGCCACCTGCGCCGCGTTGCCAATTAGGATTGCCGCCGCCAGCGCCCGCGGCCCCAGGTGCCGCCGAGCACGCGTTGATCCCGCCGGAGCAGCACCGGCAGTATCGGCGGGTTTATAAGAAGGATTAAAGCGACGAGCGAGCATCATGGCCATCATCGGATTCAGTTTGCGAATGGCCGAATCGTCGTTTAAGGAAACTTGGATGGGTTTTTTTGTGGCGAGATCTTTAATGATCAGGCTTTTGCCGTCGGGTCCGATGGAGGTGACCGTGGCCGATAAGGTCCGAAAAGCTCCTGTGTAGACGCGCTGCGCCTTGACGGTGGTACCGTCTTCGCTTTTATCGCCGATGACGCGAATTTGGTCGCCGGGTTGAATCTGGGCTAACTGCGAAGGGGCGGGCGTTTTCGGAGAATCGGGCGAGTAGCGAGTAAACTCGGTAGCTTTAGACGTTTCAATGGTGAGTGGCTTGGGCCCTTCGGCGGTGCGCGCGCTCACAGTGATTTTGCCGCTGGCAGCGTCCAACTCAGAGACTGTGCCGGCGGTGGCCTTTTGCCAGGCTGCCGCTTGTTCCTGATGAGCTTTTTGCAGGTCGCGGGCCGACATGAGGACGAGACCGCGCGCCGTCAAAGAGGACGGATCAGCCTTTCGTCCGCGTACATCGACGCGATCGCCGACTTGTAGATCATCGGCGGTAATGCGCTGGGCGTTAGTCAGATCTTTGGCGCCGGGTTCGACCTTCAAGAAGCTTTTGGTATCGGCCAATTGGATGGTGTAACTGGTATTTGTCTTATCTTCCAGTACCGTGACGGTGTGGGCGGCCGGATTGATGGCGGTAATGGCACCCAGGACGTGATCCAACGGTTGTTTAGCAGGAGCATTGGCCGTCTCCTGGGCAAATGCGCCAAAGGACGAAACCAAAAGCAAGGGCAACCAAATAAACGAATGTCTAACAGAGATTCTGAACATAAGCAGGGATCAGGGCGGCAGACTAGGGCAACCTGACAAAAAGAAAGGGCGATTCGAGGGGCGGGAGGGTTACCAAGGGAGCAGAGAAAGTGCGGGAAAGGAAGGCTCGATTCGCGGGAGGGGCGAATTCAGCCTTCCTGAACCCATGCAAAAAGAATGCAAAATCTTCTGGAAGGGAACACTGAGGGGACGGACTAGGCGGCGTTGCTCACCATGTCGTCGTCGAAGGTTTCGTTGCCTTCTTCCTTGTTACGGTCCGCCAGTTCCTGGCATTGGATGCAGTTGGCCGCCCACGGCACCGCGGCGATGCGTTTGGGGCTAATTTCTTCATCGCAATGGAGGCAGGTTCCAAACGAGCCATCATCAATGCGGCGGAGCGCTAGCCTGACGGCGCGCAATAAGTTGGATTCACGGTCGAGATTGCGAATCGCTAATTCCCGTTCAGAGGCATGTTGGACTTCGTCGAGCGCATCGGCGCTTTTTTCGATGGCGATGGCGTCGCGATTGCGAACGATCTTTTCCAACTCGGCCTGCTTGGTCTCTAGAATCTTCTTAAACTTGTTAATCTCAGTTTTAGTCATTTTTTCTCCTTCCAAAACTACCCGACTGGTTGCTTCACTAAAAACGATTACGAGGCAACCAAGATCTGTCCGACGAAAGACAAACTGGCGATGCTACACGGAATCCCCAAGACGGTATCAACTTTTTGGTACAGGTGACTATACTAGAGAGCTACTACCGTGGAAATCAAGAAATCCACGTCCAAACACCAACTGCGCTGCCATAGGCATCACCTAAAGACGGCCCAGCGGCTATCCTTCAGTACGTCCACTCAACCCAGCTTCAGCTTTTCGGATTTCAGAATCATAGCACAAAACTCTAGAATTGCAACGGTGCGCCAAAAATTAATTACCGATCCTTCCCATGAGAAGCCTATCGGTAGAACGCGGCAAGTACCTTAGGTAGATCGATTTATCAGTTTAGGTTCTGCGTTGTTAGTGACGGGCGGGTAAAAAACGCTTCACGTAAAAAGTACGTATAGGACTAAGCGCTCGTTACTTCAACAAGGCAGCTAAAGAAGGTTGGGCCGCCGCCGATGTCGGTTAAACGGTCGGAAGTGAGGTGGTTTAAGCCGGTGGCGCCAGGCGAAGTTTTCGCCCAGCCCAGACTGCGCGCGCGGACGACGCCGGGTTGCACGTCGCCATTGATTTTCGCTCGTAGACGGCACTCGCCCCTTCGGTTCCAGACGCGTACCCAGGCGCCATCGGCAATGTTACGGTGCTCGGCGTCCAGCGGGTGAATGGAAAGCAGCGAAGTTTGTTGATCCACTTCTTCTCGGTAGCCAAAGGTGGAGTTCATGCTGTCATCGTTCTTGGCGGTGATTAGCTCCAGGGGAAAGTCTTTGTGCAACTCTTCATCGCCAAAACGCGATTCGACAGGCGCCGTGTAGGCGAGGGTGTCTGCACCGAATTCAAATTTGCCGGAAGGGGTGCGGAAGCCGCCCTTTGCGAACGGCAAGAATGGCTCGCCAACGGGGGAAAGATTGAGGCGAATGGAGCGTTCCTGCTTGAGGCGGGGAAGCGTGATGCCGGCCAGGAAAGGCGAGCCGGAGTTCAAGACGGCTTCGAGCATTTGATCTTCGGTGTCGTCAAAGCAGGGCTCTGTGAAGCCCAGCCGTTTGGCGAGCAAGCGAAAAATTTCCACATTTGTTTTGGTTTCGCCTGGGGCAGGCAACGCGGGGAGGGCCAATTGAACGTAGTGGTGGCCATAGGCGCGATAGAGATCCGTGTGCTCCAGGAACGTGGTCACCGGGAGGACGATATCGGCGTAATCGGCAGTATCGGTTTGAAATTGTTCTAGAACCACCGTGAACAGATCTTCGCGCTTGAGACCGGCGACCACTTTGCTCTGGTTGGGAGCGATGGCTGCGGGGTTCGAGTTATAGACAACCAAGGCGCGCACTTTGGGTTGATCCAGATCGACGAGTGCTTCGCCCAAGCGCGACATATTGATCAAACGAGCCTCGCGGCCCAGCGGAGAAGCGGCCTGCAGATCAGGCCTTTCGAGAGCGTGGCTGTTGAATTCGAAAGCGCCAGAGGTTGTTAACTGCAGGCCGCCGCCCGCGTGACGCCAAGCACCTGTAAGGACCGGCAGTGCGGCAATGGCGCGCACCGCAGCGCCACCGCGGTCACTTCTCTGCACACCATAGTTCACGCGCACGGCGGACGGCTGCGTCGTCGCATATTCGCGCGCGAGCGATTCAATCTCGTCAGTCGACAGTCCAGTAAGGTGCGCGACTTTTTCAGGCGGGTACTGCGACGCAAGAGATTCCAGTTCGGCGAAGCCGTTGGCATACGAATCGATGTAGCCGCGGTCTTCCAGTTTGTCGCGCAGAATGACATGGACTAAGCCAAGCGCAAGGGCGAGATCGGAACCTGGATGTACGGCGAAGTGTTTGTCGGCGGCGCGCCCAGTGCGGTTTTTGACCGGATCAATGACATAGAACTTAGCGCCTTTGTGGCGTGCTTCGGAAATGAAGGGCCAGAGATGTGAGTTGGTGCCGAGTACATTTGCGCCCCAGGCGATGATCAGCTTGGCATTGGCAAATTGTTCCGGCTCCATGCCAAAGCGCGCGCCCTGCGATTGGGTGAGCGCTAAACCGCCGGTGGCTGAGCAGATGGTGCGATCCAAGCGGGAAGCGCCGAGGCGATGGAAGAACCGGCGGTCCATGCTGCCGTAATTGAGCAGGCCCATAGTGCCGGCGTAGCTGTAAGGAAGAACGGATTCCGGGCCGTCTTGACTTGCGATGGCGGATAATCGCGCGGCGGTTTCGGCGAGCGCTTCGTCCCAGGTAATGCGTGTGAACTTGCCTTCGCCCTTGCTACCGGTGCGGCGTAAGGGATGCAGAAGCCGGTTGGGATGATACTCGCGCTCCAGGTACTTGGTCACCTTGCCGCACAGGAAGCCGCGCGTGACGGGGTGTTTCGGGTCACCACTAATTTTCGTGGCGCGGCCCGCCGGGTCGATATTGAGCACGAGAGCGCAAGTATCAGGGCAATCGAGGGCGCAGACGGAGTGTTTTTGTACAAGCACGGTTCTTCTATTGTCGCCGAATGCGCTGCATCCAAGTGGCGACTTGGTAGCATCCAAAGGACTGAACCTTTACATGAGCACTCCTCAGAACCTTGTACCCCTTTTCGAACCTCTGCAACTTCGCAATATAACTTTTCGCAACCGTATTCTTGTTTCGCCGATGTGTCAGTATTCGTGCATTGACGGTTTCGCCAACGACTGGCACTTGGTCCATTTAGGGAGCCGGGCGGTGGGCGGTGCAGGAGCCGTGATTGTGGAAGCGACCGCGGTAGAAGCGATTGGGCGCATTTCGCCAGGCGACATGGGTCTTTGGAAGGACCAACACATTGAACCGTTCACCCGCATTACGCGCTTCGTGAAGCAGCAAGGCGCGGTGCCGGGCATTCAGATTGCGCACGCGGGCCGTAAAGCTAGCACAGAGGTGCCTTGGCGCGGCGGCCAGCCGATTCTGAGCGGGGAAGACGCGTGGCAACCCGTAGCGCCGAGTCCATTACCGTTCGATAGCAATTTTGCGGTGCCTCATGAACTCACGGTAGAAGAGATTCAGAACACAGTGCGGGCATTTGCCAGTTGCGCGAAGCGCGCGATTGATGCCGGTTTTGAATTATTGGAATTGCATAATGCGCACGGTTATTTGGCGCACGAATTTCTTTCACCGCTTTCGAATAAACGGACCGATCAATATGGTGGGTCGCTAGAAAATCGCATGCGTTTTTCGCTGGAGATTGTGGACGCCGTGCGCGAGGTTTGGCCGGAGCGCTTGCCGCTCTTCTTGCGAATTTCGGCGTCGGACTGGACGGAGGGCGGCTGGACGATTGACGATTCGGTAGCGCTGGCAAAGGCGGTGAAGGGGCGCGGTGTTGATCTAATTGATTGTTCCTCAGGAGGTAACGTGCCGCGGGCCAAAATTCCGGTTGGGCCTGGTTACCAAGTGCCGTTCGCGGCCAAGGTAAAGAAGGAAGCGGAGATTCTGACTGGAGCAGTAGGCATGATTACTGAAGCCGCGCAGGCGAACCAGATTATTCAAGCGGGGGAAGCGGATGTAGTTTTGCTAGCGCGTGAGTTTCTCCGGGAGCCTTACTGGCCTATCAAAGCGGCTAAGGAGTTAGGCGTGGAATTGCATGTAGCCGAACAATACGCGCGAGCTTTCTAAACTCCTAAATCCACTTCTTTTTGAGCAGCCAAACTTTAATCACTTGCGTTAGGGCCATGTATGCGAACAATGTCGCGAGCAGAATGGGCCAGTACAGCGCCGGCAACTGAGTTAATCCAAGCGGGCCGCCAGCGGCGAGTAAGGCAGAAAAGCGCCGAAAGCCATGATGGCCAAGCTCGTCATGGTCAGCGAGAAACTGGCGCGGCTTTGGATAAATGGAATCTTGTTGGTGCGAATCACATGAATGATCAGCGTCTGGGTCATTAAAGATTCAACGAACCAGCCCGTTTGGAATAGCGCGGCGCGCGAAGGATCCCAACAGTGGAAGACCCAAAGCATTACGAAGAAGGTGGAGTAGTCGAAAATTGAACTGATGGGGCCGACGAACAGGATGAAACGCGTGATCTCACTTATGTTCCAAGGCCGTGGCGAGCTGACTTGTTCTTCGTCCACCGAGTCAACAGGGATGGGAACTTGCGAGAAATCGTAGAGTAGGTTGTTCGTCAAGACTTGGATGGGAGCCATGGGAATAAACGGTAGAAAAGCGCTGGCGCCCAGGACGCTAAACATGTTCCCAAAATTAGAGCTTGCGCCCATGCGAATGTACTTCAGGATGTTGGAAAATACTTTGCGGCCTTCTATTACGCCGCCTTCGAGAACGGTAAGATCTTTCTCCAACAGAATTAAATCGGCGGATTCTTTAGCTATGTCGGTCGCGGTGTCAACGGAAATTCCGATATCGGCCGCACGTAGAGCCGGCGCGTCGTTGATACCGTCACCCATAAAGCCGACGACGTGATTCTTGCTGCGCAATGCGCGGATCACTCTTTGTTTGTGGGCGGGAGAAACGCGCGCAAACAGGGTGGTTTTCTCGGCGGCCACCGCTAATTCCTCGTCGCTCATCTTTTCCACGTCCGAGCCCAGGAGCATCGGCTCGGCGGATAGCCCTACGGTCTTGCAAACTTTCCGGCTGATCAGTTCATTGTCGCCGGTCAGGATCTTTACGGTTACACCGTGTTTTTGAAGAGCTTTGACGGCGAGACCAGCGCTTGTTTTAGGCGGATCGAGGAAGGCAACGTAGCCTTTGAGAACAAGGTTTTGCTCGTCTTCTTTGGCGCACGCGTGCTTGTCCGGCAACTCCTTTCTGGCAACGGCCAGCACCCGAAAACCGTCGTTGCTCAGGCTAGCGTATTCTTCTTTAAGACCGACCATGAGCGCCGGATCCATTGGCGATAACTTGCCGTCCAGTTCGAAGTGCGAGCATTGATGGAAAACGTCTTCCGGCGCACCTTTGGTGAGGAGGACGGATTTTCCGTCGGGATCTTGCACCAGAACAGACATCATCCGCCGGGTGAAATCGAATGGGATTTCATCGAGTTTCTTATATTGCAGGACCAAATCTTTTTGACGGAAACTCGGAACTGTCTAAGATTGCGCGGTCCAAGAGGTTCTTCAAACCGGTTTGGAAGTAGCTGATGAGATAGCCATCGAGCAAGATCTCTTCGGTCTCGCGGCCCGCCACGTTACAATGCCGCTGCAAGACGACGCGGTCTTCCGTGAGTGTGCCGGTCTTGTCGGTACACAAGACGTCCATGCCGCCGAAGTTCTGAATCGCATTGAGCCGCTTGACGATCACCTTCTTGCGGCTCATGGCAATGGCGCCTTTTGAGAGACAGACAGACACGATCATCGGCAGCATCTCGGGGGTTAAGCCCACGGCAACGGCCATCGCAAAAAAGAAAGCGCTCTTCCAATCGTGCTTCGTAAAGCCGTTGATCAGAAAAACGAGCGGCACCATCACGGCCATGAAACGGATCATCAGCCAGGTGAAGCGTGAAAGCCCTTGATCGAAGCTAGTGGGCGGCTGTTGTTCCGTAATTGACTCAGCCATGCCGCCCAAATACGTGTTTACGCCGGTAACAAGCACCAGCGCCGTAGCGGTGCCGCTCTGCACACTGGTGCCCATGAAGCAGATGTTGGTGAGTTCCGTTGGCGACTCGGAAAGTTGTTGGAGCGCCTCGTGAAACTTCTCAACGGGCATCGATTCTCCCGTCAAGCTCCCCTGACTTACGAACAGGTCTTTAGCGGTGAGCACGCGCACATCGCCCGGAATCATGTCACCCGCGGCGAGTTTCACAACATCGCCGGGCACTAAGTCGCGCAGGGGCATTTCTTGCGGTGTGCCGTCGCGCAGGACAGTGGCCGTGACGTGGATCATGGCCTTCAGTTTCGCGGCAGCGTGGTCTGCACGTGCTTCTTGAATGAAGCGCAGCGTGACGCTTAACACCACCATTGCCGCCATCACTGTGCCTGCGCGGGCGTCGCCTGTGGCGTACGAGACGGCGGAAAGAGCAGCTAACAGGATTACCAGTGGATTTCGCAGGATTTTCAGAAGGCGAATCATCCCACCGGGCGGACGATCTTGTGCAACTTCGTTCGGCCCCGCGGTGCGCGCCCGGTTGAGTGCTTCGGCTTGGGTCAGACCTTGCGTGGTGCTGCCGAAGGAAGTCAGCAATTCATCCTGGTGTTTGCTGGCGGAGTCGATCACCACCTGCGACACGTGAATCTTCGCCTTCGCATGCTGTGCGGGTTTGATTGAAGTGTCCATCAGAATCCCGAACGTACCACAGCAATCGTTACAAGACTATGTGATTAGCTAACCTTGCACATAGGGATGACCTTGGCCCGAAGCGCATGCGGCTAAGATTCCGCAGCTTATGAGGAAGCTGGCCGCGGATAGCCGTTTTCAAATTGTCCTGTTGGTTGGGGCCCGCGGTGTTGTGGTGGCCGTTCGCAAGGCCAGGGTTTTGCTCGAAGGCGCAAAAAAAACGGCCTCCGAAACCGGCAAGCTGTCTTGCCGAAGCCTCGGAGGCCTGGAGGATACTTTACTGTAGCCTAACGATGACCGCCGCCACCGCCGTGAGATGCGCCACCACCGGAAATATGTGCACCACCACTTACCGCGCCGCCGGCAACACGGCCGCCTACGACACCGCCCCGCACAAGCGGACCAGCGTAGTAACGGCCACCGTAATAGTAGCCTCGACCATAGCCGTAATAACCACGGCCGCCTAGCCACAACGAGAAGCCCGGGCCCCAATAGTAGGGATAACCGTACGCGTAATAAGGATACGGGTATGGATAACCGTAGCCATAATAATAGGGTGCCGGAGCGCCTACCGCAGGGTAAGGCGCGGACGTGTAAGGACCATACTGGCCGGGCTGCTGGCCGTAGGCAGGTTGACTATACTCACCCGGTTCCACGTAATGGAAAGCCTGCGGTGCATGAGTTGTATCAATGGTTAGCGGAGCTTCAATGCGGAACGTGAGAATCTGTTCCGGATAAAGTACGCTTGGGTGTCCACGCGTAAGAAGCACGCCTGCGATACCGAGAACGGCACCGGAACCGGCGCCAATGGCAGCACCTTTACCCCAAGCCGCAGCGGCACCCACGGCGGCGCCCAGTGCGGTTGTTCCCGCGATCGTGCCCGCATCCTGACCGACGGAATTGGGGCCAGTGCGGCTCACAAGCGATGATTTAAGCGGAATCTGTTGACCATCCACCAAAGTGAGATCGGTCAGTTGAACTCCGAGATGAGCCACGCCCGATACGCGTCCAGCCTTGACAGCTTCCGCTACGTGGCCACCAATCGTTTGACCCGGTTCGGCGATCACCACACCATTCACAACGATTGGTTTCAAGAGAGTTGCTGAGAACGAATCGCCCACCTGATTGCGATCGGACGATAGCATTTGATTAATGCGTACCGTGATATAGGTGCCACTCGGCACAGTCAGCGATGCTGGAACCGGTTGCTGCTGTTGGTAGTTCGGTTGTTGTTGTTGAGGATAGCCCTGCGGCGGATAACCCTGCTGTTGCTGCTGCGGATAACCCTGCGGCGGGTAGCCTTGTGGAGGCGGACCATAATTTGGTTGGCCATAAGCAGTATAAGGTTGCTGTTGCCCGTTGCCGTTTACTTGCGGAGGGGGCGGCGGTGGAGGCGGAGCAGCCTGCCCTTGGCCGCCATCTGGAGCGGCCGCTGGCGGTGGAGGCGGCGCTTGATCTTGCGGATCTTGATTTCCTACGCGCTTCCATCCACCAGTACTGGGAGTGGCGGGAGCAGGAGTGGCATCCGGCGCGGCGGGCGCCCCTTGTACATCGTTTGTTGGAGCGGGAGGCGGTGGCGGAGGAGCCTGCGGATCTTGAGCTAAAGCGAAGGTTGGAAAAGCTAGCAGCGCGCTGAGTATGAGACTACCGGTGCGCTGCGCTACTTGAGATTTGAGTGCTTGCATGTATCCCTCGTAAGTTCGGACGACAATGAGGGAGCACGCGTTTCGCCAATGCGAAGTTTATGGAAAGATTGGGGTTAAGGGCCGAGCTTCCGTATGAATGTTGGTCGGATTGCACCGCTGCTGGTGCTTTTGAACCACTACGAAAAACGCTAACGGGAGAACTACAACCTCTTCTTGAGTTCGTCCACATACGTCTTTGCGGCGAGCGCTCCGACAATGATTAACGCCAAGCCCAAGGGTTTGCCCTTCAGTATCAATAACGCTGCTGCCGCCAGCCCTGCATATAGAAAGAAAGCCGTCTTTGCGCTGATCATCGAATGGGCATGTTGTAGTTGAACGTAAACGCCAGTTTCACTTGGCCGCCCTTAAAATCTGGCGGCAGTTGCGGCAGCGGGCTCGACATTACCAGGCTTGTGCCTGCTGCTCTGTCCAATTGATCCACGCCTGAAGGTTCAGACACAATGACACCCGCTACATGGCCGTCTCTATTAATGATGAATTGGATAACGCTGCGCCCGCGCAGTCTGCCTTGCCGCGCGGCTTCTGGAGTGACTCGTTGCCAGTTGGCTCGCACAATCGTCAAGATGCGTTCTAAATATTGTTTGAAGTCCGCATTCTGGGCATCGCTGGGCAGTTGAATGGAGGCGAGACGCAGGTCGCCAATCTGCCCATTCACTCCTGGCAATGCCGGTGCAGGCGTGCTCGGGTTATCCACGCTTGGGTTAGGGCGCAAAGTTCCGGGCGGCGGTAGCTGATGCTGCTGGGGTGTGATCTTCGGCGGAGCCTGTGTCCCGGCTGTCTGTAAAGGTGACTGGTTCGAACTAGGTGGGGGCGGCACGACTGGCCGCAAACCATTTAACGCCCCTGCGCTCGCATCTGCGGGGTTCTGATTCGGAGCCAGGTTCGGCGCGTCCGCCAGAATTTTCGGTTTGTTTGTATCAACTGGAGCGCCCACATTTTGCGGTGGTTCAAAATGCCGCACCGACGGGTTGGGCGACGCCTGTTGCTGCGCTTGATCTTTGAGCGATGCGCGTAGTGAATCTAAATCTATGTCTTTCGTTGGCTTTCCCTTATTGGGGGCTTTCTGCGTAAGCTCTTTCGGAAAATAAAGTGGCGTTCTGTGCTCGACGATGACTGCTTCCGGCAGTCGCGGCTGCACCAGACTCGGAATTTGCAGCGCACCAATGAATAGCAGCAAATGCAGCAGCACCGAGGCCGCGCCGATATAAACAAACTGCCGGCTGGAGTGAATGTTCCACTCCATAGCAAGCTGCAGCGGGTAGTCTGACGGCGGCAATGGACGCGCGGGGGCGCTCTGTTTTGTGGGGTCCGATAGAGATAAAGGAATTAAATCCATGCCGTTTGGAAATGTAAGGACGCGGGCTGACGGAGCAAAGTTGCCCTGTCTCCGTTTATTACCCTAGCTGGCGAGAACGGATGGTGGCGGAAACGATCTCCGCATGTTCTTTGATTTTATCAAGGATGGCCTCCGCCAGTTTCAATGCCCGCGTTCCTTGCCATCCATCCACCCTGGGGCGAGTGCGCTGCCGGACTGTGTCGCAAAATGACAGTAGTTCCGCTTCCAGCGGTTCTAGCTTGTCTACTTTTAACTGTTCGAAGCCGATTTTCGGCAACGGCCCCGTTTCCGCAGGTCCCACAGAGAAGCGCGTGGCGTCCTGCCGGTGGTAGTCAAGCGAGATATATTCGCCTGGCTGAAACAGCCGCAGTTTGCGCACTTGTTCTACAGATACGCGGCTCGCCGTGAGGTTGGCCACGCAGCCGGTGGCGAAAGATAAGCGCACGTTCGCGATATCCACCTTATTAGAGAGCACCGAAATGCCCGCCGCGCGAATCTCTTCCGGCATCGCCTTTGTGAGGCTTAAGACCAGATCCAAATCGTGGATCATTAGATCCAGTACCACGTCCACATCCAAACTGCGCGGGGTGAAAATGCTGAGCCGGTGAATTTCAAAAAAAAGCGGAATGGTCAGCGCTTTCTCCAGTGCGATTACCGCTGGATTGAAACGCTCGAGATGGCCGACCTGCAGGATAAGTCCCTTTTCCTCTGCTAAGCGCGCCAACCGGTCGCCAGCAGCCGACGTAGTGGCGATTGGTTTTTCTACCAGAACGTCAACGCCCGAATTCAAAAGCCGGCAAGCCACTTCTTCGTGCAATCCGGTAGGTGTGGCCACAATGGCGGCATCCATTTTAGGAGCGTCGTCCAGTGTTGCGAAGGCGTGGCTGCGATGTTCAGCCGCGAGTTCTTGTGCCCTCCCTAAATTTGAATCAATAACAGCCACCAACTCTACATTGGGTAACCGGCTAAGCACGCGCACGTGATTGCGGCCGAACGCACCTGCGCCGACTACCGCTACTTTCAAATCGCTCATTCGGAGTTTGGCTCCCATGGCGGGAAGCCAACGATGCTGATCTGCGCTTGGTTGGCCCTACGCACCATTTCTTCCTTATCAAGCAGCAACGTACGCCCGGCGTCCACTGCCATGACGCTAGTCTTTGTTTCGATCATCGTGTCAATTGTAGTTAAGCCGGCAACCGGGACGTCGAATAATAAATGCGCACGCCCGCGCGAAGCTTTCACCAAACAGAGCGATTTGCCATTGGTCAGAGTCGCGGCGCGGCGCAGCATGGCATCGGTGCCTTCCATGGCCTCCGCGGCTACGCAAGCTTTTTCACTAATGGCCACACTCTGTCCAATATCGGCAGTGGCCAGAACGGAAGCGATTCGCCGCCCGTAGCGAATATCGGCTTCTTCCTCCTTGCTCGGTTTGCGCTTCGTGAGGACACCTTCGGGCGCGAGCAACGGCTTGAGCAACCTTGTGGAATCAACCAACTCGATCCCTTCCTCGCGCAGTACCTTCTGGATGCCGCCAATCAGCGCCGCTGTGTTTTTTTCTTTGAGCGACGCGAGCAACTTCACGAGCCGCCAGTCTGGCGTGATGCCGGAGAAAAGGCTGACGTGCTTCACTTGGCCCGTCATCATGACTTCTGAAATCTGTTCGCGCTTGAGAATCTCAATCAGCTTGCCCAGTTGCCCGATGTTGACCCAATGCAGCGCGCTGGCCAACGGCGCGAGTTCGGGTGATGCCTCGTTCTCAATGGCGACAACCACCACTTCATGTCCTTCGCGGCGCGCTGTTTCCAGCGCCAGCAAAGGAAAACGGCCATTGCCGGCAATCATTCCATAACGTTGGCTCACGCTTTGACCTACTTTACGAACCCACGCTCAGAGCCGCGAATGAAAGCCAGTAATTCCTTCACTTCGCCGGTCTGTGGGATTTCTTCTTCTATGCGCGCCAGCGCTTGAGACGTGTTCAATCCGGAGTTGGAAAGCAGCCGAAACGCATTCTGCAGCGGTTCAATTGCTTCCGGCGCAAAACCGCCGCGCTGTAACCCCACGCGATTGGCCCCGTACACTTTCGATTCATGATCTGTTGCTGTTTGCGAGAACGGCAGCACGTTCTGCTTGATGACGCTGCGGCTGCCCACAATCGAGTGTTTACCGATGCGAATAAACTGATGAATCGCACTGAGCCCGCCCACGTTCGCGTAATCCTCCACTGTGACATGGCCCGCGAACGTCACGCCGTTGGCAATAATGGTGTGGTTGTGAATGATGACGTCGTGCGCAACGTGAACATAGGCCATCAGCAGATTGTGATCGCCAATGAAGGTGCGCATTCCGCCGCCTTCGGTGCCGCGATGAATGGTAACGAATTCGCGAATACTGTTGCCGTTGCCAATAACGGTCTCCGACTCCTCGCCGCGGTATTTCTTGTCTTGCGGCTCAACCCCGCACGAACAGAACGGGAAGAATACGTTATCCTCGCCGATGGTTAGCTTGCCGTCCAGCACAATATGCGACATCAGCCGCGTGCGCGCACCCACGCTGACGTTCCCGCCAATCACGCAATAGGGGCCAATTTCAGCATCGGCGGCGATCTTAGCACTGGGGTCGATGATCGCAGTGGGATGAATGCGCATGACAAACGGCTTGAGCCTACGGAGTTCCGCCGTCTGCTGCTTTGTCTACCAGCTTGCACATCAGCGTCGCTTCGGCGGCAACCTGCCCATCAACGGTGGCCGTACCCTGCATCTTTGCCACGGTGTGTTTGAGCCGCAATATTTTCATTTCAATGCGGAGTTGATCACCCGGCGTAACGGGCTTGCGGAACTTCGGCTTCTTCCACAGACGCCAAGAACATCACTTTGCCGCGGGTGTGAGGCGCTAGCTTCCCCACCAGAATGCCCGCTACCTGGGCCATCGCTTCGATAATGAGCACGCCCGGCATGACTGGCAAGCCAGGAAAATGCCCGGTAAACTGCGGCTCATTGACGGTTACGTTTTTGATTCCGACGATAGAATCTTCGGTGATCTCTACAATTCTGTCCACCATCAGCATGGGATAGCGATGCGGTAAAAGTGCCAGAATTTCTTGAATATCCAGGGAGGGCATGGGAATCGGTATTATAACAACCAGTGACCCGTTTCCTGCGTTATGCCCAAGACAAACATGCCGACATCGTCTCGCTCATCAGCGAACTGGCAGCCTGCGAGTCGCCCAGTGATTCGCCGGCAGCGGTGAACCGCCTGATCGATCTGCTGATCGAGAGGACTGCCGATGTGGCATCCGCGCGTACGTTCGACTCGGCCAAGTTTGGAAGAACTTTGCGGCTGGAGTTCAAGCTTCCGGGAGAGAGCAAGGAGGGCCAAGTCTTGGCGTTGGGCCATTCCGATACCGTCTGGCCACTGGGAACAGTCAAGAAGATGCCCGTCAATGTGGCGGATGGCCGCTTATGGGGACCAGGCGTGTTGGATATGAAAGCCGGCTTGGTGTTCTTCATATTCGCCATGCGCGCTTTGCGCGATTTCAATATCCCCGTTCCGCACGATGTCGTGTTGCTGGTTGTGCCGGATGAAGAAGTGGGCAGCGCCAGTCCCGCGCCATCACTGAGGAAGAAGCGAGGCGCAGTAAATACGTGCTCGTTCTGGAGCCTGGCACAGGCTTCGCGGGAAAATTGAAAACGGCGCGCAAAGGCGTGGGTGATTACCAAGTGACGATTAAAGGCAAAGCCGCGCATGCCGGGGTAGATTTCGCGAGCGGTGCCAGCGCCATTCTCGAAGCGGCTCGCCAGATTTCCGAGATCGCCAAGTTTACCGATTTAGACCGCGGCATCACCGTGAACCCTGGCGTGATTAGCGGCGGAACTCGCTCTAACGTGATCGCCGATACCGCGCAGGTTCATGTTGATATTCGCGTGAATCGATTGTCCGATGCGGCCGATTTAGATTCGAAATTTCGTGCCTTGAAGCCGGAAGATGATCGCTGCACTGTGTCAGTGCAAGGAGGATTGAATCGTCCTCCTATGGAACGGACCGAAGCGATTGCGGCGTTGTTCCACAAAGCGCAAACATTGGCGCAGGCTATCGGTTTCAACATTGACGAATCTTCAACCGGTGGTGGTTCTGACGGCAACTTCACTGCCGCTTTAGGCGTTCCAACGCTTGATGGCTTAGGCGGAGTGGGTGAAGGTGCGCATGCCCCCAATGAAAGTATTTTGTTAGATCGCATTGCTGATCGTGTGGCCTTGTTAGCCGGCTTAGTAGCGGACATTTAAAAGCGGAGAAAACTATCTTGAAAACTTCGATACTGACGGCGCTATTCCTGGCCAATCTGATGCTCGCGCAGCAGCCCAAAGAGGAGACTGGGCTCCGAAAGAGAAAGAAGACAAAGCAGCAGCCATTCCGCCGGAAGGCAACCAGTCTACTCATCACGAAATCACTTTGGGCGGCAAGAACTACAAATACACCGCCGTTGCCGGGACATTGCTCATTAACAACGACGATGCCAAGCCATACGCGAGCGTTTTCTATGTTGCGTACACTTTGGACGGTGTGATTGACCTCCGCACGCGGCCAGTAACTTTTCTCTACAACGGCGGCCCCGGCTCAGCTAGTCTATGGCTGCATATGGGCTCCGTTGGTCCTGTAAGGGTTGTGACTGCCAGTCCGAACGCCACTGGCGCTCCACCATATGAGCTGGTGTCCAATCAATACAGCCTGCTTGATAAAAGTGATCTTGTTTTTATTGACGCAGTAGGTACCGGATTCTCAAAGCCCGTGGGAAAGGCCACCGAGAAAGACTTCGCCGGCACAGATCAGGATGTGAAAGCTTTTGCTAAATTCATAACCCGCTACGTAACCGTCAACCAGCGCTGGAACTCGCCGAAATTTCTATTCGGCGAAAGCTATGGCACCACTCGCTCGGCCGCTCTGGTAGACGCTCTGGAAAATGATGGCATGTCCTTTAACGGTGTGGTGCTCATGTCCACAATTTTGAATTATTTTGTACGCAGCCCCGGTCTGGATAGCGAGTATGTTGGCTATCTTCCCACTTATGCCGCCATCGCTTGGTATCACAACAAATTGCCGAACAAACCCGCCGACGTGAAGGCGTTTCTCGAAGAAGTGCGTGCCTTCGCGCGCGGCGAATATGCCGAGGCTCTCTCGCTCGGTCACAATTTGCCAGATGCCCGGGTTGACGCCATCGCCGCCAAACTGCACGCCTACACCGGCTTGAGCGTGGAGTTCCTGAAAGAAGCAAATTTACGCGTCAATCAGCCGCGCTTCCGCAAAGAATTGATGCGCACCGACCGTAAAATTCTAGGCCGTTACGACGGCCGGTTTGAAGGCACCGATTTCGACGCCGCCAGCGATACTCCCAGCTACGACCCATCAAGTACTGGCATTACCGGCGCTTTTGTCGCTTCTTTTCACGACTATCTAACCAAAGAACTGAAGTACACTATTTCCGAAACCTACTACCCCCGTGGCCCGAATCTGAATCAGGTGTGGGATCAAAGCCACCGCGCGCCCGGCGCCACTCAACCTCTTCGCGAACCGTACGTTGCTGGAGATTTAGCCGATGCGATTCGCAAAAATCCCAAGCTGCGCGTGTTTTCGGTGAACGGTTTATTCGATCTCGCTACCCCGTTCTTCATCACGGAATATGATTTATCGCATATGCAACTCGAGCCTAAGCTTCGCGGCAACGTTCAGTTCGCTTATTACCCATCCGGCCACATGATCTATCTGAATGTGGACGCTCTGAAGCAGTTGAAAACTGATTTGAACGAATTTTATAACTTAGCGAGTAAATAAAACGTTTAGGATTTCTTCTTTGGCACCAGGAACAGCCCGCGGCGTTTGGATCGCGGGTTGTTTCTCAATAGTTCGTTCAATTCCTTAGTGTCGTGCTTCAATCTTGTTTGCAGGAAGCGCATCTGTTTAGCAATGTACTTGAATTGCTTTTCGTAGGTCGTTTTCGAGCTCGGATCAATCTGCTCGGTACACGTCCGCAGATCCTCTTCGGAAATGAACTTTGCGCCCAGCCGCGACCGCCCTATCGCCATAAACCCCTGTTCGAGTCTGGCCATATCGCGAATCCGCCATTGATGGCTAATGATCCATTGAGTGAGCATCTTCTCCATCGTCGTCTCGGGGTGGAACTGCGTCTCGACGGATTCGCGCAACGCCTCATATTCAGGCACGTCTTCGGTGCGCACGAGAATGGTTGTGCCGAGCGGCTCGGTTTTGATGGCGGTAAAGAGAGGATTGCCTGTCTGATTGCTGCTGTCCACTGCCCTTTATTTGACCACGCTTTAACCCAGCGGGGCTGCGAACACGACCTTCGTCGGCTTTGTGACCGGCACATTCGCCGGCTCCAGACTCACCGCAACGGCCTTCAATTGATCAACCGGGAGCGCTGAACGCAGCAGACTAATCCCTCGCCCGTCAGGCGCGGAGAAAGCTTCAATTGGTATAGGCGCGCTGCCATCTTTCGGCACTACCCAACTTTCGTATGTCGATCCGGGCGGCGGCGTCGGCAGTCCCTCCGCAATCAAAATCATGCCAAGCTTTTCGTGAATGAAGATGCTGCCATGCGGCGCGGCTGGTTGCGGGCCAAAAGTAACCTGCCTTGTTGTAGGAGATTGTAGAATCTGCTGTATACCGCGCAAGCGGCTCAACTCGGTTCCACTTTTCTTCAACTCGCTTCGTTCCGACTGCCAGGCAACCACGCCAAGAAGCAAGCTGGCTGCCAGTGCCAAGCCCATGCCCCAGTTGAGTGCTCGATTCGGATTCTTTGCTTGCTGCCCAAACCCAGCCAAAACGCGCCGGCGTAATTGCGGGCTTGGTTCTGTTCTCGGGGCTGTATTAAAAATCATTTCATTCAATTCAACCGCCCGTTCCAAACCAGTTCGGCAATCCGCACAATCGGCTAAGTGCCGCTCGAATTCAATCCGCTCGTCGCCCTCCAAAGCGCCCACCGCATAAAGTTCGCAGAGGTCGGTGTATTGGTCAGGTGTCATCGCGCCGTCCCCCCTGCTTCTACTGCGCTTGTGCGTAGTACCTTCAACGCGCTGCGCACTAGGCTCTTTACTGTGCCCAGTGGCTTATTCATGCGCTCGGCAATCTCGGTTTGAGTCAGCCCTTGGAAGTGCGTTAGCTCCAAGACTTCGCGCTGTTCCTCACTTAAGCGATCCAGTGCTGTGCCTACCGCATCACGGCGCGTCAGCCGGTCGGCTTCGGTTTCACGAGTGACAAATAAGCTGGAATGCTCTAAATCCTCCAAAGTCGTATTGCATTCTCCGGGTTGACTGCGCAACGATCGCAGATAATCAATGGCGCGATTTCTGGCAATGGTCACAATCCACCCTTCCAATCGTCCCCGTTCTGTGTCGAACGTATGGATCCGATTCCAAATCCGGAGGAAAGTTTCCTGAAGCAGATCTTCAGCGGTCGCCTGATTGCTCACGGCACGCAGAATCACCGAATAAAGCAGTCCGCCGTATTTGTCGTAAAGCTCAGCCATAGCGCTCGTATCGCGCTGCTTGAGCCTTTTTGCAATTTCTTGATCGTTGGTAGCCAACAATGTTTGCGAAGGTCCTTTTTGCAGGGACGGGCTTCTGCGCCCGTCCCCTTGAGGTTAACTTAGTTTGGTTGGAGAACACTATCGATGACATGGATGACACCGTTCGATTGGAAAACGTTTGCGATGGTGACGTGCGCTTCGCCACCTTTTTCGTCTTTAAGCACAAGAGTGTCGCCGTCCATTGAGGCTGTCAATGAGCCCCCTTCCACCGTCTTCAGAGTCGCTGTGCCGCCGCCCATCTTTATCATCTTCTTGATTTGTGCTGCGCTGAAGCGCCCCGCCACCACATGGTACGTCAATATCTTCGTCAGCATTTCTTTGTTTTCGGGCTTGACCAACGTGTCTACCGTGCCCGCGGGCAACTTGGCGAACGCTTCATTCGTCGGCGCGAATACAGTGAACGGGCCAGGCCCTTTCAAAGTATCTACCAGACCCGCAGCCTTTACCGCAGCCACCAAGGTTGTGTGATCGGCCGAATTGACTGCGTTATCGACAATATCCTTGTTGGCGTACATCTTGGCTCCGCCCACCATCGGATCTTGCGCGGCCAGCATTAAGGTAGCCCCAAACGCAAACGAGGCTATCGTCATCGAAAATAATTTCATTGTTTCTTCTCCTCTGAGTTTTTCCTAACTCGTTATCGGATACGGAAAAATTGCCTATCCGGATTGATGACATGACATTTGTCATTCGCAGCGCATGACTTCGCACACTAGCGCAGCGGGCAAAGAAAACGCACCATAGCTTCAGGAGACGGTTATGTCACTGAACTCACAAACAACGGTTGCCAGTTTGCAAGGCACTACGAAGAACTACGGATCTCATTGCGCCCTCAGTTCAATGGATCTCAGCATGCAAAGCGGCCAAGTGCTGGCTCTTCTCGGGCCGAATGGAGCGGGTAAAACGACAACGGTCAAGCTACTGCTCGGTTTGCTCAAGCAATCGAGCGGCCAAGTATCAGTTTTGGGCGGCGATCCCAGGCAGGTCAAAATCCGCGAACGCATGGGCGCCATGCTTCAGACCGCAAGCGTTCCCGAAACACTGCGCGTTCGAGAGCATATCGACCTATTCTCAAGTTACTACCCACGTCCTTTGAAGATGAGTGACGTGCTAGCGCGCGCGGGCCTGGAGCGTTTGGAGAATCGTTTCTATTCAGATCTCTCCGGCGGTGAGCAGCGTCGTCTGATGTTCGCCTTGGCCATTTGCGGTGACCCTGATCTGCTCTTTCTGGATGAACCGACTACCGGACTCGACATTGAAGCTCGCCGCGGCATGTGGGCGCAGATCCGCGCGCTGCGCACCGCTGGCAAGACCGTTTTGCTGACCACTCACTATTTAGAAGAAGCCGACCAACTCGCCGATCGGATCGTTGTTCTGAAGCGCGGCAAAATAGCCGCCGATGGAACTGCCGGCGAGATCAAGCGCCTCGGCAACAGTGAGGGCATCGACGAAGCATTCTTGAACTTAACTGCTAACTAAAAGGAGAAAGACCATGAACCCCACCATCTATTGGAAAGAAGCGAAGTACGAGTTTCTGAAACTGTTCCGCATGCGCCGCTACACGCTATCGGTGCTGGGCATGCCCTTAATGTTCTATTGCTTCTTCGCACTGGGCATGCCGGCGAGCCAATCGTTCCATTTGCCAGCCTATCTGCTGGCCACGTACGGCACTTTCGGCGTGATGAGTGCCTGTTTTTTCGGCGTTGGCGCTAACCTGGCGCACGAACGGAGTCTAGGTTGGCTTGAAATGAAGCGCGTAAGTCCTGTCAGTTCGGCCGCTTATCTGTTTGGCAAAATCGCCGCTAATCTTGTCTTCTGTGTCGCCGTCGAGCTAACGCTTCTCACCGCTGGATTTTTATTCGGTCACGTGACTTTGACCCTAGGGGAGGCACTCGGCATCACCGCCGTTCTGGTTGCTGGCGCGATTCCCTTTGCCGCATTAGGTGTCGCGCTGGGATACTTAATTCAGGCCAGCTCAGCCCCGGCCACTTTAAATATGATCAACCTGCCCATGGCCTTTTGTTCAGGGCTCTGGATTCCCATAATGTTCCTCCCGCCCTTCTTGCAAAAGGTGGCGCCGTTCTTGCCTTCCTATCATCTGAGCAAAATCGCTCTCGACGTAATCGGCTTGGATAATGCCCCCGCGCTCGCCCAACACTGCGAAGCGCTGGCGGCCTTTACGTTAATCTTTATCGGATTCGCCGCTTGGGCTTTCAACCGTCAGGGAACTGCGGCGGAGGCGCATTAAGTTGCCTCGCTTGTTTCGCAAGGAATTGGGCGCCACGCCTTACTTCTATCTCGTCTATGTTCTCTTCGTCTTCGCCGAACCATTTCTCGCACACGCCAAAACGCTGGAGTGGGTCATTACCGGCGTTGGCTTTCTTCTTTTCCTGCCCTGTTATGTGGGCGTTTTTCAAAGCTTGCGTCCAGGCGGGTCCGGTGCCTGGTATTGCGCAGCCATGGCCGTCTTGGGCTTCGCCAGTTTGCCCTTTAATTCTGGCACGGCTTGCTACGTAATTTACGCTGGAGCCGCACTCGGATTCAATCTGTCTCCCACGGCCGCCCTGCGCAGTCTCTGTCTCTTAATGGGTGCGTTCACTCTCGAAATTTGGTTGTTGAAAGGGCCTGTTTGGTGGGCCGTCTTTATGTTGTTGATCATGTTTGCCGTGGGGTTCAGCAATATTCACTTCGCCAATGTGAATCGCGCCAACTCCAAGCTCAAAATGGCCAATGATGAGATTCAGCATCTAGCCAAGGTGGCGGAACGTGAGCGCATTGCCCGCGATTTACATGACGTTCTAGGACACACCCTTTCCGTGATCGTTTTGAAATCTGAACTAGCGGGAAAGTTGTTTGAGCGCGACACCGCACGTGCCCGCGAAGAGATCTTGCAAGTGGAGCAAATCGCCCGTAACGCTTTGAACGAAGTGCGGCACGCGATCGGGGGCTACCGCGCTGCCAGCTTGGCCGAAGAGTTTGCGCGTGCTAAAGAAACGCTGGAGACCGCTGGCGTCAGCACGCAATGTGAAGTCGCCGCTAGCGCGCCAAAGCTGAGCGCCGCACAAGAAACCTTACTCGCTTTGGCCGTTCGCGAAGCGGTCACGAATGTCGTTCGCCACGCTGCTGCTTCCAACTGTCGGATATCTTTAGTCGATGCGACCAAAGGTTGGCGTCTACTGGTCGCCGACGACGGTCGCGGCGCAATTCGCGAAGAAGGAAACGGGCTGCGCGGTATGCGTGAGCGGGTGGAAGCGGTGGGCGGCAGTATGACTTGCGAAAGTGCGCGCGGCACCAAGCTGGACATATTTCTTCCGCGCAACACGCCACAAGAGGCGACGGCGTGAAGCGTATCCGCGTTCTGCTGGCTGAGGATCAGACCATGGTGTTGGGGGCGCTGGCCGCACTCCTGGCTCTCGAAGACGATATCGAAGTTGTCGGTCAGGAGCCGAATGGAGCCAAGGCGCTAGCGTCCGTCCTGCTTCACTAAGACCGGACGTGCTCATTACAGATATCGAAATGCCGGAGATGACCGGCCTTGAATTGGCGAACGAAATCCAAACTCGCCATTTAAACACACGAGTCATTATTCTTACTACCTTCGCTCGCGCGGGCTATTTGCGGCGCGCTATGACCAGTGGTGCTAGCGGCTATGTTCTGAAGGATCGTCCGGCTAAAGAACTAGCCGATGCCGTCCGACGGGTTCAACAGGGACTTCGCGTCATTGATCCAGAATTAGCGGCGGAGGCTTGGGGCGACCCCGATCCCCTTACTCCAAGGGAAAGGCAGATCCTGCGGCTTGCTGGCGACGGTCAAGCCACGGGAAAAATTGCTGCGGACCTCCAACTTTCCGAGGGTACGGTGCGCAACTATTTGTCTGAAGCTATCAGTAAATTGGGTGCGGCTAATCGCGTGGAAGCCGCCCGCATTGCGCGTTCGCGCGGATGGTTGTAAGGTGCCACACAAGCCGGAACCCCTAACACCTTTTTAGTCGATATCCTCAACTTCTTCTTCGCTAAAGCCGATAGGCAAAGTGTCGGGCTCGGTGACGCACTCATCGGGCGCTTCGTCGGCGTATGGCCTCTTGGATTAGTCAAAATTTACGACGTCTCGCTCTGACTGCGCTGCTTTTCAGCTCGCACGTCTATGCAAATCTTGATCCTCGACTCGCCATAAGCCAATACACCCAGGACGTTTGGACCACCGACGCCGGCCTTCCTCAAAACAACATTCTGGCCATTGCCCAGACTTCCGACGGATATTTGTGGCTCGCGACGGAGGAGGGATTGGTCCGTTTTGATGGTGTTCGGTTCACCGTCATTAATAAGGAGAACACGCCCACTTTGCAGGGCAACGATATTCGCGCTCTCTTAGTAGATCGGTCCGACAATTTGTGGATTGGTACGAATGGCGGTGGGCTGACGCGCTATAAAGATGGTTCGTTCACCACATTTACTGTGCGCGATGGTTTGTCCAACGATGCGATTCTCGCCCTACATGAGGATCCGCACGGTGCGATTTGGATCGGAACCGATGGCGGTGGCATGAGCCGTTTCGCTGGTGGCAAATTCCAAACATTTAGTACCAAGGACGGCTTGCCGGACGACGCAGTTTTTGCCATCTGCACGGGTCCCGATGGAAGCCTCTGGGTCGGCACCCACGCAGGATTAGCGCGTCTGCAAAATAACCGATTCGTTTCCTATTCGGTCAAAGATGGATTAGGAAAAGATGATATCCGCTCTGTCTATGCCGATAGGCATGGCGATGTATGGATAGGTACAAACGGCGGTGGACTCGGTAGGTTTGCAGACGGGCGCTTCGTAACCTACACCACGCGCGACGGTTTATCCGGCAATATGATTTGGTCCATCGGCGAAGACGTTGCCGGAAGCTTATGGATTGGTACCGGTGATGGTGGCTTGTCGCGTTTCCACGATGGGCACTATTCTTCCTACACGACGAAAGCGGGCTTGCCTTCGGATGAAGTCTGGACCACCTTCGAGGATAAAGAGGGCAGTCTCTGGTTGGGCACTAAAGGCGGCTTGATTCGCTTAAAAGGCGGAGCCTTTACCACCTTTACGACCAGAGAAGGTTTGTCGAGTGACGTGATTCTTCCGGTCTTTGAAGACCGCGACGGCGCGATCTGGGTGGGAACCGGCGCCGCTGGGTTGAATCGCCTAAAAGATGGCAAGGTCACCGTCTATACGACCAAAGAAGGGTTGCCGTCCGATAGCGTGTTTTCCGTGAACCAAGACGGCGCCGGCATTATCTGGGCCGGAACTCGCAAAGGTCTTGCACAATTGCGAGACGGGCATTTTAATAAAGTGTCAGGGTTGCCGAATGAAGTTGTCCAATGCAGTTTTCGGGATCACAATGGCGATTTGTGGATTGGCACGCGCGGTGGCTTAAGTCATTACGACTCCGGAAAATTTACCACATTCAGCAGCAAAGACGGCTTATCGAATGATAATGTCCATTCTATTTACGAGGATTCATCCCACGTGCTCTGGGTCGGTACCGGTGGCGGCGGCGTGGATAAGTTTGAGAATGGACATTTTACTCCTTACACACGCAGCAGTGGCCTTTCGAACAACGTTGTCTGGGCTATTACCGCCGATTCAACAGGAACGCTCTGGTTTGGCACCAATAACGGTCTGAACCAGTTCAAGGACGGCAAGTTCACTGCCTTCACCACGCGTAACGGATTATTCGACGACGCGATTTTTCTGATCCTGGACGATCAGCGCGGAAACCTTTGGATGACCTCAAACCGCGGGGTCTTCCGCGTGGCAATTACTGATCTGAACGCTTTCGCCGAAGGGAGGAGTCAATCCATTCGTTCTTTTGCCTACGGAGTAGCGGATGGCATGAAGAGCAAGGAGTGCAACGGCGGATTTCAACCCATGGGCTGGCGGGGAAAAGATGGCAAGCTCTATTTCCCGACCCAGAAAGGCTTAAGCGCTCTTGACCCGCTTCGTCTTGACAACGCGCCGCTTGCGCCGAATGTTGTCATTGAAGAGGTGGTCGTGGATCACAAAGCTTTCGATCCCCAAAAGCCCATTCAATTACCTCCAGGTAAGGGTGAGATGGAGTTTCAATTCACCGCGTTGAGCCTGGTGGCGCCCGAAAAGATCCACTTCAAGTACATGCTGGAGGGATTCGATAAAGATTGGGTTGAAGCTGGTACTCGGAGGGTTGCTTATTACACGAATATCCCCGCCGGCGAATACAAATTTCGAGTCATTGCGAGCAATCATGAGGGCGTCTGGAACGAAAAGGGCGCTTCTTCCGCGATCACTTTGCAGCCGCACTTCTATCAAACTTACGCCTTTGCTCTGATTTGTTCGGTCATTGCCGCCGGCGTCTTTGTCATTGCGTTCCGTCTTCGGATGCGGCAGCTGCGTGCGAACGAGACCAAACTTGTCTTGCTGGTAGACGAGCGGACCCGCGCGTTAGCTCATCAAGCCCGCGCCCTGCAAGAGAGTGAAAAGCGCTTCCGCCAACTAGCCGAGAATATTCACGAAATATTCTGGATGGTAGATCCGCGTAACGGCAGGTATCTGTATGTCAGCCCCGCTTTCAAAGAGATTTGGCTGCAAGATCCGGAGGCAATTCTGCGCGATCCGGCTGCTTGGCTCGATGCCGTACATGCTGAGGATCGCGATGCTGTAAATGCCGCGAAACAAGCCCAACTGGGCGGTAAACCCGCCGATTATGAATATCGAATTGTCCGGCCGGACGGATCAACGCACTGGGTTTGGGATCGATCCTTCCCGGTCTATGATTCGACCGGCCAGCTTGATCGAATTGTCGGTATTGTCGAAGACATTACCGAACGCAAACGCGGCGAAGATATGGTTCTGCGTTCGCGCGATGAACTTCAACTCCGCGTTCTCGAGTTAAAAGCGGAAAACGTCGAGCGTCGCCGCGCCGAACAGCAACTGAAAATCGCCAAAGAACAAGCCGAGGCCGCCAGCCAGTCGAAGAGCGAATTTCTGGCCAACATGAGCCACGAAATCCGCACACCTTTGAACGGAATCATCGGCATGATGCAGTTGGCGCTCGACACGGATATGACGCCGGAACAACGCCAGTGCTTAGAACTGGTCGAAGGTTCCGCCGATTCCCTGCTCAGCATCATTAACGATATTCTCGATTTCTCTAAGATCGAAGCCCGCAAACTCCATCTGGAATCCATCGAATTCGATTTGCGTAAGACCCTCGATCAAACCCTCAAATCACTGGCTGTCCGCGCACATCAAAAAGGCATCGAATTGATCAATCGTCTGGATTCAGATGTGCCCGATCTCATTATTGGCGACCCCGTTCGTTTGACGCAGATCATCGTAAATTTGATTGGAAACGCCATTAAGTTTACCGAAAAAGGCGAGATTGTCGTTCACGCCAAAAAAGAGGTCGAAGAGGGCGGCGAAGTCAAGCTACGCTTCACCGTGACAGACAGCGGCATCGGCATTCCCGAAGAACGCCAGAAAGCCATCTTCGAAGCCTTCACCCAAGCGGATGGCTCTTCCACCCGAAATACGGCGGAACAGGTTTAGGCTTGTCCATTTCTTCTCAATTAGTCGCCATGATGGGCGGTCAAATTTGGGTAAAGAGCAAGCCCGGTGAGGGAAGCACCTTCGGATTCACAGCTGCCTTCGGTTTCCGCCCGCGCGTAGCAGATTCGGAAATGCTCAACCTTCGCAACATGCCGGTGCTTGTTGTTGACGACAACGTCACCAGTTTGCGCGTTCTTGAAGAATTATTGAGTAACTGGGGCGCTCAGCCGGTCTCGGCGCGCGACGGGAATACCGCGCTTTCCATCATGCAATTGAATAAAGCCAATGGCGCGCCATTCCCGCTCGTCCTTCTTGATGCCGATATGCCCGGAATCGGCGGCTTTGAAGTCGCGGAACGGATGAAGGCCGAAAGTGGATTGGCAGGGCGAGTCATCATCATGTTCAGTTCCGCCGGCGAACTGGCCGATGCGGCCCGTTGCCGCTCCTATGGAATTGACGCCAGCGTCACCAAGCCCCTCTATCAGGGCGAAATCAAGTCCGCCATCCTTCGCTGCTTCCAAGACATCGATCAACGCACCGAAGTGTCGCGGACCTCTAAAAACCGCCCGCCCGACGGCTCCTGCAATGGAAGTGCTTTTGGTGGAAGATAATCCGGTCAATCGGAAAGTCGCCGTCCGTCTATTGGAAAAGCAGGGACATACCGTGATCACCGCCAATAACGGCCGCGAAGCATTAGAAGTTCTCGACAAACTGAAATGGAAGATCGATCTAATCTTGATGGACGTTCAGATGCCCGAGATGGATGGTTATCAGGCCACCGGAGCCATTCGTGATCATGAAAGCCGCAACGGTGGGCATCTGCCTATTGTCGCGATGACAGCGCACGCCCTCGACCGTGACCGCGAACGCTGCCTTGCCGCCGGAATGGATTCTTACCTCACTAAGCCCATTCAACTCGACAAGCTCTACGAAATGTTGGAGCGAGTCGCCACCACGGGCCTAGCCGTCGCCTGACAGGTTCCTCCAACTCTAGTATCTTTAACTTGATGGCCATTTCATTTGAATTGAATGGACGGGGACGCATCGTCGATGTCGACCCCCAAACTCCTTTGCTTTGGGTACTCCGCGACACTCTTAATCTGACAGGCACTAAATATGGCTGCGGCATTGCTGCCTGCGGTGCGTGTACGGTCCACATCGAAGGCGAACCCGCCCGTTCCTGCGTCTATCCTATTTCCGCCGTTGCTGGTAAGAAAGTAACGACAATCGAAGGTTTGTCTACAGATTTGAGCCATCCGCTTCAAAAAGCCTGGATTGCCGAGCAAGTTCCCCAGTGCGGCTACTGTCAATCCGGCCAAATCATGACCGCGGTCTCTCTGCTGAAAAAGAACCCATCTCCTTCTCCTGCCGATGTGGACGAAGCGATGTCCGCCAACATTTGTCGATGTGGAACCCAGCAAAGAATGCGGACCGCCGTGCTGAAAGCCGCAGCGGAAATGGGAGCCAAAGCATGAGCACCGCCACAACCAATCTCGTCAGCCGTAGAACGGCGCTGAAAAAAACTTTGCAAGCCGCTGGAGCGGCCCTCGTCGTCAACTTCGAGATACCGCGCGCTCAAGCCGCCAACGAAAAGCCCGTTGTCAACCCACTCACGTCTTGGATCAAAATCGATCAACAAGGCAAGATCACATTGAGCTATTCGAAGTCGGAAATGGGCCAGGGCATTTCCACCTCCTTGCCCATGATTCTGGCGGAAGAGCTAGGCGCCGATTGGAAAGATGTCCACGTTGAACATGCTCCGGTGCAAAGCGCTTTCGGCCCGCAAGGCACGGGCGGAAGTGGAAGCATAACAACTCTCTACACCCCCTTGCGCCAAGCCGGAGCCGCCGCCAGGACCATGCTGATAGCCGCCGCTGGCCAACGCTGGAACATCAGCCCGTCTCAGTGCATGGTTCGTGATAGCGCTGTCTGGCATGGTGATCGCCGTCTCGGTTTCGGCGAACTCGTCGAAGCAGCCGCCAAAATGCCTGTGCCCGATCTGACCTCAGTAACCCTCAAGAACCCTGCCGAATTTCAAATCATCGGCAAGTCTCTGCCGCGCACTGATATCCCGGCCAAAACGAATGGGTCGGCCGTCTTTGGATTAGATGTGCGCGTCCCCCATATGGTTTTTGCGGTTGTCGCGCGCTGCCCGGTCTTTGGTGGCAAGGTCAAATCGTTCGACCCCGCCGCTGCCAAGGCCATCAAGGGTGTTCTGGACATCTTCGAAATTGATCCGGCTGCCGGAAGTACATTCCCTTGGTGGTGTAGCAGTGGTAGCGGAGACCACCTACATTGCGATGCAGGCGCGCAACAAACTCAAGATCGAGTGGGACGAGGGTCCGGCCGCGGTAGAAAGCAGCGAGACCCTTCGCAAGGAATTTCGCCGCGTCGTCGATTCGCCCATGAAGCTGATCATCAACACGGCGATGCTCAGGCTGCCCTAAACCAGGCTCCCGAGAGCAAAAGAGTTTCCTGCGATTACGAACTGCCTTTCCAAGCACATGCCACCATGGAGCCCATGAATTGCACCGTTCATCTTGCAAACGGGCGAGCGGAAGTGTGGGCAGCCCATCAGGCGCCGGACATGGTCCAGATGATTGTCAGCAAAGTAAGTGGCATTGCACCCGATAGGATTCAAGTCCACACCACCTTCATGGGCGGTGGCTTTGGCCGCCGTTATCAGGGAGATTTTCCAACCGAAGCCACCCAGATCGCCAAGCGCATCAATCGTCCCGTGCAACTCGTCTGGTCTCGTGAAGACGACATGATGCATGATTTCTACCGGCCCGCCTCCTACCATCGCATGAACGGAGCGCTGGACGCCCACGGCAATATCACCGCATGGCATCACAAGTACACCTCGACTCCCATCTCCGAATGGTTTTCGCCAAACGCCGCGCCCGAGTCTTCAGAGTTAGGCCTTTGTTCTCAATTGCCCTACCTTACGAATAGCTACAAGCTCGAGTACACTCCCGCTAAATCTCATGTGCCGCGCGCCTGGTGGCGTTCGGTGGAAGCTTCGGTGGTTGGTTTCGTGATAGAAAGCTATATCGATGAACTCGCCCACGCCGCCGGCGCGGATCCCTATGAGTTCAGGATGCGTGTCTTGGGCGAAGATCGTTTGGTGAAAGACGCGCTCGATAAACAGGAAAGACCCGTTGATACAGCGCGCTTCAAGGGGGTGCTGCAGCTCTGCGCGGAAAAAGGAAACTGGGGCCAGCCCATGGCTGCGGGAAAAGGTCGCGGCATAGCGGCTCACTATGCGTTCCATAGCTACGTGGCAAATCTTGCGGAAGTCACCGTCAAAGATGGCGCGGTGAAGGTAGATCGTGTTGTTTCCGCCGTTGACATTGGTGTGCCTGTAAATCCTGACGGGATTCGCGCTCAGATAGAAAGCGCCATTGTGTATGGCTTAACCGCGGCCCTGAAAAGTGAAATCACCATTCTGAACGGGCGCGCTGTCGAGAGCAATTTCAACAAATTCCCAACGCTTTCGATGAAGGAAACACCGCTCATTGAGGTGCACATCATACCAAGCACGAAAGCGCCGACAGGCATCGGCGAACCCGGGTTGCCTCCCACGGCGCCCGCTCTGGCGAACGCCATTTTTGCGGCGACAGGCAAACGAATCCGCAAACTACCCATCCGGCGCGAGGATCTCACTTAAGGCCCAGGTTCCGTCTCAGAAACCGGAGCCGGGATGTCTTTCGCTACACCCCTCAATTTCGCCGCACACCACAGCGTGATCACCAGCCCATAGAAATTTAAGAGAATGGTCGCCGCCGTTGAAAAATTGGCTCGCGCTCCTTCAGCGACAAACTCCATAACGATCAGTTCGAACCAAACGAGCAGTTGCCCAGCCATCAGAAGGCCGAAGAACAACATCCAGACAATGGTGTTCTTGCGCGCAGCCACCCTTTGCATTCCCATTCCTCGGTGCATGATCCACAAAAAACCCAGGCAACTCCCGGCCGAGGCCGTGGAGACGGTCAACGCGATGAATTGCAGAAAAATCAGACCGGTTGGATCATCACGTTCGGAAAGAGAGGGTAAAAAGGCCAGTCCAAAAAACGAAATGATGATGAAGCTGGCCAGCGTCCGTAGCATGGCTAACCGGCGCAGCGCCGACACCGATGCAGCGATTTCTTCAAAAACATCCCAAGCGGCCAGTGGAAAAATGCAAGCCGCGAAAAGCTCGGAGTAGATCTCGACGCGTGGAGCTTCTTGACCATAAAACATGTTGGCCGCATCGAAGATCACCGTCACTGCGCAAGCAAGCGTCAAGAACACGTACACCCGCTGCAAACGTAAGCCAAGCACTCGCAATAGTAGAACCAAATCTACGCCCGCAGCCGCATACTCCATCCAGTGATTGATTTGGTTTAGCATTATGTCGCTATTCCTATTTGAATACATCGGAGTTTGCGGGCCGGTCGTGGCGTCTCTCGCCCCCGGCCCGCCTTGTGTTTATTGGAGAGCCGGTATTGGCTGGATCAGAGATAAATTGATGTTCTGACCCGCCGCGGCGCTCTCGGCCGCCAAAGCAGCGCTCGTGGTTTCGATCACGATTTCGGCGATTTTTGCATACGGTCCTGTCTTTGAGACGGTATCGGCTACTGCGGCGGCAATCTCAAGTTCCGTCATAAGATCGGTAACCGAAATGCCCGCCTTCTCTGCCGATTTGCGCACGTGCTGAGCGTGCTTGCGGATTTGCGCGATGCTCGTTGCCGACGCCTGCATGTCGGCTTGGAAACTGTCTTCGAGAGCTATGATCGCAATCGTAAGATTATTGATCGTCACCGCGACCTCCGCTTGTGTGCTGGGAGTCGTGCGGAAACTGATATACGCGGAATAAGCTACGCCATAAGCCGCCGCCGCTTGATTGAACATCGGTACGTACTTCGGATCAAGGGTGCTTACGTTGGCCTCCAACGAAGTAAGAGCGCCGTGCGCTAAGAGCAGCGTGTCGTAAGTCCCACCATCGAATGCGTTAATCTCATTCGGGTAACTAACTGGGCTGCCACAGCCGCTGGCAAATAGGATGCTGAGTACCGGCAGCGCGACGGCTGCCCATTGCAGTGATTTTTTGAACATGAGGATTCTCTCCGCTTCCAAGATCGCTGTGCTCTCCCCCAGAACACCTGAACCCGAAAAGGCTGAATCCGTCTAGCTGATTGATAATGAAGGAGATATTGTTCGCAAGATTTTTTTGAAGATCTGTGACTAGAAAATCTTCCAGCTAATGGGCGCTCTGTTTATTCCACGTGTTCAGGGAGCTTATGCTGACTCACGCTGTCCCCGTCTTCCGAACGTAGGTCTGCAAAAACGAAGGTCGAAAGAATCGTCAGTGCTCCGAGGCAGAGAAGGGCACTGTGAATGCCATGGATCATCTCAGCAGGGCTGGAGTGGAAACGGTCGGGAATGAAGAATGCCGTTGCTAGTGACGCGGATGCGACGCCAAAGCTGATTGACATTTGTTGCATGGTGCTGGCAATGGTACTCGCGCTACTCGTTTCTTCAGGGGTTACATCTGAATAAACGAGCGTATTCATGCTCGTATATTGTAGTGAAGTGAAGAAGCCGTAACAAAACGCTTGCATGACAATGAGCCAAGCGGGCGTATATTTGCCGATCGTAGCGAATAGCATGATGAGCAATCCCAGCACAACCGTATTGGAAATCAGCACGCTTCGATAGCCCAGGCGGGCCAGTATCTTAGGAATCGTCAATTTCAGGCTGATTGCTGCTAGAGCCTGTGGCATTAGCAGCAATCCACTTTGGATCGGGTTGTAACCGAGTCCCACTTGATAGAGGAGCGGAAAAAGAAACGGTATTCCACCAGCGCCTAAGCGAGTGATAAAACTGCCGACGACCGCGGCACGAAAAGTGCGAATGCGAAACAGGCTTAACCGCAGTAAAGGAAACTGCGTGCGCGCCGCGCGGAAGCCATAGCCCACTAGTAAGGACAAAGCAAGCGCTAACATCCCCAGAATTTCCTGCGTGTTCAGCGTGTGCTCGCCGAACACTTCCAAGACATACGAAAGCAGTCCAATTCCCGACCCAAATAAAAAAAGCCCCGGCGTATCCAGCGGTACCGGATGTTCCTCACGGTAGTCGGGCAAATGCAGGTACACCATCACCAGGCCGAGCAGACCGATGGGTATGTTGACGAAGAAAATCACCCGCCAATGAAAATAGCCGACGATCAAGCCGCCGGCGATGGGGCCCAACATGGGACCGATTAAACCTGGAATCGCGACAAAACTCATAGTGCGAACCAGTTCCGACTTTGCGAATGTTCGGACCAGTGTGAGCCGGCCAACAGGCACCATCATGGCTCCGCCGCAACCTTGCAGGATACGGCAAGCTACCAGAACATGAATGCTGGTTGAGATGCCACACAGCAGCGAACCCAGCGTGAAGAGACCAATTGCGGAGGCGAAAACACGCCGGGTTCCAAAGCGATCGGCCACCCATCCGCTAATGGGAATGAACACCGCCAAGCTTAACGTATAGCTGGCGAGCACCGCTTTCATGCTGAGCGGCGCCACTTTGAGCGCTGCTGCGATGGTTGGCACGGCCGTGTTCAGAATGGTCGTGTCCAGCGACTCCATGAAGAAAGCAACCGCCACCAGCCATGGAAGCAGACGTTTGCTGCTCAGCGAAGGCGCGGGCGGGGCAATGGGTGGATTCGTCATCTATCAGGTTGCTCTCCGATTAGTAGCATGTTGGCCTTCTCTCCGATAGAGTGGAACAGATGAATCGGCGTCAGTTTCTTTTCAATGCAAGCGTCGGTGCGGGGCTTGCCTATGCGCATCGTTTGCCAGATCAAAATGTCAGACGTGTTCTGGTCATGTTTAAGTGTCACCTGGATGTGGGATTCGTTGACACGCAAAAGGCAATCATCAAAAAGTATTTCGAAGTTTATTTTCCGCAGGCCATTCAAGTTGCCTTAGCGCTGCGTGCCAAAGGTGACGCCGCTACATTTGGACCACCGGTTCTTGGCTCATCTATCAGTATTTAGAGCAAGCCTCACCCGCCAACCGCAAACAAATGGAAGGCGCTCTCATCCGCGGTGATATTGCGTGGCACGCCTTACCTTTCACTTGGCAGACCGAGTTGCTCGATACCAGTGCCATTGAGGGCGCAGTCGGATTCTCTCAAGCTTTGGACCGTCGCTTCGGCCGCAAAACCACCGGCGCCAAAATGACGGATGTTCCCGGGCACTCGCGCGGATTAATCCAACCGCTGGCGAACTCCGGCGTGACGCTCCTCGATATTGGCGTGAATTCAGCGAGCACGCCGCCGGATGTGCCGGATGCGTTTGTTTGGAAAGATCTGGCCGGCAACGCATCCCTAACCATGCTGTATCACCAAAAAAGCTATGGCGGCGTCGTTCGCATACCTCGCTCCGATCTGGCCATCGCGGTTGAGGTGCGTGACGATAACTCCGGCCCACACACCATTGAAGAGATTCGGCAGATTTATGCGGAGCTACAATAGCAATTTCCTGCAGCCAATATTCAAGCCGCAAACTTGACCGATATTGCGAACGCCGTAGAACCATTTCGTGCCAATTTGCCCGTGGTGACACAAGAAATTGGTGATACCTGGATTCACGGCGTGGCGAGCGACCCTTTAAAGCTGGCGCGCATTCGTGAACTCGTTCGGCTGCGAAAAAGTTGGGTCATGCAGGGCAAGTTCAAAACAGCCGACGAAACGGATCTCGCGTTCCTCTCTAAGTTTTCTCTGGCTGTCGAACATACTTGGGGCACCGATACCAAGACCTGGCTGGACTTCGCCCACTATACTCCTGACGATTTAGCCAGCATGTTGGGAAACGTCAAATACCAGACGGTGACTGGAAGTTGGGTGGAGAAGCGCGCCGATATCGACGACGCAGTCAACGGTTTGCCCAATGTCTTGCGCGCGGAAGCAACGGCGAAATTGAATGCCCTCAATCCCATTGCGCCCGACGTTTCAGATTTGACCACGCTCGCCCCGAACACCCCGCTTAAGACAACCCACTTTATGGTGAGGATTGATCCCGCCACGGGCTCCATTACAGGTCTCGAATTCAAAGATCGTCGCTGGGCTTCACCGCAGCATCCCCTGGCTCTGCTTTCGTATCAAACGCTTTCTAAAGCCGACTACGACAAGTTCCTCGCGAGCTACATTACAGTTCAGACCGATTGGGCTCCGAAAGATTTTGGCAAACCTAATCTCGAAAAATTCGGCGCGCAGAGCCACGTTTGGACGCCGAAGCTCAAGGAATGCCGCGCTGGTGAAACACCTCAGGGGCATCGGATTGTAGCGCACTTGCAGTTTGGCTCGCAGGACCACTCCAGCGTGACGGCCTGGCCGCAAGATTGCTATGTAGAACTGCTGTTTCCCAAAGCCGAACCGCTCATGCAGGTCAACTTGCAGTGGTTCGGTAAACGGGCGAACCGGATGCCAGAAGCGCTTTGGTTTTCCTTCAATCCGGCCGTGTTTGAAACTCAGAATTGGACGCTCTCAAAGGTCGGCCAACAAATTTCGCCGTTCGATGTCGTGAGCGGCGGCAATCGCCACATGCATGCTGTCTCAACGGGGCTGCAATATAAGGACAGTCGCGGCTCGTTAGAAATCGAAACTTTGGATGCCGCCTTGGTTTCGCTTGGCGAAATGTCACCCATCTACTTCTCGCGCACCCAGCCCGATCTTTCTAATGGCATCCATTTCAATCTTTTCAACAATGGCTGGGGTACAAACTACGTGCAATGGTTCGGCGAAGACATGCGATTTCGTTTCGTGGTAAGGGCTAGTTAAGGCCGGTGATTTAGGTATATAGTAGGAACGAAGGAGGGTCGAAAATGATCTCTTCTACCCAAGTCCTCTTCCTACTTTGCGCTTTGGCTCCCGCTTGCTTCGGTCAACAGACGGCCAGCGGATTCCGTTCAATGGCCAATGTGCCCCCCGCGAGTGAAGCCGCGAAGCCAAGCCTCTCCACGGAAACACGTGGCGATATTTACATGGCGCGCAAAATGTACCGCGAAGCCATAGACATGTACCGGCAAGGGCCAGCCAATTCTGCCATACTGGCGAATAAAATCGGCATCGCCTTCCACCAGATGTCGCAGCTTGATTTGGCGCGCAAGAACTATCAGCGCGCGGTCAAGCTTAATCCGAAGTACCCGGAGGCGATCAACAATCTCGGCACCATCTACTACGCGCAAAAGGACTACGGCCGCGCTATCAAATCCTACAAGCGTGCCTTGAAGTTGAATGCCGACAGCGCTTCGATGTACTCCAATCTCGGTTCGGCTTATTTTGGCCGTAAAGATTACAAAATGGCTACAGAGTGCTACCAGCGCGCCTTGCAGCTTGATCCGGACGTATTCGAACATCACAGCAACTACGGCACGTTGATGATGGAGCGCGATGTGGAAGAGCGCGCAACGTACCATCTATATATGGCAAAGATGTACGCAAAGACGGGCGCCAACGAGCGTGCGCTAATCTATTTGCGTAAAGCATTGGAAGAGGGCGTTAAGGACCGCGAGAAAATTCCGGGGATTCCGGAGTTCGCGGCGCTTAAGAAAGATCCCGCTTTCGCGCAACTGCTTGCCGAAAATCCACGACCGTTATAGAGGACCTTCTGCATTTTACATTTCGTAAGTTTACCGGGCCGATCCTGATTCTTGTTTCGGGAACGATCTTTTTCTCAAGCTGTACCAAGAAAACCCACCGTGTTACGCCCAATGGCCATCGCGCCGGCGAATGTTCTGATTAGCGACCCTGGGGCTGAATGGATGAAGATCGGCGTGCCGCTCGTGTTGCAGCAAGATCTGATGTCTTCCCAATTCATTTCGCCGGCCATGGTGAGCGATGAGAGCAATATTGCGGAAGTGGGCGCACAGGATATCCTCCGCATCAAACTGGAAGACAGACAAGGCAAGATCCACATTGGCGCTACCGTGGTTGATGCCAAAACGCAAAAGACTACCGCGACCGAGGATCTGGACGCGACCATGGCCACCTTGATTCCGGCGCTCGATAAATTGGCCAAGAACCTGGACCCTTCGGCCGGCGAGTTTTCCACTAAGAACACAGACGCGCTCAAACTGCTAACCGCCGCCGGTTCGGAACAACATCCGCAGGAACGCTTCGAACTTCTGAAGAAAGCCACGACCACGGATCCGAATTTCGGTATGGCTCAATTCTTCCTTATCCAGATGATTGCGTCTTCTGGGCAGAACAACTTTCAAGGGCCGCTGGCGGAAGCGAAAACCCATTTAGCGAATTTCCCGCCATACGAGAAGGCGCGCTTTCAGTTTCTGGCTTCGCAGCTTGAGCGCGCTCCTTTGAGCCAGCGCAGCGCCGCGATCGAGAACTTGCACAAAGTGGCGCCCAACGATCTGGATGCTCTGTCGATGGTTGCCAATCTGCGTTTTCTGAATGGCGATACCAACGCCGGAACGGAAGCTTTGAACAAGGCCATTCAGTTGAACCCGGGCAATGCCAATCTGAAAGTGGAACTGGCCGAGGGCTTGGTGCAGGCCAAACGTTTCGCAGACGCCGAGAAGGTACTGGCGAAGTTAGACAAGAACCCAGCCTCCTTAGTCGAGTTAGCCCAAGTGATCCTGCTTGAAGGCGACGTGAAACGGGCATCCGATACGGCGGAGAAATTCATTGCGGCCTTGCCGAATGCCGATTCCCAAAACTTGGTTCGCGCGACTTGGGCTCAACTTTCTGGCGACAAAAGCAAGGCGTTAACGCTGGCGGAGACCACTAAGTTTACGGTCCCGCAAATTCAAGGCATGGCGTTGGCTGAAGCCACGGTGTGGCAATTGCAGGACAAGGATTTGGCGGGTGCCCGCAAGACCGCCGATTTGGGCATGAAAGCCAGCGCGCAGCCTACTCCTTTCACGATTCTTTCGTCGCTCCTCGTGAGCGGCGACCAGTCGGCCGATGATCGGCGTAAGAGGGTTGACGCTTCGCAAGCCAACCCTGCCATGAAGCAAACCATTTTGGCCTATGGCTTCTTTCTGAATGGCCATTACCCCGAAGCTGTCGCCGAATGGGAGAAAGCATACGATGCGACAGAAGGCGCGGATTTACGGGTGCGCGCCATGTATGCGTCTTCGTTGGATAAGGCCGGCAACAGTGCCGAAGCACAGAAGATTAAGGTTCAACCTTACCTGATGCGCGATGTTCGCGAATTGGCCGATGTTTATGGCACTGTCGCCTATGTGGAAATGAAACGCCTGACCGGGTTACAGCGTTAATTTATAAATTCCGAATTCTGACAGTGCCGGACAAGCGGCACTCTCTGTAATTTTCAGGCGCACGCGGTCGGCCTCAACGGGCTGGCCGCTGCGCAGGATGCGGCAGGCTCCAATGCTGGTGCCGTGGCCAAATGTTTCCCATTTGTCGCCCTTCCAATACTCAACGCTAAAGCCGCCGATACGTTGGCCAAGGGCGATCGCTTCACGCACGCGGACTAAATCAAAATTTGCAGGTCGGTGAAGTTTGAAAACAATTTCAGCCGTCGTTATATTGTCGTTGGTGGCCCAATAAGTCTGCTCCGCTTCATCGAGCAAGTGGTTGGCTGAATAACCAGGACGACTATCTGACGCTTTGACGTTGGCTCCGGTTACGAGGTTGTGTGCAAAAGTCTGGTTCATGATGCGTCCGAAGCCGCGTAAGCTTTCAGCGTCGGCTTCATGAATCAAACCGCGGCGGTCGGGCGGAACGTTTAGCAAGAAACTGGCGCCGCGTCCGGTGGATTCGCAGTATAAATCAAACAACTGCTGAGCTGTTTTGACTTTGCCGTTTTCTGCCGGATGCCAGAACCAACCAGGGCGAATGGAAACGTCGCATTCTGCAGGCATCCAAAATTTGCCGTTACGCGTGCCAACGGTTGATTCTTTTTCGCGTACGTCACCCGGAACGGCCATGCCGCCATCGGTTGCCAATGGCGAGTAAGTGGCCCAGCACGTTTCACCAGCGATGCCTTTTTCATTTCCCACCCAGCGGATATCGGGACCAACGTCGCTGAAGATAACCGCGTTCGGTTGCAGTTGGCGAGCGAGAGCCCAAGTGGTGGGCCAGTCGTAATAGTGCTTTTTGTCAATGGTTCGCGTCTCGCGCGCACCGCCGTAATAGCCGCTTCCGCCATTGGCGCCGTCGTGCCAGATTTCAAAGATTGGTCCATACTCCGTGAGCAACTCACGCAGTTGGCGGCGGTAGATGTCGAGATAGGCAGGCGTTCCGTAGGCCGCATTGTTTCGGTCCCAAGGAGAAAGGTAGACGCCGAATTTGAGTCCGGCTTTGGCGGCGGCGTTCGATAGTTCGCGCACGATATCGCCTTGGCCATTTTTGTACGGGCTGAAGCGGATGGAATGCTCGGTAGTCTTGGTGGGCCATAGGCAGAAGCCATCGTGATGTTTGCAGGTAAGGATGATGCCTTTGCTGCCGGCGTCTTTGAGTACGGCGCAGATGGCATCGGCGTCGAAGGCGGTGGGATTGAAAATGGCCGGGTTTTCGTCTCCATCGCCCCACTCCTTGTCGGTAAACGTATTGACCGTGAAGTGCAGGAAATTGTAAAAGCCGAGTTGGCTCCAGCGCAATTGCGGCTCGGTGGGCAGCACGCCATACGGTGCCGGCGGCTTGGCGGACATCGCAAAAGCCGAGGCCGCACCGGCCAAACCAAACAGAACGGAGCGGCGGGACGGGTGATATATCATCGTTGAGGCCATGACAACAGACTATTCGCGCAGACACCTGCTTGGCAAGCTTGCTGGTGGAATTGCGGCAATCCCGTTCGTGAGCGGGGAGGTTTCCAAGATGAGTGGACGCACACTGCAGATGCCGATTGGGCTGGAACTGTACACAGTCGGCAAAGAGATGGACGAGGATCCGGCGGGCACATTGAAGCAGGTTGCTGCCGCGGGATACAAAGAGGTGGAGCTTTCGCCTCTCTCCAAAGTCGATGCCAAAGACCTGAAGAAGATGCTGGACGACAACGGGCTGGCGAACCCTGCAGGCCACTACATGCTCCCCGATCTGATGAAGGATCTAGACAGCAAACTGGCCTTTGCTAAAAAGATGGGCCAGCATTACATGGTTGTGACTGTGCCGTGGATTAAGGACATGTCGCGCATAAAGGCCGATCCGAAAGACGGGCAAATGGCTTACTTCATGGCGATCCTGTCCGCGTTTACGCTGGACGATTTCAAATGGAGCGCGGAGCAATTCAACAAGATTGGCGAGCCAATCAAGGCCGCTGGGTTGCAACTGGGTTATCACAATCACAACTTTGAGTTCAAAACGTATGAGGGCGGCCTGACGGGTTATGACGAGTTCCTGCGGCTGACTGACCCCAATCTGGTGAAGCTGGAAATGGATTGCGGCTGGGTGACGGTGGCCGGGCACGACCCCGTGGAGTACCTGCACAAGTTTCCGGACCGCTACAAGATGTTGCACATCAAGGATTTCAAGAAAGGCTTCACGCCGACGCAGCAACTGGGCGGGACGGGCGAAGGCGCGCCGGTGCCGACGGAATTGGGCCGGGGCAGCATTGACTACACGCCGATCTTTAAAGCGGCCAAACATATCGACCATATCTTCGTTGAACAGGAACCGCCGTTCAGAGAGATGCCAGCGTTGGAAGCGATGAAAGTGGACTACGATTACCTGCACAATCTCCATGTTTAAAGTAATTCTGTTGGCGAGCCTCGGCTGCTCGCTTATATTCGCGCAAGGCGATCAACTTGGGCGGCAAGATAAGAAGCCGGCTGCTCCGGCGATTAGCATGACGGGCGCGCAGGCTCCGGATGCCGCGGCCGTTGAGCGAGGCAAGAAGATTTTCGAACCCGCTTGCGGATTTTGCCACGGGCTGGACGCACGCGGCAAGAGCGGGCCTGACTTGTTGCGGTCGAGCTTAGTGCTGCGCGACGAAAATGGCAGCCAGATTGGCGCGGTGATTCGCGCGGGGCGGCCTGAGCGCGGCATGCCCGCCTTCAGCGGGATGACGAACGAACAGATTGCGGATCTTTCCGCCTTCTTCAAAGCCGGTACGCTAGCCATTACCAACCGGTTCGGCTACGAGATTAAAGGCCTGCTGACGGGCGACGCCAAACAAGGCGAAGCTTACTTCAACGGCGAAGGAAAGTGCGCCGCATGCCACTCGCCTACGGGCGATCTAGCTCATATCGCCAGCAAGTATGAGCCGGTAGAACTGCAGCGCCGGATGCTGATTCCCACTCCCAACATGATGGACGTGTTTATGGGTAAAAAGGTGAAGCCGCCACCGCCTTCGAAAGTCAAATTGACGCTGCCGGGGGGCGAAATTCATAGCGGCATCCTGATTCATGCCGACGAATTCACCGTCACCATGAATGAGAATGGCGCGACGAAGTCTTTCGACCGGACGGCTGACGCCAAAGTTGAAATTGATAACCCGATTTCGGCGCATGAAGCGCTGCTGCCGAGAATCAGCGATGCGCAGATGCACGATACGCTCGCTTACCTGGAGACCTTGAAATGAGACGGCTGGCCTACGCATTGCTCCTAGCGAGCGCTGTACTCTTCTCACAAGAACTCAATCCCTCCTTATTGACTAAGCTCAGTAAGTCGAGCGGATGGCCGACTTACAACGGCGATTACTCTGGCGAACGGCACAGTCCTCTTAAGCAAATCGACACGAAGAACGTCGGGACACTTGCGACGGCCTGGACTTACCAGGCCTCCAACTACGGCACGCCCAGTTTTGGGAACACCCTGAAGGCCACGCCGCTGATGGTGAACGGCGTTATCTACATCACCATGCCTGAAAACGTTTGGGCGGTGGATGCGCGAACGGGGCGCGAACTGTGGCATTACAAATCTCCGACGACGCCCGGCTTCCATATTGGGCACCGCGGCGTTGCAATGTGGGGCGACTGGCTTTACTTTGAGACGCCCAACTGCAACCTGGTTTCGTTAAACGCGAAAGACGGCAAAGAACGCTGGAGCAAGCCGATTGCCGATACTAAGCTTGAATACTTCTGCACCATGTCGCCGCTGGTGATCGGCAATCACATTGTGGCCGGCGTGGGCGGCGATTCGCTCGACCAACCGGGCTATTTGCAATCGCGCGATCCGGAAACGGGCGCGTTGCAATGGCAATGGAACACGGAGCCGAAGCCTGGCGAACCGGGAAGCGAAAGTTGGCCCGACGCCGATTCGATGGGCCACGGCGGCGGCATGACTTGGATCACCGGCACGTACGATCCGGAACTGAATCTCTTATATTGGGGTACGGGCAACCCGAATCCGGTCCACGCCGGCGAAGGCCGTAAAGGCGATAATCTTTGGACCTGTTCTATAGTCGCGCTCAATCCGGACACGGGCAAGATGGCCTGGTACTACCAAGTTTCGCCGCATGACACGCACGACTGGGATGCGGTGCAAACGCCCGTTCTGTTCGACGGCGAATTTCAAGGCAAGCCTCGCAAGCTGATTGCGCAAGCTAGCAGAAACGGGTACTTCTTTGTGATGGACCGGACGAACGGTGAACATCTTTTGACAGCGCCTTTCATTGATCTCACCTGGAGCCTGGGGCTGAACTCCAAAGGGCAGCCGATTCCCGATCCGAAAAAAGAGCCCTCGCGCAACGGCACGCTGGTGGCTCCGAGTTCGAACGGGGCGACTAACTGGTTCGCGCCGACTTACAGCCCGGAGACCGGGTTGTTCTATGTGACGGCGTCGCAAAACTACAGCATCTTCTATCTGACAGCGGAAGGTAAAGCGGAAGGCTTTGCCGGACGCGATGACTTCCTGACGTTTTCGGGCACGGTGAAAGCGATTGATTACCAGACGGGCAAGGCGCAATGGACGCACGATATCGGCGGCATGGGCGCAGGCTTGCTGAGTACCGCGGGCGGACTGGTGTTTGCGGGCGATTCGTCGAAACATGTGCTGGCTTTGGACGCACGCGACGGGCGCACGCTTTGGCATGCCACCATGGCGGGTAATCAGATGAACGGCGCGATTACTTACGAGTTAGATGGCAAGCAGTATGTGGTGGTGGGGGGTGCCGATACGTTGCATGCTTATGCGTTGCCTGGGAAATAGGCACACTTCGGGCGTGGCCGTTTTCGCTGAGCAATGATTGGGTTACGCGGCCTGGGCTTTCACCTCCCACCATTCTTTGTCGAGGCCGTGTTTGGCCAGCGTCTCGGTGTATTTCTCATAGAAGCCGGGAACTTCCTGTTCGTTCTTCATAGTTTCGAGCGTCAATTTGGATAAATCGAGCCCAGCGGTGACATCCTTTTGGAAAGTTTCGATGATGTGCGTCACTTTTTTCATCTCATGCCGCTCGATTTCGCGCGTTTCTTTGGCTATTTTGGCTTTTTGCGCTTCGACCCCAACTTCGGCCTTGCGTTTGTCGGCGCGGAGCTTATTTAGGTCGCTTAGGCACTTGTGAAACGCGCGGGTATGGGTGGTTTGGTAACGCACATATAAGGAGAATTTCTGGTCGCTGGTGGCGATGCCGGTTTCGGGATCGGTGAAGCGCTCTTGCAGACGGAGGGCGCGTTGCGCGAGCCATTCGGATTCGATCATGCGGTTGACCAGGACGATTTCGGTTGGTGTGGATGGCTGGTGCTCGTCGAAGAAAGATTGCTTGAAGGATTCGAAAACGGCGGGGTCTTCGGACGCGAGGATTCGGAAGTTGCCGTTTTGATGGCGAGCGAGGCCGTGGATGGTGTGGTTCTGCGCTGAGATGGATTTCGTCTCGGGCGTGAGTGCGCCGTGCGATTTTTTAGCGTTGGCCTGGTTTGCTGAGAGGCGCGCTTCTGAAATTGGGCTTGTCATTTTAGGTTGCTCCGATGGTGGTGGTGGTGTTTGTTCGGTCGGCGACGGCGGCTCGACAGTGTCGTTGGTCTCTTTGGTGGATTCAGAAGGCGGATTGTTGACAAAACCTGCCTTGCGTGCGGCCTTGCGGGCCTTGAACATTTCGGCTCGGCGTTCTTTTCGAGACATAAATCGCTCCGAAGAGAAGTTAACTGCTTGACGCCGATGGCTGAATTGATTTTCTGGTTTGTGGTGGGCAGGATGGCCGGTAAGTGACTGAGAAATAGAGACTAAAAAATATTTTGCTCTTTCGCGAAGATCTGTGACTGAAAATCCAGGTGACCGGTGACGTGCCGAAATCTAACACGGTTATACTCTGGTCGCCATGGATGCGAGGTTAATTGTCCACTGTGACTGGAGCACTTCGGAGAAAAAGCGTTGGCTGTGCTCTGCGGAATGGAGGGACGATGGATTTCATGTTAGTGTGCCGCGGCCCGTTGGGAGATTGGAGAACTTCTTTCGAGATTTGCGAGAGAGGCAGCCACGGGCGGCGTCATTTGCGGTTTTGATTTCCCGATTGGGCTTCCGCGGGCTTACGCGGCGCGAGCGGGTGTCAGCAATTTCAGGGACGCGCTCTGCCAGTTCGGTGAAGGCAAGTTTAGCGATTTTTACGAACCAGCGAAGGATCGTTCGCAGATCTCGCTCACGCAGCCGTTCTTTCCTTTCAGACCGGGTGGAACGCGTAAGCAACATTTGATTGAAGGCTTGGGACTCGCTTGCGGCGACGAGCTTTTTCGTGAGTGTGACCGGGCCAGCGGGGGACGTGCGAGCGCGTGCGAGATGTTTTGGACCCTGGGTGCGAAGCAGGTAGGGAAGGCGGCGATTTGTGGATGGCGTGAGTTGCTGGCACCGGCGCTGCGGAGGAATGAAATTTCGTTGTGGCCGTTTGAAGGGGATTTGACGGAGTTACTGAAAGAGGCGCGCATTGTGGTTGCGGAGACTTACCCGGCAGAAACTTATTCGCACCTTGGGATACCGGCGGGGTTTGGAAAGCGTAGGCAGGAGGGGCGTTCGCAACAGGCGGCGGGCGATTCTTGGTTGGTGTGAGGGGCATCGAGTCCGCCTTGAACCGGCTTTAGAGAGGGCGATTCAGGGAGGGTTTGGTCCGAGAGGAGACGGGGAGGACGAGTTCGATAGTTTCGTTGGGCTGTTGGGGATGATTGAGGTGATGGAGAATCCGGGGGAGTTCGGTGTGCCTGATGATCCGACGGTCCGTGAGGTTGAGGGGTGGATTTTTGGGAAAAGGTTGTGAGCGAATTTCTGCTATTCGGCGGTGGCGGGTTTTGCGTGGGCGTTTTGGGCGCGGAGTTTGGCGATGGCGGCGTGAACGGCGGGTTCCCAGGGGAAGGGTTCGCGCTTGGAGGGGTCGTAGGGCGGAAGGTTTGGGATGGGGATGTTGAGTTTTTCGAGGAGGGCGCGGGATTTGTTTAGGTAGTAGCGGAAGACGTAGGGTTCGCCGTCGGCCCAATGACCATTTGTAGGCAGCGAGCGCGTGGTGTTTGGCGCGGTCGGGGTCGCCGAGGGCGAGGTAGAGTTCGGCGAGGTCGAGGTGAGCGAGGCTCGGTAGGTTCGCGAGGCGGTCGGCTTCGTGGGGGGGTCAGGGAGTTGGTTGAGGTGAAAGCGGGCGAGAGCGAGTTGGGTTTCGGATGCGGCGTCGGTTTGGCCGATGGCGCGAGCCATGGTGACGGCTTCGTGAAGGCTGGCGGTGGCAAGGGACCATTCGCCGCGCTCCAGATGCCATTCGCCGCGGAGGGAATGACCCTCGCGGATATAGCTTCGATCTTTGCCGAGTTTCGCGAAGACGTTCGGCTTCGGCTAGTTGCTCTTCTTGCAGCTTGCCTTGCCAGAATTGGACTGGGCGTGCCAAAATTCCGCGTAGCCCGGTCGATAGACTGCGCGGTCCAGACGCGGCCCATCGGGTCGAGTTGATTCCAGATGGATTGTGCTCGAGACCATTGGCCGATTTTCGTAACGACTGCGAATTGATCCAGGAGAGAGCGGAAGATGGACTCCTTATCTCCCAAAGCGGAGGCAAGTTCGGCCTCTATGTCTACAACAACGGCCTCTTGTGCGAGTTATTCTGTCGGCGAGACTTATTCCGATGTTGCTAAAAAGCGACCGCGCGTTAGACCAATCCTCGCGGCTAAGATGCGCTTTGATCGCTAGGCCGTAAGCGTCCGAGGACGATTTCAGATCGCCTAGGCGCGTTAGTACGACGGCCGACTTCGCTCGCGAGATCGCTCGCGTCGCTTGCGCCAACGGAAGTGGGGCGAGTTGACCAGCCGGACGGGAAGAAGGGCTTCAACAGAGACAGCATTTCTGAGTGCGCCTCTAAGTTGGCGGATAGCGCGGTGGCTAGCCCGCTTCGGTAGATAGTGCCGGCCTCCGGGAAATTGTCCATTTTAATCAGGGTCCGGACAAGGTGGAGAGCGCCGTGACATCCTCTATCTTCTCGGCTTCCTCGTAGGGATTGTGCGGCTTGGAGGAGAAATGATCGACGACTTGGTGACCAAACGGGTCGCGATCTTCCGGCTGTAAGCTTTCGGCCACAACGCCGCGGACGACAGGATGCAGATCATAGCGTCTGGCTTCATAGAGGAGGAGACCGCGGGATTCCAGATCCGCGATGGCGTCCATTCAGTTCCTTGCGCTGAAGTGACTCTCTAGTAAGAGCGTGGAGAGTTTCGTACTCGATACTTTCGGAAAGAAGCGACAGGATGGCGAGGATCCGACGGCCTTCTGGAGGACTGCAGCGATGGCGGCCTCGGAGAATGTGGTTACGTTTTTGAACGAGGTCGAGATCTGTGAAGTTGAGTTGGCCACTATGTGCGTGCCAAGCGTCGAAGTTGCCGCGGTCGGGAAGATAGTCGTTGATGAGGCCGGCCAGAGCGCTGATGACAAGGGGGTGGCAATCGCAATTGGTTTTGAGGTAATCCTGGATGGCTTTTGAATCGCCGGTGATGCCGCAAGAGCGGAAGAGAGCTTCGGCGTCGGCGGGGCGGAGGCCGGGGAGTGGGAGGCGGAGAACGCCGGGGATGGGTTGGCCTGCTCGATTGAGGAAGGCTTGCGGGACGAGGCGGCTGGTGATGACGATTTTGGAAGGGGCGGCGGTGGCGAGGGCGCGGAGGAGGTCATCATCTTCGGGGCGGATGGCGGAGGTGGGATTGCGGTTGGAGATTTCGTCGGTGGGGTGGCTGGCTTGGTCGTCGGTGAGTTGGGCGGCGTCGATGCGGTTGTAGGCGACGAGGATGCGTTCGATGCCGTCGAGGATGAGGAGCCAGGGTTGGGCTTGGAGGTGGTGGAGGAGTTGGGCGGCGAGTTCGGGCGTTTTGAGTTGGTTGAGGGATTTGGGTTCGACGCCAGTGATGTAGGCGAGGGCGTGGCGGCAGAAATCGGACATTTGTGCGCCGCGTTCGTAGAAGGAATACCAGAGGCGGCCGGCGAGGTCGGGGCGGATTTTGGGGGCGTGGTGATTGAGCCAGTGCCAGGTGAGCATGCTTTTGCCGGTGCCGCCGATGGCGTCGAAAAAGATGATGGGGTGGGGGTCGGAGGGGATGGCCCAGTCGTTGAGGGAGTCGAGTTGGGCTTGGCGGCCGATGAATTCGTGGGAGACGAGGTAGCGGGGTTCGGCGTAGAGGGCGGGGGGTGAGGGGATGGGCTCTTTGTGTTGGCGGATGGATTGCTTGTGTGTGCTTCGGGTTTTTCGAGGTGGCGGCGGAGGTCGGCAATCGATTGGATGGCTTTGGCGCGGAAGTCTTCGAGTGAATCGAAGGTGGCGTAGACGCGGTGGACTTTGGAATCTGCCGAAATGTTTTTGGCGCGGGTTTTGAAGGCTGTTAGTTTGTCGCGCTTGCTCGGGTCGAAGTTCGATGTCTTTTGGTTTGACATCGTGATCATCAGACATCAGAAAGAGAAGGATAGGGCGACCGAGACGCTGGGCCTCGTTGAATTCGAGCTCGGTAATGGATAGGTTTTGCGGGTTGCGAGTGGCGTCTTCCGGGACTTGACCGTATTTGTGAGCGAGTAAGCCGATGTAAGCGGCACTTTCGGCGACCATTTGTAGGGAGGATTCGATGACGTCGGCGAGTTTGGCGGAGTCGTTTTCCATGGCTAGGGCGAAGAGCTTTTGGCCGTGGATGGCTTTGATCAGGGCGGCGCGGTGGGCTTCGAGGTCGGTAAAGGTGCTGGAGACCATAACTCCGAGTATGTTGGCCGGCGTCGATGCCATTTGGGAATTAGAGTAACAGAAGTTAGTTAAGGCCGGAACACAAGCCATCTATAAGACTGCGAAGCGCTGCGGCCAAGCCGGCGTCTGCCGCAATATCTTCCGGGCTCAGATCTCTTCTCGGCAGATCCACTGTCACCTCCAAATTGTGCAGCACGCGGGCGTTCATGGCGAAAAGCACTTCTTTGAGCGCGGCCTGTGCGTAAGTGGCGCGTGAGGAAGGATTCAATAAGACCACGGGCTTTCCGGAAAATTCTCCGCTGCCGACGACCCAGTCCAGAGCGTTCTTCAAAGAGCCCGGAAGGCCGTGCGCATATTCGGGGGTGGAGATGGGCGGCCAGCGTTGGCCGTATGTAAGGCCTCTTGGCGGCGCGTCACGGCCGCGATCTGGTGATCTTTCTCAAGATCTGGATTGAAGGCGGGAAGCTGGGCCATTCCTTCGTAGAAAGCCACCTCGAGTTCCCGCGGCGCCAGGAGAGGCAACGCGCGCAGCAGGTTGGTGTTTGTGGAACGGGAGCGAAGGCTTCCAGAAATGGCGAGAATACGCACAGTGAATGGATGCGGGCTGGCGAGAGTCGGATGCGGCCGGGCATCAACTTTGGCGAGTTTGCTGTAATGCTCTTATGCAACCTGTCCTTCACGAAAAGCATCAATTCCGACTGGCGCTCTTTGGCCACAAGGCAGTGGAGGCGGGTGCGGTCTGCGTGGTGCTAATGGTAGGCGGGCATGTGCTGGATGTGACCGGCGCGCATCTGCTGGTTGCCTCGAAGACTGGGGTGCTTTCCGTACTGCCGTCGGTGGTGCTGACGTTTACCACGTTTGCGCGGCATTTTGTAAACCGCTGGACATCGTCCGCGTTTTTCGGGGTCTGCACCTTTGTGGCGGATTCGTTTGTGCATGCGTCCCACTATCCGGGCGAATACACCGAAGCGGCCCTAACGGCGGTTGGGGCGTTTGCGTTTTCTGTTGCCGTATCGTACACGCCGCTAGGAGCGCGGATTGAGCGCTTGGCCGATGCGTTCCTGGAGAAGGCGCATGCGGGTGTTGAGTCGGTATAAAACGAGCCCCGAGTTACGAAGGTTACACGCTGTGCGGCGCCGCTTACCAGGACTTCAACGATCCGTCCGGTGAGCCGAAGTCGAGTCCGGTTTCTCTTGGGCAATATCCTTGATGGCGAGCTGGAGGAACTGGCTGGGGAGTCCGGGTTGCTTAAGAAGGAGGGTGTAACCGAGTTGGCTTTCTTGACTGGCCTCAACATATCTCTTTTGGAGTAAAAGGCAGTGGCCGAGTTGTACGTGTGATTGCGCGGTCTTGGGGCCGCTGGGGCCTTGAACCCGGAGGAAGATGGAAAGCGCCTGACGGGCAAGGGTCTCGGCGCCGGCATAACTCCGCTGTTTATAGGCAACTTCGGAGAGGTGGAATAGCAGGGATGCCACATTGGGGTTATCGTCGGTGCCGTACACCTTTCGGAAAATGGCGAGGGACAAATTGTAATCGCGCTCGGCAGCTGCGAATTCGCCTGAGGCAAATTCGTTCATCGCTAGCGATCCTGTTGCGACAGCGATGCCTTCGGGACCCTCGCCTTTTTTCTCGAGCGCAAGAGCTTTTTCGAGAAAGGGTCTTGCCTCCTGCAGTTTGTTTTCTTCGGTGAGGATTACGCCGAGAGCTCGGATTGCCGAGCAAGTAGCTTGATCATCTGCGCTGTACCAGGACCGGCCAATTGACACAGCCGCGCGGCAATGCAGTTCGGCTTTTGGCAAGTCATTCTCCGCGTTGTAGATGTGGCAAAGCCACTGCTCCGCGTAGGCGATCGTGGGGTGAATTGCGCCGTAAAGAGAGTGATCGAGCAAGAGCGAAGACTCAATAAACTTCTTCGCCCGCTTGTTCTCTCCGGCAAACGCGTAGGCGGTTCCCAATTGGAAGCGAGCCTGCGCTTGATCCACTGCAGAGCTGCCGACAGTCTGCTGCATGCGCACGACGGGCTCCAATATTTGGATAGCGGATTGGACAGACCCACGCGTAATCCAGATTTGCGCCAACGCCACTTTGGCTTTCAGTACATCGGGATCGTCTTGTCCGTTGAGACGAGTCAGAGTCTCCAACCCGTCGCTTCACATTTTTCTCGGCCTCCGGCAAGCGTCCCTGATCGGATTGAACAGAGCCGAGCGCGACGAGGCTTTCAGCCGCCAGAGCCTCTGCCTCCGGCGTATGCGAACGTAACAGCCACGCTGATTTAATCGCTGCTTCCGCTTTGCCCAGTTCGCCGAGACTTTGAAAGATGGGGCCAAGCGTCATCAGAATTTCGCTTTGCTGCAGCGGATCTTGCTGCAAACTCCCCGCCCGTCGCATACCTGTGTCGAGGAGTTCAGACACACGCATCTGCGAAGGTGGCCCGGCTTCCCGCTGTCCGGCTCCGAACAGATCGATGGTGAATTGGAGCAGTCGTTTCACTCGCGCCGATTCAGCGAGGACGGCGCGCCGCTCCTGGTTCAAGCGCCAGAGAAAAACTCCGCTGAGCGCGGAAATGAGGATGAACGCAATTGCTGCGGCAGCTACCAATTTGCGATTACGAAAAACAAACTTGCGCGTGCGATAGTGCCAGGTATCCGGCCGCGCCGAAAGTGGCTGGCCGTTCAGGAAGGCTTGGACATCTTGCAGGAATGAATCTACGGTCTGATAGCGGCGTTCGGGTTCTTTCTGCAGCGCCTTGAGGCACATTACATCAAGATCGGCCCACTCAGATCGTTGAACGCTGATCTGGGCAGACGAGGTTATAGAGAAAGGCGCGGGTGGCGGCTGCTCTGTTATAAGTCGCTGTGCCTCGGCCGGCGTAACGTTCGTTAGATTGAAAGGAAGAGTATTGGTGAGGAGTTCGAAAAGAACGACTCCGAGCGAGTAAATATCGGCTGGCAATGCGGGCCACTCGCCGAGCCACTGCTCTGGAGATCCGTAGGCTGCCGTCATGAGGCGGAATCCAGTCATGGTGCGGCTGTTGGCGGCGTCCGACGTTTCCATCTGTCGGGCGATGCCGAAATCCAGCAGCTTCACGATACCCGATTGGCTCACCAGAATGTTAGAAGGTTTAATATCGCGGTGGACAATGGCTTGGCTATGCAGATAGCGCACCGCTTCGCACACCTGAGAAAAGAGGGCGAGGCGTTCCTTCAGTGTGCATTGATGGTCTGCGCAATATTGCGTCAAGGAAACACCTTCCACATACTCCATGACGAAGTAAGGAGTACCGTGATCACTAACGCCGGCGTCGTATAGCGTCGCAATCAGCGGATGGCGAAGGCGGGCGATAATGCGTTGCTCGTCATCGAAACGTTTTCTGCGGGCGGCGGAGATCCAAGCGTCGCGCAGGAATTTGATGGCGACTAACGATCCGACGTCGGAGCGCTTGGCCAGGTAAACCTTCCCAGTGCCGCCCTCGCCAATGGCTCGGAGTAAAGAATAGGAGCCAAAGGTTTGACCTGGCGGGTATTCGTCATCATCATCTAGGAATCCACGCGCTAGATTGTTTAGTTCGCCGTCCTGCAGGAAGGCCGATTCAGCATCGCTGCGTAGCATGGAACTCAGTTCCCGCCACATTTTTACATCAGCTCCGCACTCCTTCAGCAGATAGGCTTGCTGCTCTGATTCAGGCAGCCCGGCGGCTTCATGAAAGATCTCCTGCAACCGCTCCCATCTTTCATCTGGCAAGAATCACCATTGTGTCGCGGGTGCACCGGTGGCGGGCAGAAGTTGGACAGAAAGCCACGCTCGAATGACTTTCCAATCGCGGTGTGCGGTGATCTCGGAAATTTTGAGCGTGGCGGCAATTTCGCTCATTTGCATGTCCTGAAAAATTCGTAGCACCGCGACTTCGGCTTGCCTGGGGCTTTTTTGCGCCAGTTGGTCGAGCGCTTCATTCAGAGCGATCATGCCCAACGGCGAGGATGTGTCGCGGCAGACTTCCTCTTTGAAGGTGACGAAGGGGCTGCTGTCGTCACCACCTCTTTTGCGAGCGGCCCTGCGGCGGGCGTGGTCTACCAGAATCTGGCGCATGGCGTTGGCGGCGACTCGTTTGAAATGGAGGGCATCTTCAAAATTTACGGAGGGCGAGGAGGCTAGTTTGATCCAAGCCTCGTTTACGAGAGCGGTGGGACTGAGCGTGTGCCCCGGACCTAAGCGTGAGACAGCCGAAGCCAAGCGGCGCAGCTCCTCATAAGCAAGCGTGAACAGCTTGTCGTTATCAGGCGTTGGGAGAAGGGCGTCCACTCAAGTTGCTCCGTTCCTCGTTAATAAAGCAAGCACAAGATGATAGCTGTGCCCCAGTTTTCACGTATTAACTAAGTGAAGACAGGCAAAAAAGTCGGCTGCGAACAATCGGCAACCTAGCGAGTAGTGCAGTTAGTCTAGCAGATTCTTGCCGGATTGGGTCGGCGCCTACTTGATTTGGAGGGAATTAACAATGACTAAGAGAGGAAAGATACTGAGGGACACGAGCATGGGGACGGGATTGCTCTCGGTAGACGGCACTCAGCACGCCTTCACCTTAGAAGGAATGTGGCTGTCGGAGGTGGCCCCTAAAGTGGGAATGACCGCGGAGGTCGACTTCGAGGATGACCGCGTGAAGACGGTTAGAGCTGTTCCCGAGAATCAGATCGCAAAGGAACAGGCAGAGCTGGCGCTGCGGCAAGGCGGCGACTTAGCGAAGAGAATCAAAGAGCGGTTCGGTTTGCCGACGATCATTGGGTTCGCGATTCTAATTGTCGGATGGTTTGTCCTTTCTAGCGTTGATGTCGGCGTGGAGACACTGTCGGTGCAATTGTCGTTCTGGCAGATGTTGCACCTGATTGGAAAGGATAATGCCTTTCAAAATCTCGGGGCGGTCATGATGGGTTCCAGCAGCGCGGGTATTTACGGGCTATTGGCGCTTATTGCGCTCGTGGGACCAATTCTGCCGTTCTTCTGGAACGACCGCCGGGCTTTGCTAGGCGGGTTGCTGCCACTCATGATGATGCTGCTGGTTGGAGCTCTGATTCTGCATCAGATTCACATTGTGGGTGATGCTGTCAGCAAAATGTTGGGGGCCGGCCCAGCCGCGCAGAAAATGATGGACGATGCCAGGGCCGAACTTATGAGCGAGCTTCGGCTGGGGGCCGGCAGTTATGTTTCGTTTGCCGCCTGTCTTTACTTTGCGTTTACTGCCGCAAAGAAGTATTTGGTGGCAGGTGCTTGAGATGATTCAATTCAAACCAATTGTCGTGGCACTGTTCGTCATTGCGCCCGCCTCTGCTTTCGCTCAGACGAAAGGCGCCATCAAAGCAGCGATCCTGAGCAGGTATCCCGTGACTCAGCCTACGGACGACCATAAGGCCGTGGTCACTGCGGGTGCGGTGATTGATGTGCTCAAAGACGACCTCGCCGTAGCGACAACGGCGCAGTTACTTGTTGATTCCAATGGCAACCCCATCTACGCCGCAGAGCCGACATCGACTTACAAAAACGGCAAATTACAGATGAGTCGCGCCGGTAAGTTTTGGTCGGGCGGCCACAACCTTGTTGCTGGCGAGAAATGCTGGCTGATCGGCGTCGAAGTAAGGGACGATGCGGCCATTCTCGAGTTTCTGACCGACCCTATCAACGGTGTGCCGTTTAGGGGCTTTGTCAAGTACCCGTTTCCGAAAGGCCAAATTCCGGCGCCCGAAGCGGTGTTGCAGCAAATCGGAGAAACGATTAAGCCCGAACCCATGCAGGCCGCGCAGGTGTCCCCGCTCTCTCATGCCGCAGTCGCCCCGCCGGCACCCATACCTCCCCCACCACCGGCGCCGCCGGATCCGCCTAAGCCCAAGACGATTGCCGTTGGCCAAACAAAGGCGCAGGTCATTGCGGCCCTGGGAGAACCTTTGAAAGTGGCCACGCTTCCCACGAAGGAGATCGACTTCTTCGGGGACGTTAAGGTAACCTTTGTCAAAGGAAGGGTTGTGAACGTTCAGTGAAGGAAGGGATCGTCGAGGAGCGGGCATCGCCTGCGCTTTGGGATAAGTACCTCAGGCCTCAGACTTTTCCTTAACCCCTTTTCCCAAGCCTCTGCAACACGCTACATTGGTAGTGAGCCTTCCTTTTTAATCACATGTGTGGCATTGCGGGTTTTCTTTCAGCCAGTAAGAATGTAGACCGGGATCTTCTTCGGTCGATGACAGATCGGATCGCGCATCGCGGACCCGACGGCAGCGGCTTTTTTTGCGACGATTTTGTCGCGCTGGGCCATCGCCGTTTGAGTATTATCGACGTCGCGGGCGGTCATCAGCCGATGGGCAACGAAGACGGCCGTTTGCAAATCATTTACAACGGTGAAATTTTTAACCACGCCAAGCTTCGGCCCGATCTGGAAGCGGCAGGGCATCTGTATCACACGCGCTGCGACACCGAAACGATCATCCATTCTTACGAGCAATACGGTGAAGACTGCGTTACCAAATACCGTGGCATGTTCTCGTTCGCCATTTGGGATACGCAAGCGAGAACTCTGTTCTGCGCGCGCGACCGCTTAGGGATCAAACCTTTTTACTATTGGACCGACGGCGTCACCTTCGTTTTTGGCAGTGAGATAAAAGCGCTGCTGATGCATCCGGCCGTGCGCGCAGAATTCGACGATAAGAATCTGCCCGAATTTCTGGCGTTCGGTTATCTGAGCGGCGAAGAGACGATGTTCCGCAACATTCGCAAGCTGATGCCGGGCCACACCATGAAGGTGGAAGTGACGCCGGCGCGAACTCTGGCGATTTCTCAAAAGCAGTATTGGGATGTGCCTGCGCCTAACGCCGCTGACGGCGAAAAAGACGACCAGCCTTGGATTGACGAATGCCGGCGTCGCGTGGAAGAAACCGTGGAGATGCGCCTGATGAGCGACGTGCCGCTCGGTATGTTTCTTAGCGGCGGCATTGATTCGAGCACGATCGGCGCGCTGATGAAGCGCATGGTGGGCGATCCTGCTCAGAAGATCAAAACATTTTCGGTTGGCTATCGCGAGGTGGAATATAGCGAATTAGGTTTTGCGCGCGAGCTGGCAACTGAGATCAATACCGACCATCATGAAGTGACGTTAGGAATGGAAGATTTCTTCAATAAATTGCCTAGCTTGATCTGGCATGAAGATGAGCCGATCGTTTGGCCTTCCAGCGTGGCTCTCTACTTTGTTTTCGAAATTAGCGGCGGAAGAGGTAAAAGTTGTCCTGACTGGTGAAGGCGCGGACGAACTGTTTGCCGGTTACCACCGCTATCAGCATCACGCGACGAACGAAGGTCACGCTGCCCTGTACGGCAAGGTGCCCGCGGGGCTGCGCAAAGGCATTCGGAACCTGGTGGCTGGTTCGAGTCTGTTGCCCGCTGATCTGCGCCGCAAGGCTCAACACACCATTGTTGGACGTGAGCTTTCGTTTGAATCGCTTTATCTGGATAACTTCTATTCAGCCTTTTCCGCAGAGGAGCAGCAAGGCCTCACCAAAGAACACTTCTCGGCGGAGAGTCCCTATACCGAATACATGGGTTACCGGGCGAAACGCGCCGGGTCCGATCCGTTGACGCAGTTGCTTTACGCCGATCAGAAGACTTATCTTGTGGAATTGCTCATGAAGCAAGATCAAATGAGCATGGCTTGTTCGATCGAAAGCCGCGTCCCGTTTCTTGATCACACGTTTGTGGAATTTGCCGCTCAAGTACCGGCCAATCTGAAAATCCGTGAAGGCAAGGGCAAATATATTCTTCGCAAAGCGGTAGAAAATCTGTTGCCGCCCTCTACCTTGACCCGCAAGAAAATGGGATTCCCGACGCCCATCAAGAATTGGCTGCTGGATCCGCGCGCGAACGCGCTTTATACCAAGCTGCAAGAGCCCAACGGCTTTATCGCGTCCTACCTGGACATGGGGCGCGTGAATCAGATGATTGAGCAGCACCGCAGCCACACGATTGATGCTACCGACCGCATTTGGCGATTGCTCAATTTGCAGTATTGGGGTGAGATCTTCTTGTCTGGCAAAGACCAGGCGCAGGATCTTTCCGCGCGGGTCTTAGAACCCGCCCTTTAGGCCGGTTGCACTTCCACTTCGATAAACTCGTCCTCTTCCTTGGGCTCTTCGGGCAGCAGCAGTTTTATACCATTGGCCAAACCAAGCCACAGAAAGAGCAGCAGGCTATAGCCTTCGCTCAGAAAGAACATGCATGTGCAGGTGGCGGCCAAGGAAACCAACAAGCCGGCGCCCAGACGATGAAGATCTGGGTTGGGATGTGCGCCGTGCGGCGAAGTTTGTCTCAATGCGCCGATCAAGCTTTTGAAAGAAAAGCCAATCAATAAAAGATAGAGCAGCAGACCGGGAATACCTGTTTCGGATGAGACTTGTGTGTACGAATTGTGAGTATTCAGGTTGATCCAATTCTGCCCCTGCAACTTGCCAAGTTCTTCAATGGTCGGCCCGAAGTTGCCCGGACCCACACCGAACAGTGGATAGGCGATCGTCATGTTGATGCTTGTGGTTAGCATGGTTTCACGCGAAGAGATCGATATGGAATCGGCGGCTCGTCTATCGCCGGTGGCAGCGATTCGCGTGGCCGAAGCGATTCGCGTCCGCAGCGAATCTGGCAGAAATGCCAGCGCGATCACTAGTGCCAATATGCCCACGCCTGCCATGATGATTTTGGTTCGCGCGTTGGCCAGAAAAAACAGCACAAGCAGCATGGCTAACATTCCTACAAACCCGCCGCGCGAAGCTGTTCGGAACGACAACAACACGGGCAAGGCCGTTGCTACATAGCCGCAGAGTCTGATCCACCAAGGCTTTCTTGCGCAAGCGACCCAAATGATGGGCGCAATCCCCAGCAGGGCCATGGCAAACGTATTCGGATCCATATAGGGTCCGGCGCGCAAGGCAAATCGACCGTTGATGATGCCGCTCCAAACGATTCCGAGCGAAGACAAGGTCAGGCCCGCCGCCGCCAGTATCCGCGAAACTGTCTTGAAGTCTGCCCCGCCGCCGAATAACCCGGCGCTCGCTATGAATAACAGCGCGCCTTGCACGCTGGAATCACATAGGCCGAACTATACTCCGTGTGCGCCGCCATGAAATAGGTGAGTAGAAACCAGCCGATCACGAGCGGTAACACACGGCCTGCCCCGCAGCGCCAAAAGACGAAGGGTCGGCGGCTGGCCATTAGCAAGATGGCCAGGGTCGCCAAGATCACAGGAATCAGATGCCAGTGGACAAGGTCGAGAATCCGGCTGATCTCGAAAAAGCAGATTAAGGAAAAAGAACAAGCGCAGCTTGCCATAAGCGGTTGCTGCGGGCGGCGGCCGAAAAAGACAAGAGGCCGCGCTCGAAGAGCATGGATTGCTCGGGAGATGAAGAGATCATACTGGGCTGAGTCTTCTCTAGCGTGACACACCCGGGGACCGTGCCACAATACCGCGCAGCTTGCAAATGAAACGCGCGACAATAATCTCAGCAGACCACGCCATGCCCAATAGCAGCAGCAATTCCGTCGCTGTGCCCCGTCACCGCTCCGATGCACTCACGCCCGAAATTGTCGATCCGCGCCTTGCCGACGTGGAAGCGCTGGCACGCTGGATGGATTACGCATTTACCCTTCCGGGCGGTTTTCAGTTCGGTGTCGGCGGTATCGTCGGCCTCGTTCCCGGCATTGGTGACGTGATGGATGCTGTACTCTCGCTCTACATCATCATGCGGGCGGTCAAATTGCGCATTCCGCGCGTGGCGGTAGCCCGGATGCTGGTCAATGTCGGCATCGAATCGCTCGCCGGAGCCGTGCCCTTTATCGGAAACCTGTTTGACGTGGCGTTCAAAGCGAACCGTCGCAATTACCACCTGTTGCGCAGTCATCTGTCACAACCAGAACGTCAACGGACGTCCGATTGGTGGTTCATTCTCTTGACTCTTGCGCTTGTCGTCGTTAGCATTGGCCTGCCTATCTGGGGTTTGTACGAAGTTTTCAGGCTTGTGTCCCGCGCTAATCGAACTCAATTTCAACTTCGTCGATATAGCACCAGCCCCAATTTTCGCCGCGCTGAAAGGACTTCATAATTGGGTGCTGCGTTTGATGAAAATGCTTGGTAGCGTGTTTGTTCTTTGACGAGTCGCAACACCCTACATGGCCGCACTCCAAACATAACCGTAGATGCACCCAAGTGTCGCCCAATTTTAGACATTCTTCGCAGCCTTTCGGTGTGCGGGGTTTAACGTTATGAATGTGGTCGAGATGTGTGCAAGAGTTCATTCTTCTATCCTCCAACTTTTGATTGAGGACAAACATTCGCCGAATTGTTAGCATGCGACGAGATATGTCGGCGCGACTTTTATTGTTGTTTTGCTCTTTGCTCTCGTTTGGCTGCTTCGCGGTGCCGATGTACGTTATTCGGCCATACCGCCATCAAGGCGCGCGCGAATTGGCCGTGGCTTTGTTTGTACGCCAAATTGGGCCAAACCTTTCCGCGCTGTGTGCGGCCGTCGCTTTAGCTATTCTGATCTTTACATGGCGGCAGACACGCGGCTGGGGCCGACGCCTTGGGCTTATCGCACTCCTGGCTATTGCGTTTGGCGGCGCGTTTTTGTCGCGCGTCAACGTGTATGAACAAATGTTTCATCACTTGATCATCCGCAATTTGAAACTGCGCAAGCCGCCGCGGTGGACAAAGACGACATGGTGCTTGCGGTTCAGATCAACAGCGAATCGCGCGCTTATCCAATCCGTGAGATGGCCTATCATCATGTGGTGAACGATACGGTTGGCCGGCAGCCAATTGTGTCTACGTATTGAACGCTTTGTCACACCGGTCTGGTGTGGTCGCGGACAATCAACGGCTTAACCTTGGTCTTTCATTTGGCGGGCATCAATAATCAAAACTTCTTGATGCGTGACGAAGAGACGGGCACCTTCTGGCAGCAGATTAGCGGGCGCGCCATCTCGGGTCCGTTGAAAGGCTCGCAATTGGCGCCGGTGCATAGTGATGAACTTACGTTTGCACTGTGGCGGAGCGAGACGCCAAAGGGCACAGTTTTGAAACCACTGCCGGCCGACGCTGCCGAATACGAAAGCAAGGATTGGGAGGTGCGTATGGCGACTGACCGAACCGTGCTAGATTTCCCCAACTCCGGTTTGCGGTCCCGCGACTTAGTCGTTGGCGTAGATGCCTTCGGTGCGAGCCGCGCTTATCCCGTTGACCGGATTTTTGGCGCGAAGCTCATTGAAGATCGCCTGGGCAGCGAGCCGGTCCTGGTCATGGGCGGCGCAGACGGTAAATCCATCCGTGTTTTTCGAGCGCGTTTTTGCACGATAACCAACCAGCTTCTGAGTTCTACCGGACAGGCGACGATATCTTTATGGACGCAGAAACCGGCAGCGAATGGAATTTTCGCGGATGCGCGACGAAGGGTCCGCAAACCGGCCACTGTTTGCCGCCGGTGGATGCCTTGAAGGATTACTGGTTTGATTGGCGCAACTATCATCCGACCACCACCATCTTCAAGCGCTGACTGAATCCTAGTTCAAAACTAGAAAATAAAGTTTGATCATTTGTTTCAGTGGGTTAGGGCGAATCTGCCGCCCCGCGCTTGGGTTGGCGCGGCTACCTTGTCTGCAGAACGAGGAGTTCCCGGTTCATGCAGGACGAAATGGTTCAGAATACAAACGCACCCGTTGCGGTGCAAAAGCGGCGGGGGCGGCCGTGCTTCGAACCCTCCACCGAACAGAGGCGCGCCGTTACGATCTTGGCGAGTGAAGAGTGTTCGCAAGTGGAAATCGCGCACCACTTTCGCCTCTCGGTGCCGACGCTATGTAAATACTTTCGCTTTGAATTGGTGCCGCCGGCTACGCCAGCGCCAAAGGATGTCAAAGCAAAGCTGCTCTTCCGAAGAAGGTCGGCGATCGCGCTAAATAAAGGCTGGGCCGCGGCTCGTTATCGGGTCGCGGCTAACTAACTCGTTCGTCTTTAAAAAACTAGTTTGTGTTGCCTGCTGCTTCATGCACTAACTAACTTCTACGCGGATAGGTATCGCACATTATGTTGTACACTAACACAAAGAAAATGCCTATCACCCCCGCTCAGGCTTTGCTGGAATTGCAAACCCAGACGAACACGTTCCTCTCGCGTTACGTGCTTCGCATCTTCGGTGACCCATCCGGATCGCATGTGGCCAGTTATCGCATTGAAGATGGCGGCGCGTCGGAACGGCCTGGCTCCATTTTGCGAACAGCTCACATGCACGCGACTCAACTTTTTCAGGTGCGCGCCCAGCGGGCGGTGGCTGGCAACAATCCGCCGGGCGCGGTATGGTTCACTGCGCATTCGGTAAAAATGTTCGAATCCAACAACATTGCGGGCATCGGCACGTATACGCTCCCAGTCGCTGGCGGTCCTGATCTTATGGTGACCGGTCAATTGTCGGGTTGTTCCTTCGCCATACACGACAATGGCGACGGCTCTCTGGTGGTTGCGCACATCCGGCCCAGTCAGTATCTGAGCGCGGAAACTTTGCATAATGTTCTTCAGAAGACGCCCTATTGGACAACGGTTTATGGACGCGACGATTATTCGCAAGATCGCGCGGTGTCTATCGTCGGCGCGCGCATCGGCGGTCGCTGGCATGTCTGGGCGCAGAAGCAAGACCGCACCACCGGTAATTATGAGATTCGCAAAGTGAAGCAGCTAATCTGACCCTTCCGTTATACGCTGAAGAACATATGCGGATACTGTGGGTGGGGGCAACACTTTGCCTTGCCGGCGCGCTATCATCGGCCGAATTGCCAACCAGCGATTTATGGAACGACCTGAAAACGAAACGAGAATCGCTCAAAAGCTATCATCAGGAGTTCGATTTTTCGATCACTTATAAGTACCCGCACAATGAGCCTCAAACCGAAGCTTGGGCCGTCACAGTAGATGGTTCAGGGCGCCGCTGGCGGGAACGCTCGGTGGCTGGTTCCGGCCATGCCGTGCGTATTTTTGATGGCCAAGATCTGTTCGCCTTTGAAGAAGGCGACGAAGAATATACAAAACCGAAAGATCCGTTCATACCAACAGCGGACTCTCTTCCGCAACCTTATTTGAATCCCACGAACGTCGATTGGGCGAAAGCAACGGAATTGGAACGCAAACCCTGCCAGTTGCCGGGTGTCACTCATACGTGCGTTTGGTTCAACCTTCCGATCAAGGCATCCATGGGCCTCGGATTAAAGTTACCGAGTTGGGGTGATCCAAACATTATTGACACTGTGATAGGTGGTACGGCGCGTGTGGAGGTTGATCTCGAAACCGGGTTAATTACGGCGTTCCGGGCTGTTGAATCAATAGAGCAGCGCACCGGTTCCACTCCCATTCGCGGGAGCTATCAAGGAGATTTCACTTTCACTTTGAAGCGTCTTAGTTTCGGACTGCCGTCGAGCGCCACACTATTCCAGCTTCCTGTGAATCATACGAAAGAAGTGAAGGTGCTGCGACGCTGGGATGCCGGCAAGATCAATCATGAGCTAGCGGGTAGCCCCGCTCCCGATTTCATGTTGACGGATTGGCACGGCAAGCCTCTATCGCTGGCTAATCTGAAAGGCAAGACGGTTCTGCTGGATTTCTGGGCGACGTGGTGCCTTCCGTGCCGAAGATATGCCCGCGCTCAATAAGCTGGCCGAGAAGTTTGGCGAGAAAGATCTTGTCATTATCGGCATTTCACTGAACGAAGAGCGCGCAGTGGTTGAAAAGTTTCTCGACAAACACCCTCACAGTTTTCCCACTGTTCTAACCACGGAAAACGATCTGCCCGCGCGTATCGCCCTTACCTTGTTGCCAACCTACATCGTCATCGGCAAGGATGGCACTTTGACTTCGGCCGCTGATGCTCAGAGAGGAGGACTTGTTGAGGTGTACAGGCTCCTCAAGAAGGGCGGCCTGGAAGGCGAATAGCCGCTCTGCGATTGCGTTGATGGATTCCCGCCCTGATACACTCTGTGTCGGCACATAGTTATGCGACAAAACAAGATCACGATATCGATCGCAGCCGGCGCGACGGTTGGAGTACTGCTGCTGGCGACAGGCCTCACTGCCCTGCGAGCGCAAGGACCGGGCGGCGGTGGTCGAACCGTTGGGGCGATCTTCACGGCTCTTGATGCCGATAATAATGGCGCGCTGACTAGAAGCGAAATGGAGTCCGGTTTCAATTCGTGGTTTAACGCGTGGGGAAATAACAGCGATAAACTGACTCGCGATCAGGTCGCTGCTGGGATTGGCAAATTACTTCCAGCTCCAGCCGCCGCCAAACCTGGCCAAGCCAACACTTTCAATAGCGCCGGCAATTCAACACCGGTGGCTGTCTCGCAGGCCGCCGTTGACGGCATGATGGCCGCTTTGCCGACGACGCCAGGCGCCAAGCCGCGGCGCGCAAGGAAAGTTCTGGTGCTCGCTCATACCGGTCCCGGCGGTTTCGTTCACGCCTCCATACCTCTTGCCGCGAGAACTGTTGAAGCCCTTGGTAATCAAGGCAACCTCTGGTCCACCACTGTCTCGTATGACGCTGCTGACATCAACACCGAAAACCTAAAACAGTACGACGCCATCTTCCTGGACAGCACCACTTCCTGTTTCCTTGACGATCCTGATCCGGCAGTTACCGCTGCCCGCCGCGCCGCTTTCATGAATTTCGTGCACAGTGGCAAGGGCATCGCGGGCATCCACGCCGCTACCGATTCTTACCATTCCGACTGTTTGGCCGCTGAAGCCGCCTCAAGCCGTAGCGCCTCCGGTCCTAATTTTATGGCTGTCATCATGGCCTCGCAAATCGTGGCCGCCGGCGCCAAGGCCGACGACCAAAAAGAAACCATCACGCGCGCGGAGTGGACTGCTCTGGCCGATAACTGGTTTCAGAAGTTAGATGTCGGCAACACGGGCCAAGTGCGTCGCGCCGATTTCGTCGCACACTTTAACTCGCTGCTGCCGCCTCCCGGCCCGCACATGTTCCCCGAGGCGAAACCCATCATTCAGTGGCCGGAATTCAATACCTTAATTGGTGGCTACTTCAAGTTCCACTGGTCTGATCCGCAACTGATCACCGTGAAGATCGACGATCCGAATAGCCCGCTGACAGCCATGTTCCACGGCAAAGAATTCGAAATTCACGACGAGACTTACACATTCGCCCAAGACTCCTTCTCTCGCAAAAATGTTCACGTGCTGACCAGCATCGACTACGACAAGATGAGCGCTGAAGACAAGGCGAAAGAGTCTAATCCACGCACCGACGGCGATTACGCCTTAAGCTACATCCGCCGCGAAGGCAAAGGCCGTGTGTTCTACGAAGGCCATGGCCATAGCGACCGGGTTTACGCCATGACGCCGATGTTGGAACACCTGCGCGCGGGAATTCAGTACGCGCTTGGTGATTTAAAGGCAGATGACAGCCCCTCTATGAAGTAGCGGGGCCCGCTTGAACTCAAGTCTTGACAAAATATCAAATTAGACATAGTCTAATAACTTGGTAGACGCCGAGGCGATTCAACAGTCCCTACAAGAGAGCGGCTTGCGGTGCACACCGCAACGTCATGCGTTGATGGCATTTCTGTTGAAACAGCACAGCCATCCAACGGCCGCCGAAATCTTTGCCGCTGTCAATCGGGCCGATCCCCGCTGTTCGCGAGCCACTACTTATAACAATTTACGTGATTTGGTGAAGGCTGGCTTGGTGCGCGAGGTCGCGGTCGAGGGACGCGCCGCGCGCTTCGATGCTAAAGGCATTCAACACTACCATTTCGTTTGCGATCGCTGCGGCGAAGTGGAAGACGTGGATTGGTATGACGTGCCGTGGCCAGCCTCTGGTTCGCTAGGCAAGCGGGTTCTCCGCGAATCCGAACTCATTTTCCGGGGGCTCTGCGAAAAGTGCGCTCGCAGTGCTCCTCCCAAGCGCCTCCGCCGTTGATGGCGCAAATCACAACCTCAATAAGACAAGAAAAGGATGCAAAGCAACATGGATACTACAGATACCGTTAAAGCGGAAACAGCGGTCCCGGCCAATCACGGGCAGAGCGTTGTTGAACCCGGCAGTAAATGCCCGTTTTCAGGCGGCGGCCGCGCGCACACTGCCGCCGGCGCCTGGACGAACGCCGATTGGTGGCCGAATCAGCTCAACCTGAAAATTCTCCACCAGCGCTCTCCGCTGTCCAATCCCATGGACAAAGATTTCAATTATGCGGAGGAGTTTAAGACTCTCGATTTGGATGCGGTTGTCAAAGATCTGCATGCGTTGATGACGGATTCTCAGGAATGGTGGCCCGCCGACTATGGCCATTATGGACCGCTCTTCATTCGGATGGCTTGGCACAGCGCAGGCACATATCGCATCGCAGATGGCCGCGGCGGCGCAGGTTCCGGATCACAACGCTTTGCACCTCTGAATAGCTGGCCCGACAATGTGAGCCTCGACAAGGCGCGCCGCTTGCTTTGGCCGATCAAGCAGAAATATGGCAAGAAGATTTCGTGGGCCGACCTGATGATTCTCGCCGGCAACGTTGCCATCGATTCCATGGGTTTGCCGACCTTCGGTTTCGGCGGCGGCCGCGAAGACATCTGGGAGCCGGAAGAAGACATCTACTGGGGACCGGAAGGTAAGTGGCTCGGCGACGAGCGTTATACGGGCGATCGTCAACTCGCGAACCCCCTTGGCGCCGTGCAGATGGGCCTGATCTATGTCAATCCAGAAGGGCCGAATGGCAAACCCGATCCAGTGGCTGCCGCGCGCGACATCCGCGAGACCTTCGGCCGCATGGCGATGAACGATGTGGAGACTTTCGCGCTCATCGCCGGCGGACATACCTTCGGCAAAGCGCACGGCGCGGCCGATCCCAATCAATATGTGGGACCGGACACTGAAGCCGCCGGCATTGAAGACCAGGGCTTCGGCTGGAAGAATACTTTTGGTACCGGTAACGGTGCGGCGACCATCACCAGTGGTTTGGAAGGTGCTTGGACGAGTAACCCCACTAAGTGGGACAGTAACTATCTGGAGAATCTCTACGGCCTTGACTGGGAACTGACGAAGAGCCCCGCCGGCGCCAACCAGTGGACTCCTAAAAATGGTGCGGCGGCCGGCACGGTGCCCGATGCACACGATAAAACCAAGCGGCACGCTCCCATGATGTTTACCACCGATATCGCTCTGAAGGTAGACCCCGCTTATGCGGCTATCGGCAAGCGCTTCCTGGAAAATCCGAAGGAGTTTTCGGACGAATTTGCGAAGGCTTGGTTTAAGCTGACTCACCGCGACATGGGACCAGTTTCGCGTTACTTAGGCAAACTTGTTCCTTCCGAGCATCAGCTCTGGCAAGACCCGATTCCCGCAGTCGATCACAAGTTGATTGATGACAAGGAAGCTGCCGCTCTCAAGGCCAAGATTCTGGCTTCGGGTTTGTCAATCCCTGAACTCGTCAGCACGGCTTGGGCCTCCGCGTCCACGTTCCGTGGTTCCGATAAACGGGGTGGTGCGAACGGTGCTCGCATTCGTTTAGCTCCGCAAAAGGATTGGGAAGTGAACCAGCCCGCCGTTTTGGCCAAGGTGCTCCCGAAACTGGAAGCTGTCCAAAAGGAGTTCAACACCGCGCAGCAATCGAGCGGCAAGAAGGTCTCCTTGGCCGATTTGATTGTCCTCGGTGGCGATGCCGCTATCGAAGAAGCGGCGAAAAAAGGTGGGAACGCTGTGAACATACCGTTCTCGCCAGGCCGTACCGATGCCTCGGCGGAACAGACAGACGTTAACTCTTTCGCCGTGCTGGAACCAACCGCCGACGGATTCCGCAATCACGTGGACAAGATCCACACTCGCCCTGCTGAAGAACTTCTGATCGACAGGGCTCAATTGCTGACGCTCACTGCGCCCGAGATGACGGTTTTGATCGGCGGACTTCGCGTCCTCAATGCTAATGTCGGCCAAGCCAAGCACGGCGTCTTTACCAAACGTCCCGAAACGCTGACCAACGATTTCTTCGTCAACCTGCTTGATATGAATACCAAGTGGCAGGCCACATCGCCGGCCGCGAATGTTTTCGAAGGGCGCGACCGCAAAACGAACGAAGTGAAGTGGACCGCCACCCGCGTTGATCTGGTGTTCGGCTCTAACTCTCAACTGCGAGCCGTCGCCGAGACTTATGCCTGCTCAGATTCGCAAGCGACGTTCGTGAAAGACTTCGTTGCCGCCTGGACGAAGGTCATGAACCTCGACCGCTACGATCTAGCTTAAGTAGCATTACCCGATCCGCTGATTGTCTTCCGGGCAGTCAGCGGATTTCTCTTGTTGTTCGCCCTGCTCGGACCGTTGGGTTCGAAGCGTAATCCGGGCCATCGCTAGCATTTCGTTCCGTAAAATGCGCTAACTCCTTTCTTATCTGGAGTCATTTGAGGGGGTTATACTTACCTTTTCAATGCCTTCGCCCTCCCTACACTTCGACGTCGCCATCGCTGGTGCTGGTATTGTGGGGGCCGCTTGTGCCTGGGAGTTCGCTCGCAACGGGTTCAGAGTTGCCATTGTCGAGCCCTTCTGAAGTCGGTGGCGGCGCTACCGCCGCTGGCATGGGTCACCTCGCCGTGATGGACGATTCGCCCGCGCAGTTCGCCCTCACTAGTTACTCGCAATCCCTCTGGCGTGAACTGATCCCGGAACTCCCACCCGATGTCGAATACCTCCCATGCGGCTCTCTCTGGGTCGCGGCCGACGATATGGAGATGGAGCAAGTCTATCGCAAGCACTCTTATTACACCGGCTGCGGATTGCCTGTGGAAATTCTCGACTCCCGATCTCTGGCGGCCGCTGAACCAAATCTCCGTGCCGGCCTCGCTGGTGGTCTGATCCTCACGCATGATGCAGTCATCTATCCTCCCTGCGCTGCCCGTCATTTCGTCTCGAAATCTTGCCAGCTTGGTGCCGTCCTATATAAAGGTCTCCGTATTATCAAAGCGGAGAAGGGAAGCGCTGTGTTGAGTAACGGTCACACTCTGTCCGCCGCCCACACTGTTTTCGCCACCGGCACCGCGGCGCGTCAAATGTTCCCGGAGCTTGACGTTCAAGCGCGCAAGGGCCACCTGCTTATTACAGACCGCTACCCCGGCTTCGTGAATCATCAACTCATCGAACTGGGCTATCTCAAGAGCGCCCACTCTGTCGCGACTGATTCCGTTGCTTTCAACGCCCAGCCTCGCAAAACGGGACAGCTTCTCATCGGCTCTTCACGGCAATATGGTTCGGAAGATCCGGCCATTGATTCCGCCATGCTGTCCCGCATGTTGAGTCGTGCCGTTGAATACATGCCTGGTCTTCGTTCAGTCTCCGCCATCCGCACATGGACGGGCTTCCGTGCTGCCACTCCTGATAAGCTTCCGATCATCGGTGAATCTCCCGACCACCCCTGCATCTATATGGCAACAGGTCACGAGGGCTTGGGCATCTCCACCTCTCTTGCCACGGCGCGGCTGTTGTGCGACCAACTCCTCAAACGCGAGTCAGTGATTCCGCGCGAGCCCTATTCCCCGGCTCGGAGTTTCTCCCATGCTTGAACTGACGGTCAACGGCTCGCCCGTCTCTGTTAAAGAAGGAACCAGCGTGGCCGCTGCGATTCTCATGTCCGGTGTTGCTGCCTTTCGCACCTCCGTTACCGGCCAACCGCGTGGTCCCGTTTGCGGCATGGGCATCTGCTACGAATGCCGCGTCACGATTGACGGAGAAACGCATATGCGCAGTTGTCAAATTATCTGTCGAGCAGGCATGCAGGTAACAACCACATGAGCATCGTCATTGTCGGTGCCGGTCCGGCAGGCATCGCCGCTGCGGCCTCGGCGGCAAAGTACCAATCAGATGTCAGCCTGATTGACGATAACCCGTCTGTGGGCGGTCAAATCTGGCGCGGCAGCGGAGATCCGTCTAATCGACTCTCTCAAACCTCCGTTAAGATACTCACAGGGACTCGCGTAGTATCTGGCAATTCTTCACACTTGCTGACGGAGAAAGACGGCGTCTCCCAATGCCTCCCATACTCCAAGCTCATTCTCGCCACGGGTGCGCGTGAACTCTTCCTCCCGTTTCCGGGTTGGACACTGCCGAATGTGATGGGTGTCGGCGGTCTGCAAGCACTCGTCAAATCTGGCCTCTCGGTCGCAGGGAAGCGCATTGTCGTGGCGGGCAGCGGACCGCTCTTACTCGCTGTCGCCTCTTTTTTGCACAGTAAAGGCGCCACCATTCCTGTCATCGCCGAGCAGGCCAGCCTTCGTAGTGTGGCCAAGTTCTCGGCAAGTCTTATCTCTCACCCTGCCAAAGTTCTGCAGGCTGTCCAACTTCGTCCTCGCCGCTATCTGACGGGTTGCTGGATTGAAGCGGCGCTTGGTAACCAGCAAGTGGAATCTGTCCGTCTCCGCCAGGGTACACGTGTTTGGGAAGAGCGTTGCGATTATGTTGCCAATGCTTATGGCTTTATTCCGAACACGGAACTGGCCGCAGTCCTGGGCTGCACTATCGAAAAAGGCTTCGTCAAAGTAGGGGACTTACAGAAAACGAGTTTGGTGAATGTCTACTGCGCAGGTGAGGCTGTCGGCCTAGGTGGCGTCGATTCCGCACTCGTCGAAGGTGAAATCGCCGGCCACGCCGCAGCGGGCCAGAGCATTCCCTCCCATCTCTTCCACAAACTGCAGCGTGCTAAATCCTTCGCCCGTTCTTTGAACCAAGCGTTCCAACTCCGCGCAGAACTGCGCACTCTCGCTCAACCCGAAACCGTCGTCTGCCGCTGCGAAGACGTTCCCTTATCGCGCTTGCGCACGTGCGATTCCTGGCGATCCGCCAAACTTCACGAACGTTGCGGCATGGGCCCTTGCCAAGGACGCATCTGCGGACCGGCCGTGCAGTTTATCCTGGGCTGGGAGCCATCATCCGTGCGGCCTCCCATTTTCCCAACCCGTCTTGATACTTTGATCGAGGAGATTTCCACTCAATGAAAATGAACTGGCAAGGCGTTATACCTGCCATCACTACGCCTTTCGATGCCCAGCTCAACGTCGATCACAGCGCGCTGGCGAAGCATTGCAACTGGATGATCGATTCCGGCTGCACTGGTGTTGTCGCCCTCGGCTCACTGGGTGAGGGCGCCACTTTGCTAGCCGAGGAGAAAATCCAGGTTCTTAAAACCGCCGTCCAAGCGATTGGCCAGCGCGCCCCCGTGGTCGCCGGCATTTCCGCGCTGAGTACATCCGAAGCCGTCGATCTTGCGAAAGCTGCTGAGCAACTCGGCTGCAGCGGCCTCATGGTTCTTCCGCCCTACGTCTATCTGGGCGACTGGCGCGAAAACAAAGCCCATGTTTCCGCCGTGCTTGCTGCCACCAAGCTCTCTTGCATGCTCTACAACAATCCCATCGCCTACAAAGTGGATTACCTTCCTGAACAAGTCAAAGAGTTGAACGCTGAGCACGCAAATCTGGAAGCCATCAAAGAATCCAGTGCCGATGTCCGCCGCGTGATGTCTCTGCGCGCCATCATGAATCCCGAATTCAAAATCCTGGTAGGTGTGGATGACGCCATTGTCGAAGCGCTAAATATGGGCGCTGTCGGTTGGATCGCCGGTCTCGTCAACGCATTCCCTAAAGAATCAGTCGATCTCCTCAATCTCACGCTCGCCGGCAAAAAACAGGAAGCGCTGGCGTTGTATAAATGGTTCCTGCCCCTGTTGCGCATGGACACCGTTCCTAAATTCGTTCAATTGATCAAGCTGGTTCAAGAAGAAATTGGCAAAGGCAGCGCCCGCGTCCGCCCTCCCCGCCTCCAAGTGGAAGGAAGCGAACTGGCCGCCGCGCGTGAGATCATTGCCAATGCTGTCGCAAGTCGTCCCCACTAACTTTTTATGAAACCCCTCAAACTAGCAGTTGCGGGCCTTGGCCGCATGGGCCTTGTTCACGCCCTCCATGTTCACGAACTCGCGCGCGATACCAATGCTTGCGAGCTGGTGGCCGTGGCGGAACTTGATGCCAATCGCGCCAAAGCTTTTTTACAGGACGTGGGCCGAGACGTGCCGATTTTTAGCTCTGTCGATGAATTGGCCAAAGCCCGTGTTTGCGATGCCGTCGTCCTAGTGACACCAACCGACGCTCACCGCCAGCACGCTGCCCAACTCGTGGCCGCAGGCCACCGAGTTATGGTTGAAAAACCTCTGACCGGCACTCTTGAGGGTGATCGTGAATTTGCCGCTGAGTTAGACGCCAAGTATCCCAACTCTCTCATGCTGGCCTTTCAGCGCCGCTTTGACGCACCGTTGATGTACGCTAAACAACTTGTTGATAGCGGCATGATCGGCAAGGTGTTCAAAGTTTATTCAGCGCTTGAAGATTCAAATCCCGCTCCCAACGGCTATGTCAGCGGCGGCATTCTGCCGGATATGAGTGTTCACAACGTGGATGAAATTCTTTGGCTCACCGGCCGCATGCCCACTCACGCGTTGAGCATCGGATCGCGCATTTATAGCCACAAACTCACAACGAGCCAGGAAGATTTCGACGATGCGTCTCTTTACATGTGGTTCGACGACGATCTCCTCGCTCAAGTGCAAGTCACGCGCAATCACGTCTCGGGCTACCGTGTCGAAACAATTCTGTTTGGCGAAAAAGGCCAGGTACACATCGGCCATTTTGATGGCAAATTATTCGAAGTCACTGTCGAAGCGTACGGCAAACGCGGCCAGCAAGAGCCGCTAGCCAAGAAAACTTTCACCGCCCGCAACTATGGCAAGCCTCTGCCCGAATTCGTTGACCGTTTTGGCGCTGCTTATAAATTAGAGGTGCAAACCTTCATTGAATGCTGCAACGAAAACAAGCCATTCCCGTCTACTCACCGCGATGGCTTGCGGGCCCAGGAAGTTATATCCGCCGGCATGAAGGCTGTCTTCGGTAAATCTCAAGCCGCGCTAGTAGGAGCAAAATAATGCGTGGCACGGAAAACGGAGGTCGCGAGGTTGCTCCCATTCACGCCGCCTGTGTAATACCTAGGCGTGGCTTCCTCCTTTCCGCTGCTGCCGCCCTCACTCTTTCTTCCTGCGGCCGCTCTGCCAAGCGAGTCATCGGCGTCATCCCTAAAGCAACCTCGCACATGTTTTTCATGTCCGTCCACGCCGGTGCCGACCAAGCGGCCAAAGACTTCAAACTCGATATCCTCTGGAACGGCCCACAGAACGAAACCGATTTCGCCCGGCAAATCGAAGTCGTTGATAGCATGATCGCCCAGCGTGTCTCCGCGATCGCCATTTCTGCCTGCGACGCAACGCCCTGGTTGCCCCACTCGAACGCGCCATCAAAGCCGGTATTCCAGTCACTATTTTTGATTCCGGCGTGAAAATTGAAGACTATGTAAGCTTCATCGCTACTGGGAATTTCGAAGCTGGCATCACCGCTGCTCGCACGCTGGCCGGTTTTCTGAACGGTGCGGGCGAAGTGGCCATGGTGATGCAGCAGCCTGGCGGCAATTTTACCGTCTTGCGAGAACAGGCTTTCGAACAAACCATCGCCAAAGAATTTCCAAAGGTCAAAATCGTCGCGCAGCAGTATTGCATGGCTGACCCCGCCCGTTCGCGCCGGGTTGCCGAAGATATTCTTGCTGCGCATCCCAATTTGGGAGGTATCTTCGCTTCGAGCGAAGCCGCTTCTCTCGGCAGCATTCAAGCGCTCCGCGGCCGTGGACTCGCCGGCAAAGTCAAGCTCATCACTTTTGATTTCAGTAAGACCCACGTAGAAGCTCTGCGCGATGGCACAGTAACAGCCATGATGGTGCAAGATCCTTTCCACCTCGGTTATGAATCTGTCCATTCGCTTTACCAAAAACTGAACGGTGAAAACCCGCCTAAACACGAGGATCTGCCCGCGCGCGTCATTTTGAAAGCAGATCTTACTAAGCCCGAGATACAAAATTTAGTGGAACCCAAATGGCTCGACGAATCGCATTAATCCTCCTGCTGTCCCTCCCGCTTTTGGCCCAAACGGAAAACCATCCGGACAAAATCGAGTGGTTCCGCGATCAGGGCTTCGGTCTGTTCATCCACTGGAGCGTCGATAGCCAACTCGGTTCGGTGATCAGCCACTCTTTGGTGGGCGCTCTGACGATTACACCCAGCGTTTCTTCGACGATCTTCCCAAGACTTTTCAACCCCCGCAAATTTAATCCGGATGATTGGGCCGCGCTAGCTAAACTCGCGGGCATTCGTTATGTTGTCTTCACTGCCAAACACCATTCCGGGTTTTGCATGTTCCAAACCAAGTCCACCATTTCGGCATCATGGACACGCCATTCCAACGCGACATCACCGCAGAAATTCTCAAAGCTTTCAGCGCGCAAGGAATCGCTCCCGGAATTTATTTCTCGCCTGATGATTTCCACTGGCTGCATGACCATAACATCGCCATTCGCCGTGGCGTTGACGAGGTCTCTCCCGAAAAGAATGCGCAATTGCTGGCCTATGACCAATCTCAAGTCAAGGAGTTACTCTCACAGTACGGCCCAGTGAGCGTCATTTTCTTCGACGGCCCTGCCGGTGGTCTGCGAGAAGTAGCTTGGGAAACACAGCCCGAGATTGTTGTAACGCGCGGCGCCCTGCAAACGCCTGAACAGTATGTCCCCGGCATTCCGCTCGAAGGTGCGTGGGAGGCCAATCTCACGATGGGCACGCAGTGGCAGTACAAGCCCACCAACGAAACTTATAAACCGGGCCGGCAACTCATCATGACCCTGGTGGAAACGCGTGCAAAAGGCGGGAATCTCTTGTTGAACGTGGGCCCGAAGCCCGACGGCGAACTCCCCATCGAACAGGAGGACCGCTTGCGGGAAATTGCGCTGTGGATGGCGGTCAACCGCGAATCGATCTACGCTGTCCGCCCCTGGGTGATTACCAACGAGGGAGACATCTGGTTCACGAAGAAAAAGGATTCGTCCACGCTTTATGCCACCGTCGGCGGCGACCGCTGGAAGTATGGCGAATGGCGCGATGTTGTTTTGCATTCGGTGCGGGCGACCGAAAAAACGGAAGTCTCTGTGCTCGGACAGAACGACAAAGTTTTGGAGTACCGCCCCGATGTCGTTCCTAAAACCACCTGGAAACAAGAGTCCGACGGCCTTCACATTCACGCGATGCGTGCCCAGCGGCTTTATAACAACCGCGAGTGGCCCAACCCGGTTGTGTTGAAAATTACCGGCGCTGAACCGGCGTTCGAACCGCCCATTGTAAAAACGGGTACAATCAGTCGCGGTTCCGGAAGCGTCATTTTGCATGGCACTCTTGCGAAGCTGGGAAATTCCTCAAGCGTGTCAGTCGGTTTTCAGTATCAACACATCCGCGGTCTTGATGTGGATGAGCGAGGTGAATCATGGCACGACACCGAATTCAGAACGGTCAGCGCCCCTGGCGCTTTCGAAGTCGTTCTCCGCGATCTAAAAGCAGGTGAGTCTTACGCGTTTCGCGCTGTCGTCAAACACCCGCTCGTGACCATGTACGGTCCGGACGTTAAATTTACCAATTAGTAATCGATCCGTCCGGCCGGAAATAAGTCTGCGCGCGCGCCGTCACGGGCTCGGTAATTTCGGCGATTTGGGTCAGTTGTTTCATGTCAAGTTCCACCCCTAAGCCGGGTCGATCGTTCGGGAACAACGCGCCCTTCTTAAAGTCCAGGCATACAGGCAGATGCGGCAGTGTTCTCCCTTGGAAGTTGTATTCCATCAATACGGGTCCTGAAAAGGTGCTTAACGTGTTGACTAACGCTGCCGTGGCAATGGGCCCTGTGAAATGCGGAACAATGCCGACAAAGTGTGTTTCACAAATCGCCGCAATCTTCAGCATTTCGGTGATGCCCCCCACGTTCGGCAGCGTCGCTCGCACGTAGTCGATGTCGTGGTTCTCCACCAGCCTATTGAAGTCCCAACGGTTGCCCCATTCCTCGCCCGCCGCAATCGGTACGGACACTTTGCTCCGTAAGCGCGGAATATCTTCGAGAAATGCTTCTGTGCGCACCGGGTCTTCCACAAAATAAGGGGCCAGATCTCGAATCAACTCGCAGCCCCGAACCGCCTCCGTCAAATCGAATCGCTGATGGAAATCGACACACCAGTCGCCGCTCTTGCCCACGCCCTCGCGTGCCTGTACGCAATCAGAGTACAACTGGTTCAGTCTCTCGTGCGTATTATAGATGCCGTTGGCCGGCGAATCGGCGGCGCCCATGCGGAACGCCCGGTAGCCCGCTTCCATCGTGAGTTGCGCGCGCTCCTTAATGTCCATGCCGGGCTTCACACCGGGAATGATTCCCGCCGTGTTGTAGCACTCGCAATAGTTACGGACCGCGCCGCCTAGGATTTCGTGCACAGGAAGTTGCAGAACTTTGCCTTTCAAATCCCACAACGCTAAATCGAGGGCGCCGATCGCGTCCTCCTTTTCCCGGCCGGCCGGATAAAAGAAGGCGCGGTTCATGTCCTGCCAAAGCCGCTCAATAAACTGCGGATCGCGTCCAATGAGTCGCCCTGCTGATTGTTCGAGCATCTGCTTTGAGCCACCCTCGCCAATCCCGGTAATGCCTGCGTCGGTTTCGATTGTCACGACGAGATCGCTTTGATTAAAGAGCGGATTGGGATTCGGCGGTGCATAGGCTCGGACCCGCGTAATCTTCATTTTCGGAAGAGCGGCCCGTGCAATTTTTGCCAAACCAAACGCTATGGATGAAGTCTTGCCAAGAGAGAATAGAAAGGATCGACGGTCTGTTTTCATCAGACAGTGAGTATATATCTTTTTGCTGTAAATACCTTACGCGACCGCCGGCTCAGCCAAGGCAGCTACTTCAAAGACCAGATTCTCTTGTACGGCCGCAATATAACCATCCCACTTCGGTTCGCCATTCAGGCTTCCCTTCATCGGCTTATCGGCATTGAGATCTAAGGCCAAGATATCGCCCGGTTCCAGATCCAGCAGAGTCCGAACCGGTATCTTCCCCCCGTCTATATAGGCTCTAAATTCGAGGCCGACATCCTGTAAGAGTTCTGCCACTATGAGATGGTCGGTTTCACTTGCGTGCGCCTTTCGGACTTTTTGGAGTTGTTCGAACTTGTTCCGCAAGCGTTTAATGAAAATCGACGGAATCGCCAAATTCATCAGGCCCGTGACTTCGCCGACCCGCACGTCGACCGCTATTACAATGACAGCTTCGGCAGGCGCTAAGACGTGCATCAATTGTGGTTCACTTGCCAGTGATTGAACCGAAAAGTCAATATCTGCGACACTTCGCCACGCTTCGCGTAAATCAAGCAGGACCACCCGCAATAGCGTCTGCATAATGGATTTCTCGATATCGGTAATTTTTCGTTGCATTGGCGCGCCATTGCGTCCCTTGCTACCCATAAGTACGCCCATAAAGGTGAACATCAGCGACAAACTCAACTCCAGCACGGCTGTCCCGTCGTACGGACTGAGGCCGATATAAGCGATCCCAGTCGGAAAGGATAATCCTTCCAGGAACTCCGCATACGAAATTTGTTCTAAACTGACCAAATTGAGCGCAACGTATGAACGCAAATAGGCCGAGAGGCTGCTGGCTAGATTGCGCACGAAATTCTCATGCACCATGTGCAACGCCCGCAACTGCGATTTCGGAATCCGATCCAAGTGACTGAGATCGAACACCGCGACCTCTGCTTGCGCAGCTTCCGGTTTGGCTTCAGCCTGATTACCCTGAAAGACTGCGTCTATTTCTTCTTGGGACAGTTCCTTCTTCATTTAAGCCGCATCCTTCACCATCGTGCATCGTCCGCGGGGCGTCATGCTGCATCCTTCAAGGCAAATCGATCCTTGCGGCTGATCACTTCCTTAATACGCACGCCATAGTTGCCCTTTACGGCTACAATTTCGCCCCTAGCCACAACTGTTCCGTGCACCACTACTTCTACGAAATCGCCCAGTTGGCGATCCAATTCAATGAGCGAGCCGGACGCAATCTTTAGCGCGTCGCGAATCGGCAGTATCGTCTGTCCGAGTAGCACCGTGACCGGCAGCTGCAAATCCATGAGCCGCTCAATCATGGAATTATTCGCCGCCAAATTTTCCGCTGAAAGACTGGTTGTAGTGATTGCCTGGCTGGCAGCTGGTTTCGCCGCCTCCGGCCCGTCCAATATCTTTGCGGCCGCTGCCTCAATTGCCACAATGATCGGCGGCAGTTCGGTGCCTTTGAAATTGACCGTAATTTGCGCTACCCGCAGGGCCAACATAGGCGTCGGCGGGTTCATGCTCAAAGCACCAAATTTGAGCGGGGTCGGAAACGAAGAACTCGAAACAGCCGCAACCCCTTGATTTGCCTGCGAAACCATCTCCTGGAACAGTTCCTTTGGATCGCTGCCTTCGCCCTGATCTCCTAGTGCGCTCCAGCAACCTTCTTGCGCGCCCAACCAAGTTCGAAACTTCTGGGGATCTTCGGTTTCCTGTTGCCACCACTGAAATTCGTCCCGCTTTGCTTCCCACTCTGTTACCTGATTGGGCTCCGCAATTTTGTGAACAAGCGTCGGCCGTTCGCCGGTAAACATCTCTACCGCGCGCGCAAATTCATCTGCCCACTGCTCGAAAAAACTAATAATGCTTTCTTCCATGGCTTCGCCTTTAACTGGTCTGCAGCTTCGCTAACTCAAGAGCTTCTTCTTTCTTGACTCCGTTTCGATAGAACAGATCCGCTATTCGTACCGCCAAATTAGATTCAACAACAAGAATCTCGCCGTTTCCTAGGAGTACCTTACCCGCGTAGATATCGACATTTTCGCCGGTAGGCCTGCGCAATTCCAAGATGCTTCCCGGCTCCAATCGCATCAGCTCGGGAAAGCCAATCATCTTGCTATCCAGTTCGGCGCTAATCACAATCTTGACGTTCTCGACAATCTGAAAATCCGGTGTGTTTCTTTTTTCCGTTTGACCCAAATTATTCGATTACTTGATCAGCCTCGGACGCGCTGAGGCTAATCACTCCTTCCTTTTCTAACTCTCGTGCAGTAGCAATGACCTGCTGTTGCGCGGCCTCCACATCCTTCAGCTTTACCGGACCAAGAGATTCGATGTCATCCTTTAACATCTCTGCGCCGCGCTGGGATTGTGTCTTTAGGAACTTTGTTCTCAACGATTCATTGGCGCCTTTCAGCGCTACTACCAGCACTTTACGGTCCACCTTTGTAATGATCGTCTTGATTGATCCTTCATCGAGCCCTTCCAGATCTCGGAATACAAACATAAACCGCCGTACATTCTCAAATAGAGTTGGGCTGCCTGATTCCAGACTGTCCATCATCTGGGAACACGTGTTGGGATCTAGTCGATTAAAAATGTTCGCTACGGCGCGCACGCCGCCGAACTGCTGCCGGCTGAGTTCTCCCAGATTACGGAGCTTCTGATCGATCACTAAGGCAATATTCCTGACGATCATGGGCGAAATCTCGTCCATATCCGCCATCCGCACCGCGAGATCCGGGCGAATCTCGGCCGGCAAAGCGCTGAGTAACTTAGCGGCGTGTGTAGGATCCAGGTGCGAAAGAATCAGCGCGATTGTCTGTGGGTGCTCATCTTGAATGAACTTGGCGAGTTGTTGTGGATCAACTTTGCGGAAATTGTCGAAGACTCCCAAATCTGTTTCTAGAGATTTGTTAAGCCGGGCAATGAGTTTACGGGCAACTTCTTCTCCGTAGGCTTCAATCAGTACCTTCTGTGCATACTCCACTCCTCCTCGGACGAGAAGCTTCTGCGAGGTAACAAACTGGTTATATTCCGAAAGGCTCTTTTCAACGCTTTCCTGCGCCACGCTATCCAGGCGAGCAATGGCCTTTGCCAATCGGTCCGATTGCTCCTCTGGCAAATGCTTGACAATTTGTGCACTCTCCCTAGGGCCAATGGCAATTAGGAATATCGCCGCTTTTTGCAAGCCTGTAAGCTTTGTCTCTCCAGTTTCGTCTTCGGTCTCAGGCATCCACTTTCCTTAGCGGCAGTAAATCCATAAATCTTCACAGTCCTCAAAAACGCTTGCACGTTCTTTTCCAACTCACAATTTTTCGACAGACACCAAAATCACTCTACATAGGCAACGAGAATTCGACGATATAGGTACTGAGCCACGGCGGTACCCGCGCTTATTTGCAGGGACGCGTCATCAGGCGATGCGAAGGACTCTTAATTAAATGGACTTAAATGTTTTGATTGTCGATGATTCAGCTGCGATCAGGAAAATCTTGGTTCGCGTTTTGTCACAAACCGACCTGCCGATTAAACAGGTTCATGAAGCGAATGACGGGTGTGAGGCAATGAAAATCGTTGAAGCTAACGAGGTTTCTCTCATTCTTTCCGACATTAATATGCCGAATGTGGACGGATTGGAATTGCTGACTCAGCTACGTGCGAGTCCTAAGTGGAAGGATCTCTCGGTCGTCATGATTACGACCGAAGGTAGTCAGGCTAAGGTGATGGAAGCCGTTCAACTCGGGGCCAAGGGCTACGTGCGAAAACCTTTCACCGCTGAGCAGATCAAAGAAAAAGTTTTGGCCTGCCTTAAGCCCGCCGCGTAGTCTGTGCGAGCAAAGTAGTTCGAGAAATAGCACCAAAGGACTTTGAAAAAGGTGATTTTATGGATCAAGAACAAATAGTTGGCATTGTGCGGCGCGCAGCAAAGGATGTTTTCGGGACGATGCTCGGGCTCGAAATTGAATTGGGCGAGAGCTTTACAGAGAAGACATCGCCGGCGGAGAGTCAAAAAGTTGTCGCTTTGATTGGCTTGGCGGGCCAGTGGATCGGTACGGGCGTCATCGGTTGCACGCCTGACTTTGCTTGCAGAATTGCATCTTTAATGCTCATGACTGAATATCAGGCGGTGAACGAAGATGTCCTCGATGCAATGGCTGAAATGGCGAACATGATTTTCGGGAGCGTCAAGACCGAGTTGGAAGAACATCTAGGCGCCTTGGGCCTAAGTATCCCAACTGTAATCTTTGGACGAAATTTTGCCACTCGCAGTGTGGGCCAACAAGCGTGGACAGTTTTTCCGCTCAAAGCCGGGGAAGATGAAATGGAATTGAAGTTCTGTTTAATGCCAAATCGCGACTTCCAGATGTCGCCTCGGTCTTTACGCGATCATCCAATGGTTCTGGATCACGCGTAAAATTCAATAGCCTTTCGATTACTCCAATGCAAACAAACGAACAATCGCAGGCGGCTGGCGAGAAAGCCGCCAACCAGATCTTTGATGACGAGGTGATTCGCGAATTTCTGATCGAAAGTAACGAAAATCTGAATCGGCTTGACAGCGAGATTGTGGATTTGGAGCGCAATCCCACGCCAGAAAGACTCGCAAGCATATTCCGAACGATTCACACGATCAAGGGTACCTGCGGATTTCTCGGGTTCGAGTCTTTGGAAGGCATTACCCACCATGCCGAGAATATTCTGAGCCAACTGCGGAGTGGTCAGAAAAAAGTAAATGGTGCGGTAGTTTCGCTGATCTTGGAAACAATAGACGCCGTGCGACGGATTCTGGCCAACGTCGAAGCGACTGGAACGGAAGGTGCGGCCGACTATGCCGCACTGAAGGAACGTCTGGAAAGCGTCGCTGCAGACAGTGCTGTGGAGATATCAAGTGAACAAATCGCCACGGTTCAAGAAACCAAATCGCAACCAATCGTTGCTCAGTCCGAATCGGTGGTTAAAAACGTCGTCACCGAAACGCCCATCGAAAAGGCGCCAAAGCCCGCCGTTTTGTCGGCTCCGCCTGCGGATCCAGATAGAAGCTTGTCGGTAGCGGACACCACAATTAGGGTTGACGTTAGTCTCTTAGATAAATTAATGAATCTGATAGGCGAATTGGTCCTCGCTAGGAATCAGATACTACAGTTCACCACACAACGCGACGATGGCGCGCTAACCGGTGCATCTCAGCGGCTCAACCTGATCACTTCAGAATTGCAGGAAGGGTTTATGAAAACCCGCATGCAGCCCATTGGCGTTGTCTGGAATAAACTGCCCCGCGTTGTGAGAGACGTCGCCCATTCACTCGGCAAACAGATCGACCTGCAGATGGAGGGTGCCGACACCGAACTGGACCGAACGATTATTGAGGCCATCAAAGACCCGTTGACGCACTTGGTGAGAAATTCATGCGATCACGGCATTGAGGATCCGGAGCGCCGTCGAGGCAAGGGTAAGCCGGCAAAGGGAACTCTTTCTTTAAAGGCCTACCATGAAGGCGGACAGGTCAATATCGAAATCTCCGACGACGGTGCCGGTGTTGACGTGGAACGGGTTCGTGCCAAAGCCGTTGAACGCGGTTTGATTCGCGCGGACCAAGCCGCCCAGCTCACTGAGAGGGAAGCTATGAATCTCCTGTTCATGCCGGGTTTTTCGACCGCGGGGCAGGTTACCAATGTTTCCGGCCGGGGCGTAGGGATGGACGTTGTTAAGTCAAATGTAGAGAAAATTGGGGGTGCCGTTGACATTGTCAGCGTTCCGGGACAGGGCACCACGGTCAAACTCAAAATACCTCTAACTTTGGCCATTATTCCGGGACTACTGATAACAAGCGGCGGGCAGCGATTCGTGATTCCGCAAGTAAGCCTGCTCGAACTGATCCGTCTTGAAGACAACCCGGCGGGAAAGATCGATTATGTCCATGACGTGCCCGTTTACCGAAGGCGTGGGGCATTGTTGCCGATTGCTTACTTGAATGACGTTCTCAAGCTTGGCCCAGCCTATTCAGGGGACGTTTGCAATATTGTCGTCCTTCAGGCGGAACACAAACAGTTTGGTCTCATCGTAGACGGTGTGAATGATACCCAGGAAATCGTAGTTAAGCCGCTCGGAAAGCAACTGAAGGGTCTCACCTGCTATTCCGGCTCGACGATTATGGGGGACGGCGAAGTCGCATTGATTTTAGATGTTCCCGGTATTGGCCACCTATCGGGTGTCCTCGCTGAAGGCCGAGCAGATCGCCGTGACGCAAAGCAGCAAAGGACCACCACTTCGACCGACAAGCAACGCCTTTTGTTGTTTAAGGCCGGATCTTTCGACAGGCTGGCTGTCCCTCTCTCGCTTGTTTCTCGACTGGAAGAGTTCCCCACCGATATTTTGGAGTGGGCAGACGGCCGACGAGTTGTCCAGTATCGCGACAGCATCCTGCCTCTTGTGTCTCTCCAAGAAATTTTAGAGCCAGGGGTGCGGCACTCCTTCGAAGAAAGCAATCCAGTACAGGTCGTTGTTTTTGGCAATGACGACCGTTGTGTAGGAATCGTGGTCGATCAAATAATCGATATCGTCGAAGAAACAGTCGGAATGCGGCGACGCAGTCGCCCACGTCGCGGATTGTTGGGTTCGGGGGTCGTTGGAAAACGAGTTGCCGATTTCGTCGATTTGCAAGCCATACTGCGGGTGGCAGAAGAAGACGTCATCGGAGAAACTACCCCATCGGCTACCCTGTTGCTTGCCGATTCTTCGGCATTCAATCGCGGACTTTTACGAAACCAACTTGAAATGGTTGGCTACCGCGTCATCGAAGCGGCAACATCTTCTGAGATGCTGCAACAGATGGAGGGCGAAACCATTAACTTATTGGTCGCCGGCCTTGATTTAATTGCTAACGATCCTTCGGTGATGGAGCGGGTGAAACGCTCCCTGAGCGCGAACGACTTACGCACAATTGGCTTGGTAAACAGCCAAGCTGAAATTGAGCAAAGGCGAACCTTGTATCCAGAATTCGATGATTATCAGGTGCGCTTTGAAAGCGAATCCATGTTGCGGTCAGTGGAACGGCTAGCTCAGACTCTCGACCGCAAAGCGATCGTTTCGACTAGAGGAGAGGTGAGAGGGTAGCGATGGCAGCTGCGAAGACTATTGCAGAAAACGAGAATGCACAGCTTGTGACTTTTGTCGTTGGCAGGTTTCTGTTTGGCATCGATGTGCTTAATGTGCAGGAGGTGCTTCGTTTTCAACGCATGACGAAGGTGCCGCTCGCCCCGCCCGTTATTGTTGGCTTGATCAACCTGCGAGGTCAGATCGTTCACCATGATTTGCAGAAACGGCTTTACCTCGATCCCCGCGCCGATGACGAGCGCCCCATGAACCTAGTTGTTCGGACCGAAGATGGAGCCGTAAGTCTGCTTGTTGATGAGATTGGCGATGTCCTCGAGTTGAAGTCGGGCACTTTCGAAGACACGCCTGCCAACGTGTCGGCAAACATGCGGGAGATGATTCGTGGCGTCTATAAACTCAAAAGCCGGTTGCTCTTCGTACTCGATACGGAGAAGACGGTGGATATTGGATGGTCAATTCCAGGCTTGAAATCCGCCGGTCAACCACTAGAGACTCATCCGTAAGGCCTCAAGAACCTAACATTGAGTCACTCAAAACGATGGAACACGAAATAGTTGAAGACAGCGTGCGCGCTTTGAATGATTTCTCACACTCTGGGCCTGATCAATCGAGGACTTCCGAAAAAATGGTGAGAAAAACTAGCCCAGGACGCAAGCGGGTCTGCGAAGAGATTCAATGATATACGGCACTACCGGTTCGCTTGACTTTAAGACCATTTCGGAAACCTTTAGTGGTAGCACCTTGCAATCGCTGGCGTTCATCCTGCTTTTTACCGGCTTTGCTTTTAAACTTTCGGTTGTGCCCTTTCATTTATGGACGGCTGATGTTTATGAAGGCTCACCGGTTGCCGTTACAGCTTTTCTTTCTGTTGTTTCAAAAGGTTCTATGGCGTTTATTTTTATTACCGTCCTTTACGGGTATTCGGCAGCCTTGGCGATACGTGGTATGCTATGCTGGCGCTTACTTCGGTTATTACTATTATCACCGGCAACCTGTTTGCGTTGCGACAAACTAATTTAAAGCGCTTCATGGCATTTTCATCTATTGCGCAGGTTGGTTATTTACTCATTGGCATTTCAGGGGTTTCCGCTCTAGGGGTTAGTTCGGTGGTTTATTTTATTTTAATTTATGTGTTTTCAAATCTTGCTGCCTTTGGTGTAATTTCTGTTGTTTCATCATTAACAGGTAAAGAGAGCATACAGGATTTTAAAGGTTGTATTCCTCAAACCCAGCACTCGCTTTAATTATGACAATAGCGCTGTTTTCGCTGGCGGGTATTCCGCCCACTGCCGGTTTTTTCGGTAAGTTGTTTTTGCTTACCGCAGGGGCCAAACAATATAACTGGTTATTGATTATTATTGCTTCGCTCAATCTTATTGTTTCCCTTTATTATTATTTACGCATTGTGCGCGCTATGTTTATTGACAAAACTGATGAGCCTTTGCAAAAAATAAAAATTTCAATTAATGAGACCGTTGCTTTTGTTGTATGTATAGCGGGGCGTATTATCTCTAGGATTTATCAAAGGGATTTTTGAGGCGATATTTAATTTGAGTGACAAATTTTAGAATTGACAATTAATTATGGCAATTAACCAAAACCATACTTTCGATGATTTAGATGGCGTAAAGTGCGCCATTGTGGAAAAAAACTGCAAACCTGAACGTGTTGAATTTTTGAAAAAATTATTGGAGTATAACCGCTACACCGTTGTAGTAGTAAAAAAGCGCACCCAAAGCCCCGGCTCCCGCTGCTGGTACAGCACCTGCCACCGATGCACCACCTCCGCCAGCACCACCCGAAACATTTACAGTTGGCGTAACCGATGTCTCCTTTAATGCTACAAATGCCATTTTTGGAAGATTGCTACATACGCCCGATGGCCATGTAGTAACTATGAAATACTGAAGCAAGCGGAAAATATTTCGCATGATGAGGTGCCGTATTATGAGAAGAACAAAAAGTAAAAGAGAAGAACTATAACGCCTCAAAATACTCCACAATCTTCCTCTTCAGACAATTCATCCTGGTCTGTTAAACCCAACGCCGGCAGGCCGGTGTACTTTTCATAATGTGGCCAGCCCTCTTCATCGTTACCGGTAAACTTGTAGTAGCCATCGGTGGATAATAGCTTGCAGGCTGGCCACATGCATCAGGTCTTGCTTTTCTTCTTTCTCCATTTTCCTTTACTATGCCTACTTCATTAATGCCGATAATAAACAGCATGGCGTTGATATCAGGCCGCTGGCCAAATTGTTCCTTTACGCGGTTGCGTACCTCGTACCAGCGGAAGGCAAAGCTTTTTTCGTCTTCGCTTTTATTTTCGTTTAACAGCGGCATCAGTGGCTTGCAATTTTTGGTTTTTGATTTAAGGCAAAGCATCCGCATCCCTCAGAAAGGGAAGGTATTCCGTACCTTTTTTAAATCTTATTAATTCAACCCAATGGTAAAAACATCTTCCGCCTCATCTTGGTGATAAAGTATATTGCCCAAAGCATCTACAACCATCGAATCGCCGGGACAATAAATATCATTGCCATCATTACCCAGCCGTGTTCACTCCAATCACAAACGATCTGGTTTTCGATGGCACGCGCCACCAACAAATATTTCCATGCATGAATTCTGCGCTCTGGGCCAGTTGGCCACATATAACAGCAAATCGTAAGCAGGAATTACCACGTGTTATTATTGCGGCTCCAAACCGGAAAACGTAAATCGTAACAAACCAAAGGGCAAATTTTCCAACCCTTCAATTCGACTATTAATTCGTTCACCCTGCTGTATACCACATCTTCTCCGAAACTGAAACAGGTGGCGTTTATCATACTGTTTCAAATTGCCATCCGGCTTCATCCATATCAAGCGGTTGTAAGTAACCTTCTTTTTCATTCAACATCAAACTACCGGTAATAGCGCAATCCTTTCGCCGCGCCATTTTACGCCATCCATTCAACGGCCTTACTGTTCTTAAAGTCTTCCGCTATTCCTCCGGCATTCATACTAAAGCCGGTGCTGAAGGCATTTCAGGCAGACACAATCAAATCAGTCGGTTATTATATGGAAGTGATTTTTGAGGAAAACATCTCCAGGTTGGCATCAATATTCTCCCAATGCAGGGTGGATTGAATAAGTGTGATTGTGAGGGTATCGGACATGGTTTTTTATTAATCGCAAAGGTAGTTGTAATCTGCAACTACCAGTTCTGAAAAAATCCTCAGGGCCTTCGGTCCGTAGAGCCCATTTTCTGCTGTATCTTATTCGTTATGGTTAAGAGCATTTCGAAATTGTTGCGATAAGCAGGGGCATTTAAAACCCTTTTTATCAACTCAATATCTTTTTCGTTCAGCTTTTTTACTTCCTGATATTTAACTATGCGCTGATTTTGCACTTTTTCATAAATGGTATCTTTCAGCGAAACCCTGTCCTGTATTTTGATTACTACTGTTCGGGCCAACATATCACCAAAGCGCTGTTTATTCTTGCTGAAAACTATGGTAACAATAGCAATGCTGCCACTGCCAATGTTCAAATCTACTATGCGGAACAACCATCTGATCAGGTAGGCGCCAATTGTTGCTGGGGCGCCATCCATCATTACTACTTTTATTTTCTGAAGCCTCTTGCCGGGTGTTTGCCCCTGCATTAATATTTCAAAAAACAAACTATACGGAGAATGGGCAGGAGAAAAAGAGCAATTATCCAGCCCCATGATTAAAAACCTCACGAAAAGAAAACAGGTAGATGATTAGGAGTGCATAGCCGATTTTAATGAAATCATCAATAACGCTGGCAATAATGATAGCCGACACTTGAAAGCTCGTAATTGATAACCGCGTTTTGCGAAGTGGTAATATCTATGGAATTATCATTCATTTAAAAAATGTTTTGCAGGGTATTATAAAATGAATATATCATGATTATATTACGTTGCAAAATAAGTATGCCTAAGATGAGGGAGGTTGCCTTTATAAAACAAAATGCGCCCGAATGGGAAAAGCTGGAAGGTATTATCAAGGCCCGGACGGCAATCTCGGCGGATGAGCTTTCGGCCTTGTATATCAAGCTGCAGGACGATCTGGCCTATGCGCGCACTTATTACCCGAAAAGCAACACCACTAAATATTTGAACGAACTAACGGGGCATTTTCATCGCTCCATATATAAGAATAAACGCGAAAGAAGTAACCGGATCATTGCTTTCTGGAAATACGAAGTGCCTTATGCAGTGCTTAAAAGCCATAAACAGCTTCTTTACTCGCTCGTGCTCTTTTTGGTTTCTGTTTTAATAGGCATTATTTCATCGGCACATGATGATGATTTTGTAAGATTGATACTTGGGGATAGTTATGTGAACAAGACCCTGGAAAACATACACCAGGGAGACCCAATGGGGGTGTATAACAGCATTTACGAAACGCAGATGTTCTTTGCTATTTCAACCAATAATATTTACGTTTCGTTCTGCGCCTATGTTTTTGGAATTTTTGGGGCCATAGGCACGGCATATTTCTTGTTCACAAATGGTATCATGCTTGGCGCTTTTCAATATTTTTTTTACGAAAAGCACCTGCTTCTATTACTCATTCTTGCCATTTATCTTAGTGGGGCCTTCTGGAGCTTTTGCTATTGTCATTGCAGGGGGTGCCGGATTTGTATTAGGCAGCAGCATCTTGTTTCCCGGCACCTATTCGCGTTTAGAATCAGTTAGTGAAGCAGCGAAAAGAAGCCTGAAAATTGTTATCGGTCTGGTGCCGGTATTTATTGTTGCCGCCAGTATTGAAAGTTTTGTGACCCGGCATTATAACACTATGCCCACTGCACTAAGGGTATCTATTATAGTGGTTTCGTTTTCATTTATCATTTGGTATTTTATCATTTATCCCCTACATCTAAAAAACAAACATTATGAGCGAGAAATTCCAATT
>CAWJBS010000112.1:0-19669 GCA_963840845.1 Bryobacterales bacterium
GCAGGTACCCCGCCCTTGCGGCGTCTATTCAGAACACCGGTTACATCTATTGCTACAACGGCAGTTGTACCTCGGGCTTTGGCACTACGCCTGCCATTACTGGCGGCACCACTGCAGCCGCGCCCGCTTTTGCCGGAGTTGCCGCGCTTCTTGTGCAGAAAAGTGCTCGGCGTCTCGGTCTGCTGAACACCAACCTCTATTCCTTGGCCGCCATTTCCGGCAATTCTTTCCACGACATCACCGGTGGTACCAATCAAGTCGCCTGCGCCGGAGGCTCCACCGGCTGTCCGGCAACCACCGCGTCCACCACTGGCGAAATCGGTTATTCGGCTGGTGTCGGTTACGACTTAACCACCGGTTTGGGTTCGATCGATGCCAACAATCTTGTCGAGCAGTGGAACAGCGATTTTCAAATCACGGCGAGTCCTTCCTCTATCGCCATCCCGGGCAGCAGTACCACAACCACTACCGTTAGTGTGTCGCCTGTGAACGGCTTCACCGGCAACGTGACTCTCGCTTGCTCCGTCTCAAGCAACCTCGCCGCCAACGTCACGTGTTCCATTCCTAACACGCCGGTCAGTGTTCCGGGCAGCGCTGTACTCACGGTCACCACCGGAAACTTGGCGCACGTCTTCACCCCGCATCGCATAACCCCGGTGTTTCCGAAATTCCCGCCGAACTCGCTCGCTTGGCTCGTTGTGGCACTGGCGCTTCTTAGCACTGCCTATGCTACTCGCAAATATCGCCTCGTCAATCTGCGCTCTGCTTATACCTGGGCGTTGGTTGGGTTCGTCGCTCTCACTCTCGGCGCCGTCAGTTGCGGCAGCGGCAGTTCTGCGGGAACAGTGAGTATGACGTGCTATCTACCTGAACCCTTAATTGGCAACGCTTATCTCGGCGGCAGTTGCGTCGGCAGCGGCGGCAAGGCTCCTTATACGTATCAGCTTGTCACCAGTGGTTCGAATGATACAGGTCCGTTGCCTCCTGGCTTGACGCTCAACACGACCACCGGCACAATCACTGGTACGCCAACCCAGTCGGGCACCTTCACTTTCACGATTCAAATCTACGATAGCTCTTCGACGCAAGAGACCATCACTCAAGGGCTCTCTCTGACCGTCCAGCCGGCCTTGGTTCACAACGGCTATGTCACCGTCACCGCTACCGCCGGCGGCATCGTCAATAGCACCAACATTCCTGTCAGCACCTCTTTCTAGTCCGCACTAGGGGGATCAACTCCCCCTATTCAAGCAATCGTCGTTCGGATCTCGCCCGAACGCCTGTATAGGTATAATCGTTGAACCATACGAGGAGAGTGGGGCATGCAAGCCAAGTTACCGCTGCGCGTTTCGTCGATCATATTGTTCTTTTTTGCCCTAGGCCACACCATAGGGTTTCAAAGCTTTCGACCATCCTCTAAACCGGGCCTGGACGTTATGGAGGCTATGCGAACGGTGCCCTTCAAGTTCGGAAGCGCGACTGTCCATTGGATGGATCTCTTCATGGGATTCGGCCTCGCCATATCGGTTTCTGGTTTCTTCTCGGCCATATTGGCATGGCGTTTGAGTGCTTACACATTGGCGGAAGCCTCGCTGACTCGCACGATCACCTGGCTCCTTTGCGCGACCCAAGTGGCGAGCATTGTGATCAGCCTTCGCTATTTCGGCGCCATCCAGGCTGGTTTCTCCGTCGTGTCTGCGGCGGCGTTGGCCTGGAGCGCGCTTCGGCTGAAGGCGTCCTGAATAAGGGTGCCGGCATGATTCGGCAACTAACCGTTTTCAACGCATCCCTTGATGTCCGAATAGGCAGTTTCGATGAGCTTTCCAAGAGCGCTCGCATTCACGGTTGTGCCCGGTTTGAGTTTTACATGCCGCATGAATTTTCCTGTGCCTTGCAACAAACAAGCTGGGTCCACCAGCGATGCGCCCTGAAAGAATCCCACGTTCACGTTTGACCTGTAGACGTTAACATAGCCGAAAGGCACATCTCCGAAACACGCAACCGGGCAGCCGTCATGCAAAAGCTCGCGGACTTCGTCGCCACAATCTCGCATCACCTCGAACCACCGCCGCGCGATCTCCCCTAGTTCGCCGCTACGCTCCTTCATCCATACATCAATGGCCGGATCCCTCTTAACTGCGCCGTTAAACCTCAGCAATTCCGTCTTTTTCACGGAGTTTAATTTACCACTGCGAGGACAAAGCGGCGACCATTATGATGGCTACGCGGTCACCGGCCTGGAGATCCTTGCGAAGCGGGCGTCTCGGCGCCCCCCTTTCCAACAATTTGCCCCAATCTTGTTTTTTATATCCCATTCTGTGGTATCCTACGGAAGTCCCTCTGTTTGCATTCGTCCTTGCCTTGAGGTGGTTAGTTACACCATCACCACGCGGTTTCCATACGGTTTCGGTTTTCGATTAAAAAATCCCGTTCATTAAAGGACATGCTGTCAGTTTCGGCTGTGTCCTATTTATGAACAAATTTACTGATCTAGAACTGTCTCCGCTTTTGCACCGCAATCTTGTGCGCAATAGCTACGTAACTCCGACTCCGGTCCAGGCGCAATCCATTCCGCCCGCCCTCAAGGGCGCAGACGTTGTCGCAACCGCGCAAACCGGCACAGGTAAAACGCTCGCGTTCCTGCTGCCCATTCTCATGAAGCTGAATGCCGGTGGCACTCAAGATACTGCCGTCCCGGCCAAAGAAATCGCGCCCGTCGAAGGCGCTGCTCATCATCACAAAGAAGCCGCACCCAAGCATCATGCCGCTGCCGGCTCATTCAAAGAAAAGCAAACGCCGCGTGCCTTAATCCTGGCGCCCACGCGTGAACTCGCTCTGCAAATTGCCGATAGCTTCAGCAAGATGTCCATGGGTACCGAACTCCGCTCTGCGGTTGTCGTCGGCGGCATGAGCGAACAAACTCAGCTCAATGCCATTCGTCGCGGTGTCCAAATCATCATCGCTACCCCGGGCCGTCTCGAAGATTTCATGAGCCGCCGCCTTGTCGATCTCAGCAAAGTCAGCGTCTCCGTTTTGGATGAGGCCGACCGGATGCTCGACATGGGTTTCGCCCCCGCGATCGAAAAAATTCTTTCGGTTCTCCCCAAGAATCGCCAGAGCTTGTTCTTCTCCGCCACCATGGATAAAACCGTGGAAAAGCTGATCAACAAGTTCTCCAAAGATCCGGTGCGCATTACTGTGCAGAAGTCGATCGCCAAAACGCCCGATCAAGTTGATCTTGGCTGCTATGAAGTGGATGGCGACCGCAAGGTCGAACTGCTCCGCCACATGCTCACTCTGGAAGATGGTTCATTCCTCGTCTTCACCCGCACCAAGCACGGTGCAGACCGCTTAACCAAACGCCTGTCCGCTTCCGGCATCCGCGCCGTGGCCATGCATGGCGACCGTACGCAAAATCAACGCAATCAAGCGCTCGCCGGCTTCCGCGAAAACCGTTATCGCGTGTTAGTCGCCACCGACGTTGCCGCCCGCGGTATTCACGTCGATAGCGTTGCTCACGTTGTTAATTTCGATCTTCCCCAGGCTCCCGACGATTTTGTCCACCGCGTCGGCCGTACTGGTCGCGCCGGGCAAAAGGGCTCCGCATCCACATTCCATACCCGTTCAGAGCGCGGCGAAATCAAGCGCATCGAACGCGAATGCCGCGTCGTTCTGCAGCGGAAAGAAGTTTCGCCAGCCATTCTGACGCAGATCTTCGAAAGCACTCCGGTCCCCGTCGCTTCGGCGGTTGAGGTACATCCTCCTCAACACCACCAGCGCAAACAAGGCCAAAAGAGCTTCGGCGGCGGCGGCCAGTCCAAAAACAAACGCCCTTCGGGACATTCCCCAAAGGGCGCGTTTCAACCTAAATTTCGCCGCAACCGTTCTGCGGCAAACTAACTAAACGATTCTTCTTTTGGGTAGGCATCGGACGCATCAATTGTCCAGGGTGCCTACCCATTTTCTATTTACGGGCCGTCGTTACCGGTGGGATGAACGACTTGGGCATTGGCGTCAAACAAACCTTCGGTTTGTGCCACCACTGGGTCTTGCTTTTGAACGGGGAGGCCGCTCAAATTCGTGCTTTTCTTTACCTCAGTTGATGACGAAGAGCCCGCTCCTACCGCTTTCGCAGTAGCAGGTTTTTGGGTTGCGTTACTCATTGTCTTGTCTCCTTTTTATCTGCGTGTGCTGCAGCTAATTCTTTAAAGCGATAATCAGCGGTGAAATCCGCCATATCCGGCCATCTTTTTAAATCATCTAACACCTCGGGCAGCGCCGCTGCCCGTAGAACTTCCAGCGCTTTGTCTCGCTCATGCAGTACTTCGTACGTCGTAACGGCTAGCCAGACCACGTCCCATTGGTGAGGACCCACCCGCAAAGCTTGTGCCGTGTCCGATTCTGCTCGCTCCCGTTGTCCCAGGCGTGCGCTGAAATATCCTAGAAATGCCCGATTGTCGCCATCGTTTGGATTATCCACCATCTGGTGTTCATCCAGCCGTAAACCGCTCTCCACGGCCTGCTTGCTTTCCTCCAATTTGCCCACCCGGCGATACGCTGTTTCCAATTGCATCCAGTACGCTAAATCCGGCTCCAGCTGAGTCGCTAATAACAGGTGCGGGATTGCTTCCGAATCTCTACCCTGATACATGAGGATGTTGGCAAATGCAAAATGTTCATGCGCACCCCAATGTGGCAAAGCGTTCAATTGCTCCAAAGCCTTGTCAAACTGTCCCGCATCGGCATACGCCTCCGACAACTTAAAACGGGCAACCGGCAGCAGTGGCGCCAATTTTACAGCCATGGAGAGATGCGCCACCGCCTCTTTAAATCTCGCTTGCTTTTGATACAGACTTCCCAATGTCAGTTGTGTCCGATAGTAGTCCGGTTCCAACTCCACGGCCCGCTGCTCGACGCGTAATGCTTGATCAAATTGATTGTCACTTTCGTAAACTCGACCTAAGCGCCGGTAATTCTCAGAGTTCAACGGTTCCAGCTCGATTGCCCGCGATACCTCGGCTTCGGCGGCCTCATAATTGTGTGCTGCTTGTTCTAAATCCGCCGCCGCCCGATGTCCCATCGCCGTATCCAAATACCGCAGCTCCGCTTGCCTCTCGGCGTCCTTCGCCTCACCCGGGTGATGTCCCCAAGACTCCGCTTGCGCCAATCCCGCCCAAACCACCGCTGAATCCTGATCCGCCGCACTCGCCTTCTCGAAATCCTTCAGCGCTTCCGCCAACGTCCAGTCCTGCCTCAGCGCCTTTACTCCCGCCAAGTAACTGCTCCGCGCTTTCCCATTTACATCCAAGCTCTCCGGCAGCGGCGTCAAATGCAATCCATCGCTCACCACGCCCGCCAAAGCCCGCGCCAAATATTTCATCTGGCTCGGCTCATACACCCCATCCCACGTCTTCACTACCAGTTGCGATTGCACATCGCTCAACACCGCATGCACCGCGGTCTTATCGCCGGTCTTCGTCGCACTTACTCGCAGAACATGCGTCGCCTGGCCTGCTTTCCCCGGCGCTAGTAGAACAAAGCCCACCTTCCTCGTCCCCTCAAGCCGCCCGATCTCCGCATCAGAAACCGCAGCCGTTCCCTCAGGCACCACCGCCAGTTTCACCGTCTCCGGCGGAGCCGTGGCCCGCTCATAGGTAATCACTCCAGTCAAGCAACGGCCACCAACGCCGCTATCCCCAGCAGCGTATTCCGTGCCGCATGCTTCGGCTCCAACGCCTTCACCAGCAGATCCGCCGTCGCGTAGCGCCTCTTCGGATCAGGGTCCAGGCAGCGCCCCAAAATCCGGTCCCAATACGCGCTCACCCGCGGCGGCTTGTTGCGCGCCACTTCCAAAAAAGGCGTCGCCTTCAGCGTCTCGCTGCTTGCCATCGGCGTGCGCTTCCGGTCCGGCATCTCGCCGGTGGCCATCTCGTAAAAAACCACGCCCAGCGCATACAGATCCGTTGCCACACTGGGCGGCTCGCCAACCCACAACTCCGGCGCCATGTAACCCGGCGTGCCCCACACACCCTTTTTCGCCGCGCCCTTCATCCTCGCCAATCCAAAATCCGTGATCACCGCTCGCAGCTCCCCATCAGCCGTCTTCGTCAGCACCACGTTGTTCGTCTTGATGTCGCCGTGAATCACGCCATTACGGTGCGCTTCCGCCACACCGGCCGCCAATTGCCGGGCGATCTTCACCGCTTGTTCTAAGGAGAGCCGTCCGCGCCGCAGCCGCTCCGCCAACGTCTCGCCTTCCAAGAACTCCATGGTGATGAAGTCCACCACCTGTTGCTTCACCCGCGTGGTATGGATTTCGTAAATCTTGCAAACGTTCGGATGGCTCACCTCGGTCGCATGCCGTACCTCGGGCGGCAGGTCATTCGCAAACCCGGCCTTCGCAAACTTCAGCGCAATGCGCCGCTCCAGCCTTTGGTCCCACGCTTCGTACACCACTCCCATCCCGCCCTGCGCCACTTCCCGCACAAGGCGGAACCGCTCCTCCAGCAAATCCCCAGCGGCAATCTTGATGTCCTCATCCGCATCTCGCTGAATCACTGGCTCCAGCAAGAACCCTTGCATGCGCTGTTCCCACTCCACGTAGTGAAGCGCCTGCTCAAAATCGTTCTTGTTGTCGCCGCACTCTTGTTTGAGGTATTGGGGCCGCTGGCTCTCCGGTTGCCGTAACGCTTCTTCCACCAGCTTCATAATCCGCTGATTGTCGAGCGTCTCGCCTAACCCGAGCGTCGGCCTATTGGTGGTCGGCACCGGCGGGCTCCATTCGTTCGAACAGCCATTTGCGTGCATCTCGCCATGCGCGTTGTAGCGTCCGAACCGGCATCCCCAGAATCGCCGCCGCTTCCTCGTCGGTCAATCCCAGAAAATACTTCACTTCCACCACCCGGCACCACTCTGGCTTTACTTCATTCAGCTCGTTCAGCAACCGGTCTACCGTCACCGCCAATTCCAATTGGCCCGACCGTGCCGGTAGAACATTATGAAGCGCCTCTATGGAAACTTTATCCGCATGCGGCCGTCTTGCCCGGTCAATCAGGTGGTGCCGCATCGCCCGCGCCGCCAGCGCAAAAAAATGGCCGCGGTTCTGCCAGCCCCGATCCTTCGCCGCCACCATCCCCAGGTAGACTTGGTCCACCAGTTCGGTCGCTTGAATCGATTGCCCCGCGCGCTCACCCAGCATCAAGTGGTGCGCCAGCCTCTTCAGCTTCGGCATCACTTCCTGGAATAGCTCGTTCTCCGCTTCGTGGCTCCCGTCTCGCCACTCGTTCAGCAGTTGCGTGATCTCTTTCATTCCTCCTCAGGTAGAAAAAGAGGTATTGGAAGCCAAGTATATCAGGCATTTCCAAGCACTTGCCGACGATTCAAAACCACTCGCCCCCCCGCTATTTCAAAAACAACCGGTCTACTGCCTGCAACAACTTCGCCCTCTCAAACGGCTTCACAATCCAAGCCGTCGCCCCCGCCGATTTGCCTTCCACCTTCTTCTCCGCCGCGCTCTCCGTCGTCAACATCAAAATCGGCGTAAACTTCGACTCCACCCGCGTCCGGATCTGCTTGATAAACGCAATTCCATCCATCACCGGCATGTTTAAATCGGTGATAATCAGGTCCACTCTCTGGTTCCCCAGTTTCCCCAACGCGTCCTTCCCGTTCTCCCCCTGCATCACGGCATAACCCGCCTCTTCCAACGTCATCGCCACCATTTGCCGCAACGACGGCGAATCGTCAACGATCAATATCGACTTACTCATATCCTTTGCTCTTTACAAAAATTCCATATCCCCGGACACCACATCCTTGCCGGCTTCTTCCGAATGCTCTTCCGCCATCGTGTACCGCTGCTGCAACTCCCGCACCGATTCGCTCTCCCCCGCCGTACCACTCCCCGCGTACGGTTTCATGGCCAGTTGCATGTCTTCCAAAGCCTCTATCACGTGCTGAATCCGCTGATTGGTCCGGTCCTGGAACTGGAGTCCCCGAATGGCCTCATCTATATCATCGGAGAGCTTTTCGCTTTCTTGCGAAGATTCGTCCAAATAACCTCGCATTGCGCCCAGCGTGGTTCCAAAGTGCTCCAGCGTCTGCTCCACCTCTCGCCGGCTCTCCTCCAGCGCCTCATGATCTCCCTTCACCGTCGATTGCAAAATCTCAATCGTTGTCGCCGCCGCCTCGTTCAATTCGTTCGTGAGTTTCCGGACGCTATCCACAATGCTGGTCGATAGCCGCGTCTGCGCCAAAATTTCGTCCGCCACCACATTGAACCCCGCCGCCTGCGACCCCAACCGCGCCGCCTCAATCCGCGCATTAATCGCCACCAGCTTGTTCCCGATCGCCATATCGTTCAGCCCCACCAGCGCCGCATCAATCCGCTTCGAATACTCCGTCACCGCGTCCAGCCGCTCAACTGCGCTTGTCGATTGTTCTGTCGCCTTCGCCGCGCGCGCCAAGACAGAGCGTAAGGTCGTCTTAGAACGCTCAATCAATGCCGCCAGACTTTGTCCCGCCACTTTGCTCTCGGAGCCGCCCCCGGCGCCCAGGAATTGCGCCGTCCGGGCCACCCCTTCTTTCGCCCGCCGCGAAATCCCCACAAAATTCGTGCATACGCCCATTACCGATTCGTCCATCTGTTGCGCCGTCTGTCGCAGTTGCGTGCATAAAACCGGCAAAACCGGCGCCCTTTCCGCGATCACTTCCGCCGGCGTGGGCGTTTCCAAAGCGTCTGTTTTCATGACGAAGATTCTCTGAGTAAGTGTCAAAACGGAGCATCTTCTCTCCCTTTGCTTCCGCCTTCGTAAAACAGCGCTCACGATGCGCCTTCGAATCAATAACTTCCCCCTTGACCCCCCTCAATCGTGGAACGGCTTTTTCCGGTTCATTCCCTAACGTCTGCCCATCGTTGATCCGATCTGTTTAGTAGCGTCATAGTTCGTTGGCGGCGCCTTGCCAATTGCCTAATGGATACAATTACTTCACTTAGTTCAAATGAACCCGGTGCCCGTATACGGTGGGCCGAACCCCGTCCTGGCACTATTAAAATCGCGGGTATTCTGCATATTGAGACAGCCTGCGAGCTTCGCCAGATTCTGTCCGAGATTCTGACCCGCCAGTCTCACCTACCGCCGGATTTTTCCCAGGGCACTCTTCAGGTGGATCTCGCGGACGTCGAAGTCTGTGGTACCCCAGGCGTTCAACTCTTGCTCTCTGCCCACAAAACCGCTGCCTCCAAACGCCTCCCTATTCGCTTCGTCGCGCCGTCGCCTGCCGTCGAAAGCGCCTTTTCCCGCTTCGGATTGGAAGGCATCTTTTTCCAGAACAGCCAACCGGGAGACCAACCTCAATGCTGAATGTCGCAAGTCTCAACGCTGGCTTCCTCCAGGAAGCGGACGATCTCCTTACGCAAATTGAAGACTGCGCCTTAAATCTGGAAGAGCAAGAGGATAAGCAGGAAGGCATAAATCAGCTTTTCCGCGCCTTCCATACCATCAAGGGCACGGGCGGCATGTTTGGGTTTCAGGCCGTTGCCTCATTCACCCACCATTTAGAAACCGTTCTCGATGACGTGCGCGCTGGCAAGCTGCCTTTATCCCGGCGCTTGCTTGACCTCATCCTATTGGCCAAAGACCACATCAAGCACTTGGTCGATGGCAAATCGGACGACGAGCGCGGCAATGAAATCGTCAATTCGCTGAACCAGTTGAGCGGCCGTCAGTTGATTGCCGAAAAAACAACGGCCTCGCTAAAAGCGCCGATAGCCTCTTCCACCAATGTGGGCGTATCCCAGACTTGGCACATCAAGTTTCGGCCGAATCCGCACATCATGCTCTGCGGAACCGATCCTCAAATGCTATTCAGGACGTTGGCCGATTTGGGACCTATAAGTTGCACCACCCATACCGAAGCCATTCCGGAACTAGACGATATCGATCCGTGCCGATTGTACTGCTGGTGGGACATCGAATTAATTTCCGCCGAATCGTACGAAGAAATCCGCAGCGTGTTCATGTTCGTCGAGGATGATTCTGACATCAAAATTGAGTTGCTGAACGTGCCCTCGGCATCGTTGGTAGGTGCGGCGGAACTGCCGCCCGCCTTGCTCACTCCAGCTTCAACCCGGTCCGACCAAGCCGAAACCTCACAACGCAGCTCCACAATTCGCGTGCCTGCCGATAAGCTCGACAGGTTAGTCAGTCTTGTCGGCGAACTGGTGATGAACGAATCCCGATTGTTGCAAGTGTCTGCCCGTATTAAATCGCAGGAATTGGACGTCCCTGTCGAAGAAATTGACAGGCTTACTTCAGAGCTTCGTGAGTGCATTCTTGGCATTCGTATGATGCCCATTGGTAGCACCTTCGGCCGTTTGAAACGCCTCGTTCGAGATCTGTCGGGGGAGCTTGGCAAAGAAATCGAACTCATCACAGAAGGCGCCCAGACGGAACTGGACAAAACCGTACTCGATCAATTGGGTGATCCTCTTGTCCATCTAATTCGTAACAGTATTGATCACGGTATTGAAGGTGCGGCCGATCGAATTTCAGCCGGCAAACCCGCACAAGGAACTATTCATCTGCGTGCCCTTCACACCGGCTCAAGTGTAGTGGTCAGCATTCACGACGATGGCAAAGGACTCAATCCTTCCATCATTAAGGCCAAGGCCATCGAAAAGAAACTGATTCCTCCAGATGCCAGTCTGACCGACAAAGAGATCTACCGTCTCATCTTTCTGCCTGGCTTCTCAACCGCCGCCAAAGTCACTAACATTTCCGGTCGCGGCGTTGGCATGGATGTAGTCAAACGTCAAATCGAAAGTCTGCGCGGCGCCATCGACATTCGTAGTCAGGTGGGGCAGGGAACTACGATTTCTTTAACGCTCCCTCTCACTCTTGCCATCATTGACGGCCTGCTTGTAGACGTAGGCGGTCAGCACTTCATCATTCCTATGTCGCTGGTTTTAGAAAACACCGAGCTTCCGCCGGGAGAACGAAACCGAAACAACGGTCGCCGTGCCATTTCCGTGCGCGACGAACTTGTCCCGTACCTATGCCTCCGCGAGGAGTTTGATCTAGAAGGCGTCCCGCCTTCCCATGAAAAGATCGTGGTCGTTCGTCACCAGGATGAGCGCCTCGGCCTCGTCGTCGATCGCGTTCTCGGGAGCCATCAAACGGTCATTCAGTCGCTTGGCAAGATGTACAGCAATATCGAAGTGGTTTCCGGCTCCACTGTCATGGGCGACGGCCGTGTCGCCCTGATCCTCGACGTCTCCGGCCTAGTGCGTTTATCAGCCAAGCGTCAACGCCGCTCGGCCGCGTGAACCCCAAACCTTTTGAGCGAATCCCAACATGACAACTACTATCCCCGAAAGCACCCAATACATCACCTTCAAACTTGGTGACGAGTTCTTTGCCATCAATGTCATCTATGTACGCGAAATTCTCGAACTCTCCCTTATCACCAAAATGCCAACCGCTCCGCCCTACATGCGTGGTGTGGTCAACGTTCGTGGTAAAGCCATTCCCGTCGCCGATCTGCGCGTGAAATTCGGCATGCCTAATGCTACTGACAATCTGCAAACCCGCATCATCGTGATGGAACTTGAACTCGATGGCGAAAGTGCCGTTGTCGGCGGCATCGCGGACAGCGTTCACGAAGTGATAGAACTCGAAGCGGCGGACATCGCCCCCGCCCCCAGCATCGCTTTGCGCTGGCGTTCTGAACTGGTCAAAGGAATGGCTCGCCGCGGCGACGAATTTCTCATCATTCTCGATATTCAGGCAGTCTTCTCATTGGAAGATTGCGCAGCCGGTCTACCCGTCAGTCGCGGCGAACTCGCCCCGGCGGAACCCGTTGCCGTCTAGCGACCAACCAATTCAGTACGAAGATCATTGGAAACTATATGAAAAATTTTAAAATCGGAAAACGGATCACCGCCGGTTTTGCCGCGGTCATCCTTGTTACGATCTGTCTCGCTGCATTCGCCTTTACCCAGTTTACGTCCATTGACAAAGCCTGTGTCCTTTTGACGGGAGACGCCTTGGCGGGCATCAAAGCAATCAACGAAGTAGCCGTTCTTTCCAGAGAGAATCGTGGTCTTTTGTTACAGCGGATCATGACACATGACAAGGAAAGGGCGGCTCAGATTGACCAGCGCATAGACGAACTCTCTCCCCAGATTACGAAAGCCATGGACGACTACGACAAGACGATTACGCAAGACAAAGATCGGCAGTTGTTCGATGCCATCAAGAACACCCGAGTAGCATGGCTCGCGGCATATTCCGCCGAGCGAGAACTAGTTAAAGACGGTAAATATGACGAAGCTGTGGCCGCTTTCTATAACCGTGCACTGCCCGCCTTTCACACCTACGATGAAGCTCAGCAAGCAGAGATTGTCTTTAATTACCATCTCGGCGATCAGTACACACAGATGGTCGTGGATAGCATTGCCCGCGCTAAAACCGGAATGCTGGTCTGTTTGGCATTGACCCTCCTCGTGGCTGTCTTTGTGTCTCTGTACGTCACTCGCAGCATCACCACGCCTTTACAAGTCGCCGCCAGTACCCTCGCTTGCATCTCCAAAGGCGATCTGACCCGCACAGCCATTGTCGATTCGAAAGACGAGCTTGGCGATATGATGGGCACCCTAAATACGATGGTCGAAAGCTTGCGTAAGACGGTGAGTGAAGTTTCTGCCGCCGCCCAAAACGTCGCCTCTGGCAGTTCCGAAATGAGCGGCACGGCCGGCCAACTTGCCCAAGGCGCTTCCGAACAATCCGCTTCTACCGAAGAAACTACTTCGGCGATGGAAGAAATGGCCTCCAGCATTCAGCAAAACGCCGATAACGCCCGCCAAACCGACAAAATCGCCTCCAAAGCCGCCGATGATGCCCAGCAAAGCGGCAACGCCGTCACTCGCACCGCGTCGGCCATGCGCGAAATTGCCGACAAGATCAACATTATTGAAGAAATCGCCCGAAAAACCGATCTGCTTGCTCTCAATGCCGCCGTCGAAGCCGCTCGCGCCGGCGAACACGGTAAGGGCTTCGCCGTCGTCGCGTCCGAGGTCCGCAAACTCGCCGAGCGCAGTCAAACAGCAGCCGCTGAAATTAGCAGACTCACTGGCGAAGGCGTCAGTCTGGCGCAGGGTGCTGGCGAGTTACTCGCCAAACTCGTTCCCGATATTCGCAAAACCGCCGAATTGGTCCGCGAAATCTCCGCCGCCAGCGGCGAACAAAGCACCGGCGCAGCTCAAATTAACAAAGCGCTCCAGCAACTCGATCAAGTCGTCCAACAAAACGCTTCGGCCTCCGAAGAAATGGCGGCTTCGTCCGAAGAATTATCCAGTCAGGCTGAAATCCTGCAAAGCAGCATCGCCTTCTTCAAACTGGAAGAGGCAAACGGCCCCCGTCGGGTCCCTAATAATGCTGGAACTCGGCCCTCGGCGCGAAACAAAAAGCTCGCCACGTCCAGCGCTCATTCCTCCTCCCAATCCTTAGCCAAACTTCAACGCCAAGTGAAAAACGGCGCTGGCGTCGCTATTGAATTGGGAGACAACACAGGCTCTCCTGATGCTCACGACCACGAATTCACTTCGTATTAAACTAGTGCCCTTCCGTTTAGGCTTCGCGGCGTCTCTCTAGGCGCCGCTCTTTTTAACATCCATGCCAGACGCCATATCCTTACTCGAAACAAACCGCTCCTTCGACCTCAAACCCGAAGATTTCCGCCGCTTTGCCGCCTTTGTCGAAAGCGAACTGGGCATCCAACTTCCGCCCGCCAAAGCCACCATGTTCCAAGGCCGCCTCGCGCGCCGTCTTCGCGAACTCAATATTCCCTCCGCCGCCCAGTATTGGGATTATCTGTTCCATTCTCCTGCCGGCGAACGCGAGTTGATTCACTTCATCGATGCCATCACCACCAATAAAACTGATTTTTTTCGTGAACCTCAACATTTCGATTTCCTGACACGACACGTTGTGGCCGAATTCCATCGCGAAAACCCTGCGCTGAAATTTAATCTCTGGTGTGCCGGGTGTTCCTCCGGTGAAGAGCCGTACACCATCGCTATGGTCCTCTCCGAATTTGCGCGTTCTGGCACGCTCGGTTTCGATTTCTCCATCCTCGCCACAGATGTCTCCACTCGTGTTCTCAACCAGGCGCAGACCGGCATCTACGATGAGTCGCAATCGTCCGCCATCCCGTCCCATCTTCGCGCCAAATATCTCCTACGCAGTAAAGATCCTTCATCCCGCCGCACCCGCATCGTGTCATCCTTGCGTGAACACGTCAGCTTCCACCGTCTAAACTTCAAAGACGAAGACTACCGCGTCCGCGGCCATTTTGACGTCATCTTTTTTCGCAACGTGATGATCTACTTCGATAAACCTACCCAGCAGGAAATCGTCAACAAGCTCTGTCGCAATCTCAAACCCGGTGGCTATCTCTTCGTCGGTCACTCCGAATCCCTCGTCAGCCTCAACGTTCCTGTCAAACAAATCGGTCCTGCCACCTTTCGTAAGCCCTTGAAGAATGGAGAGGTTTAGCCGTGGCCGCGAAAATTGCCGTGCTCATCGTAGACGATTCCGCCAGCGTCCGCCAAGTCCTGCAACAGGTCCTCAGTTCTGACCCCGAAATCGAAGTCATCGGCACCGCTAGCGATCCTTACATCGCCGTCGAGCGTATCAAGCAGCGCACCCCCGACGTCATCACCCTCGATGTCGAAATGCCTCGCATGGATGGCCTTACTTTTCTCGACAAGATCATGAGCCAGCATCCGATTCCCGTCGTGATCTGTTCCACTCTTTCCGAAAAGGGCTCCGATACCGCCTTCGCCGCTCTCGAAAAGGGCGCTATCGACATCATCACCAAACCCAAACTCGGCACGCAGGAATTCTTTCGCGAATCGTGCATCCACATTTGCGACGTCGTCAAATCCGCCGCCCACGTCCGCGTCAAGGGTAGGCAACGCGCCCTGCCCATCAAAGTCCTCCCCAAACTCAGCGCCGACGTTATTCTCGAAAAGCCCAAGCTCAACGCCATGATCCAAACCACCGAGAAAATTGTCTCGGTCGGCGCTTCCACCGGCGGCACCGAAGCCCTGCGCGCTTTCCTCGAAGCCTTACCCGCTGATGCGCCTGGCGTCTTAATCGTCCAGCACATGCCCGAACATTTCACCGCACGTTTCGCCGAGCGTCTCAATGGTCTCTGTAAGGTCACCGTCAAAGAAGCTGCCGATGGCGATACTGTCATTCGCGGCCGCGCTCTCATCGCTCCAGGCAACAAACACATGTTGCTCAAACGCAGTGGCGCGCGCTATTACGTCGAAGTGAAAGACGGCCCGCTGGTCAGCCGCCATCGCCCTTCAGTCGATATCCTCTTTCGCTCCACTGCCCGTTACGCCGGCCGCAACGCTATCGGCGTCATCATGACCGGTATGGGTGACGACGGCGCCCACGGCCTCCTCGAAATGAAGGAAGCCGGCGCGTCCACCATCGCCCAGGACGAAGCTTCGTGCGTCGTCTTCGGCATGCCCGCCGAAGCCATCAAACTCGGCGGCGCCGGTCAGGTTCTGCCCCTCAGCCGCATCAGCGCCGAAGTCGTTCGCCTTGGCCGCAACTAGCCGCTTTCCCGCCCCATCCAAAAACTCGATATACTTTTTCTGCTCGACAATTTATTCATACAAGCAGGAGGATCCAATATGAATATCTCTCGTTCTGCCCGTAAAGCCGCGTTCACGCTACCTTTACTCGCAGCCCTCGCAACAGCCGCCTCGACATATACCTATGTCGCCATCCCTGTCGCCAACAACAACATTCAAACCGGACTCATTAGCACCGTTCCCACTGGCGCATTCACCGCCGGCAATGCGCTTGCGACGCCGTTTAATATCGTCGGTAATGGCAGCACCAACTGCGGCCCTGCCGGCACCGCTGCCTGCAATTTTTATGACGGCTTCGGCTTCAGCGGCGCTGGCAACTCTATTACGCTAAACGTCTCCATCGCCAATCCCACCGACGTTTACACCTTGATGAACGCCTACGACCCCGCCGGCACCACCCTCGCTACCGTTCAGTTCATCGGCACCGGCGGAGCCAGCGAAACCTTCGCCCTCATCGGCGGCTCCGACATCCGCGATTTCTACCAAGGTTCCTTCGTCAACTCCCTTACCAACGGCGTCGCCGGAGTAACTGCCGAAAACGCGTTCACCTGCGTCCGCCCCACCAACTGCTTAGGCGCGGGCGGCACCGGTAACGTTAACACGGGCCTCGACGGTACTTACGTTGTTGATGAACAGGACTTCTCGCTCGACAGCGCCTTCGCCGGTCAAACTCTCACCCAAATCATCATCACCGACACCCACAACGGTTCCGACCCCATTCTCATGGGCGTCACCGTCGGTTCCGGTACTAGCACAACCAGTGTTCCCGAACCCACCACGCTCTTGCTTGTCGGCATGAGCATTGTCGGCTTCGGCCTCGCTCGTCGCCACCGTAAATAGGCAGCAAACAAGGGGCGGCGTCTGAAAAGACCCGCCCTCACTCCGCCCTCTCACCCTCGTAATAGTCGCCATTGCCCTCCGAGCGCCGCTCCCTATAGAATGTCTATACGAACATGCCTCCCTCTACTGCTCTCCTCCAAGGCACCCTCGATTTACTCATCCTCAAAGCCCTTTCCCCCGAACCCATGCACGGCCTCGCCATCTCCCGCCGCATCGCCCAAGTCACTGGCGGAACGTTCCAAGTCAAACCCGGCTCCCTCTTTCCCGCCTTGCACCGCATGCAGGAAGCAGGCTGGCTCGCCTCCGAATGGGGCGAATCGGAAAACAACCGCCGCGCCAAGTTTTACCAACTCACCAAAGTTGGCCGCAATCAACTCAAAGAGCAAACCAATCAGTGGGATCTGATCGCCGCCGCCATGACCAGCGCCCTCAAGACCACCTAAGCGCCCTCAGGATCCGCCATGAATCTTCCCAACATCCTCCGCAATCTCTTTCGCAAACGCCAGCTCGACGAAGATCTCTCCGCCGAACTCGATTCCTTCCGCGACCTTCTCGCTGACGAAAAAACTCGCAGCGGCCTGCCATTCGATCAAGCCAATCGCGCCGCCCTCCTCGAACTCGGCGGCGCAGAGCAAGTCAAAGAAGCCGTTCGTGATGTGCGTAGCGGCGCCTGGCTCGAAGGGATCGGCGCGGAATTCCGCCAAACGTTGCGCGGCCTCCGGCGCACGCCCACCGTGTCTCTGCTCAGTATCGCCATGCTCGCTCTCGGCATCGGCGGCAGCACCGTCGTATTCAGCATCGTCTATTCCGCTCTGCTGCGCCCGCTCCCTTTTAAAGATCCCGCCCGCCTTGTCGAAATTGCCGAAACGCGCCTCAAGCGTGGCATCGATCACGCCGCCGTTTCCGAAGCCAACTTCTGGGACGCACGCGTCCTCAATCACAGCTTTTCCGAGCTGGCCGCGTATCACTATGACGAAGCCAATCTCACCGGCAACGGCCCGGCTGTCAAAGTGCAATTGCGTCAGATCAGCGCCGGCTTCTTCCGCACCTTGGGCGTCTCCCCAATCCTGGGCCGCGATTTTTCTTACGACGACGATCGCGCCGGCTGGAACACGAGCGTCGTCTTAGTCGGCAATAAGTTTTGGCGCACCCATTTCGGCGCAGCGCCCAACATCCTCGGCCAAACCCTCCGCCTCAGTGATCGTGCTTATACCGTCGTTGGCGTTTTGCCGCCGGGCGATCCCTGGCTCACCGGCGAACTCTACATCCCGTTCGGTTATCACTCGGACGCTGAACGCGGCAGTTGGGAATTCTCGGTCATCGGTCGCCTCAAGCCCGGTGTCTCCATCTCATCGGCCAAAGCCGATCTCGCCCGCATCGCCGCCCTTCTCTCCGCCGATTATCCGAAATCCGATAAAGACATGGGTTTTCAAATCGAGCCCTCAAGCACCTGGATCGCCCCCGATAACACTCGTCGCGCTCTATGGCTCCTTCTCGCCGCTGTTGCGCTGTTGCTCCTCATTGCTTGCGTCAATGTGGCCAATCTTCTGCTAGCTCGCGGCATCACTAGGCAACGCGAAATCGCCGTCCGCACCGCCCTCGGTGCCGGTCGTAGCCGCCTCATCCGCTACATCATTCTCGAATCCCTCTTGCTCAGTTTGTCGGGCGCCGCTCTCGGCATCGCCATAGCCTTCCTCACTCTTCAGTCCATTCAAACTCTCGACACCGTTGGCATTCCCCGGCTCGCCGACGCCAATCTCGATCCCTGGGTTCTCACCTTCGCCGTCTCCATCGCTCTTCTCACCGGCATCCTCTCGGGACTCGCGCCCGCGCTGCAAGCGCCCTCGTTCGGCATCTCCAGCGCCCTCCGCGACGGCGATCGTCAAACCGGCAGCCGTGGCCAAAACCGTCTTCGCAATACTCTAGTCACGGCGGAAGTCGCCATTTCCTTTCTTCTTCTCATCGGCGCCGGCCTTCTCATTCGCAGCTTTACTCAACTCACCAGCACCAGCCTCGGCTTCCACACCGAAAATCGTTTGCTCTTCTCAGTAAGCCTTCCCTCATCTTATTGGGAAAACGGCGTCGGTAAGCAGTTTATTGACCGCTTTCTTTCACGCCTCTCCGCCGTCCCGGGTGTCGTCGCCGCGGGTGCCGTCAGTTCGCGTCCCGTCGAAGGGGGCGATCGCGGCATGACCATCGATTCAAACTACCGTCCTCCTTCAGCCACCGGCCCCAGCACTCCGCCTTGGGCTGGTTGGCGAATCGTCACGCCCACTTACTTCCGTGCCGCCGGCCTCACACTCCGCCGCGGCAGAATCTTCGACGAAACCGACAAGCCCGTTTGGGCCGAGAAGGATCAACTCGAACCACAACGCCGCGTCATCCTCAGTGACCGCCTCGCCAAACTCATCTTCGGCGCTACCGACCCCATCGGCAAACACGTCATCCTCTGGAAAGGTCAAAGTAATCGAGACGCCGAAGTTATAGGTGTCATGGCCGATAGTCGCGAACGCGGTCTCACTTCCGAGCCGTCGCTCACCGTCTACATTCCCTATGGCCGCAATGCCCTCGTGAGCGAGTTCATCGTTCACACGCGCGCCAATCCCCTCACCCTAACCAATTCAGTCCGCTCCATCCTCGCCGAACTCGACCCAAACCTGCCCCTCGCAGACGTCCGTTCGTTTGAACAAGTCGTGCAACGCTCCACCGTTCCGCAGTTGTTCAATACGGTGCTGCTCTCCGTCTTCGGTGCTCTGGCGCTACTGCTCGCCGTCAGCGGCATCTATGGAGTTCTCTCTTACGCCATCAGCCGCCGCACCTCGGAAATCGGCCTGGCGTGGCTCTCGGTGCCAGTTCCTCCCACATCTTGCAAATGGCCATGAGCGAAGGCATGAAGCCCGTGTTAGCAGGCGTAGTGCTCGGCATCGCCGGCGCTCTCGTCCTCTCGCGCTATCTCGCCGCGCTCTTGTTCGGCATAACACCGTCCGACCTCGCCACTTACTGTGTGGTCTCTCTGTTACTAATCGCGACCGCCCTGTTCGCCTGTTACATCCCCGGCCGCCGAGCCATGAAAACCGACCCATCCATCGCGCTTCGCATCGAATAAACAACTATCTCCCGGTGCAAGTCTCTACACCAGGCGAGGAACACCTTTGCCCC
>CAWJBS010000113.1:0-97974 GCA_963840845.1 Bryobacterales bacterium
TGATTTAAACGGTCCCCAAACCGTGGCTTTTCCCAGGGGAGAGCAGCCTGCTCCGGTGGATGCGAGCCGCTATCTACGACCTTATTCGCCGGTGCTCCGTTCGCTTGAAAATATTCGCCTCAAGCGAATCACGGGCGCGATGAAAAGTGCGGCGCACAAGAAGCGAATTTTCCATTTGTGGTGGCATCCGGAAGATTTCGCTCACCATCCCGAGCGCAACGTGGAGTTCCTTCGCCAGGTTTTAGGAATTTTCGATAAGTGCCGGCGGGAGGATGGAATGGCTTCCCTTTCGATGGGCGATGCAGCGCTGTTAAGCCTATTGAAGATGCGATAGAAGCGAGTTTTGGGAGGCGCCCGTGACGACCGTTCAAAATCTAAATCAGCGCTCCGTCAGCGTTTTGGAGATCGGCGCAAAGGTCGCCAAGCCACGCGTTCTTTATTTGATTACCAGGGCGGAACGCGGCGGAGCCCAAATGCACGTGTTAGATCTAATCTTGGGCATGAATGCCGGGTTCGAGCCGCACGTTGCCACAGGGGAAGAAGGATTCCTCACCGATGCCTGTCGTGAGTTGGGTGTACCGGTACATGTGCTGCCGCACCTTGAGCGCGAGATTAGACCTTTGCCGGATATGCGGGCCACTTATGAGCTGAGACAACTGATGCGGAAGATTAAGCCCGACTTAGTCCATGCCCATACGTTCAAAGCGGGATTTCTTGGCCGTTTTGTGGCCAAGCAATTGAATATTCCGTCGGTTTACACAGTCCATATGTGGCCCTTTGGCAGGGCAGTTCCTTTGAGCTGGCGATTGGTAGCGCCTGTTTGCGAGAGGATGGCGGCGGCCTGGTGCAACAAGATCATCAGCGTGTCGGAACTGGGTGCGCGAGATGCGGCGCAATTCAAGATCGGCCAACCCGCGCAAGTGGTTCCGATTCTAAACGGCATACCCGACCACCCGGCTCGCGCCACGCTGGACCGTGATAGTGGGTTGAGTTGCACGATGGTGGCGCGTTTTACTGATTTCAAAGATCATGGCTTGCTGTTGCGGGCATTTGCAAAGGTGGCCGGCCAGACGCGATTGAAATTAGTGGGAGACGGCGAAACTTTGGCGGCGGCCCGGAAGCTGGCGATTGACCTGGGAATCCGCGAACGCGTGGAGTTTAAAGGGTCTCGCGGAGACGTGCCCGAGATATTGGCGCAAACGGATGTGTTTGTATTAGCGTCCAAAACGGAAACCCTACCCATCAGCATTCTTGAGGCTATGCGTGCGGGACTCCCCGTAGTGGCTTCAGATGTAGGTGGTGTTTGCGAAGAAGTCATTGACGGAGAGACCGGAATTCTGGTTGAGCCTGGATCGGTGGATGAATTAGCCGCTGCTTTGAATCGATTGCTGACCGATAAGGTAATGAGAGTGTCCATGGGTAGGAGTGGTAGGCGACGATTCGAGCAAGTTTTCCGGGCAGACGCGATGATTGAGCGGACTGAGGCTGTTTATAGGCAAGTCTTGGAATCGAGATCAGCGATTGGATGAGTAAGCGGCGGCGCGTTTTTCGTGATTTTGTGATTTTTGGGAGCCTGTTTCTTGGCTTCGCATTGTTTTTGTGGATTTGGTTTCATACAGATCCAACCGCGCCGCGGGATTTTTCGAGATAGTAAATAGAGCCATGATAAACAGACGAACATTTGTGTGGGCCACGCTTGCCATGGGAAGCGCGCTCGCGCTCAGTGCGCAAACCGCGCCAAACTCTAATTCCAACCAAGCGCCCGATTTCAACGACAGCGTTCCGGCGGGCAGTAACTTGGGATTTGAGCCGGTGGGCCCTGGGGATTTGGTGGCCATCTCAGTGGCGGGGTCGGCGGAGTTGTCGCGTAGTACGCGAGTGACCGCGGACGGAAAATTGATGCTGCCGCTTTTAAAGGTCGGCGTACCTGTCGATGGTATGACGCCGGCACGCATAGCGCAAGCAGTGACGGCGGAATTGGTCAATGAAAAACTTCTGGTAGAGCCGATTGTTTCCGCTGCGGTCTTGGAATACCGCAGCCGGCGAGTCAGCGTCGTGGGAGCGGTGCGAATGCCCGCGAGTTTTCAAGCCGTGGGAGAGATGCATCTGTTGGATGCCATAGCCCGCGCGCAAGGATTTACGCCCGACGCTGGACCAGAGTTGATTGTTTCTTTCCGTAAAGGTGCCAATGGCGAGAAGTCTCCGTTGCACGTGCCGATACGTTCTTTGTTAGCCGCAAAAGACGCATCACTAAATATTGTGCTGGTAGGGGGAGAAGAAATTAGGGTTCCGGAGGCGCAGAAGCTTTTCATAGTAGGCAACGTGAAAATGCCTGGATCTTATCCCCTGGCGGACCCGGACGGGTCTACGGTGCTGAAGGCTTTGGCGTTATCGCAGGGAGCGCTGCCGTTTTCGGCGAAGCGGGCCTACATCTATCGACTCGTGGCGGATTCCGGGAAGCGGGAAGAGGTTCCAGTGGATCTGCGGGACATCCTGCGGCGGAAGGCCCCTGATGTGGCTTTACAAGCGAATGACATTCTTTACGTCCCCGACAATCCCAAGTCAAGGTTGACGGCGGGCGCGCTGGACCGGATGACGGGTTTTGGTTCGTCGGTGGCATCCGGGTTAATTTTGTGGCATTGAGGCAACGGAGAAGAAGGCAAAGAAATGCATGATCGTCCATCTGAGATCTCAAAACTAGGGACGTCCGAAGCGCCTGTAAGAGTGTGCCCGGCGGCGCGCTTGCCCCACAGATCGGCCCCTACTCCGCAGGAATGTGCCCCCGGACCGCAAGCCTTGTTCGGACAATTGGCGAAGATTCTTTACAAGCAGCGATGGAAGTTAATTCACTTTATGGCCATCGCGATGCTGCTTACGGTCATATTGCAGTTTGCTTTTCCGCGCTTATATTCAGCCACGGCGGTTCTGCGTCTAGATAGGCATTCAGCCAGCGGAGCGGTGGGTCAGGAAGCGTCGCAAATTTCTTCGATCAATGACATGGACGAAATCATTACGACTGATATGGAATTGGCACAGTCCGATCCGGTGCTGCGTCCGGTGGCTGAACAATACCACTTAGCAAATTACGATACGAAGCAAGGGTTTTGGAGTCGATTACTTGGAGGAACAAGCCAGACGCGGCGGCATTAAACGGGCGCAGGCAGCGCCGGTCACATTGAAAGGCCTGACATTGACCGCGGCCGGCCGGGACGTATCTGATTCGCGTGACCTATCGAGCGTGGAGAGATCCGCAACTGGCGGCTAATGTGGCCAATGGCGTGGCGCAAAGCTTGGTGCGGCACGTGCAAGAATCGTTAGATAAATCTTACGAAGACTTATCGAGCGCGATTCGCCGCGACATGGAGCAATTGCGTTCTAAGATGGATATCTCTCAACAGCGACTGACTCAGTATGAAAAAGAACTGAATATGGTTGACCCCGAGCAGCATTCCACCGTATTGACTTCTCGTCTGACGCAACTGTTGACGGAGTATACAGCGGCGCAGGCGGACAGGCTGCATAAGCAAGCCCTATTTGAGGGCATTTCAAAATCTCCGACTTTGGCGGAAACGCAAGCCATGGAGAGTATGGGCCAGCGGCAGAGTTTGTTAGACGAAGCGCTCGGGCGTCTAGCTGTGGCGCGCCAGCAATTTACAGCCGCCCGCTCATACTATGCGGAAAACCATCCGGAGTTTCGGAAGGCGAAGCAGCAATTGGATGAAGCGGAGGCGCAGGTAGACAATGTCCGAATGGCGACCAATGACAAAGCGGCGGCAGAATACCGACAGGCGCTGGGGCGCGAATTACTGTTGAAGCAACAATTTGAGCAGACGAAGGCCGAAGTGGATGGACTGAAGTCTCACGCATTGGAATATTCGCAATTAAAGACGGAGGCCGAAAATGACCGCCGGATGTATATGGATTTAGAAGCGCGCACGCGAGAGGCGGATGTGAACCGCCAATTCCGCGACGCGACAATTCAATTTGCGGCTCCGGCGCTCCCGCCTGCGCAACCGATTTTTCCGAAATTGATGACGAATCTGCCAATCGCTTTCGTATTGGCTGTATTGCTTAGTATCCTGGGCGCGATTGCATCCGATGCGCTGGATACCACCTTTTCGGATGGAGATGAAGTGACGGCGCGTCTGAATTTGAATGTGATGGGTACTTTGCCGGATGTCCGTCGTTTGAATGCGAAAGTGGACGATCAAAGCAACTCGGTTACCAGATTTTCGAGCAAGTCGGCGGAATTGAGTATGCGCTACGAAGAGGCCGTCCGCATGCTGCGCAATGCGATCACATTGGCCGGTAGCAATCAAATTCTGGGTACTTTGCTTGTGACCAGCGCCGGCTCCGGGGAAGGGAAATCGACGACGGCGGCGCACTTGGCGTCTGCCTGCGCCCAAGCGGGTAAGAAAGTTCTGTTGATTGACGCGGACTTGCGGCGGCCCACGTTGGATAAGAAATTTAATATCACGAAGAAACTGGGATTGTCGGATATTCTGGCCCATCGAATTTTACCGGTGGACGTGATTGTAGAGGTGAATGTAGCTGGATTGTTTGTGATGCCGGCGGGGCCGGCTATGGTGAACGCCGCCGATTTAATTAGCCAGGGATTTGCGGGAGTGTTAAATCAGGTGTCGCGCAACTTCGATTTGGTGATTGTGGACGCACCTCCCATGCTGGGAGTTTCGGAGACGCAGGAACTTTCAACGATGGTAGATGGAGTGCTGGTGGTTACGAAAGCGGATAGCACTTCCGCCCGAGCGCTGGCCGAGACTCTGACTGCCCTTGGCCGCAGCCGCGCGAACGTATTAGGCGTTGTGATGAACCAGGTAAAGCAATCGAGCCTCAAAGGGTTTGGATACTATTACGCGCAGAATCAAGAGCAGAAATCGGGCACTGACGCTTCACCGGTGATATGAGCTAAATGGATGCTAGGAAGCTGATTTCACGATTGGGAGGGTGCGGGGATCCTGGCGCCTTGCGGACCGTGGGCCTGGGAGTGATAGCGGCATGAAACGAGGGGCGTCGAGCCGTAGCATCATCGTTCACACTCCGGAACCGGGGGCCGGGGCTGGGCAGTATGTGGCGGCGTTCGTGGAAGGGCTAGCGGCGCAGGGTGCTCGTGTCCGCCTATTTTGCCCAAGTAATTTCGCTTACAACAACGAAGTATCGGCGGCAGGAGTGGAGATCATTCGCGCGCCGATTCGAGAGGTTAGTTATGCGTCGTTAGGGCGCCGCTTCTGGAGAAACACGAAGTTCGCCTTTGGCGCGCTGTGGCAATTTTGCCTAAGTGTGGAACGGGAAGATGTTGTGCATTTCCAATTTGTCCTTCATCTTGGCTTGGGCCTACTTTTCTTAGCCGCCGCCAGACTGAAGGGCTCCAAAGTTGTGATGACCGTTCATGATCCGCTGCCGCACCGCTGGATTCTTCCACGGGCGTTGCGCTGGGTGGAGACGGCGATTCTGGGCATCGGTTATTCTCTTTGCGACCAACTCATCGTTCACAACCAAGCGGGCCGGAGAATTCTAATTGAGAAGTTTCAGGTAGAACCCGGGGATATATCTGTGATACCGCATGGACCGCTCAATGCGGCTCCGAAAGTAGTCAGCGCGTTTGAAAATCTACCGGACGAGCGCCGGCCATTAAAGCTATTATTCTTTGGATCTTTGCGCGAGAATAAAGGTTTGCATCTTGCCATTGGTGCGGTGCAACATTTGCGACGCCGTAACGGTGGTCGTTCCGTTTGTTTGACGATAGCGGGGCACATTCCCAACCTGATGGAACTCCGCTATTGGGCGGAGTGCCGGCGATTGATTGAGCGCGATCCGGGTGGAATCGAACTCATCGAAGAGATGGTCGATGACGACAAGATGGCCCGCTCTTTGCTCGCCACGACGCCGTACTGTTGCCTTATGGAGAGTTCTTCTCAGACAGCGGAGTAGCGATGCTGGCTCTCTCTCAGAGTCGCCCAATTGTTGCAACGGCGACTGGTGGTTTGGGAGAGTTGTTGTCTGCTGTTGATTGCGGCGTTTTGATTGAGGCGGCAACGGTGGAAGGCGTGATTTCGGCCATCGGCCAGATATGGGATGCCCCTGCCGGGTGGTTGGAAAAAAAGGGCCGCGATGGGTACAACTATGCACTGAACGGACGTTCTTGGGACGCGATCGCCGAAAAAACGTTACAAGTCTACAACCGGTCTGTCAATCATGGTTCAAAGGTTGTGCTACATACTCCCGAACCTGCATCGTCAGCCGCACTCTACATAAAGTCTCTCGCGCGGGCGCTCGCGGTGGCGGAAGTCCCCGTAAGCGTCGTGTGCCCTGCCAACCATCAGGCGATTGGCGAGTTGAGTGAAAACCCGGCGATTGAGATTCATGTGTCTGGGCCGCGAGGCATCAGCACGAGCGTCTCTCTAGTTACCAAGATCCTGGAAAATCTGCGGTTTGTCGTTTCATCGGCCTGGACTTTGTTGCGGGCTACAAAGCCGGGTGACATTGTTCACTTCCAGTACATTTTGCATTTGCCATTCGGGCTGATCTTTTTTGCGTGTGCGTGGATCGGGCGTGCGCGTATTGTCTTCACTGTGCATGATCCCCTACCGCACAAGTTTCTGTTTCCGCCGGCACTGCGTGCGATCGAAATGGCGGGGCTGCGCTGCGCTTATCGATGGAGCGATGTCCTGATAGTGCACAGCGCGGCGGGAAAGCGAACTTTACTGGAGACATTCCACATTTCCCCAGCCAAGATTCAAGTAATTGTGCATGGACCCTACGAGTTAGGGGACAGTGTTGAGCCTTGTTCGGAAACAAAGCGGCTAGAAGTTCTTTTCTTTGGATCGCTGCGCGAGAATAAGGCGCCGCATCTGGCAATTCAAGCCGTTGAGCAGATGGCTGAGCAAGGCATAGCGATCCGGCTGACAATTGCCGGTCAAGTGGTGAACCGTAAAGAGGAAGCATACTGGGCGAGCTGCCGCACTTTGATCAATCCGCAATCCGAGGCGGTGCGTTTGCTGGAGCAATTTACGCGGGACGAAGATTTGCCTGCGCTGTTTTCGAACTCTCATTGCTTTGTGCTGCCTTATACCAGCTTTTCTTCCGATAGCGGTGTCGCTTACATGGCGTTGGCGAATCGCAAGGCCATCGTATCTACGGGCGCAGGTGGCTTAGGCTGGCTGCTCGAACAATCGCACGGCGGTATCGCTATCGCCGAAGCTAGTGTCGAGGGCGTGACGGAGGCGCTGCAACGGGCCGTGGATCTTGGGCCGCAGCAGATGGAGCGAATGGGGCAAATCGGGGCGCAATGGCTACTGGCGAATTGCGGCTGGAAGCGAGTAGCGGAAGAAACGCGGACCGTTTATGCTAAATGGATTCCGAACGCACTGGCAGTGGCCGCGGAGGCCGGAACTGGGGTTATTCGAGACGCCGTGGCGGAGACTTTGCCATGAGCCACAGTTCGGTGATCGAGCGGTACCCAGGGAATCGGATTGAAGCTGCCCCCAAGTTTTCATTGTTGATCGTTTCCGCATTGCTGGGCGCTGCCATTCCGCTGGCTCTCTCTTGCTATTGGATTGCCTTCTGGCTGGCGCCGGAGTCAATCGGCGCCCCTTTGCGCGTTTCAGTAGTGGGCTTTTCGGCACTGCTTGGGATGTTTTGGTATCGGGCCCGTTTGAGTCATGCGGAGGTTCTGCTGTTCCGAGTGCTCGGTGTGTTTGCGCTGGCATGGTTAATTCCCACACTCATGGCGAATGACAGGACTCATGCGCTGGTGGGATGGGTGAAGTTACTAGTTCTCTTCGCTGTTTGCTGGTTCGTCGCGCGGGGACTGCGCCATCCCCCCACAGCCTATGCTTTTGGCATTGCCCTATTGATAGGCGCACTGCTGTTAGGTGCGTTCATTGTGTCTTTCTATGTTAGCCACATGGGGTTCACTATTCCTACTTTCAAGGCTGCGCGAGAGTTTAAGGGAATCGCGCAATTAGCGGGCGTACCGCTGAATTCAATCGCCTTTGCTGCGGTATTCAGCTATTTGATGGGTTTGTGTCTGTTGCGCTCGACGCGACGATTGATTTTGCTCGGAGTTCCGCTGGTTCTCATATCCACCATATTTACGGGTTCCCGCGCGCCGATAGCAATCATGAGTGCGAGCGTATTTGTACTGCTTTGTTGCAATGGGTTGCGAAACCGATCGGTTAAAAGAAGACTGGCGACGGCTGTCTTCGCGACGGCGGTTGCAATTGGCGGATTGGTTGTGATCTCCACGGCGTCGGACGACGAGCTGAACCATGCAACCGAGGGCCGTTCTCATTTATGGGCTGTTGGCCTGCAAAAGTTTACAGAGAGACCACTCTTTGGTTTCGGCTACGAATCTTGGCGAGATGACTTGGTGTCGCGTCTGCCCGGCGAATATGAGCTCACTTTTGACTTGGCTAAGAGCTTAGGCGGCGGCTACCACAACGAGTATGTAAGTGTCTTAGCGGAAGAAGGGCTCATTGGCGCGTTTGGAGCAGCGTTAGTTATGTGGCTCTTGCTTCGCTCGAGTTGGTTACTGGCCTTCCGGCAATGGACCACCGCCCACACCGGGGAATGGCCGCTGTTTACGGCGATCTTCCTTTTGTTGCGGGCTAGTTTTGAAGTGCCTGGTCTTTTTGGGTATGCTCAGGATCCTGTGGATTACCTGGCGTACATCTTTGTGGCAATTGTCTTAAGCCGTTTCTCGGTTGAAGAAGACTATGCGCGTTTAGCGAAGCTCAACGCAATCAAAGGGGCTGCATGAGCTTGGAACTGCTTGAGAAAAGAGTCGCTAGCGAATACTCCCCCAATGAGAAGTCGCGGGGCAGGGTAATGATGGTCTCGACGGCCCTTGGTGTTGGCGGCGGCGCTGAAGAGCAAGTGATGCTGCTCAGTCTGGGGCTGCGCGCGCGAGGTTGGGATGTCAAGATCGTTTCGCTGTTGCCGCTCTTTCCTCTTTCTGCGGAACTGGAAGCTTCCGATATTTCCATCTCGTCGTTGGGGATGAAGCGTGGCATACCCGATCCGCGCGCTATGTGGAAACTGATCATGGAACTGCGGGAGTTTCAGCCAGATGTGGTGCACTGTCATATGCCGCAGGCGAACCTCCTGGCTCGCGCTGTACGGCCGTTTCAGCCGGTGCCCGTCTTGATCAGCACCCTCCACAATTTAACGATGGAGCGGATTAATGGAGGTTCGGGCCGGTTTCTCGAGAGGGCGCATGGTTGGACGGACCGCTATTGCAATTTAACAACCGTCATTTGTAAGCCCGCGGTGAAAAGCTATGTGGACCGCGGCGCGGTTAACGCCAGCAAAGTAGCGGTCTTTTACAACGGCGTTAACACTCTCAATTTTCAGTCCGACCCCGCGGTTCGCGACAAGTACCGTCGGGAACTCAACCTTGATGGTAAATTCGCTTGGCTGGCGATTGGGCGTTTAGAGCTGGCGAAAGACTATCCGAACATGATTCGCGCATTCAAGGCAGTTGTGGAGCGGAGCCGACGCGAGACAGTACTGTTGATTTGTGGGCAGGGCACTCTGGAAAGCGAAATTCGCACCCAGATCCGGGTTTGCGGCTTGGATCAGAGAGTGAAGTTTCTGGGAGTGAGACGCGATATCCCTAACGTGATGAATGCGGCTGATGGGTTCGTATTGTCGTCGTATCTGGAAGGATTGCCCATGGTGTTGTTACAAGCATCTTCTGTTGGTATGCCGATGGTGGCAACTGACGTTGGCGGGAACGCCGAGGTGGTGATCGATGGATCGAACGGATTTGTCGTACCTGTCCGGAATGATCAGGCGTTGGCGGCGGCGATGGAGCGAGTCCTGACGCTGCCCGAAAGTGAACGGGCGGACATGGCTGAACGCGGACGAATCTACGCGCGAGAAAATTTCGACATTGAGCGGATTCTGGATCGTTGGGAAACCCTCTACGACTACGAGTTAAGAAAAACAGCCGGGCATCGAATCCGGTGAAGAACGAAAAACGAAATGGAAATCATTATGAAAAATACAAATACTATGGGAAACGTTGCGGATTTTAACGCGGGCATTTCTGCCGCTGACGCACAGCACCTGGCGGCGGTTTGGGTTCACGAACAGATAGCGCGTGTGGCCGCCGCTGCGCCGAATTCGCTGGCGGTGCGCGATGAGAAAACTCAACTAACCTTTGCCGAATTGAACCAACGAGCCAACCGTTTGGCCCGGCATCTCCAAGGGTTGGGGGTGCGCGCGGAAATTCCAGTGGGTTTGTATTTTGAGCGGTCTACCGACTTTGTCATCGCGGCCCTCGCTGTGTTGAAAGCCGGCGGCGTTTACGTCCCACTCGATGCGGCCTATCCTCCGGGCCGGATCGACGCGATTCTCAGAGACGCGGCTGCGCCCGTATTACTTTCACACAAGTGGATGTCCGCCAGTTTGGCAGGCGGACCCTGGAAAACCGTCGATTTAGATATCGATGCCGCTGCGATTGCGGACCATCCTGCCGATTCGTTCAACGTGCCAGTGAGCGGTCAGCAATTGGCATATATTGCGTACACTTCCGGTTCAACGGGTAAGCCGAAAGGCGTGGAAGTGACGCACGCAAATTTGCAACATCTTGTCGAGTGGCATCAAAGGGCATTTAGTGTAAGCGCGAACGATCGTGCCAGCCAAATTGCCGGGCTGGCTTTTGACGCCGCTGTGTGGGAGATGTGGTGCCATCTCAGTGCGGGGGCCAGCCTGCACTTGATTGATGATGTAAGCCGCCGTTCTCCAGTGGGGTTGAAAGATTGGCTGGTGGCGCATAAAATTACCATCGCTTTTGTGCCGACCATTCTGGCCGAACATTTGATCACCTTTGATTGGCCGCACAATACCGCGTTGCGAATTTTGCTGACGGGGGCCGATACGCTTCACCGTTATCCCAATGCCGGATTGCCCTTCATCTTAATTAATAATTACGGGCCTACGGAGTGCACGGTCTTAGTGACTTCGGGCCCCGTCGTGGCAGGTTCGATGAACGGCCAAATTCCCACCATTGGACGGCCCATCGATGACATGGACGTTCTAGTTATGGATGGGCAATTGAATTGCATGGCGCCTGGTGGCGAAGGCGAGATTTGCGTGGCCGGTCCGCAAGTGGCGCGCGGCTATCGCAATTTGCCGGACATGACGGCGGAAAAGTTTGTAGTGGAACCGGTCACGGGCCGGCGTATCTATCGAACGGGCGATCGGGGCCGATTGTTAGCCGATGGACAGGTGGCGTTTCTAGGCCGCATTGACGATCAAATCAAAATTCGCGGCTTTCGGGTGGAGCCGGATGAGATTGTGGCGCAACTGAACACGTTGCCCCAAATTGCGAATAGCGTGGTTGTGGCGCGTGGCGAAAGCGCCGATGATAAATCGTTGGTTGCTTACGTGACTCTCGCTCCCGGGACGACGCTGACGGCGACCGCGGCGCGTGAGCATCTGCGTTCGCGCATTCCGGACTATATGGTTCCCTCGTGTTTCGTCTGCCTTACCTCGTTTCCTCTCACAACAACGGGGAAATGCGATAAACAAGCGCTGCCGGTGCCGGCGCCGGATAATCTTTTACCCGAGTCTTCCGCCGCGAAGCCGGAGCAGCAGACCCAGAATACCGGTACGGAATCGCGCATTGCGCAATTGGTTACTGGGCTGATGGGCGGCCGGGCGATTGGCCGCGACGACAACTTCTTCTTGGTCGGCGGCCATTCCATGTTGGCAGCCCAATTGGTGGCTCGCGTACGAGAGACTCTGGCCGTGAGCCTGAATTTACGACAGCTTTTTGAAGCTCCCACCATCGCTTCTTTGGCAATTGTGGTAGACCGCAAATTGGCAACCAAGTAGATTAGTAATTGAACGAATCAATGACCGAATCAACCGTTGATCCGTCCCTTAGTCTGTTTCAGCTATTGGACCCGGAGGTTCTGGCGAACCCCTATCCGCTCTTTCGGCGCTTGCGCGAGACAGATCCCGTCCATTGGGATTCGTTTCTGCATGCCTGGGTAGTCACGCGTTATGAAGACGTCGTGAACGTCATGTTGAAATGTTCGGCGGAACGCGCCCCGTCTCCCCAACAATTGGAAGCGATGGGCATGTTGGCGGAACTGCAGCCGATTGCTCAAGTGATGGTAAAACAGATGCTCTTCATGGACGCGCCGGCTCACACCCGTTTGCGAACCCTATGTGCCACTGCTTTCACACCGGCGCGTGTGGCGGCACTGAAGCAGCATATACAAGAGATTGCCGATCAACTGATCGACCGGGTGCAGGATGCTGGTCGGATGGACGTGATTGCCGATTTTGCCAATCCTCTTCCGGCTATTGTCACCGCCGAATTGTTTGGTGTACCTGTCGAAGATCATCAGAATCTGAAAGACTGGTCTACCGATTTTGCGCAGATGCTGGGCAATTTTCAACACAATCCGGATGGCGCGCGCATCGCTCTGCGAGCGACGGAAAACATGGTGGCCTATTTCCAAAACGCCATGCGGGAGCAGAAGAAAAATCCGCGGCCTGGATTGGTCAGTTCGCTGATGAATGCGGAAGTGGATGGGGCGCGACTCACCGACGAAGAAATTGTCGCGAATCTCATGGTCACCATGGTGGGGGGGCAGGAGACGACTACAAATTTGATTGGGAACGGGCTGGTTTCCTTGCTGAAGAATCGCGATCAATTGGAACTGTTGAAACAAGACTCCTCCATACTGCCCTCGGCGATCGAAGAACTCCTGCGCTATGAAAGCCCGAGCCAGCACACCGCCCGATTGGCCGCTGACGATATGATGCTGGGAGGAAAGAAAATTCTAAAACGGCAGGCGGTGATTGCTGTATTCGCCGCCGCCAATCGCGATCCCGAACGTTTTCCGGATCCCGATAAACTGGATCTGCGCCGCTCCGATAACCGCCATGTGGCCTTTGCCTGGGGAGCGCATTACTGCTTTGGAGCGCCTTTGGCACGTATGGAAGGGCAGATTGCGTTTGAAACCATGTTGCGGCGTTTGCCGAACATTCAGCTCGAGCCGCAGGATTTAGTGTGGCGCGAGAATCTCGGCCTGCGCGGGCTTAACTCATTATTTATTACGTTTGATCGCAGAAATTAGGGCGATGCCGGCTGTATCCACCCACGGAATCGAAATGCGGGAGGCGCGCTTTCAAGATTATCACGCTATTGCTGCGCTCGAGTCCTCACAAGGACTAGTCAGTAAACCTGCCGAGGAGTGGCGCCGCTTGTGGACCGGAAATCCGTGCTACGAGCAGATCGGCCCCCGCTGGCCGATAGGCTGGGTGCTCGAAGAAGGCGAGCGCATTGTGGGCTGCCTGACCAATATTCCGCTGTCCTACACGTTTCGAGGCCGCAAGTTATTGGTGGCGGCCGGTCGCGGTTGGACCGTTGAAGACAAATACCGCGGTTACGCTTTGCTGCTGATGAACGAATATTTCAGCCAGGAAAACGTTGACCTCTTTCTAACTAACACCGTGAATGGAAATGCAGCCAATGCCTTCAGCACCTTCGGTTCACTACGCGTGCCGGTAGGCGATTGGAACTCCGCCGCTTTCACGGTGACGGAGCCTCGCGGGTTTGCCGAAAGCGCGTTACGCATCAAAGGCGTTCCGGCGGCGAATGCATTGAGTTATCCCACGGGGTTGGCTCTTCTTCTCAAAGATCGGTTGCTCTCAAGAGCGATTCCGAAATCGAATGTCGATGTCTTCCTCGCGCGCGATTTTGATCAGCGCTTCGATACGTTTTGGGAGATCCTGCATAATCGCAGCGAAGCGCTCGTGGCGGACCGCTCTCGCGACGTACTGAAGTGGCACTTCTCGGCTTCGATCGAAAGTAACAAACTTTGGGTGTTGACTGCGGCCCGCAACGGCAATCTAGACGCATATGCGGTGTTTCAACGCCGCGATGAACCGCAATACGGCTTGACGCGCATGCGCATGGTAGATTTTCAAGCTTGCGACTGGCATGACCAGTATTGCGCCGCTATGATGCAGCGCGCTTACAACGAGTGCCGCGCGCAAGGAATTCATGTTTTAGAGCACGTCGGCTGCGATCTGGAAAAGACGCGCATTTTCGAGCGGTCGGCACCCTATCGCCGCAAACTCCCGAGTTGGTCGTTCTTTTACTCGACGCCCAATGAAGAACTGGCAAAGCTGCTAGCGCAGCCTGACGCCTGGGCGCCGTCCTCTTACGACGCGGATGCCAGCTTGTAAATACGTCGCGATAGCATACAATCTAGACAGACAACTGACCGCTTGTGTTCTCCAGTACGCCACGTTGCGGGGAGTTGAAATCGGATTCCGGGGGCTTGACTCATGCGGTGGATTAGTTGGACAGCGGCAGCCATCTTTATTTTAACGATTACTTCCTGCGGTAGCGGAAGTAGTTCCGGGGCTAGCGGTGGAACCACAACTCCTGTCATACCACCGACGCCTAGCGGCGTTAACCGCTTCCACCACCGCCGGCACGCTGCCGGTGAACCTATCTTGGACTAGCAGCAGCGGCGCCGCTAGTTACAACGTCAAGCGCTCCACTACCAGCGGCAGCGGGTATACTACTCTCTCTTCACCGACCACAACGTCCTACACGGACACCACCGTCGTCAGCGGCACCACTTATTACTATGTTGTCTCCGCGGTGAATTCCGCCGGCGAAAGCGGCAATTCATCCCAAGTCTCGGCTACGCCGTTGGCCGCGGGCAGCACACTCGTGCATGTTAACGTTGACGCACTTACGAACAAGCACTTCCTTGGATCCGTTTATGGCGGAGCGTATCCCAAGAACGCCGCTACGGTCACAGATAGCGGCTTATCCGTTGTGCGCTGGGGTGGAAATGCCACCTCCACTTACAACTGGCAAGCCCAAACCTACAACGCCGATTCCGATTACTTCTTTGAAGATTTCGGCGCATCGGGGTTCAGTACCAGCGGCACCGATGCCGACTCCATCCAGTTCGTCCAAGACGTAAAAGCCGCGGGGAGTGTCCCTCTGATGACGATCCCCATGCTTCCATGGGTGGCGAAAAGCGCTGAAGTGGCAAGCCCAGCGAACGGCCACTGGAGCTTTTCAGTGGCGAAATATGGCGCACAATGCCAGACCGACCCATACAACCCGGATGCCGGAAATGGCGTTGTTTTGTCGTCAACCTGCAGCACAACGCCCACCTACATCACGGCCAATCCCAACGACGCGTACGTGCCGCTCCTGGATGATCACACCCAAACTTGTCCAGGGACCGCTTCTACCTGTGTGTATCGCAGCGACTGGGTGGCCGCCCTTAGCAACGCCCTTCTTGGCACGGCTCATTATTACGACATGGATAACGAAATTGACATTTGGGGTAGCACCCACCGCGATATTCATCCCAATCCGTCCGGCTATGATGAGTTGCGTGATACCTTCATCGCCGAATCGCGTGCGCTAAAAACATGGGATCTGGCGGCGATTCGCTTGGGTCCCGTCAGTTGCTGCTGGTATTTCTATTTCAACGGCGCCAACAGCAGCGATAAGGCAAATCATGCCGGCGTTGATTTCTTGCCTTGGTGGCTCAACGAAGTTTACTGGCGTGATCAGATCGACGGTACCCAGTCGCTCGATATGTTCGATATTCACGCTTATCCAGACGCGCCGAGTGAATCGACGCTTGCTTCGGAGCAAACCTTGGCCGCGCGTATCTATCGCGATTATTGGGATCCGACCTACGTGAGCGAATCATCAACCATCAATCAGCCGTATGTCACAAATATTCAGCCGAATCGAACGATCCCGTTCCGTATTCCCCGTATGCGCGCCATGGTCAATACGATTTATCCGGGAGTTCCCTTGTCTCTCACGGAATGGAGCGCTGAAATCGCCGGGGCGTCGGACTTCTCTACCGCGCTGGGAGATGCCGATGCTTATGGCATCATGGGCCGCGAGAAAGTTGCCTTGGCCTCGCGTTGGGAAGCGCCCGATCCGGCGAACCCGAACTATCAAGCCCTCAAGCTGTACACAAATCCCGATGGACAGCATAACGGGTTTGAATACATATCCGTGGCCGACACCAATGACGGCGACCCGAATCTGTTCAGCAGTTATGCGGCCGTAAATGGTCAAGGTTCTACCATGACGGTGATGTTCGTAAACAAGGATCCGCAGAATACGGCGCAAGTCCAATTCGCTTTGAACGGCTTTACCCCGAGTTTTGTCACCACATATACGCTTTCGAAATCTGCGCCCAATACGATCACGGCCTCGGCTACGAAAAGCTGGATCTCCAACATGAGCTTCGCGCCCTACAGCATCACGTTGCTGGTGATTGGCGGGATCTCGCCTACCCTTCCCACAGTGCTGTGGGATCTCAATCCGGATACCGTTATGGTACCCGCAGGCGGCACTGTGACCCTCTCGCCGAAACTGGTGACGCAACCAGGCTCTCTCATCTTGGGTACGCCGACGTTCGATAGCGGAATTAGTCTTGCGGTGACTAGCTCTTCCGTGACTTCCAGTCAGAACGGCGCCATCACCGTGACCGCCGGGAACACGCCCGGCTTTTATCACTACTCAGTTCCGGCCACCGACAATAGCTCTGTAACAAGCACGCAGACCGGCTATATCATCGTCGGCAATCCAGCGGCAACCTTCACGAAGAGTGGCGATGCCCAATCTGGCGCTGCCGGGACCGTCTTGCCTAATGCTTTGTCTGTCACTCTTGTCCCTGGTTCGTCGGGAGGCACAGCGAATGGCGGCAGCGTCCTTTTCAGCACGGATGGCGGGACGATTTCTAATGGCACAGCAAGTGGAACGAAAGTGATTGCCGTGACAAATGCATCCGGCGTCGCGTCCGTCACGTTGACCCTGCCCTCGAGTGCGGCGACAGTTCATATAAAGGCGGAAGGGCCATATGGCTTAGGTCACCCAGTGGCAACATTCACGGCCACGGCACACTGAAGTGAGTCGCTGCTTCTCAGCCCGTCTGAGAGAGATGTGCCGAGGTGTCTTGCTGCGATGCCATTGGTGTATTACGCTCCAGGCATGAGATCGAAGACTGTGCGGCTTCCAGATCAGCTAATGAGGGAAATCGAGGCGGAATGCCGCGAACGCAACTGCGCGAAATCAGAGCTGGTGCGCGAGCGCTTGCAACGGGCCCTGGACTCCTGTCGAGTCAAGTCGGTCAAATTAACCTCATCGCGGGCCTGATCGTCTCGGCGCACAGCTTGCCGGCCGACATGAGCGGGAGGCGGAAGCGATACCTGGAAAAAACAGGCTATGGCAAGAAACGTTCTCGTTGATGCCGGTTTTCTGCTGGCGATTCTGAGCGGCCGCAAATCGCAACACAAATGGGCGGTCCAACCCGGGTCTGAGGATTCACCAACTTGGCGTACCTGCGAGGCGGTGCCTTCCGAAGCTTATCGCCTGACGGGCGAAAGGGGCTGTCCAGGATTGAGAGCGATGCTTTCGCGAAGAGCCCTAGTCGCGAGTATCAATTGATCCGATCTAACTTGCGATTTTAAATCTTGGCTCCTCAGGTAGGATTCGAACCTACAACCCTTCGGTTAACAGCCGAATGCTCTGCCGTTGAGCTACTGAGGAGCAATGCATCACATCCGCCACAAATCCCTAATTTCGGCTTGTGCAAACTGACGCCTCTCCTATTAAAGCACAGCCGCTCAGCGCAACTCTACGCCTGCGAAAAATTCAGAGTCCTGCCCCGCCTAGCCGATCTTTTCTTCCAATTCCGCCCAGCGCGCGTACAACACATCCCGCTCATTTTGCGCCGCTTCAATCTTCTGGTAACACTCGGCCAGCCGCTTCGGATCTCGCAGCACCTCCTGCTCCTCCAGTTGCGCGTGCCAATTCGCAATCTCCTGTTCGGCCGCCGCAATACGCCCCTCCAGGCCTTCCCACTCGCGGTTTTCCATGTACGACAATTTCTTGGGCGCCGCTTTAGCGGATGGGGTGTTCACGTCCTTGGCCGTCGCCTTCGTCTTCGGGTTGCTCTTTTTATCCACCCAAGCCTGCCACTGCGAATAATCGGCGAACAGCTCAGCCTTCCCTTCGCCATCCAGTCCCACCACCGTGGTAGACACGCGATCCAACAAATACCGGTCGTGCGTCACCAAGACTAACGACCCCGGAAACTCCACCAAGCTCTCTTCTAAAATTTCGAGCGTCGGAATATCCAAATCGTTCGTCGGCTCGTCCAACAGTAAAACGTCCGCTTCTTCGAGCATCAGATTGGCGATCAACACGCGCGCCCGCTCGCCGCCAGAAAGCCGGCTCACCGGTTGATTCAACTGCTCGTTTGCAAACAAGAAGCGCGACGCCCAGGATGCCACGTGAATCACCCGCTCCCGATAAATCACCGAATCGCCGCCACCCGCCAATGCCTGGCGCAATGTCAAATCCGGATTAATCGGCCGGTTCTGGTCAAAATAAACCACCCGCAATCCCGCCGCCTGCTTCACTTCTCCACTTAAAGGCTTGATCTCGCCGCGCAGGAGCCGCAGCAGCGTTGTCTTCCCGCTACCATTCGGCCCCACCAGACCAACGCGCGTACCCGCCGTCAACACAAACTCCAGCCCATCGAACAGCAGCCTTTCATCAAAGGCATAACGCAGCCCGATCACTTCAATCAGTCTCTTCGTCTTACGGTCCGACGCGGTGAATTCAATATCGGCGGTCGCCGTGCGTGAGCGGTTGTTCAAGTCCGCTAGCTCGCCAATCAATGCATGCGCATTATCAATGCGAGCCTTGGCCTTGGTGGCTCGCGCTTTGGGTCCGCGCCGCAACCATTCCATTTCAATCCGCACCCGATTTTCCAGCACGTCCTGCCGCTTGGCCTGAGCCGCCAAAAAATCGCCCTTCTTCTCTAAGAACGTGCTGTAGTTGCCGCGCACGCGCAAGATGCCATCCGGGTAGGTTCGATTGATCTCCGCCACATCGGTGGCCACATTCTCTAAAAAGTAGCGATCATGACTCACCACCACGCAGGCAAAGCGCGCTGCTTGCAACACCTTTTCCAGCCATTGAATACCCGCCAAATCCAAATGGTTTGTGGGTTCGTCCAACAGCAGAATGTCCGGATTCGCTACTAGCGCTTCTGCCAGCGCCAGCCGCTTGCGCCAGCCGCCCGAAAGCGTGGCCGCCTCCACATTCAAATCGGTAAACCCGGCGCGCCCTAACGTTTCCGCCTCGCGGCTGTCTTTCTCGTCTTCCGGAACGCGGCCCGTTTCCAGCGCGCGATGAATCACCTGCCGCACCGTCTCATTGGGCGCAAAGCGTGAATCTTGCTCAACGAACGCCAGCCGGGTGTTCTTGCGGAGCGCCACTTCGCCGCTGTCAGGTTGCTTTCGGCCCGCCAGCAGTTCCAGCAAAGTCGATTTGCCGGAGCCGTTTGGTCCGATCACGCCAATGCGTTCACCCTCGGAGATATTGATCGTTAGATTGCGAAACAGCGGATCTGAGCCGTACGCCTTACTCAGTTCGCGCGCATTTAATAAAAGAGCCACTCCTCCTATGTTCCTACGTGGCGCTTTTCAAACCCGGCCAAGGGGCGCCGCCAGCATGGGTTGTTGGTCCGGAGCTGGCGGCGGCCGGGCTTCTAATTCACCGTGGCCTCAGGGAGCGGTCGGTGAATTGAAATCAAAATTTCTCAAGCGCGCGCGTGCAGTTCTTGCCTGCGCTCACTGGCCGACACCTTCGACAAAATCGTCAATTGCATCGCGAACAGTTCCAGCAGATCATCCGCTGCCATGACACCGACCAAGCAACCCGATTTGTTGATCACCGGCAGACGGCGAATGCCATTCCGTTGCATTTGTTCCACCGTTTCGAATGCGCTTTGGTCTTCGCCGGCAGTCACCAGATCCAGCGTCATGATGTCGCCCGCTGTCAAGCGCATCGGATCCAGATTTGCGGCAATCACTTGAACCACAATGTCACGATCCGTGACGATGCCCACCGGCACTGGCCCTTTAGTTGTTCGCTCAACGACAATCACGTTACCGACGTGGTGTGTCCGCATCAATCGCGCCGTTTCATGAACAGGAGTGTTCTTTTCCACTGTAACTACATTCCGTGTGCAAATCTCGCCAAGTCGCATGAATGATCTCTCCTTTTCAGCCTTTGCCCATCGGTTTCCTTGCACGCAAATCCCCACCATTTTCATGGCGCGCGGCGGGATCGTTGGCCCGCAATGGCCCTTCCTCTGCGCTCTAAAACACATTTTTCTGCGCTGGATGACTCACACCTATTCCCGGTCTTTCGTTTTTCGCCGTCATTTGATTGTGGTAGCGTAAGTGCACAAACGCTTCCTTAGAGGAGTCATGCCGAATGCTCGAAATAGCCCGTATCCTGTTGCCTGTTGATTTTTCAGAACGCTGCTTAGGCATGACGCCATACGCTCGCGCCTTGGCCGAGAAATATGACGCGGAGTTGCTTTTGCTGCACGTGATCAATCCGGTTTTCATTACCCCGGAACTAGGCGGCGCCCCCCCTGCCGCCGTTGCCGTTCCGCAGTGGCTCATTACCGAAAAGAATAAATTGCTGGAAGCGTTCGCCGGTTCTGAACTCGCCGGCTTGCGTGTGCGCCGTCTCGTGTACGAAGGCATTCCCGAAATGCAGATCACGGAGATCGCCAAGTCGGAGAACGTCCAACTGGTTCTTATGCCCACCCACGGATACGGCGTCTTCCGCCGTTTCTTGATCGGCTCGGTGACCGCCAAGGTTCTCGACGATTTACCCACTCCTGTATTGACGGGCATCCACATGGAAAAGCATGTGCACGATCGTAAAGAAGAGTTTCCCGTCATTGCCTGTGCCGTCGATATGAAAGCTGCCAGTGAGAAGACGCTGGCGTCTGCCGCTAAGCTCGCTACCGATTTTGGAGCGAAACTTGCGGTGATCCATGTCTCACCGGGACCAGGGAAGGGAAACGCCCCGAACGCAGCCGAGCTTCAGCCTCAATTAGAGGAATTGGTCTCCACTCAGTTGGTGAAAAACCGTTTCACCTTTGCGCCGGGGCGCGTAGTGTCTGCCGTAGAAACGGGCGATATCGCGCAAACCATCTGCGGCTTCAGTGAACGTCTGGGCGCAAGCCTACTCGTCATCGGCCGCGATCATTTGGACGAGCCAAATGCCACTCACACAGGCCGTCTGCGCTCGCACACATACTCCATCATCCGGCAGGCAAGTTGTCCTGTGCTCAGTTTGTAATCAGCTGCGGCTAACTTAAAGTTTCTCGTTGCTCTTCTTACGAAAAGCCTTCGATGCTCCAATAGCAAGGAGAGGGAGACTCATCAGCAACAGAGTGGAAGGCTCGGGTGCTTGGGAACCCTGATCCACACTCTTGTGGACGGAAGCGGCAATAAGACCAATCTGCGACAGCAGAAAAATCGAAGAAAATCTCTTCAAAAAACGGGCTCCTTAAAACCCAAAAATGACAACGATGAGCCAACTCCGTCTTATGCGGAAGGTCTCACAACAGAAGGTTCTTGAGGCTGTAGGAAGAACAAAGAATCTATAGGATCGTCAATTAATCGGAAAGGATTAATCGCAATACGAAAGTGAATTCCCCCAAAATCGGAACCTTTCCCTCATCATATCGCTAACTCGTGTTAGGCTCAATGTCCTAAAGGCGAATTCTACTCTGCGAACCTGAAAAAAGTACCAGTCGTTACCTTGATAGCGACCGGAACAGCAAGGCTTTCCAGCGCGCTACGTCCAAGCGCCAACAGACCTTGGCATTCGCGAGCTGTCCCATAAAATCTTTCCAAATAACTCGATTGCGCATGTTCGCCGCCACGTTCAAACGATCAACCACTGTCATCCCACGCGTCAACGGGCTCAGGATTTCCACATCCACATAATGGTCACTGGAACTCGTGCCAATCGTCGGATCAAGCGCAATCGCCATTGCTATCGGATCTGGCAAAGAAATGCCGTGTTCGCCGGTCTGTTCCAGATATGCCGCCTGTGCGGTGCTGTTGCATTCAATCGCAAAGTCACCCAACCGAGTATTGAAACCCTTCACTTTTTCGATATCGCTCAAATTCAAGGCCGCGTTTCCCCTGCACAACTGCCAGCCGATCAACTCAATCGGTAAACTGCCCCGCATGACCCTGTGCGCCGCTTCCGGATCGCACCAGATATTGAATTCGGCAGCCGGCGTGACATTCCCTTCACAGCAAGGCGCTCCACCCATAATCACGCAACGGCTCATCAGCTTTCCTAAGTCAGGTTTCCGCTGCAACGCCAGCGCCAAGTTAGTCAATGGCCCCAGCGTCACCAGCACTAACCCTGGGTTGGCCTCTGCCGTCTTGATAATCGCTTCCGCGGCGTGCATGGCTTCTACTGACCTTCGCGGCGCAGCGTAACCGTGGTCACCCATGCCATCTTGCCCATGAAACCAACTCGCATCTTCCAACGGACGCGCCAGCGGAGCCACCGCCCCGCGAAACACCGGCACATCCGACCCGCAAAGTTCTGCAGTGTACAACGCATTTCGACAGGCCTGATCCACGCCCACATTGCCGGCCACCACCGTAATGGCAGCCACATGCACGTCTGGCGCTTTCAGCGCCATAATCAGTGCAACCGCATCGTCTGAAGCTGTGTCGGTATCAATCAAAAAAACGCGTGACATGCACTCAACATATCAGCGCGGTGGCACTACGGCCGGTTCGTTTTTGAGTTTCTGAAACTCCGCGCGCACTTCCGCCGCTTGTGCCTTGCGTCCCGTATGCGCGTAAGCAGTCCCTAGCGCGTAATAGACTCCCGCCTCGCGCGGCAGCATCTTACGGGCCATTTCCAACTCTGTCACGGCGCGCTCATCCTCGCCAGTATCCACTAACAACAGTCCCAGCAAATAGTGACCCAGCGGCAAATTCGGGTCCAGCTTCACTGCTTCCTCCGCGTAAGGTAAACCGGCTGTCGAATCGACTCGGTACTCCGCCGCGGCAATCTGCAAGCGAGCCACAGCGCTCTTCGGCTGGTTTGCAATCTCTTTCTTGAACTCGCCTACTGCCCCATCAGGATTGTGATCCATCAACAGAAGAAACCGTCCAAACGCATAGTGAAGATTCGAAAAATCTGGAAATTCCGCCACCAGCGCTTGGTACTCCCCGCGTGCCTGATCAAACTGTTTCCGGTCGCCCAAGCATTCGGCATGGCCCGTTCTTTGGACCACGGCGGACGAGGCTGTCTCCTCTCGCATCCGCAAAACGGCCCGTCCCACCGTCATCAGCAGCGCTTCGCTCTCCACACCTTCGGCACACAACGGCGCCAGCGTTTCTAGCGTCGCTTCAAACTTTCCCGCCCTTGCAAGCAGTAACCCCAAGTGAAATACCGCTACATTGCGAAGCTGTTCATCATTGGCCACCCCGCTGTTCAATCCCCGCTGCAGTTGCTCCAGCGCATCCGCATCCTGCCCCAATTCGAACTCACATAGGCCCAACATGACACGCGCCGTACCCGCTTTGGCATCCAGCTTTACCGCTTTCTCAAACGAAGTTTGCGCGCTTCGATAATTGTTCTTGTCGTATTGAATCGTTCCCAGCGAAAACCAACCTTCCGCCCACGCCGGTCGCTCCTTTAACGCTTTGCCGTAAAGCATTTCTGCCTTGTCAAGCTGGTTTGCTTCGCGGGCGTCGCTCGCTTCCTTGGCTAGCGAAGCGAAAGAAGCCTGTGCCGGAAGCTGCGAACTGAGCACGAAAAAGATGAAAACGATTTTGCCAACACTCATTCTGCAACACCATTGTCCTTCGCGCCTGCCAAAAAAGGCCGCCCCGAAGGACGGCCTTTGAAAGCAGCAGCAAGACTATACGAACCTAGAAGCTGAACCTGGCCTGCAATTCCACCGTCCGGCCGGCAAATGCGCCTTGCGCTAGACCGAATTGCGAATTGTAGTTAGCAATTGTTCCATTGGCCGCATAGTTTCCAATAGTGTTGTTGATATTGGTCAGGTTGAGTTTGTTGAACAAGTTGTAGAAATTCGCTTGCAAGTTCAGCTTCGCTCCCTCGCCCAGAATCTTCATCTTAGGCAACCCAAACGCTTTGGCCAACGTAAAATCGTCGCCTAAGAAGCCAGGGCCGCGAAACATATTCCGGTACACATTGTTCGCCGGCGCCGCAAAAAAGATGCCGGTTGGATTCAATGTCGAAGGCGTGAAGTATTGCGCGGCATTGGCGAAATTTCCCGTGGTAATAAACGTCGAATTGCTATAGCTGCTGCCGCCGCCGCCCGAATAAGTCGCCGGAAGAATGCAGCCCGGGAACTGGTCTGTGTTGTACTGCGAGTACGCGCCTGAACTGGAACTGGTTACTCCGCAATATTGCGGCGTAAACGGGAATCCACTGTGGAACGTCAGAATGCCGCTAACCGTCCAGCCGCCCACCACCTTGTCCATCCAGTGATTGCTGCCATTGAATAGCGTCGGCGTCCATAATCCCCACAATTTGTAGCTTTGCGTCGAGTCAAAATCTGCTGGACCCGTGCTGTATTTAAAGTTCCACGGGTACGGATCCTCATTGTAATCCTGCGATCCTTGGTCGATACTCTTGGCAAACCGGTATTGGAAATCTACTTCAAATGTCTTCGAGAAATGATGTTGCGCTTCGGCCAGCAAAGCGTTGGAATGTGCGTTGGCGTCGTTTGAATAGACGTCTAGGCTCGCTAAATTCGGATTGTTGTAAGGATAGTAAATCCAGTTCAACTGTTCCTGCCGAGTCAGGTGATTGCTGCGGCTCCCTTGATAACCAAGAGACCCCATCCAGTTGTGCCCCAAATCATACTGGGCCTCAAACGAATAGCGGTATGTCACCGTTGTCGGCATGAAACTGGGGAACCCTGTCAAATTTGAGGGCGCTCCCGTGATCGGCAGACCCGTCGTCGGACTGAACGTCTGGATCGCCGCCGGATTTGATGGGAATCCATTGATATCGCGTATCCCGGAACTGAGCGCGTACAGAATGTTGGAGCCAAGCAGCGTCAGATTCACCGTCAAAGGCGGATTGAAGCGCCCGTTTGAGGTAATGGCTAATTGCTCCAGGTTATCGCCAATGCCAAAGCCTCCGCGGAACACCAGTTTGCTCGTCGGATTGTAAGCAAAGCCCAACTGCGGTCCGAAGTTGTTATAGCTGGTCTGGAACAAATCGCCACCCACGTGCAAATGCACGCCTGCTAGCGGATCGGGCCCTTGTCCCAGAATCGGATTGCTGATGTTGCCGTTGGTCTCTGTCAACGGCGAGAAGAATTCCCAGCGCAGTCCTAAGTTGACGGTCAGATTCCTTCTTACCTTCCAGTCATCCTGCACAAATCCCGCATACGTGCTGAAACGGAGATTCTTATTCGCAATCGTGGGCGTACCCGTCACCGGATTGTAATTGACCCCGTTTTCCTGATAAGGCGCGTCGTTGGCGAAATCCCACATGTTATGGAAGTTATAACTGGGAACGCCCGCCCATGGTGCGTTGTCCACAAAGTGCGCTTTCGAAACGTCCGCGCCAAATTTCAAGCTGTGGCTGGCATAGACCTTTGTCAGGGTGTCTCGTCCGTTATACGTAATCTGGTCGAAAATCCCCGGCGCCGGCGGGCCCCAGCTTTGCAAATTGATGTTGCCGATCGAGGAAACCGATGTCGTGGGAATGCCGAACGGCTCTTGCGGGTTCGACGTCAATTCGTTATATCTCCATCCACTCGCGCCAAAGCGCGCCTCATTCAGCATGGTCGGAGAAATCGTGCGCGTATAGATCCCCGTCCACGATTGCGCCAAACCGCTATGGTGCCAGTCGTTCGCCGGACGCTGCGGTCCGTTGTAAAACTCCGACGTAGTCGGCGTGAAATAAGACGAGAACGCGATGCGGTCTTTCTCCGTAGCCTGATAATCGGCGCGGCCATTGTATTGGACACTCGCGGCGCTTGTCGGAGCACTCGTCTCCAATTCCTGTACGTCCGGGATACCGTCAAAGCCGTTGCCAATGCCGTAGGGTGTCGCCGTCTGTCCGTAAGTCGGGTCAAACGTGCCGAGCGCTGCATTCGTCCGCGGCGAACCTAAATCGAGTCCATTCGTTGTATTTTGGCACTGCGTAGCAGCCAAACCCGCTTGTGCGCATGTCACTTGTATGAGCGTTCCCGGTGCCGGTCCTTCGCCCGGATAGGAGAGGATCGTCCTTGCCAGACTGCCGCTTCGCCCAGCGCTCTGCAAATACTGCGATGTCTCGTACCAGTTCGTTTGCGTGCTTGTTGATTTGTTGCGCTGCGTCTCGTAAGAGAAAAACGCGAACAACTTGTTCTTGATCACTGGACCGCCCACGCTGCCCCCATATTGGTTAAAGCGGTTGTTATCGCGCTGCACGGGGCTCGGATTACCAAAGCCATCCCAACGGTTATACGAATCCAACCCCGGCCGGTGCCATTTGAAAAACGCGCTTCCGTGGAAATCGTTCGTGCCATTTTGCGAAACCACCAGAACTTGCGGCCCGCTGGTGCGTCCATACTGCGCGTCATAGCTGTTCGCAATTACGCGAACTTCTTTCACCGATTCTTCATTCGGTGTAATCACCGCCGCTCCGCCCCACGCCGCGCTATTCACGCCAACGCCATCGATCTGGATATCGTTCGAATTTTGCCGGCCTCCGTTGCCCACCATCTGGATGCCGTTTTCCACTTTGAAAATGCTATCCGTCGCGCTGGGTCCGCCAATATTCGTTCCGGGCAGAGAGGCAGTGCCGCCGCCTGCATTCTGCGCGCCATCGCCAAAGATGCCGGGAGCCAGCCGCACTAATTGAAACGGATCGCGCCCAATGGAGGGCAGACTTTGAATCTGTTTGTCGGTAATTGTTCCGCCGATGATCGCCGTTTCCGTGTCGATCACTTCACCGACCGACGCATCCACCGTCACAACTTGCGAAAGCTGGCCAATCTCCAACTGCACATTGAACGATTGCGTTTGCTCTGCACTCAAAACCACGTCGTTCAACACTTTTTTGGAAAATCCGGTTTTCTCCACACTCAGCCGGTAGCGTCCTGGCGCCAGCCCTGGAATGTCGTATACGCCCACATTGCTCGTCGTCGCCGTGCGCGCAATATTCGTTTCTAGACTTGTCAGCGTCACCGTCGCATCGGGAACCACAGCCCCCGCCGAGTCGGTTACCGTTCCTTGCACTCCCGCTCGAAATTGAGCCAATCCGTTAACGGCCAAAAATACACAGGCCGCTAAATAAATCACAAGATTCTTTGAAAATGTCTTCATGGACTAGAAAAACTCCCCGGGGCCAGACGCGTATCTCTACGCGACTCTTCTCTAAACTTTTGTACTCCCCTAGGCCTACTAGAGTCAAGCAAAAACACCTAGCCAGTTTTTGCCATTTAATACTGTATTTCCCATCACATAAGCCAATCTGCCCCCATCTTCCAGTCTTGATATACTCCCTAATCGAGATTCCCAAGATCTCCACGGGACCCTCAACTAATGAATCGAAAGGTCTAACCCTCCATGGCGGATACGAAGCACGACTATGTACCAGACATCAAGCACTACGTGGCGACAGTTGACGAGCCCGCAGTCGCAGGCATCGTTAAGCATCTTGGCATCGCTTTGCATACTAGGGATGCTTCGCTAGTAGCAGCCAGCGACCCAAAGGAACTCGAGCGCGTCCGCGAAGGCTTCATGAAGAAGAAACTCGCACTAACCGGAACAGATGCAGAATTGGATGCGGCCCTGCATGAAATTATGACCAAAATGAAGGGTGTTCATGACAAATCGCGCGTCACCGTTTGCTACCTGCTGGCGGAAAAGTTCGGCAAACTCTCTTTATTCCACCCAAAAGCCTAACTTCCAAGCAGCTCAGAAGCGTGGAGAACGGGTTCCGTTCTCCACTTTCGGCGAATCCCACTCTCTTCACAAACGAAACATTTCGTTTGCCGTTTGCCGCCTCGTGGAAGATTACAGCAGGGGCTTATTCCGTGTCCCGCACCACGCTTATCGAAGCGTAGCCACGAGACTAACCAATTCCGCAATCCTATGTAAATCGTTCCGCTCCAGCAGCATCCTAATCTGCGTCCAAACCGTATTGAGGCTCGCCTTTCTCTAGGCAGCGATTCCACTCGGCGACATTCCCGCCACAAGGTCCGCCGCAACCTCGGCCTCAGCACGCGTACACTCCAACGCCAGCTGAATCCGCGTGGCCGAGAAAGAAAAAGCCAGCGAAAATGGCATTACCTATACTTACAAGCTCAGCGGCGACGAGTTCAGTTTGTCCGCACCCCGCAGGCGAGAGTTACACGGCTAAGCTCGACGGCAAAAGCTATCCGGCCAAAGGCCGCTATCAATCCGACTCGGTTTCATTGAAACGCATTGACGAACGCACGATTGAGGAAACCGACATGCTGGACGGAGAGCTGGTTTTCGTGGTGACGCTAACCTTAATCCCGGACGGAAAGACCATGACGGTCGTCGAGACGAGTAAGTGAAACGGCGGCCGGACCTACACATATGTCTTAGAAAAGCAGTAATTGGTATATAATCTACCCGGAGAAAACATCAACATGGCAACTTACCTATTGCAACTCTCTTACAATTCCGCAACTTGGGCGGCTCTGCTCAGCAATCCCTAAGATCGCGGCGAAGCGGTCCGCGGTTCAATCGAAAAATTGGGCGGCAAGCTCGCGCATATCTGGCTCGCCTTCGGCGACGATGATGTAATCAGCATTCTCGAAATGCCCGACAACGTTGCCGCCGCTGCCATCTCCATGGCATTCAACGCCGGCGGCACCGTGAAGAACGTTAAGATCACTCCGCTGATGTCCGTCGCAGAAGGCATCGAAGCGATGAAGAAAGCGGCCCAATGCGGCTATAAACCTGCCCCAAAAGCGGCTTCCGCCTGAGCTTTGCGGAAAAGAGCCCCAAAACGACTAGCGGGCGTAAGCAAGCGGGCCGCCCTCCACACCCGCCGCTGTTTTCCGGTCACAGCTCTTGCAAGTTTTTTTGAAATACCTGTACGCGACTCATTCTAATAGCCTTAAACTCCTTTTCTCTCCGCCCAAACCCAAATTCCCTAACAGTCGCGCAGTCCGCCAAGCTAACTTTTCCTTGTCTGGAGACATATCTCTAACATGGCAAACGAAAATATGAATAATTACGACACCGTTCAGACTCCCGCCGCGGACTCGTCTGAACAATTTCAAGATCAACAACCACGCCGTCCCGTCAGCGAAGCGCAAATGCACGCAAACCGTCTGAATTCCCAAAAATCGACCGGGGCGAAAACGGACGCTGGCCGCGCCGCTTCTTCCATGAACGCTCTCACGCACGGTTTGTGCTCCATGAAAGCCTTGCTCCCTGGAGATTCCGCCGAAGCCTACGAGCAGTTAGTCGCCAGCCACTTCGAACGCTTCAATCCGCAGACTGACGAAGAGCGCGAACTTACCCAGTTCATCGCCAATCACACCTGGCGCTTGATGAAAGTTCCCGTTGAGGAACAAGCACTGATCGAAGACGCTCGCTATTCTGCCGGCGAGTTTTATCCTTCAGAGAAAAATCCTGCTCGCCAGGCCGCCATGCTCGAAGGCGCGCTCGTGATTATGCGCGAAAAACAATTGCGCAATATTCGTTTACACGAACGCCGCCTGCGCAAACAACTCGCGGAAGACACCGCAAAACTGAAAGAAATTCAAAAGGAAAGGCTGGAAGGCCCCGCACGCAAGGCCAAGGAGGCCAAAGAGGAGAATTTGCGCCAAGTCAACCGCATCTTTGAGATCTCCAAGAAAGCCGCCGAGCTGAAAGTAGAGTTCGTCCCCTCAGATTTTGGGTTCGATCTTAGCGTTTCCGAATTTGCGCAGTTCCGTAAGATCCAACAAGCCCACTTCAACCTGAGCAAGGAGGTTTTGGACATCCAAACTGTCATCGCTCGCGTGAAAAGTGCTTCGCCCGCCGCTTAAATAGCGAACAAAAGGCGGTCGAAATCTCAAGTGCTCGGACAGAGTACACCCAACCTGTGCCCATTCGTGGCGCAAACACTCGTGTTTGCCGTCTCGACACTCGTGTCGAGACATGCAGTTCCTACATCTTCTCCAAAGGAAAACGGTGCCCGAGGCGTGTGGTTGCAGGTTTTAACCTGCAGCCGGACTTCAGTCCGCCGACGGCGACCGTCCGTTAGTCTTTTCACAAACGAAACATTTCCTATACCCCTTGTGGTACCATGAGAAAGATAAAATCGAGATTAAGGTAAAGACGAGGAGTATCGTTTCTAGCATGGCTCTGGCAGTTGAACAAAAGACAGAAGTAATCACGAAGTACCGGATTCACAAATCGGACTCCGGCTCGCCAGAGGTCCAGGTCGCGCTGCTGAGTCAGCGGATTGCGTCACTCACTGAACATCTTAAGGGGCATAAAAAGGATCACCACTCCGAGCGCGGTTTGCTCGTCATGGTCTCCCGCCGCCGCCGGATGCTTAAGTATTTGAAGGATCGCAGTCCCGAGCGCTACAAAACTTTGATTCAAAGTTTGGGCATCCGCCGCTAGTTCGGTCTCTAAAGGCAGCGCGGTTATGGCTCGGCCTGCTGGGCGACGTCATTTGTTTTTCCGCGCCACACTGTTTTGGTAAACAGTTCCCCACAGAACTCACTCTAAGTCCTCCACTTAATCCCGTGAATGATCCGCACGTCTGGAATGGATTCCGGCACGTGCTAACAAGAAAAGGTTGATGCGGATCACGCATCGGGAAAAGTTAAATGTCGCATATAGTTGAAATTGACCTGCACGGGTCGAAGGTCTCCATTGAGACCGGAAAAATTGCCAAACAGGCCAATGGGTCTGTTGTTGTTCGCTCGGGAGATTCGGTTGTTCTGGTCAGTGCTTGCGCTAATCCGCAACCCAAACCGGGAGCTTCGTTCTTCCCCTCACGGTGGACTACCGCGAATATACCTACGCTGCCGGAAAGTTTCCGGGCGGGTTTATCAAACGCGAAGGCCGCCCCTCCGAGAAGGAAATTCTCACCAGCCGTCTGATTGACCGTCCGGTCCGTCCGCTTTTCCCCGAAGGTTTCAGTTGTGAAACGCAGATCATCGCCATGGTTCTCTCGGCAGATCCGCAGCGTGATCCTAGCGTCCTCGCCATCATTGGCGCAGGTGCCGCTCTCGCCATTTCCGATATTCCGTTCCACCACGTTCTAGCCGGTGTTCGCGTCGGCCTCATCAATGGTGTTTATCAAGCGAATCCTAGCTACGACGAATCGAAAGACGCCAAGCTCAACATTGTTGTCGCAGGTACGGAGCAGGGAATCGTCATGGTGGAAGCCGGCGCCAATTCCGCGTCCGAAGCCGAAGTGCTCGATGCCATCGAATTCGGCCACAATTGCTGCAAGCAAATTGCCGCTTCCATTAACGAACTCGTCAAGATGTGCGGCAAAACCAAGCGCGTGTACACGCCGCCCGCCGTCAATCAGGACATGCTCAATAAGATCTCCGCGGCTGTCCGCGCCGATCTGAGCGATGCTCTCAACACCGAAAAATACGGCAAGCTCGAAAGCTATGCCAAGGTTGATGCCGCCAAGGAAAAGGCCCTCGCTCTCTTCACCGAAGAAACCGAGCAAGCCGAAGCCAAGAAGACTTTCGACGCACTGAAGGAACGCATCTTCCGCGATGAAATGTTGAAGGACAAGCGCCGTCCCGATGGCCGCAGCTTCACCACTATTCGCAAGATCACCTGCGAAGTCGGTGTTCTGCCCCGCACCCACGGTTCCGCCATCTTCACCCGCGGCGAAACGCAGGCTCTCGTCACCACCACCCTCGGCACCAAAGATGACGAACAACGCATTGAAATGTTCGATCTCGCCGAAACCTCCAAACGCTTCATGTTGCATTACAACTTCCCGCCGTTTAGCGTCGGCGAAGTCGGCTTCATGCGCGGGCCCGGCCGTCGTGAAATTGGTCACGGTGCTTTGGCCGAACGCGCGGTTGCTTCGGTTATTCCCGACGAGAAAGTCTTCCCGTACACACTGCGTGTCGTGAGCGACATTCTCGAATCGAACGGGTCCAGTTCTATGGCTAGCGTTTGTGGCGGCACCTTGTCACTGATGGATGCCGGTGTGCCGATTATCGCTCCTGTTGCCGGTATCGCCATGGGCCTTGTGATGGAAGGCGACCAGTATGCGGTTCTCACCGACATCGCCGGCGCCGAAGATCACTACGGCGATATGGACTTCAAAGTGGCCGGTACCAAGCAAGGCATCACCGCCCTGCAGATGGATATCAAGGTTCCCAACGTCACCACCAAGATCATGAAAGAAGCTCTCGAGCAGGCTCGCAAGGGTCGCCTCGAAATTCTCGATACCATGATCGCCGCTATTGACAAGCCGCGCGCCGAGCTCTCCCAATACGCGCCGCGCATCTACACCACGCAAATCCCCACCGATAAGATCCGCGAACTCATCGGACCCGGCGGTAAAGTCATCAAAGGCATAATTGAAGCCACTGGCGTCAAAATCGATGTTACCGACGATGGCATGGTGAACATCTTCGCTTCGAGCGGTGATGCCGCCAAGAAGGCCTTGCAGATGGTGGCCGATATCGCCGCCGTTGCCGAAGTGGGCAAAACTTACTTAGGCAAAGTCGTTCGCATCGCCGACTTCGGCGCTTTCGTCGAAATCTTCCCGGGGACCGACGGCCTGCTCCACATCAGCGAAATCTCCGAAAGCCGCATCAAGAATGTGCGCGATGAGTTGAATGAAGGCGACCAGATCCTGGTGAAGGTTCTTGCGCTCGAAGGCAACAAAATCAAGCTCAGCCGCAAGGCCATTCTCAAAGAACAGCGCGACAAACTCAAAACCGGCGCGCCTGAATAACTCAGAATCAACGTCCCGCTGACACAAAAGGCAGACCTCATCGGTCTGCCTTTTGCCTTTCTACATCCCGCTCACATGCACAAATACGGCAGCCAGCGCCGCTCCTGCCACTGGCCCCAACACGGGAACCCAGCTATAACTCCAGTCGGAATCCGTCTTCCCCGCAATCGGCAGCAGAGCATGTGCAATCCTCGGCCCTAAATCTCTAGCCGGATTGATCGCATACCCCGTGGTCGCACCCAGCGATAAGCCAATGCTCCATACCAAAGCACCCACCAGCATCGGACTCAACCCGCCTGCTACTCCGTTAGCAGCAAACCCATGCGAGCCGAACGTTGAAGCCACCAACACCAGCACAAATGTCCCCAGCACTTCACAGAAGAAATTGTGCGCGTATCCACGAATCGCCGGCCCTGTCGAAAAGCAAGCCAGCTTCTTACCCGGATCTTCCGTAATGGCAAAATGCGGCAAATAAAACAGCCAGACCAACGTTGCCCCCAACAAAGCCCCTAATAGCTGTGCCGGGATGTAGGTATATAACCGCTCCGGCCGTCCGCTCATAATCACCGACGCCACCGTGAACGCCGGATTCAGATGCGCATCGCCATCCCCTAACGCCGTCGCCGTCGCCACTCCGCAAAAGACCGCCAACGCCCATCCAGCGGTCACGCAAATCCAACCGGCATTCTCCGCCTTCGTCCCGGAAAGCACCACTCCGCCCACCACGCCATTACCCAAAAGAATCAGGACCATGGTCCCCACAAACTCGCCAAACACCGCTGCATCAAAATGCATATAAAGGTAAAAGAATCTCCAGCCCCCTATTAGATCACCTCAGCCCAAAAACAAGGCCGGCCGCGAGATCTCCTCGCAGCCGGCCTGTTTTTCAAGAACCAAGTTCTTGCTTGTTTATGGTAATGTAAAGAACTGCACGGCGCTCGCCGGGAAATTCGCCGCAGAGATGTCGTGCGCTTGATAGCCAGTACCGCCGCGCACCGCCGAGTTGATCAACTGAGTCATATTGACCTTCGCTAAGCAAGTCGGAACGCCACCAGAGTAGCCGGCGAACACCGCATACGAATTCCCATCGTTCGGGCTCGTGTACGCTGTTACCGTGTGCGGGTCATACCCAGCGCTAAATGTACCGCCGCATGCCGCATTATTCGGGATCGCTGCCGTCACATAATCAACAACCGCCGGAGTAGCTGTGCTGGCCGTAGCTGGAAGCTGCAACACTGAAAACGTGTTGCCTCCGAACTCGCCCGTGACTACTGCCAAGTGACCGGATCCTTGTGCGACAGCCGATCCGCACAAGCCAGCAGAGAAGGTATAATTCGTCGCCACCGTAAAGACGCTGTTGGGCGCAGTATAAGTAGTCGTACCAAACGAAATGCTATTGAGGTTTACGAGTTGTACGTTATTGGTAAACTCTCCTGGAGCAATCGCAACACCGGTGGAACAGTCTTCCGCCGAAGAATCGCTTTCAGCGCCGGAGAAGAATGTCGGATCGAATTCCTTTAGCGTCACACCATCCGATTGAAGCTGCAAAAGCACATAGTTTTGGTCCTCGTCAGCCGAAAGTATCAGACTTCTTGTCGGGTCTACTGAAATATTCTCCGAGACCTCGTCTGTCATTTTAAAGGCGGGGTTGAAGGTATTGGTGTTCAGATTCAAAATTTGAACGCCGCTGCCCGAAGGCGCGCCCGCAACTCCCATGTTGATCACCGCACTGTTATTGCTGGCGTTCAGAGCCACGCCGCAGTTATAACAAGATCCACCTGAGAACCCAGTGGTCCCCGTGCTTCCGCTCGTCAGCGTGTTGGTGAGCGTCGTGCCGGAAAGCAAGTAGACGTCAGTGTTATTCGCCACACAAACCGTTTGTCCGGTGGCCGGATTTGAAGAACAAGAATTGGCGGCATTGGCAGTTGGTACGGAAACGCCAGTCCCCGTTGCTCCTTCTATGCCCTGAATAAAGATACCTGTCGTCGAACTTTCCCAATACCCTTTGGGAACGTACGCCGTCACGTTACCGGTGGTCCCGCTGGGCGGCAGCAAGACGCCCAATGAACTGCCTGCCACGCAAGCGTTCAAAACGGCCGAGGAGCCCGTTACCTGCAACAGCGAGCAGTCTGTTGACGTGAAATGGACCGGATCAGCCGTGTCGGAAACCTGCACATAATAGGCCCCCGTCGCCAAACCGGACGGAATATTGAAATTGATCCGGTCAATCGTGAGAATCGCCCTTACGGTGTTGGCCGATTCGGTTTTCACCGCCGCCCCGCCGCATGTGTTCTCAAAACTGATGATCAAATTGGCTGCCGTTGGCGTTCCTGGGACGTTTGACGCCGTGAGATTGACGTTATTCACCCCCGCCACACCGCTGCTCGGCGTTGTCGAGGTAGGCAGCACAACCTGCGCCTGCACAAGCGTCGCCGCCGAAAAAAGTAAACTTAAACCACAAACTACATATTTATTCATTAAAGTAGCCCTCCTGCTACTAACTTGGTTGCATTGAGCACTTTCTTACGGCCCACTATCAAGAGTCCCGCTACGCCCAAACCCAGCCCAACCAACGCCATACTGTTTGGTTCGGGAGTTATTGATCCGCTGCCGGAGCACGAAGGTTCGCCCGCTCCGCCGCATTCCGTTGCATAGATGATTCCGAAATCGCCATCAACCAGAGTCGGTGAATCTGAGAACGTCACCGTGAACGTCGGCAGAATGGTATCCGCGCTTGGATCCAGAATCGACGTTACGCTGAACGTGCCCGAAAGCGTCGCGCTAATCGGCTGCGGGTTCGTGCCGCCAATCGGAATCGCCGTTCCGTCTAGTGACTCCCCGTCCGACGAAAGCGTGAAATACGAGGAACCGTACGTTTTTGTTCCACCGCTCACAAAGTCGACCGTCAAACTCAGACCTGTCAGTTGAATCTCGGTGGTGATGGGGAATCCTACCGGTGCCGCGTTTGGCCCCGTCAAATTGGTGATATCGAATTGCCCGGCGTTCCCAGGGAAATTCACATCCCAGGAAACAAAACCCACCGCAACTTGTCCGGCCCACATCGCGGGTGCCAGAAAAAATGCAGCCACACTAGCGACCGCCAGTTTGCTGCTCAGAAACTTTTTGAACATGAAAAAATTGACCTCCTCTTTTTTATTTCTTTTTATTTGGTGAATCCAAATAGCGGCATGATGAACACGACGCTCTCCGAATGCTAGCTCAGGTTTGACTAGACCAATTCCAAACCATACTGAAAATAGTCTAACTGCAATCCAATACCACTTAAAGCGTTTTTTGCTCACAGTTGCCAGAAATGTACTGGTACCTGCGGTTTGGGCTTTGAAATTCTGTTACAAATGAAACGCCGAATTTACTAACCCCAGACCTTAGCTCAATGCGATAAATCGTAACCGGCAGCGATGACGGAAAACTCTTCGCTTTGCTTCTTCTGCCAAGCCTCATCGCGGCCTAGTTCCTCAGCCAATAATCTCGCCGCCACAGGTGCTGCTTCAATACTGGCGTGTGCGTCGAGGAACAAAGCCCTGGTTCGTCTTGCTAGCACGTCATCCAATGTCCGAGCCATCTCAAACCGCGCTGCCCAAACAACCTCTGCTTGCAAAAACGGCAGTCTCGGATGCAGCAACTTGCCTAGATCGGCCTTGGACTTACCTAGATTTGTGAGTTCCATCACGTCAGATCCATAGATAGCTTGCCAATCCTGATGACTAACCGCCCTATCTTCTTGTCTAGGTACCCAGCCATGCAGCCGTAACTCAGCTGTCTTAGACACAACCGCCGGCAAATCGACGAGCGCTGCCGCCTTGTTAATCGCGTCTTCGCCCATTTTTCGATAAGTCGTCCATTTTCCGCCGGTAATTGTTACCAGTTTCGATTGTGAAATCACAATCGTGTGGTCGCGCGAAATCGCCGCTGTGTTCGCGGCATCCGACTGCTTCACCAGCGGTCGCTGGCCCGACCACATACTCAAGATGTCCTCTGGCTTGGGTCGCCGTCCCAGAAACCGCTCAATATGTTCAACTAAGAACGCCCGCTCATCGGCCATGGCTCGCGGTTCATACTCAGCTTGCGGCACCGGGTCATCCGTGGTACCCACCACCACATGGTTGTGCCACGGAATGGCGAAAAGAACTCGTCCGTCCGAAGTGCGCGGCACCATCAACGCCGAGTTGCCCGGCAGAAACTCCCGCGGCAAGACCATGTGGCTGCCTTGGCTCACAGACAGTATCTTTGAAGACGCGGGTTCGTCCATCCTCCTCAGATCGTCCGAAAAAATCCCTGTGGCATTGATCACCACCTTCGCCTTACATTCGAAGACATCCCCGGTCTCGCTATCCGTCGCAATCGCTCCGCAAATACTGCCTTTTTCCTTGATCAGTCCCGTCACCGGCGCGTAATTCAGCGCCACGCCGCCTTGCTCGAATACTGTACGCATCAAGCTGATCGCGTAACGCGCATCGTCAAACTGCCCGTCGTAGTACAGAATGCCGCCTTGTAGCCCTTTCTGGCTAACCGTCGGCAACTCTTTCAGTACTTGCGCCTTAGATAAAATACGCGAACGCCCTAGCGATTCTTTCCCTGCCAGCACGTCATATAACGTCAGACCAACGCCGTAAAATGGAAATTCCCACAACGCATAAGCCGGAATAATAAAGGCGCGCCGGTGTGCCAGGTGCGGCGCATTCCGCAACATGCGGCCTCGCTCCCGCAGCGCCTCCAACACCAACTTCACATTCCCCTGTTGCAAATAACGCACGCCGCCATGCACTAACTTCGTGCTCCGGCTCGACGTCGCTTTCGCGAAATCGCGCGCTTCTAGCAGCAACGTCCGATAACCGCGCGACGCTGCCTCCAGTGCCGCGCCCAAACCGGTCGCGCCGCCTCCCACAATCAACACATCCCACAGCGGCGTTGATCTAATCTCACTCAGAATGTCTTCGCGTTGCTTCACAAGTTCACGCCGTCTCCCAATGGCGGCTGCGTTCCAATGCCCTCAACCAGCCCGCGTGCCGCTGCTTCCGCGTGGCCGCATCCATTTGCGGCGCAAACCGCTTGTCCGCCTGCCATTGTTTCGCAATCGTTTCCTGATCCGGCCAGTAACCCACCGCCAATCCAGCCAGATAAGTGGCGCCCAGCACCGTGCTCTCCGGGTTCGCCGGCCGCGTTACCGGAACCCCCAACGCATCCGCTTGAATCTGCATCAGCAAATTGTTGCGCGCCGCGCCGCCATCTACACGCAGCTCTGTCAGCGGCACGCCGGAATCCGTCTCCATCGCCTCTATGATGTCGGCAATCTGAAAGGCGATTCCTTCTAATGCCGCCCGCGCAATGTGAGCACGGTTCGCTCCCCGCGTCAACCCCGTAATCGTGCCGCGCGCGTATTGGTCCCAGTGCGGCGCTCCTAATCCCGAAAACGCCGGCACAAAATAAACTCCAGCCGTATCCGGCACGCTCGCCGCCAGTTCTTCAATTTCCTCCGCGCTACGGATAATCTGCAGTTCGTCGCGCAACCACTGCACCACCGCGCCTGCAATAAAAACGCTTCCTTCCAGCGCATAGGAAGTGCGCCCTTTAATGCGCCAAGCCACCGTAGTCAGCAATTTGTTTTTCGACATTACCGGCTTTTCGCCCGTGTTCAGCAGCATGAAGCTGCCGGTGCCATAGGTGCACTTCACCATGCCCGGCTGCATGCACATCTGCCCAAACAATGCCGCTTGTTGATCGCCCGCAATGCCCGCAATCGGAATGCCCGCTAAGTCACCCGTTGTAGTCCCGCAAACTTCGCTTGACGAAACCACTTCCGGCAACAAAGATCTCGGCACATTCAATAGCTTCAATAAGTCGTCATCCCAAGTCAGCGTGTGCAAATTGAACAGCATCGTTCGCGACGCATTCGTTACATCCGTCACATGCCGCTGACCGCCCGTGAGCTTCCAGATCAGCCAGCTATCAACCGTGCCAAACGCCAGTTCGCCTTTATCCGCCCGCGCCCGCGCGCCTTGCACGTTATCGAGCAGCCATCTCACTTTGCTCCCCGAGAAATAAGCATCAATGACAAGGCCCGTCTTCTCTTGGATCATCGCCGCGTGCCCTTGCTCGCGTAACTCATCGCAGAAGGCCGACGTCCGTCTATCCTGCCACACAATCGCGTTGTAAATTGGCTCGCCTGTCTTGCGATCCCAAATAATCGTTGTCTCGCGCTGATTCGTAATGCCAATCGCCGCCACCGCATCGGCACGCGCTCCCGCTTTAGCCAATGCTTCGTTTGCCGCGCCGAACTGCGTAGACCAAATCTCAATGGGGTTGTGCTCCACCCAACCCGGCTTCGGGAAAATTTGCTTGAATGGCGTCTGCGCCAATCCATGCACCCGTCCGTCTTGCCCGAGCAGCATGGCCCGGGAACTGGTGGTGCCTTGATCAAGCGCCAAGATGTACTGCGACTGAGCTGAGGACATAGACACGAGCGTATCAAGCCGCCCGCCCGCCACATCCTACAACGGCATAATCACGGTTTCCGCCGCCGGAATCGCATCAATCAAAGCGCGCCCCAGATGCAAATGTTGATCAACCAGTTGATGCGGCGTGTGCGCCATCCATTCCGCTAGCGAAATATCTTCATACTTATCAGTCTTAAACATCTCCAGAAACACTAAGTCCGTGTCTCCCAGGTTCTCCACATAGTGCGGCGTCGATTGCAGCACATAACCCACGTCGCCTTCCTGGAAATCCATTGTCCGCGCATGCCCGCCCGCCGCAAACACCGTCATCCGGCCTTTCCCGCTGATGTAGTATTGCCACTCATCCGCATTCGGATGCCAGTGCAGTTCGCGCAAGCCGCCCGGCTTCACCCTCACAATCGCGGCAGCAATCGGCGTCACCGGAAAATTTGTCGAATCGACGATCTTCACTTCGCCGCCCGCCGTCACCTTCGCCGGCTTCAGCTGGCTCGTCCGGAAGTCGAAACGATGCGGCACTTCGGTCGTCCCCTTCACCGCCTCCATCTGCTCCGCCTTCAGATCCCCTGGCAATTCCGCCTGGAAAATAAAGAGCTCTTTACTCGGCACTTTGTCGAACGTAGAAGCCGCCACATTGAAATTCTTTGCCAGCACTTCTTTCGGCGTGTGCGTCAGCCAGTCCGTAATCAGGAACGTACCGAACTCATTGAAATTTCCGTCGTCGAACACCAAAAGGAACCGCGCCCCATCCGGCCCTAAACCTTGAATCGAATGCGGAATCCCCTTTGGAAATAGCCAGAGATCGCCTTCGCCTACATCGCTCACAAAACTGCGGCCCTGTTGATCCACCGCCGTAATGCGCGCATGGCCATAAAGCATAATCGCCCACTCTGCCTCTACATGCCAGTGCAATTCGCGCACGCCGGCCGCTTTCAGCCGCATTTCGACTCCGGCAATGCCCTTCGAAATAGGCAGCTCACGCGCCGTCACTTGCCTGGTCCAGCCGCCGCTACCGAAGCGCGTTCGTGCCAGCGCGAAAGAAGACTTGAACGGATAAACCGTTCCGTTATCAGTCTCCGGCGAATGCGCAGAATCTGGATTCTCTGCTTCCAGTGCCGCGTTTTGCGGTCCGGTCCGCGGTTCCTGCCCCGAGGCGGCAGAAATACCTGCGGCCGCTGCAGTGCCTGCTGCAGAATCCCGCGTCGTGTGAGTCGATGAGTCGTTTCCATAAGCTTGATTACGTCTTCAGTTCTTTGTTCGTCGGCTTTTCATTGAGATACCACGGCATGTTCAATACTGAAATACGGTGGTTCCCCTTCATCAGTAGCATGGTTTTTAGCAGCGCCGCACGCTGTGTGTGAAGAAAATAGGCGAACCACTCGTGCTCAACCAACTCCGGAATGATCGCTACAATTCGCCGTCCCGGGTTTTCCTCTGCCGTCTTGATCACATAATCGACAATTGGTCCCACCACGAATCGGTAGGGCGAATTCAATTGCACCAATTCCGGTATTGGTAAGTTGGCGTGCACTGCCGGCTGCACCACCAAATGCGTCCACTGTCCGCAGAACTCATCCATTTTGTCTTCTTCCGCAACATGGACAACTTTGATCTCGTGCGTCATTTCAAACGCCATCCGCAACGAGTATTTCGCCATCTTGCTCCAGTGCGGCATCGGAATGATCACTAAAGGCGCCTTTAAGATTCGAAACATCAAGCGGCGTATCCGTCTTCACTTGGTCACGCACGTAATCATAGTGGCGGCGCACGAAATACATCATCGCCAGCAGCGCCGGAATCATTAAAGCCGTAATCCATGCGCCCTCCTTAAACTTTGCCACCAGCACCACGATCACCGTGATTCCTGTGACTAAGGCTCCCGAACCATTGATGAGCATGTTGCCCATATGGCCTCCCCCTTTTTCACGCCGCCAGTGCGCCACCATGCCGGCCTGCGATAACGTGAATGCCAGAAAGGCTCCCACTGCATAAAGAGGAATGAGGCGGTCGGTAACGCCGCCAAAAACCGTAAGCAAGATCCCCGTGATCAGCGCCAACACGATAATGCCCTCCGAATAAACTAACCGGCGTCCCCGGTTGGCGAGTGAGATCGGCAGAAAGCCATCATCCGCAATGATCCGGCACACTCGCGGAAAGTCTGCGAAGGCGGTGTTGGCCGAAAATACTAACACCAATAACACAGAACCGATAGCGACGTAATAGAACCAACCGCGCCCGGATACCGCTAATAACAGCATGGAGAGAACGCTTTGATACCCGGGTGCGTTCGGATCGGTAGCGCTCACTTGATACTGCTGAGCAAGATAAGCGATCCCCCCTAGCATCACAATCAAAGCTGCAATGATAATGGCGAGCGTCCGTTGCGCCGTCTTCACCGTAGGCTCGCGGAACGCCTTCACTCCGTTGCTCACCGCTTCCACGCCTGTCATCGCCGTACATCCACTCGCGAACGCCTTCAAAATCAGCCACGCGCCCACTGCTTCGATCGCCTTCGGCGCGGCCGGTGGCGCAATCACTGGCATCGGATGCCCTCCTCCCGCCAGCAGCACCTTTGCTACACCAAGGCCAATCATTCCAAACATACAGATCAAAAAAAGATAAGTGGGGAACATAAAAATCCCCCCCGCTTCGCGTTGGCCCCTCAGATTCGCAATCGTCAAAAGCAACAGCGCCAACAAACAGAGCGGCAGCGTCTTCGATTGCAGCGACGGCGCCGCCGATACCAGCGCTCCAATACCCGCCGAAATACCCACCGCCGCCGTCAGAACATAATCAATCATCAACGCCGACGCCGCTAACAAACCCGCCAGAGTTCCCAGGTTTTCACGCGCCACCGTGTAAGATCCACCGCCGCCCGGATACGCCGCAATGGTTTGGCGGTACGAGAAAAAAACGATCACCAGCAGCACTAGAATACTGGCGATCAGCGGCAGAATATACGTTGTCCCCACTAGCCCGAGCGGAATCAACAACGTCAGCGCTGCTTCCGGTCCATACGCCGCCGAACTCAGTGCGTCGAGCCCAAAAATGGGAATGCCGGCTGAAGTGCCGATCTGCTCTGCGCGCTCCTCGGACGTCGCAATCGGCCGTCCTATCAGAAAGTCAGTAATTGTCAAATGTCTGCTCCAGAGATTTCAGTGTCGCATCTGGAAATTAGTGGATCTTTTCCACCTCCGCATCCGTAACTTGTCCCATGAGTTCTTTCGCCGGTCAACTCAAACAAGTCTTTCATCGCCTGCGCCGCGCGCCCATGTTCACCTTCATCGCCATCATCACGCTGGCACTCGGTATCGGCGCAAATACGGCCATTTTCAGTGTTTTAGAGGGTGTTCTCCTCAAGCCTCTACCCTATGCTCACCCCGAGCAACTCATCGCCGTCTGGCTCACTGCTCCCGGTATAAAAATCAAAGACCTTAACGTTGCACCTTCCGACTACCTCATCTTTCGCGATCAAAACCGCACCTTTGAAAACTTCGGTATTTATACCGGCGACCGCGTCAGCGTAACTGGCGTTGCCGAACCAGAGCAAGTTCGCTCACTTCTCGTCACCGCCGGCCTCTTGCCCACCCTCGATGTCCAACCAATCTTAGGTCGCCGCTTCTCGCCCGATGACGATTTGCCAAGTTCACCCGAAACCGTGATTTTGGCCTACGGTTACTGGCAGCACCGTTTTGGAGGTGACCGCTCCATCATCGGCCGCCGCTTGCAAATTGACGGCAAAGCGAAAGAAGTCATCGGTATTTTGCCGCGCGACTTTCGCTTTCTCGATATGGAGATCAATCTCCTCCAGCCCATGCGGATCGACCGCAGCAAAGTGAACCTGGGAAATTTCAGTTACGACGGCGTGGCTCGTCTCAAGCCGGGAGTGACTCTCGCGCAAGCCACTGCCGACATCAACCGCATGTTGCCCATTGTCAATCGCACCTTCCCACCGCCGCCCGGTTTCAGCGTTCAACTCTTTGAGCAAGCCCACATCATGGCCTCACTGCGCCCCTTCAAACAAAACCTGATCGGCGATATCGGTGACACTCTCTGGGTTTTAATGGGCACCATCGGCATCGTTCTTCTCATCGCCTGCGCCAATGTCGCTAATCTTTTGCTCGTCCGCGTCGAAGGCCGCCACATGGAACTCGCTATTCGGTCTGCTCTGGGCGCCAGCACTGGCCGCATTGCTTATGAACTACTTTTTGAAAGCATTACCGTTGCGATCTTAGGCGGATTGGCCGGCCTCGCTTTGGCGTTCGTTGCGGTCAAAGCGCTGGTTGCTATCGCCCCCGTCGGCATTCCGCGCGTCACCGAAATCGGTATCGATGGCAAAGTCCTTCTCTTTGCTCTTGCCATCTCATTGCTTACTGGTCTGCTCTTCGGTTCCGTTCCCGTCCTGAAATACGCCGGCCTTCGTTTGAACGCCAGCCTGCGCGAAGGTGGCCGCACGATCAGCCAGAGCCGCGAACGCCATCGCTCCCGCAATGTTCTCGTTGTCGTTCAGGTAGCCCTCGCCCTCGTCTTGCTCATCAGTTCCGGCCTCATGATCCGCACGTTCCGCGCCCTCACCCTTGTCGATCCCGGCTTCACCCAACCCGAGAACATCCAAACCTTCTCGATATCGATCCCCGATGCGCAAGTCACGGACGCCGACAAAGTCCTCCGCATGGAGAACGACATCGCCGATCGCCTTCATCAAATTCCCGGCGTCACTTCCGTTGGCCTGACCTCAGCCATTCCCATGGGCGGCAATCACAGCACCGACCTGTTATTCGCCCGTGACCGCACTTATCGCGAAGGCCAGCTTCCGCCCCTTCGACGCTTCATCTTTATCTCACCCAACTATCACTCCGCCATCGGCACAAAACTGATCGCTGGCCGCGAACTCACTTGGAACGATCTGAATAACAAGTTGAACGTGATGATGATTTCAGAAAGCTTTGCGCGCGATTACTGGGGCAGCGCTCAAGCCGCCCTCCACAAAGAACTGCGTGAAGGCATGAACGATCCCTGGCGCGAAGTCGTCGGAGTCGTGGCCGATATCCACTCCGATGGCGTGAACGAAAAGGCGCCCGACGCCGCTTACTTTCCCTTGCGCATGAATGCCTTTTGGAGCAATCCGCAGTTCATCGAACGCGACGTCACCTTCGCCATCCGCAGCAATCGCAGCGGCTCCCAGAGCTTTTTAAACGAAGTGCGCCAAGCCATCTGGTCCGTCAACCCGAACCTCCCGTTGGCCGAGGTCAAAACCCTCGATCAGCTTTATAAAAAGTCGCTGGCCCGCACATCCTTCACCCTCGTTCTCCTCATGATCTCTGCCGCCATGGCCCTAGTCCTCGGCGCCGTCGGCATCTACGGCGTCATCGCTTATTCCGTCGCCCAGCGCACCCGCGAGATCGGCATTCGCATGGCCCTCGGCGCATCCACCGCCAACGTCTCTGGAATGTTTATCCGCGAAGGCATTCTGCTCACCGGCATCGGCGCTCTCTGCGGCTTAATCGCCGCCGCCGGCGTCATGCGCCTCTTGGAAACTTTGTTATTCGGCGTCCGCCCCGTAGATGCCATCACTTATCTCGCGATGTTAGTCTTACTCCTACTCATCGCCGCGTTGGCTAGCTACGTGCCCAGTCGCAAAGCCGCAGCTATCGACCCCGCCATCGCCCTCCGCCTCGACTAGCCAGCAGCGCGTTAGACTTTTCTTAAATGAAACGTCTTGCTCTCTTGCTGGCCTTCGTCTCGTTTCCAACTCTCGCAGCCGACAGGGATCAACTCCCCGAACTCAAAACAAAAGTCGAACCAGATTGGGGCAATCTCACCGCGGGTTACACCGTAGACGTGGCCGAAGTCGAACTGGACATGCTTCCCTCCGGCGAGCCATTTTCAGTTTCGTCCATCGTCACTCTACCTGACCCGTCGTCCGCGCCCTTGCCCAATGGCGCTTCACCAAATACCGCAAGCAGGGGAAAGATCTCCCTTTCACAATGTTGGTAAAAGTGCCCATCCGCCGTTCTAATGACGCCGACTACGAACGCTTTCAAATTCCTGACTTTCGAAATCTCGCCGAGGCCCACAGCGCCATAACGGCCGCTCTGCAACTGACTCCCGAAAAAGCGCAGCAAGCTCTCGCGAACCTCCCGAAGACTGAAGACGATTCTCATCCGAGAGCCTTCCTTGCTCGCATATTATGCTGACAAAGGCTCTCTCGCCGACCCAGTCGCAGCAAGTAAAATTCGCACTGAACTGATTTCCTGGTTCCTCGCGAACGACCCACAGAACCCGGTTCTCAACGGCCCACTCGCCATCATCAATCCCTCGACCGATAACGCCGAAACCCCGCTCTTACTCAGCAATGGCTGGATCTTCTGAAGCAACATCCCGGCAATCGCCAGCTCACAAACTCGGCCATCAATTTCCTGCGCTTGGCCAACCCGCCCGCGGCGTTCCAGGTCATCAACGCTCTTCCCTCATCGTCCAGGCGCAGTAATTGGCTCGGCCATGTTCGCGCTCTGTCGGGAATTGGTGTGACTGCTGTCTCTCCCACTGAGGGCGTCTTTACCGCTGCCTCTGTCACACTCCCAAATACGGAGCTGGCCGTTTCCTCCCGCCAAGCCTTGCTCGTCTCCACCGACGCCAGTGAAGTCATTAGCGCCCTGCTCACCTCCAAAGACATTGCTCGCGATCTCGCCAACTCCCAGGCAAACATCCCGCAAGGTTACGACGAATTTTGCCAGGCTCTCCTGAAGCACACCCGCGAACTCTTTCCTCAAATCCACACCGATTGCCGGCGCTCGGAGCCGGTCGCTCCTGCGGACGTCAAGTACGGGCCCATGGTGAAGAAGGTCCAACCTCTATATCCACCACAAGCCAGAGAGCGCGGACTCCAAGGCACCGTCAAGTTTGAAGCGGTGATCGGCAAAGACGGCGCGCCCCACAATCTGGAGTTTGTGGGTGGCCACCTTCGCCTTTTATGACGCGGCCCGTAACGCTGCGCTCCAGTGGCGATGGCAGCCCGCCCTTCTCAACGGCGTACCCGTTGACGTCAGAACAGAAATCGTGATTCGTTTCGTGGGCGGCTCGCTCGTGGAGATTCACCAAAACGCCATCGCGCCAATACCCTGATCACCGCCTGGAGGGCGACAATGGAGGAAGAATAAAGCTGTACGGCTGCCCCGCGCACAAACAAGCTGGGCACGCGCATGTAACTCAGGGCAGTTTGCCCTCGCTAGCGCTCCCGTTCATGCAAAATCATCCAAGACGTGCCAAACCTATCCCGCAACATACTAAACCGAAACGCAAAAAACGTCTCCTGCATCGGCATGAAAATCTGTCCGCCCTCCGCCAGTAGCGCATGAATCCGCTCCGCGTCTTCGCTGCTCTCCGCCGCTAACGAAAGATACACGCTCCGCATCGGCTGAAAATGTTCCGGCGGCACATCATTCCCGTAAATCTCCGTCTCGCCTATCGTCATTCGCGCATGCAACACCGCATCTTTCCACTCAGGCTTGCTGCTCGGCGAAGGCGGCGCATCGCCATGCGTCATCAGCATCGTGATCTTGCCTCCCAAATGCTCTTCGTAAAACCGAAACGCCTCTGCGCAATTCCCGCCGTAATTCAGCAGCGTGTGTATTTTCATCTCTACGTATAATAGTCTCGATCCATGAAGATTTCCTTCACCCTGGCTGCACTTGCGTTCGCCGGCGCAACTCTGCTCACCGCTCAATCCGGCCCCGGCGAAGCCACCTTCGTTCAAAATTGTGCTTTCTGCCACGGCCGCGACGCGGGCGGCGGTGAAGAAGGCCCAGACCTCACTCGCTCCAAGCTTGTCGCCGAAGACGTCGGCGGCGATAAAATCGGCCCCGTTGTCCTCAACGGCCGGCAGGAAAAAGGCATGCCCCGCTTCAAACTGGCAGATCAGGAAATCAAAGATCTAGCCGCCTTCATCCACGCCCAAAAGACGCTCGCCGAATCGCAAAAAGGCGGCCGCCGCGGCGTCGAAGTAGCAGACCTCCAAACCGGCAACGCCGAAGCAGGCAAACAATATTTCAATGGGGCAGGGAAGTGCGCCACCTGCCATTCCGCCACGGGCGATTTCGCCGGCATCGCCTCACGACTCCAAGGCCTCCGCCTGGAACAGCGCCTCCTCTATCCGCGCGGCGCCGTCCCCAACGTCGTCGTCACGCTCCCCAACGGCGAAAAGCTTTCCGGCAAACTCGCCTACAAAGACGAATTCCACATCGGCATGCACGACACCAACGGCTGGTACCACTCTTGGCCCGCCAACAAAGTCAAGTTCACCATCGACGATCCCGCCGATGCCCATGCCAAACTCCTGGCCCAATACACCGACGACGATATTCATAACTTGATGGCATATCTCCAAACGCTTCGATAAGAGAAAAATAATGAACCTACTGAAACTCACCCTTCTCGCAGCGCTGGCGAGCACCCTCTCAATCGCCCAGGAATACGATCCCAATTGGCAACTCAAGCCGCCCACCGATAGCTGGCCCGGCTATCACGGCGATTACTCCGGCCGCCGCCACAGCCCACTCACCCAGATCACTCCCGAAAATGTCGAAAACCTCGGCCTCGCCTGGAGCTTCCAAACCGGCGAAGCGGGTCAACTCAAATGTTCCCCACTCATGGTCAACGGCATTCTCTACATCACCATGCCCGACAACGTTTGGGCCGTTGACGCGCGCACGGGCCACCAGCTGTGGCGCTACCGTTATCCCTCCAACAAAGGTTTTCACATCGGCCATCGCGGCGTCTCCATGTATAAGGAATGGCTTTTCTACACCACGCCCGACGCCCATCTCATTTGCCTCAATGCTAAAGACGGCACGGTCCGCTGGAATGTCGTTATCGCCGATTCCACCAAAGGCTATTGGATGACCATGTCGCCCATGGTCGTTCGCAATCACGTCATCGTCGGCGTCTCTGGAGATTTCGATAACCTCACTGGCTTCCTCAAAGCCATCGATCCCGAAACCGGGAAGACCCAATGGAAGTGGGAGAGCACTCCGCCCGCCGGCACTCCCAATGCCACCACCGGCGGCATGACCTGGATGACCGGCACTTATGATCCCGATCTAAATCTTCTCTACTGGGGCACCGGCAACCCCACGCCCGTTCTCACCGGCACAACACGTCCCGGCGATGATTTGTACACCTGCAGCATCGTCGCCGTCAATCCCGACACCGGCAAACTCGAGTGGGCCTTCCAAGCTTCGCCCCATGACACCCACGATTGGGACGCTGTCGAAACCAACGTCCTCGTCGATGGAACCTTCCACGGCCAACCGCGCAAGATGCTCATGCAAGCCTCCCGCAACGGCTATTTCTTCGTCTTAGATCGCACTAACGGCAAAAGTCTACTCACCGTTCCCTTCGGCCCCACCAACTGGGCCACGGGCGTCGATGCCAAGGGTAGTCCTATCCCGAACACTGACAAGGAACCCAAGCCCGACGGTCGCTTGATCGCTCCCGACGAAGGCGGCCTAGCGAACTACCGAGCCCCCAGCTTCGATCCCAAAACCGGTCTGTTCATCGTGGACGCCCACCCAAGCTACGGCGTCTATTTCGCCAAACCTGCCGACGGCACCTTCGGCTGGGCCGGCGCGGATTACGGCGTTTGGGGCAAAGGCATTCTCGAAGCCATCGACTACCAAACCGGCAAGCTCCGCTGGACCCACGAACTCGGTCCTAACGGCGCTGGTGCCGGCGTCCTCACCACCGAATCCGGTCTTATCTTCACCGGCGACGCCGAAGGCAACGTCCTTGCCCTCGACACCAAAGACGGCAAAACTCTCTGGCATTCCGGCACCGGCGTGCCCATGCAAAGTTCGCCCATCACTTATGAGCTAGACGGCCAGCAACACGTTGTCACCAGCAGTGGCGGCGTGCTCTTTTCATGGACACTGCCTCGCAGATTCGCCGGCACACATTAATTCGCAACCAGTGCTGCAACGCTTTCCCCATGCCATACACTATGCTCCATGGGGAAAAGCACATCTTTCGCAATTGCCGTCTTTCTGTCTCTCGGCTCGAGCACTTTCTGCGCTGCCGAAACGTTCGATCTTATCAGCCGGCCCCAACCTCCGGCTGGTACAGATCTAGTCATTCGCATTGATCGTCCGAATCCGACTCAACCCTCCACAACCTATCCAACCGTCACCTTCCAGCCCGGCGATACCGTCACCATCCACGCCGGCGGCTGCGTTCAATCCGGCGGTCATGGCAACACCTGGCATCGGTATGTAAACCCTTCCGGCGGTGACGCCGATCACCTCTATCACGGCCTCATTACCATCCCCTTCGCCACTGAGAATTTGGCGCGTATCCAAAAATACTGGAACCAATCCGTTCACATCGCGGACACTGCCCCAGCCGATAAACTCCATCTCGTCTTGGGCTTCGAAGACGAACAAGGCGCTTATGGAGACAACGGTTATTACAGCCACGACAATGGTCCCGGCGATCAATGCGCCGGCACCGACGGTGGCCCTGCTTGGGTCCAACTCGCCATCGTCCATCACGGCGCGGTCCCCACTCCGACAAATGCCGATAGTTGGGATCTCGTCCTCGCCCAGTTTGACGACAACGGAATTCCGCTCAATCCCGATTGGCAAGCCCACGTGGCCACCAACCAATTTCCCAATCCAGCCAATTGCCGCTGGCCCTGGCAGGGAGGCAGTTCGCCGTCTTGCACCACCGGCGTAACCAATACCGATTTCGATTCAAGCTACGGCTTCAGCGCCTTCAATCCTCTCTCTATGATTCGCTGCGCTAGCTGTAGCCTCTGCCAGTCCTTTTCCGCCAATTACGGTTTCGGCGGCCACGCCAATTGGATCCCCACCACCCAAACAGGAACCGTGTTCTGGGAAGAGAAGTCGAGCAATGATGACGAATACTCCCTGAACCTCGATACTCCGAACGCCGCTGGCGCAGATGCCAGCCGTCCAGACGGAATTCACGTCGAGTTCGCGTATGACGAAACCATAGACGTATTGAGCGACGACATGAAAATTCCCTGGTGGCAGCAATTCAAAGGCGCCGTTGATGGCGGCGACAATCAAGCCCACACTTTTCTCGATAACGATTATGTGATCGTTACCGGCCTAATGGGCCTCGATTTCGCGCACAACCCCGGTCCCGAATCTCATCCGGCTTGGGCCATGGCCGTCCACGCTAATACCGATTTCAGCGACGACACCTGGGCCTTTTTCATCCGCAATTTCGGCAACGAAGGCTACTGCAGCGAGAGTCAGCACTACATCGCCTATCCCGATAACCAATACATCTTCCGCTTCCCTTGGCCGGCGGGAGCTTCTGCTGGCACTATTAAAAGTCAGTTCATCCGTACCAACGGCACAGCCAACCAGCAGCCGCAAATTAGCTTCATCCCTGGCCAAGCGGTTTTGCTGACGTTTTCCGGCATCCCCGATGGCATGACCACCCGTGTTCTCATCGGTGGGGAACTTCACTTGAGTTGGTCCGGCTCGCCAACAACCATCACCCGCCGTGGTCCCGGCCGGATCCCCATCGCCACGCCGCCGGAATTAGGCGAAGAAGTCATTAACTCGGCCTTGGCCAAGATGACGCCCGCACAGCGTATGGTTTATCAAGCCAATGTTCCAAAGGTAAATCGCCCCGTGCTCCCCATCTCAGCCCTGACGGTCCGTGTCGTTCCTCCCGCCGCGCCACGCCCGGTCGGAAATCGTCACGCGGTTGTCCATACAGTCCGGGACGACGCAATCGTCTCGCAACGCAATGCCTATGTTGAAGCAGTTAAGAAAGCTTACGGAGGAACGCTGCCCACCAAATAGCGCCAGCTATTTAACGGCCGCCACCGGCGCGAGTGGGTAATCAACCACTCGCGTCTCATCTTCCACTCGCGGTTTCTTGCGAACCAACTCGGGTCCCGCTTTGCGCCGTGGACTCGCCGAGATCTCGTTCAGAAAAACGAGCGACAGCGCGCTCCCTGCCGAGATATGCATGCCATACTTCTGCATATCCGATAACAAACTACAGCCTGCAAAATCGTAGCCTGTCAGTTGGGTGATGTCGATGCTAAACCGCCGGGAATTGCCGCCCTTGACCACGGATTTCCATAAGTACAGCACGTCGTCAACCACGGCGCCTGCAAATCTTCCGGCTATCTCAACGCGGAATTCATCGGCGTTATCGCGAATTTTGATGCTGACCACGGTGTTATACAACTTTGGCGGAGCGTTTCTGACTTACAAACTCAGAATACAGCAATTCCCCAAAAACCGTGCACTAAATTTGAAAAAACTTTGTCCCCTCGGAAAAACCTGCTAGCTATTCGTGCCGCAGCGCTTCGACCGGGTCCAACTTTGCCGCTTTACTGGCAGGCCAGATACCAAAAAACAAGCCCACGGCCACAGAAACCACGATCCCCGAAATAGCCGACCAAGCGGGCACTGCCGTGGGCAACGAAGTAAAAATCATCTTTGCCCCCATGGAAATCATCCAGCCCAGCGCTAAGCCCATCACCCCCCCTAATCCCGTTAGCACAGAGGCTTCCAGTAAAAATTGCACGATGATGTCAGACCGCCGCGCCCCAATCGCTTTCCGGATCCCAATCTCCCGTGTGCGCTCCGTCACAGAAACTAGCATGATATTCATCACACCAATTCCACCTACTAACAGCCCTATCGAACTAAGCACGATCATCACTAAGAATGTCACCGCCGTGATCTGCCGGAACTGCTCCACCATTTGATCTGCCGTCGATACTGCAAAATCTTCCGGCTTGTTCACAGGCACGTGCCGCTCAATTCGCAGAATGGTCCGAATCTGGTCCAGCGCCGGCGACATCATCTTGTCCGCCGCTGTCACCGAAATCGCCATGTCTTTCGCGTTGGGGTAAATCTTCTCCATCGCGAAAAACGGAATCATCACCCGGTTATCGCCACTGTCGAAGAAACTCGCCGTGGGCCGCCTCAGCGTCCCCACCACCTCCACCTGTTCGCCGTCCACATTGATGTATTTCCCCAGTGGATCCTCTTCGCCGAATAGCGATTTCACCACGTCCGCCCCAATCACCGCCACCTCGGCCCGATGGTGGTTTTCAAACTCGGTGAAAAAGCGCCCCCGCTCTATATCCACCTGTCCGCTTTCCGCAAAGGTCTCTTCCACCCCGCGTACATCCGTCTGATAAACCGCGTTCCCCTTGTATTTCGTAACAATGGCCATCCGGTTACTCGGCCATAGCATCGCCGATACATAGGCGCAGGCGTCGCATTTCTCGCGCAGGGCAGTCACGTTCTGGTAGATGAACATTTTCCGGTTGCGTTCGTCTGGCGTCAAGTCTGTCGTCTGAAACGCCGGTTCCCTCAACACGAATATCGAATCTGGCCCAAAGCTCTTCAGAATCCCTGTCACCGCGCCGTCAAAGCCGGTCAAAATCGCACCCACGCCAATAATCGTGCCGGTGCCCATAATCACACCCAGCATCGTCAGAAAACTGCGTAGCTTGTGCGCGCGTATCGTATCGAACGCTAGCAGCGTATTGTTCTTAAACGCGACAAAGAAATTCATGGTTAGTCGGATTGCAGCGCCGCTATCGGATTAAGCTTCGCTGCCTGCCGTGCTGGATATATGCCAAAAAACAATCCCACCACAGTCGATAAGCCTACTCCTAAGGCCACCGAAGACAGCGGCATCTCCATTGGCAAAGGCGTCGCGTCGCTCACCACAATCGTCACAATAAACGCGATCGCCACCCCAATCAAACCGCCCGTCATCGACAGCACCGCCGATTCCACCAGAAACTGATTCAAAATATCCTGCTGCCGCGCCCCCATCGACTTCCGAATGCCAATCTCGCGCGTGCGCTCCGTCACCGTCGCCAGCATGATGTTCATAATGACGATCCCGCCCACCACCAGAAATACCGAAACCACCCCAAAGGCCATCCCCGAAATCGCGCCCGTCAAACTCTGCCACGCGTTCGTCAACGTATCGGAACTAAAAACTGTAAAGGTGTCGTCGTCATGCGGCGTCAAATGCCGGTATGCCCTCAAGATCATCCGCACTTCATCCTGCGCCTCTTGCAAATGCCCCGGGTCCACAGCCTTAGCAAACAACGCCACGTGCGTATTCAAATTCAAACCATACGTCTTGAAATACGAATAGATTGGAATCGCCACAAACTTATCCTGCGATTGCCCGAAAACGCTTCCCTTCGCTTTCGCCACCCCAATCACTTCATATTGAACGCCATCCACCAAAAGCTTTTTGCCAATCGCATCGCCGCCCGCAAAGAACCGCTGGTTCACGTCTTCGCCGATGAACGCTACCGGCATGTGCCGTCGCACTTCCGTTTCCGAAGGCGTGCGCCCGCGCGCTACCTCGGTATTGTTAATCGCCGGAATCGCCGCCGTAATCCCGTTCAAATCGACCGATGGCATGGTCGCGCCGTTATAAGCGATCGTCACCAACCGGTCGCTTTCCATGCCGATCGCTCCCACCAAATGCGCATGGTCGCGAATAAATTCGTATTCCTCCGGCCTCACCTGCGGGTTGCGCCGGTCCATCTCCAAAAACTTCTTCGGATCCCAATTCCCGATAAACGCGATCCGCACTATTTTAAAGCCATCCGACCCCATATCGGAAAACTTGTTGGCAATGTACAGGTTCATCCCGTTCACAAATGCCAACACCACAATGAGAGTGGTAGTCGCCAGAATGATCCCCAGCAGCGTCAGAAAACTCCGCAGCTTGCTCTTCCTCAATGAATCAATAGCAATCCGTGCCGCCTCCCAAAACGACGCCGTGGGCCGGTAAAACCGTTTGCCAAGATTCTCGTATCCCGTGCCAGCCAGGCTTTGACCCCTCCGTGCAGGCGCAACTGTCCCCCTGCGCGCGGGTATTAAAGATTCTGACGGAGCGGCGAGACGTTTCACAGGATGCTATTCGGAGTATAGGGCACGCGCTACCGACACTTCCATTGCCCTAAAGCGGTAAGGTCCCCGCTTGCTGCTCCCAAATAGCCCGCTGCCGACAAGTACTACACGGCAACTTCGTAAACCGTTCGTAATGCTGTTGTAATCCTGCCCCCGTATGCTTCAACAGTGGTTCCAGGAGACCACACCAAAAGTGAAAGCTACGTCTACATTTCTCTTCTTAACCCTCGCCGCTGCCAGCGCGTACGCCTCCCCTGTTCTCGGGACGGGCACGCCTTCAAACAGCTACACTTCACCTGCCAAGTTGACGCCTTCGCCCAGCTTCGGCACCATTTATAATTTCGACTCGCTGACGCCGAACACCACCTTCAACCCCGCAACCTATGCGTCCAGCGGCGTCAATATTTCCAGCCCCGACGGGTTGGTCGTCTATCCCTATAGCACGCAAAGTGGTCCCAATGAACTGTTCGATAACAGTGCCGCTGGCTCCGCTAACATCTCTATCACTACCCGTTCCACCAACGAAATCGGTATCGGCATCGCGGATTCCGATGTAACGGCGGCCGGCGCACCCGTCACCGTCTTCTTACAGGCCCTCAATTCTAGTGGCGTCGGCTTCGGCACTTTGTTCTCCGTCACTCTTCCAACCGATGGCAGCAACCCAGGAAATGGCTACTTCACAATTTCCGACTCCAGCTACGACATTTACGGTCTCCAGATCACCCAGCCCGTCAGCAACGCCGCTCTTTACTCCGGTCTCGCCATCGACGACCTCCAAGTGGCCCCCGCTCCCGAACCCGCCACTCTTGCGTTGTTTGGCACCGGCATCTTGCTTGCCGCTCTCACCCGTCTCCGGAGGAACTCCTAAACTCATGACTACCAAAACGATTCCCCAGCAAAGAGGAACCATGCGATCTTTTCTTTCTGTTTCCGTAACCGCCGCTATGTTGCTGAGCTTAGCTGCCGATCCCTTGCTCGCCGCCACCAAGGGTCAAACTCCCGCTGCCAGCGTAACCACTACCACGCCCATTCAGCACGTCGTGATCATCTTCGGCGAAAATATTTCTTTCGACCACTACTTCGGCACTTATCCCAAAGCGCTCAATCCGCCTGGACAGCCTCGCTTTGTCGCCCTACCAGGCACTCCCTCCGTGAACGGCCTTACCCCGGCTTTGCTCACCAGCAATCCCAACCTGAATTCGGCCAATGGTGCCGGTGCGGCCAATCCGTTCCGCCTCAACCGCAATCAAGCCCTCACCGCCGACCAAAATCACGGCGATACGGCCGAACAGCAATCCTTCGACAAAGGCTTGATGGATCTTTTCCCTGCCAGCACCGGCAACGCCGGCGGCACGCCCATCCTTTCACCTCCGGTTACCAACACAAAAGGCATGGTCATGGGCTATTTCGACGGCAACACTGTCACTGCCTTCTGGAACTACGCCCAGCACTACGCCATGAATGATAATTCCTACAACACTCAGTTCGGACCCTCTACGCCCGGCGCAATCAATGTCATCTCCGGTCAAACCAACGGCGTCATCGCCGCCACTTCAGTCAACGGGCCCAGCAGCGCGGTCATCGCCGACGGTCAAGGCGGCCTCACCGACATTGGCGACTACGATCCTCTAGGCGATGTTTGCTCCAGTTCCACCGGCTATCATGCCGATCTCAGCGGTAAAAACGTAGGCGACCTTCTCAATCCGCCGGCATCACCTGGGGATGGTTCCACGGTGGTTTCGATCTAACCGTCACTAATCCGAACGGCACCACCGGTTGTCAAGCGCAGCACCGTCTCTCCTATCACCGGCCTGACTGAATCCGATTACGTGCAGCATCACCAACCGTTCCAGTACTATCAATCCACCAAGAATCCGACGCACGCTCGTCCCACCAGCACCGCTAACGTCGGCTATACCGACGCCGCCAATCACCAGTACGACACTCACGATTTCTTTGATGCTCTCGCCATCGGCAACCTTCCCTCCGTCAGCTATCTCAAGGCGCAGTCTTTTCAGGATGCTCACCCGGGTAATTCAAATCCCCTCGATGAGCAGGCATTCGTCGTCAAGGTGATCAATGCGCTGCAACAATCGGCTTTCTGGGGAAGCACCGCGGTCATCGTCGCCTATGACGATTCCGACGGTTGGTACGACCATCAAATGGGCCCCATCGTCAATGGCTCCTTCACTACGGCCGACGCGTTAACGGGCACCAATTCTTGCGGTACAGCGGGCACCACCCCCGTTCTGCCTGGCCCCAACTCCGCTGGCTTGCCCGTTCAGGGACGCTGTGGCTACGGCGTCAGAACTCCGTTCGTGGTCATCTCGGCATGGGCCAAACCTAACTTCGTTGACCACACCCTCACAGACCAAAGTTCCGTCGTCCGTTTTATTGAGGACAACTGGAGTCTCGGCCGCATCGGCGGCGGTTCTGCCGACGCGCAAGCGCGGCACTTATCTCAATATGTTCGATTTCACCGGCGCTTCTCCCAAAAACGGCAATCAAGTGATCCTCGATCCGATCACCGGCTTACTCGTTCCCTAAAATCCACCGTTTACACTCAGCGAGGGGGCTGCAAAGCCCTCCTCGCATTTTTTCTGCTTTAGAGGAGTTTCACAATCATCACCCGTCGCCTCTTCCTGGCTGGCGCTACTGCCGCAACGGGCCACCACCAAATGGCCCATCTCCCGCCCGTCGCCAAAGCTCCCCCTCTTCTCAACATCGACCGTCTCTCCCCCTTCGTCGATCCTCTCCCGCGTCCCCCCGTCGCCCAACCCAGCACTCACAAAAACCGCATACCCGTTTACCGCATCCCTATTCAAGAATTCTCCGCGCAAATCCATCGCGACGTCCCGGCCACTCGCTTCTGGGGCTACGGCAACAGCATCCCCGGTCCCACCATCGAAGCCCGCAGCGGTCAGGAAATCATCGTCGAATGGCAAAACAAACTCCCTCTCAAACATTTCCTCCCCATTGACCACAACCTCATGGGTGCAGAAAAAGGCACGCCGGAAGTCCGTACCGTTGTCCACGTCCACGGAGCCAAAGCGCCCCCAGAAAGCGACGGTTACCCCGAAGATTGGTTTCTCCCCGGCGCTTCAAAGACCTTTCGTTACCCCAACCACCAGGACGCCGCTATGCTCTGGTATCACGACCACGCCATGGGCATCACCCGCCTCAATATCTGCGCCGGCATGCTGGGCCTCTTCATCATTCGCGATTCTCACGAAGAATCCCTCAATCTCCCCGCCGGCGAATTTGAAATCCCTCTTGTCCTCACCGACCGCATGATTCGCGCCGATGGCCAACTCTATTACCCCGTTTCCCAACTCGCCAACGCCCCTTGGGTGCCCGAATATTTTGGCGACGCCGTCCTCGTCAACGGCAAACTCCTGCCTTACCTAGACGTGCAGCCCCGCAAATACCGCCTCCGTCTCTTGAATGGCTCAAACGGCCGCTTCTATTTCCTCACGCTCTCCAACGCTCAGCCCTTCCATCACATCGGCAGCGATCAAGGCCTTCTCGCGAATCCCGTCCAGGCTCAACGGCTCACCATCTCTCCCGGCGAACGCCTGGATCTCATCATCGACTTCACCAACCACGCCGGCGAACAGATCGTCCTCAATGACCAGAGCAACAAGATCATGCAGTTTCGCGTCGCCAAAGCAAACGTCGCCGACCCCAGCTCTCTACCCGCCCAGCTCCGCCCCGCGCCCCGCACTCCCGAAGCCACCGCCATCCGCACCCGCCGCCTCACTCTCGAAGAGGTCGATTTCCTCACCGGCGAACCTGATGTCCATCTCCTCGACGGCAAGCGCTGGCACGAACCCATCTCCGAAAATCCCATCCTCGACACCACCGAAATTTGGGAGTTGATGAACCTCACAGACGATACCCACCCCATCCATCTCCATCTGGTGCGTTTCCAGGTTTTAGACCGCCGCCCCTTGAACACCGGCGTCTACCTGTACGAAAAGAAGCTCGTCTATACCGGCGATGCCGTCCCCCCCGAACCCCACGAAATGGGCTGGAAAGACACTGTGCGCGCCACCCCCGGCGCTTGCACTCGCATCATCGTCAATTTCAGCGGCTATACCGGCCCCTACGTCTGGCACTGCCACATCCTCGAACACGAAGACAACGAAATGATGCGCCCTTACGCAGTCATCGCTCCACCCAAAGCATAGTGCGCCGCATGCAGTTATCGTAAAGTGACATGCTTCACTTGCATACCTAAAATCGCGCCGCTCGTCGCCCTTCTATCTCTGACTTATGCCCACGCCCAAGACGCCACCCTGCGCCTTGTTGAAATCAACGAAATCAAAGTAACCGGCACGCGCCTCCCGGCCAGTTCCATCATTCGCCTCTCCGGCCTCAAACTCACGACAAAGTCAACGATCTCACCGTCAACAAAGCCTGCCATCTCATCACCGCAACCGGCCTCATCAAATCGGTTGACTACTTCTACGACGCCTATCCCGATCGCCCCGGCGTGGTTCTCAATCTCACCGTCGTTGACGAAGCACCCATACTCCCCGCTATCGTCAAACCCGCCCCTCAGGAATCCGCCATGTGGTCCGCTTTGCAGGCCCTCGATTCACTCTTCACCCGCGAACTCCCACCCATTGAAAAAGCCCTGGCCTTCTATTCCGAGAATTTCGACCGCTGTCTCCACGCCGCCGGCCAGCCCGATTCATACATGGCCTCAGACGTCACCGCCGATTCCACCGGCAAACTCAACGCCATCATCTTCGAGATTCGCCAGTACAAAGACACTGCCGCCCAGTAGCCTTACTCGTACCGCAACGCCACCACCGGGTCCAGCTTCGCCGCCTTACTCGCCGGCCAAATCCCAAAAAACAACCCCACCGCCACCGAAACCACAATCCCCGAAATCGCCGCCCACGCCGGCACTTCCGTTGGCAAAGACGTGAACACCAGCTTCGCCGCCAGCGAAATCAGCCAGCCAAAAAGCAGCCCCACCAGTCCGCCTAACCCCGTCAGCACCGCCGCTTCCAGCAAAAACTGCACCACAATATCCGATCGCCGCGCTCCAATCGCTTTCCGCACGCCAATTTCTCGCGTCCGCTCCGTCACCGAAACCAGCATGATATTCATCACCCCAATCCCGCCCACCAGCAGCCCAATCGAACTCAATACAATCATCACCAGAAACGTCATCGCCGTAATCTGCCGGAATTGCTCCACCATTTGGTCCGCCGTCGAAATCGAAAAATCCTCCGGCTTGTTCGCCGGCACCCGCCGCTCCGTCCGCAAAATCGTGCGAATCTGGTCCAGCGCATCCGGCAACATCTTGTCCACCGCCGTCACCGTAATGTCTATGTGTTTCGCCGTCGGATACATCTTCTGCATCGATGCAAACGGCAGAATCACCCGGTTATCCGAACTATCGAAAAAACTCGCCGACGGACGCAGCAACGTGCCAATCACCTGCACCTGCTGCCCATCCACATTGATAAATTTCCCCAGCGGATTTTCCAACCCGAAAAGAGCCTTCACGATATCCGCGCCTATCACCGCCACCGCATCGTGATGATGATCTTCAAACTCGCTAAAGAATCGCCCTTTATCCATGTCCACTTGCCCGGATTGCGAAAACGATTCCTCTACCGCATATAAGTTCGTCTGGTAAACCGCATTCCCTTTGTATTTCGAAATCACCGGAAAATGATTCGGCTGCAAAATCGGCGACAAATACGCGCAAGCCATGCACTTGTCCCGCAGCGCCATCACGTTTTGATAAGTAAACTGTTTCCGCGCACGTTGCTCCGGTGTCAAATCCGATGTCTGAAACGCCGGCTCCCGCGAAACGTAAATCGAGTTCGGCCCAAAACTCTTCATCACATTGGTCACCGCGCCATCAAAGCCCGTGAGAATCGCGCCCACGCCAATAATCGTGCCCGTCCCAATCACCACGCCCAGCATCGTCAACATGCTCCGCAGCTTATGCGTGCGAATCGTATCGAACGCCAGCGTCATGTTGTTCTTAAAGGCGACAAAGAAATTCATAAGCGATCGCTAACTAGTCCGCCTGCAAAGCCACAATCGGGTCCAGCCGCGCCGCTTGCCGCGCCGGATAGATTCCAAAAAATAACCCCACCCCCGCCGATAAGCCCACTCCCAGCGCCACCGAAGCCAGCGGCATCTCCATCGGTAGCGGCGTAGCATTCCGGACAACCACCGTCGCCAGAAAAGCCACCCCCACGCCAATCAATCCGCCAATCATCGACAACACTGCCGATTCCACTAGAAATTGATTCAAAATGTCCTGCCGCCGCGCGCCCAAAGATTTCCGAATGCCAATCTCCCGTGTCCGCTCCGTCACCACCGCCAGCATGATGTTCATAATCACAATGCCGCCCACTACCAGAAACACCGAAACCACCGCAAACGCCATGCCCGTAATTGCCCCAGTCAAATTCTGCCACGCATTCGAAAGCGTGTCGGAACCGAAAATGCTGAACGTGTCTTCGTCCCTCGGCCCTAAATGCCGGTACGCTCGCAACAGCATGCGCACTTCGTCTTTCGATTTTTCCAGATGTGTTGAATCCGCCGCCTTCGCGAACAGCGCCATGTCCGTATGCAAATTCAGCCCATAGGTCTTGAAATATGAATAGATCGGCACCGCCACAAACTTATCTTGCGATTGCCCAAACACACTGCCCTTCGCCTTCGCCACGCCAATCACTTGGTATTGCACGCCATCCACCAGCAAGTATTTGCCCACCGCCTCCACGCCGTCGAAAAACTTTTCGCTGACATCCTGGCCAATAAACGCCACCGGCGCGTGATGCTGCACTTCGCTCTCCGTCGGCGCTCGCCCCACCGCTACTTCTATATTGCTAATCGCTGGAATATCCGCCGTGATGCCGTCCAGTTCCACCTGCTGCATCATCTGGCCCTTATATTGAACCGTCACATTGCGGCTCGTCTCCATGCCAATCGCGCTCAGCGTCACCGCATGGTCGCGGATGAACTCATATTCCGCCGGATGAATTTGCGGATTCCGCCGCTCCATCTCGATGTATTTCTTCGGATCCCAATCGCCAATAAAAGCGATCCGCACCACTCGGAATCCGTCCGAACCCATATCCGACAACTTGTTCGCGATATACAGGTTCATCCCGTTCACAAACGCCATCACCACAATCAGCGTCGTCGTCGCCAAAATGATCCCAAGCAACGTGAGAAAACTACGTAGCTTACTTTTATTAAGCGAATCGATAGCAATGCTCGCCGATTCCCAAAACGACGCGGTTCGATGGTGCTGCTGTAAAGGCTCAGGTTTCACAAGGATGCGTGACGGCTATATTGCTACTACGCTCATCGCTCCCCCAAAGTTCCAACAAAACGAAGTCGGCGGACCCTCGTTCCGCCTCTTCTATCTCGGCCGCTCCATCTGAAACATCCCGGTCACCTCCGCATAATCCGCTACATAGCCCGCCCGCTCAATCGGTTCAGCCTCTAGCAAATCAAACCGTCCCTCTTTCAAACAACGCGCATCAATATGCACCGCTACCACCTGACCCACCGCCAAAAACTGCTTCGCGCTTTTCCCATCCAGCCCATGCAGTTCCACAATCTGCACCAGCTTGCACTCCAGCGCCGCCGGTGCCTCGGCCACTCGCGGCGCCTTCACTAGCCGGCACTCCGCCTCGCGCAACCCCGCCAGTTCGAATTCATTCACCCCATGCGGCACTCCCGCCGAAGTCACATTCATCTGCTGCGCCAGCGCCTTGCTCGCCATGTTGTAAACAAATTCCCCCGTTTTTTCAACGTTGGCAATCGTATCTTTGTAACCCGAACTACTAAACGCCAGCATCGGCGGCTTATCGCACACTGCGTTAAAAAAACTATAAGGCGCTAAATTCACTCGCCCGTTCTCGTCACGCGTCGAAATCCACCCAATCGGCCGCGGCGCCACTATCGCCTTGAACGGGTCATGCGGCAACCCATGTCCATTTGCCACTTCATAGAAGTAATCCATCTCTCAATTACTGTAGCCCCTGCAGGAATGGCCGGCTTTCCATGTCTGCCTCACAAAAACCGTGGCCTCATATGGCAAAATGCACCCATGCCAGCCATGGCAACAACCCAACCCTTCCAATTTCGCCTCATGGCCGCTGGCTGTGCCGCTGCTGCTCTCTATCATCTGGCCGCGCTAACAATCCCTGCTTTCGCGCATCTTGCTTACTCGCCCACTTACCCTGTCTGGCGTCAAATCACTTTCACCTTAGTAGATAGCGCCGCCGCTTATCTGCTGCTCCGCCGCCCACCTTGGTTCATCTGGGCCTATCTGATTTTGACCGTCCAAGTCATGCATGGCCATGGCGTCCGCCTTTGGCAAGTCTGGTTTGGCCAGCACCGCATTCAGTGGATCGATTGACTTACCGTCCTGGGAACCCTCCTCGGTCTGCTCTTTCTCTATTGGGATCTGCCTCGCTCCGATTCCCAATTCCGTGATAGCCCCCCTAAATCCTAGTTCTCGCAGGCACCCAGCCGCCTCCCAAAATTTTTTTCGTCTTTTCCTCAGTGCCGCTTCATGATCTGCCCCCTTTCTCTCGACTACTAAGTGCCGGGCATCATGCCGGCAACACGAGGCTACCCATGATTCCTAACCGCGCTCAACAATTCGTACCCTACCCTTACGAAGGGCGTTTGTTTCAAACCAGACGTCCCCGAAAATCCGCTTCGCCGCTCCGCATCGCTGGAATTCTGCTACTGACCGTATCGATGGCTGTGGGCCTGCAGGCACAAAATACTGCCCCCAGCTGCCCCGTCGAAAGCAGCTTCCAGTTCCCCCTCTGGAACGACGGCGTTGGCTGGAAGCAACCGGCGAACTACCAAACCATCACCTTGGCCGATATCGACGGCGACGGCCAGGACGAACTCCTGGGCTATGGCCCTTTCGGTGTCGAAGTGTGGCACTGGGAACAAAACGGCCAGGCGTGGATGAAAATGCTGGCCGGGCCACCCGTCTTTGGCCCAAACGACTCGCTCATGGCTGCCGATGTCAACGGCGATGGCCTAGCCGAAATCATTCAACTGACGCCCTCCGTACAAGGAATTTATGCCATCAACGTCTGGCAATACAACGCGTCGGCCCAGGTTTGGACAATCTTGCCGCAACTGCAACTCCAACTGCAAGCCAGTAGCAATCTAAATGCTGTCCAAAACGGGATCGTCTTCAGCGCGCCGATGATTCAGTTCGTCGATCTCAACAAAACCGGCAGAAAAGAGTTGGTGTATCTCCGTACATCAGCTACGGGCGGTGGCGGCATTCCCTACACAACGTTCGCCAGTGTTGCGGTGTTTGAGGTCAATGCAGCCGGCACCCAATGGTTACCGGCTGGTGGTGGACCGAACTCGCTGCTCGCCGCGCCACTCGTCAACGCTACCTTCCAGGTGGGCGACGTCAACGGCGATGGCCTGCCCGACGTCGTCCTTGGGCAAGGGGCCTGGTTCAACGTATTTCTGCAACAGCCATCGAGCGGCTCATTCAGCTTTGCCGCCAATGATCGAGTCTCCACCCCGGGCCTCTCTCTCATGGAACCCACCTTTGCCCTCGGCGATGTGTTGGGCAACGGCACCTCGGAGATCATTGCGCAGCCCGCTGGTCCTCCGGGGGTCTCGCAGCCAAGTCAATTTGGAGTGCAGGCTTACCTCTACTCGCCGCATTCCGTGTTGCAACAGCAAAGCGCCAACGTCTTAGCCGCGGGCTCCTATCAATCGCCGGGCGTGTACTCCAGCCTTCGCATGGCGCAAATTGGCACCAGCCCGCTGAATGCCAAAGCCGCCACCATGTTCCTGATCACCAACGCCGGAGTCCAAGAGTATGCCTATCAAACAAAATCGCCCTATTGGGTTCCCATCTCCTCAACGCCTTTCATAAACCTCACCCGTTTCGGCGATGACGTATCTCACTACACCTCACTCCAGTTCGGCAAAGTCAACAGCCCAGGTGGCGCTCCACAGACCATACTCATCGCCCGCGACGCCAGCGAACTCCACACACTGGTCCGTTACAGCTACGTTTGTCAGCCAGCCACGGGTAGTTACTCGGCTGGTTTCGATCTGCCACAACTCCCCCCCAGCACACAGTTCCCCAATGGCAACGGTTACCTGCCAGCGTTCATCAACACACAGGCGGTAGCCTATGGCTATATCAGTAACCTAGTGGTCCCCGGTGGACAAGGTGGAGTCCGCGGCGCCTACGGCAACGGCTATCAAAACCTGGTCAGCCTTGCCCTCAAGGTTGAGACCCTCACTTATCCAACAACAACTCCGAAGCCGTTCTTCTCTCTTGCAGACTTCCAGGCTGTTCAGACTCAGCTTTACACGGAACTGACCGACGCTCAAAATGTGGTGGGCTACTTCGAAGGTCAGGGACAAACTGACTCACCCAGCGTTGCGAATTCAATCACCACTCTCTACAACCAGGAAAACAGTTTTCTCGCTAACAGGCTGATACCTGCCCTCAACCTGCCAACCGACGTCGCTAATACCCAAAACGCTGGCTATCTGGCCGCTCAAGTGCTAACCCAAATTGTCGGGTCGATCTTTGGAGGTTTGGGAATCGGTAACGAAGACCATGGAGCATTAACAACCGATGGGGCGAATGCGGCCGCTCTGGCAGTCTCAATTATTTCCGACATAGTTTCAGATGTCCAATCAGGCCTGTCGCTGAATGCCGGCGGTGGTGTCGGCGCCGGTCAACTCAGCATTGCCAATGCGCTCCAAAACCAACTAAATATGGCAACAGCGCAAAACACCACGAATGAAGCCGCCGCCTTGAACAACTGGGACGTCATGCAAACTCTTGCCGGAGCCATCAATGACGGCTCCTTAAATATCACCGCAGCGCAGGCTGCCGCCGCCATTACCGCGGCCTACAAACAATTCGAGCTCACGACCTGGCAGCAGTTGGCGCCCTCCGCTTGGGTGATTAATGTCGAGGGTTACCTTTACCCGGGCCTCCCTCCCGATATAGCTTCTGATCCTTGGGCTATCTCGCTGCCGAGCGTGATTCTCTTCAACAATAACTACTGGAACTTTTACCCTGCCCTCCCAGGGCCCGCCTATAGCCAATTTCTTCCGGTCGCCTCCGCTGCCATGGAACTCCTCACTTGCACGAATGCAACCGGGGATACACTAGCCGAATGCTTGGGAGCCGATATCTATGACATCATCGGGCTGCGCAATGGTTGGGAGGGCTTGTCGTACTCCTTGTCCGGTCTTCCATTCAATACCGCCAATATCGCCGGCGTTCCCTCCAATCCCAACCCTCCATCCACCTCACCCATCCCCGTCGCAACCAAGCCGCCTGGCCCTCCAGCGTCCCTGACAATCAGCGCTGGCGGGACGATCGCCGGCACCTACACATGCAACAATTCGTATCCCACCCTATTTCAGCAATCTACGCCCGTAAACTCCGTCTTCCCCGATCCAGTAGCGTTTACCGTTACGGATACGAACGGTGTTCCTATTCCCAACGCAACTATCCAGTTAAGCGCACCCGGCACATTCCCGACCACGATCAACGCCGTCACCGATAGCGGTGGCAAGGCGACCGTGAACCTAATAGCAAACGGCGCTGTACGCGCCAGCTATCAATTAACCGCCCAAATCGTTAGTCCCGCCGTGGACCCCACCGCCCCGGCGTGTTCAACAGCCGCCCATCTTCAGTTAGAAAATACGCCCGGACCCACCGGCGGCAATGGCCCCGGCGGTATCTCAGCAGTCGTGCAGGTTACCAACAAAACAGGACTGGCCAACGCGCGCGTCTGGACACTGCAAATTGTTGACCAGACCGGCACCGCCTCCGCCATGAACGTGAATTCCATGACGCTCCTTCAGACCGGTGGCCCCGCCTGTACAACTCCGCCGGTCGTCCAAACGCCCTTTCCTTCTCTGATGACGGGAACAGATCCCAATTTCACGGGGTCACTGACCACAGATTTTTCGGGCTGTGGAAGCGGTCTCGCTCAATTCACCGCCACCATCAGCGCCAGTGCAACGGTGGTCCTCAGCGACGGCGTGAGCTATCCCGTCGCCATCGTAACCACCCTTCCCAAATTCTTTCCATAAAGCAAAGGAAACTCTTATGAAAAAACTAACTCAATTTGTTGTTCTCGCATTATCATTGGTGGCGGCCTCTCAGGCAGCCACCATCACATTCACCCCAGCAAGCGTGGCCTCCCCGATTGGTGGCGTCGGCGGTTTTGGCTTACTATTTGTCAACGACGGCAGCGGCTACGCTGTCCTCGATCAAACTACCTTCGACCAACCAGCCGGAACCGACGGCTCTTACACAGACCTTATCGGCTTGCAGAGCAGTCTGTTAGTGGTCGCCCCGAATGCGACCTTTCAACAGAGCTTCAACGCCAACGCTCTCCTCGGCGCCGGGGAGTACGCGTTCGGCAGTGATGTTACTCCCGGAACCACCGTCGACGGAACGCTCACTCTTTACTACGATGTCTATTCGGTCAGCCCGTTCGCTACTAACTTCGACGCATTCACCGACTACCTCTCGACCCAGCAGGTGTCCGGAGCTGTAACAATCACCGCATTCTCACCGGCCCCTGAACCGAGCGAATACCTCCTGTTCGGCGCGGGACTGTGCTTCGTGGCGTTCGCCAGGAAAGGAGTGAAGCCGCTAGGCCCAAAAACCAATCGCAGTTAACGCAACCCCACGGGTCGCGCCCTCACCAAGCGCGGCCCATTCAATCCCGTCGTCAATCCCGTGCCCCTCCAACCATAATTCCCCAATGCCAACTATCCGCGTTGCAAACAAAGGCCCCCAAATTCGGTGCCAGCCACCATGTCTCCTCCATTAGGCAGCAGAATCCCCTATTCGGATTCCGATTTTCGCTCGTCCTCAGTTCCGTGACGGCCACCGTAATTCCCGAATTCCCTACTATCCGCGTCGCAAACAAAGGCCCCCGAATTCGGTGCCAGCCACCATGTCTCCGCAATAGGCATCAGCTTCCCCCTTCTAATGCGCGGTCCCAACCGGGTCCCAACCGTCCCAACCGGTCCCAACCGGGACAGACACCATTGGGAATCCACCCCAAAGGGGTCAGACACCGTTACGCGCAGACACCGTTATGCGCCTTTAAGTAAGCGAAACCTCACCTCAACAAACACCCTTCCCAAACTCCTCCCATAACCCATTCAAATCCAACATCTTACAGTCCCCCTCCCCAAAATCGTCCCTTCCCGAAATCCGAGTCACAGCTCTCGCCAAAAATCGTCGATTTTTTATTCCCCTTCTTATCAACCACTTACCGCCCTTTTTTCACTGAGTATCGATATCCGAGGCACGAAACCCCGGGGTCCCCATGCTAACTTCAATCAGGTCCGCCAGAGCTCACCCTCTGCCGCGGGCCTTTTTTATTGCCCAAAAAGGAAAAAAGCAAAATGAAACCGAGTTATATGATGACCCGCAAAGAACGCCGTGCCGCCGCGCACGCCGCCCGCAAAGCCGAACGCAAAGCCGGCTCCGTGAACAACAACAACCCCACCACCAAGGCCGACCCCGCCATCCCCAAAATCGACCCCTACCTCGACGCCATGTTTAACCACCCCGGCCCCTGCGAACCCGAAAACGGCATCTTCTGCGGCGACCCCGATTGCATCCCCTGCAAAACCTGGTCCGATAACGACGACTTCGATTCACCCGTCACCGCCCATACCACCCCTCCCGGCGTTCCCAAACCACCCCTCTCCGAAGCCCGCCTCGAAGCCAATCGCAAAAGCGCCCAAGCCAGCACGGGTCCCAAAACTACCGCAGGAAAAGCCAAAGTCGCCCAAAACGCCGTCAAAACCGCGTTAACCGGCCGCACCGTGTTACTACCTTTCGACGACGTCGATGCCTATCAGCAATTACTCGACGACTACGTAGAGGAATTCCAACCCGTCGGCGTCATCGAACGCGGCCTCGTCCAATCGCTAGTGGATACCTGCTGGCGTCTCGAACGCATCCCCGGCCTCGAATACGCCCTCATCGAAAACGGCTACAACCAACTCGGCACCGAAGACGCCGCCCGCACTCTGGCCACCCCAAACGCCACTCTCGAAATGCAAATCCGCCTCTGCGCCGAAAAGGATTTCCGCAACTTGGCCTTGCAGGAAAGCCGCCTCGTCCGCCGCCGCGAACGCGAAATGAAGGAACTGCGCGAACTCCAAGCCACCCGCAAAGCCAAGGAAGAGGAACAACTCAAACAAGCCGCCCAACTCTCGCTCGTCGCTGGCGCCAAAAAGCAGCCCTTCAATCTCGAAGAGCTAGGCTTTGTTTTTTCAACGACCCGTTTCGCCCAGTACATGGCCCGTTTAACCCCCGCCATGAAGAACAATCTGTTGCGTGAAGCCATTTCGTTGATGCCGCAAAGCCAATCAGCGGCCGCGTAAGCGTTGTTAGTCAGTCAATCCCGGCGCTTTCGCTTCTTCGCCGCAAGGTGTTCGAAGCTGTTGGCCCACAGATCTTCGACAACCGAATATGTTTTCCGCTGGTGGTGGGATCAGTGCGCAATCGTCCATTTGCGCTCCGGAGCGCAGCTAGCCCACTACCCCCAAACCTTCTCCACTGGCACACCCTTCCTGCACAACTCGCAAGAACTCGAATCCTTGTAGTACATGGCGTCCATCTTCGCCAAGTAAAACAGCGGCAAATTTCCAAAATCCGCAATGGTCGGATTCGGTTGATACACCGCCACCGCCAACCCCACAACCTTGGCGCCCTTCGATTCCAGTAACGCCCGCAGTTCCGTAAAGCGTTTGCCGCTGCGCAAAACGTCATCCACCAGCAGTACCTTCTCGCCTTTGTGCGGTTCCAAAAACTGCCGGAACCGCATCGGCTCCGTCTCTGAATCTTTCTCCGCCCAGTAAGTCTGATGCACCCGCAGCGCTTCCGCCACGCCATACCCAATCGGCAGCCCCGCCGTATTATTCGGGCAAACAATCGAAAGCTCTTTGATCATCGCCCGAATCTCTGGATCGGCCCGCAGCCGCCGGCTCAATCCCACGCTCAACACTTTCGCGTGCTGGTAGTAGCGAAACGCCAGCGCCACTTGCAGATACTCATTCGCGTGCATGCCATTCGGATATTCAAAATGGCCATCGCGCAGTGCGCCGGTTTCGCGTAGCAGCGCAATCACTTCTTCGTTCGTCGGGACAAGTTGCATTCAGTGCCTATCTTCAGTGTGCCCCGCGGCCAGCCAGCACCTGCGGGATCGTCTTCAAAATGATCGACCAGTCGAGTTGCAACGACCAGTTCTCAATATAAGAAATGTCCATCCGCATCCACGCGTTGAAATCGATGCGGTCGCGCCCGGCCACGGCCCAAAGGCACGTCAATCCCGGCCTCATCCGCAGCCGCCGCCTTTGCCATCTCTCATATTGGTCAACTTCATCCGGCAACGGTGGCCTCGGCCCCACAATCGACATATCGCCGCGCAGCACGTTGAAGAACTGAGGAAATTCGTCAATCGAAAACTTACGCAGCCAGCGCCCCAACGGCGTAATTCGCGGATCGCGCGCAATCTTAAACGCCACTTCGCGCTCGTTCAAATGCTCCAATTGCGGTCGCAGTTCCTGCGCATTCTCAACCATCGACCGGAACTTATATAACGTGAATCGCCGTCCATTCAAACCGCAGCGGTCCTGTCTGAAAATCACCGGTCCCGGCGAACTCATCTTAATGAGCAATGCCACTAACAGCAGCACCGGCGAAAGAATAATCAGCGTCAGGGCAGAGAAGACAATATCGAAAAATCGCTTGAACAGCAGCCGTAAGTCATCCAAGGGCGCTGCCGAAAACGTCAGCAGCGGCGCTCCGCCCACCCGGTCCAGCGTAATCTCGCTGTTCACATGTGGAAAGAAATCAATCGCCACTCGCGTCCGCACGCCTTCTTCATCGCACGCCAAAAACGTCTCTTCGAGCGCGGCTAAGTTGCCGCTGTCCACATCGAAGATGACTTCATCCACCACCTTCTCCGCAATCAACTTAGGCAACTCTGCCACGCAGTCGCCCTCCGTCAAGGTCGCCACAATCTCGAGCCGGAAAGGAGATCCTTCCCGCAGCCGTTCAGCCAGCGCCGTCGTTTTGCTGCTACTGCCTACCAGCACCAAATGATACGGCTTGCCGAAGTCACGCTGAAACGCGCCAATGACTTTAGGCATCGTCAAACGCGCCACTAATAACAGCAATAAATTAAACGAGAAAAAGAGGAATAAGAAACTCCGGCTCAAATCCAGTCGCAGTAGATACTGCACCAGCACCACCACTACGGTGCCAATTAACGCCTGTCGAAACGTCCCCGGCAGCAGCCGCCTCGTGGTGGCCGAATCCAGGTACTCGTAAACCCTTTGAAACGCGCCCAGCGCTACCCAGGTGACCACGCAAACCGCAATCAAAAGGATGTGCGTATTCAGTTCAAGAAAAAAAGTCCGTTGAAACGTCAGTTGCTGGCGCGCTGCGTAGGCCGCTTCAAACGCGCCCACCGTGAGCAACGCATCCGCCACTGCAAACAGTAACTGTATTTTCTTTCGCTGATGCGCAAACATAGTGGGGCAGGCCTCCAGGCCTGCGGCGGGACCTCCGGTCCGCCTTCCTTAACTCCTCAACGCCGCGTCCAAATCCGCGTAAATATCCTCCACCGCTTCGATCCCCGTACTCACTCGCACCAAATTCTCTTTAATGCCCATGCGCTCCCGTTGCTTTGGCGCAATATCCCGATGCGAAGCCATCGTCGGATACAACAGCAGAGTATGCACATCCCCCAGCGACGTCCCCGGCACAATCATCTTCAGCCGGTTCATAAAATGCAGCACCCCGGCTTTATCCGCGCCCTGAATCTCAAACGAAAGAATCGCACCAAACAGGTCCGGCGCAAACAACTGCTTGATCGTCGCCGTGTCCGGATGCTTCGGGTCCGCGCAGTAATAAACACGTTCTACCGCCGGGTGTTTCTCCAAACACTCCGCCAGCTTCCGCGCATTCTGGCACTGCCGTTCGTACCGCAGAGCCAGCGTCTTAATCCCGCGCATGGTCAGGTAACTTTCAAACGGCCCTAGCGTTCCTCCGGCAATGCGCGAAAGCATGCGCACGTTCTCATGGTTGTCGGCATCGCTTACGACCACTCCGCCCAACACGTCGCCGTGCCCGGCCAGATACTTGGTCGCGCTATGCACCACAATATTTGCGCCCAAATCGAGCGGCTTCATCAGCATCGGACAGGCAAACGTACTATCCACCACCACCGCCGCCCCTGCCGCTTTCGCCATCGCTGCAATCTTCGGAATATCCGCCACCCGCAAGATCGGATTCGAAATGCTCTCCAGAAACACGCAACCCGGCTTCTCGGCGGCAATCGCCTTTTCCACCGCCGCCAGATCGCACATGTCCACATACCGCACGGTCACACCGAACGGCTCCATCACCTGGTCCAGCAGTTTGATCGTCGCCCCGTAGATCGATGACGAACTTAGAATAGAATGAGGTCGGTCAATGAGCGCCGCTTGAAACGCGATCTGCAGCGCGGTCATGCCGGTACAGGTGGCCAATGTCCCATGCCCGTTTTCGAGCGTTGTCACCAGTTCTTCCAGCGCCGTGTTCGTCGGGTTTTCATACCGCGAGTAACTCGGCCCTTCTTCTTCGTGCCCCAAAATACGATCCAACCGCTCTGCCGTGTCGTAGAAGTAAGTGGACGCCAGGTGAATCGGCGTGGTGGAAGGAACCGCCCCGGATTGCTTCCGCTTCCGGTCGCCGGCATGTACTACTTGTGATTCAAACTTCATTTTCGTTTCCAGCGAACACCGTCCTTGGTGTCCTCCAACAAAATACCTTTCTCTAAAAGCAGATTGCGAATCTCATCCGAGCGCTTAAAGTTCTTCGTTTTCTTCGCATCGTTCCGTTCCGCAATCAGCGCATCGATGTCCGCGTCGCTCAGTCCGTCTTCCTTCGCCGTTGCCGGCGCGGAAGGCTTCAGCACGTCGAACACCGTATCGAACACTTCCAGCACTTTCGCTGCGTCCCAGCGGTTGTCTTCCTGAAACTGGTTGTCGTCCAGCGCCGTGTTCATCGCCCGTACGTATTCAAAAATCGCCGCCAGCCCTTCGGCTGTATTCAGATCGTCGTCCAGCGATTCCTCAAACTGCCGCACCGCCGCCGCCGAACGTTCCGCAATTGCCTCATTCTTACCCGCCGGTAACTTGGCCGACGTAACCCGCGCCTCAAAATCGCGCAACCGCTCAATACTCTTCGCCGCCGCCTTCAGCCCATCAAAGGTAAAGTTCAGCTTCTTGCGATAAGGCACCGACGCCAGCAGATACCGAATCACCTCCGGCAAATAGCCCATGCCCAGCAAATCGCGCAGCGTGTAGAAGTTGCCCAACGATTTCGACATCTTCTGCGACTCAATATGCAGATGCTCCGAATGCAGCCAGAACCGTGCAAACGGTTTGCCGGTGATGCCTTCCGATTGAGCAATCTCATTCTCGTGGTGCGGGAACACTAAGTCTACGCCGCCCGCGTGAATATCCAGCGTCTCGCCCAGATAGGCCATCGCCATCGCGGAGCACTCAATGTGCCAGCCCGGCCGTCCATCGCCGAACGGCGCCGGCCAAAAAGGTTCATCGCCTTTGCGCCCTTTCCACAGCACGAAGTCGCGCGCATCGGCCTTATCGTATTCGTCCTGGTCCACTCGCGCGCCCGCCCGGATGCCCGCAAAATCGTTATGCGAAAGCTTGCCGTAATCGGGAAAATTCGCAATCCGAAAATAAGTCGAGCCGTCGTTGGTATAGGTGTAGCCCTTGGCCGCCAGCTTCTCAATCGCCTGCACCATTTCCGGAATGTGTTTCGTCGCCGCCGTTACATGCTCCGGCTGCTCCAGACGCAAAGCGGCAGCGTCCTCAAAGAATGCCTTCGTATAAACGTGTGTGTAGTCCTCAATCGTCTTGTGCTCTTTGGCGGCGTTCAAGATGATCTTGTCTTCCACATCCGTTACGTTCATCACGTGGTCCAACGCATAGCCGCGATATTTCAGCCATCGGCGCAGCAAGTCCTGGAACGTAAACGTGCGGAAGTTGCCGATATGCACGTAGTTGTAGACAGTCGGCCCGCACGTATACATACGCACCGTATTGTCTTTGAGCGGCTGGAACGGCTCCAGTTCCTGCGTTAAAGTGTTGAAAAAGCGAAGGGGCATTCTGAAAGTTTGGTCAGTCTCAATCGTAACAAGCGATAAGCTCAAACTATGGGTGTCACAGGCCGCCAGAAAACGGTCGCCTTCTTTATCGCGTTAGGCGCAGGATTGATCACCATCATCCTGCTGCTTTATATAGGTTGGGTTCAACTCCACTGGCGTAGCGGGATTCTGCTCATCCTCGGCATCCTGCTTCTGGCCATTATCATCGCGGGCGTCGTTTTGAACACCATCTTTCTGGTACGCGAAATTCGCCGTAACGAACAGCACGACGCCTTTATCAATGCCGTGACGCACGAGCTCAAAACCCCGGTTGCCTCCATCCGCCTCTATTTGGAAACGCTCTTAACTCGCTCTGTTGACGATAAAAAGCGCGAAGAGTTCTATCGAATTATGCTGGACGATAGTGACCGTCTGCTGCACACGATCGAACAGGTCCTGCGCACCGGCCGCCTCGGCGCAGCTCACCCGATCTTGAGCGTCACGCCTATCGAACTCAACCCGCTCCTGGATGCCTGCGTCGAGCGCGCGCGCACGCTGCATAGCCTTCCGCATGACGCTCTGCTCTTTGAACCGGGTGGCAATTTTACCGTTGATGGTGATGCTGACGAAATCCAATCAGCCGTTGCGAATCTAATTGACAACGCCGTCAAATATTCAAGGCCGCATGTCGAAGTGGTAGTTAAAACCGCGAACATCCTTGGTAAAGCTGTGGACATTCGCGTAAAAGATCACGGCGTCGGTATCGCCAGAGACGAAATGAAGCGTGTGTTCAAACGTTTTTATCGCGTGCCCGGTCCGCTCACGGCCCGTCAGAAGGGCACCGGCCTCGGTTTGTTCATCGTTCGCACCGTCGCCAAGCGCCACGGCGGCAAGGTCTGGGTCGAAAGTCAGGGCATAGGGAAGGGTAGTACGTTTGTGATTCAATTGCCGGTATCGGATACGAAATGAGTCGCGTTCTAGTGGTGGAAGACGAAGCGCATTTGGCCGAAGGGCTGCGCTTTAATCTTGAAGCCGAGGGTTATCAAGTCGAGACGGTGGATACAGGCGAATCGGCCTTGGAAAGGTTGAACCAGGAGCCCGCCTTCGACGTCATGATCTTAGACGTCATGCTGCCGGGCAAAGACGGCTTCGGCGTGATGACCGAAATGCGTCAGGGTGGCTTGCTTGTACCCACGCTTATGCTTACTGCGCGCGGCCATTCAGACGACGTTCTGAAAGGTTTCGAAGCGGGCGCCGATGATTACCTCACTAAACCGTTCGATTTAGCGATTTTGATTGCTCGCATTCGTGGCTTATTGCGTCGCCGCAACTGGCTGCAGCCTACCGCCGCGCCCGCTGCCGCTCCGCGTAAGGCCGATGAAGTGTTCACTTTCGGCGCGGCGAGCGATAAATCGGTGAATTTCGATTCGCTGGAACTTTGGGTGCGCGATCAGGTTTTTCGCCTCACCTTAATGGAGACCAACCTCCTCCGCTTCATGATTGAGCACGAAGGCAAACCGGTGTCGCGCAAAAGCATGCTGCAAAAAGTTTGGAGCTTGCAGGAAGATACCGACACGCGGCCCATCGACAATTTCATTGTGCGTCTCCGGCGCTATCTGGAAGACGATCCGAAAGTGCCAAAGCACCTGCTGACTGTGCGCGGTGTAGGTTATCAGTTCGTCGCCGTGCCGGCTTGATGACTAACGGCAAATTCTTCTTCCGGTGAAAGGATCAGCCGCTTCCTTGAATAGAGCGCGAAATAGAGCAATCCAAGGATGAACCAAACCAGCGCTCCATACGCGCCAGGCCGGTCGTCCTGATTCACGAACAGCGCCACCAGCGTGATCATCGCAATGACCGCCGCAACGCCCGCGCCCACCACGCCTAACGGACTGCGAAACGGCCGGTTGATATCGGGATGCTTCACCCGTAGCGCTATGAACGAGAGCATCTGAAACACGTAAGCGATCACCGCGCCGAACACTGCCATGTTCAGCAGTACGCCCGCTACCGGACTCTGTTGCGGTAACAAGAAGATACCCAGTGCCGTCGCATAGCCGATGATTGAGCCGACAATCAGCGCCCGGTAAGGCGTTTCACGCGTCTTATGCGTCACTGACAACCAAGGAGGAAAATAACCTGCGCGTGCCAGCGAATAAATCTGCCGGCCATACGCGTAGATAATGGCGTGAAAACTGGCGATCAATCCCGTGCAAGCAAACAACGCCAGCGCCGTACTCCGCAAGCCCGCTCCAAAGATCGTGCGGAATCCTAAGAACAGTGGTTCAGTGGAAACGCCCACCGCCTTTGCGCCGGGCGACATACCCGCGTTGAGAGCCAGCACGGCAAAAGCGAAGATGATCAGCGTCGCCAGCGCCCAGAAGATACCTTTGGGCATCGTCTCGGCGGGTTCGTGCGCCTCTTCGGCCGCCAAGGGCATCTGTTCGATTCCTAAATAAACCCAAAGCGCAAACGGCAGCGCCGCGAAGATTCCTGCTTTACCCTGCGGTAACCAACTGCCTCCTTCCAACGCCCATTTATGCAGGTCGAAGTGTGGAGCAGCCCCGATAGCAAAAATCGAAAGAATGGCCAGCGCGCAAACGCACACCGTGGCCGACACCCGGAACGACGTTTCCACGCCCACAATGTTGAGTCCGGCAAAGACAACATAACAGACCAGCCACCACAGCGGTGCCCAACTGGTAGGAGTATGAAAAACCGCACCCAAGTAGCCGCCGATGCCGACGACGATCACCGCTGGCGTAAAAATATATTCCATGTTTTCGGCCAGCCCCGTAATATAGCCGCACCAAGGCCCCAAAGAAGTACGGGCGAATGAATATGCCCCGCCTGCGTGCGGCAAGGCCGGCGACATTTCGGCAATGCTCGAGCACAAACAAATGTAGAGCAGTGTCATCACGCCCAGCGCCATCATCAAGCCGCCAAAGCCACCGGCCACCAGGCCCAGGTTCCAGCCGAAAAAATCACCGGAGATCACCGCGCCCACGCCCAACGCCCACAGATGAAACACGCCCGCGTGCCGCCGCAAACCACTCCGGCCAACCAGGTGATCTGGTAATTCCCGATACTGATGTGAGGTGAGCCCCATGAGTTCTTCTAGCCTCTCACAGCCTTTATTTCGTGCCGCGCTGCAACGATGTGTACAATCACAGCACTATGCGACCAGGAGACCTCGCCAGATGTTCCTATGAACGATGACACTGCACCGATGTCCCACGAGGAGGCCGAAGAATCAAACGCGGTAGAAGACTACCTATTGAATCTCCTGAGCGAAAACGAGCGCATACGTTTTGAAGCCCATTACTTTGAATGCCCGCTCTGCGCCGAAGCCATTTTCGCCGGGCAGGCGCTCATTGATGGCATCCGTCACCCGCGGCAGCCTTGGTGGCGTCGCGTCTTGCCGCCCTTCAGGCGACGTTGATGTCAATGCGCCTGCTTCAATCGCAGCCGTAGAAACACATCCACGCCCCATGGCCTGTCTCCGTAATACGCCTTGATGCTGTCAGGCAATGAGTACAACGTTCCGTTCGCCCCTACAGCGGTATCGACAACTTTCAACGCCGTACCCAATTCCCGTGTATAGCCCAACGTGTAAGCGCCAATGCGAAATGCCCGCCCATCGAGTGCCGGTACAGTCGTGAACAGTTCGTCCTTATCAACCACTTCGGCCCGACCCGTCAAGACATTCCTGCGGCTCACCGGTAACACCGATTCGAGCGTGTAAGCGTCGCCGTTCTGCTTGCTATCGGTGTAGTGATTGCGGCCCCAGATCAGGCTCGAAGACCAGTCGCCTCCACGCACGGCCTTCGTATAGTGGAGCGAAGCCGTCGCGCGGACAACATCACCATGGGAGCTTGCTTCCGGATGGGTAATTCTCCCTACCGAAACTTGCGCCAGCCAGTGGCTATTGGGCAGAAGGGACAACCGAGTCGCCCACGAATCCATCGGGCCGTACGTGATGATCCAGCGATTCTCACCGGGCTCTGTGCCGTGAAACCCGCTCGCCTCCCAGCGCAGTTTCTTGTAGGTAAATGCGGTGGTGGCCACGTTATAGGCGATATGAGTGGAGTCTTCCCAGTGGTGTCCAATCGGAGCCTGCGGTAATTCAACCGCGGAGGCGCGATGAGGAAAGGCGACCGGCCCCAGCGCGGGATCGCCCACCGGCGCGTAGTAAATCTCCCAAAGGCCGGACTGTCCCAACGGGTGAGCGTACGTCACGCTCAAACCCATAATGAAGTTGTGCGGATGTTGTGCGTCTACTAGCGGAATGCCGTAGGCAGTCTCGCCGGTTTGAAACAGTTCCGGATAGCGGCGATCGGTAATCGTGGCCGGTTCCAATGACAGCATCAGACGGACCATGACACTTCCTTGGCCCACATGATGTTCGGCGCCCGTCATGAGCCAGTTTGTGGAAAACAGCTTGTCATGCCCGCGCGGCGCAGCTTGCTGCGTATCGACAACGAACGCTTCTCCCATGAACATCCAGTTCCAGCCCAAGCCGTGCGTCATCAGCATGCTCGGTTGCGTGGACCCCATAGGGTTCATGCTGCTGCCGGATGCTTCTTCCATTAACGACATGCCGGCGCTGTTCATGCTGCTCATGGCATCGTCTTGCGCGAAGGCCGCGCACGCCAAAACTCCAAAACCAAAAAGAGTGCGGATGTGAATAGACATAGTCCACCTGAAACGACAAACAAATGGAAGCGAGGGCCGCGAGCGCCCTATGTCAGATTCTGCGGATAGTGGGAGGTTTAGGTAGGTCTGGCGGTCCGTCAGAGACCGCGGTTGCGCGGCTGAGTTGCATCAGCACCGGAGCGAAAAAAGCCTCGGTTGCCTGCGCCACGAAGAGGGGCGGCGTGACGCTTTTAATTGCTACATAAGTCGAAACAGAAACCTGATTCGGGCAGTGGGGCTTTTGATGCCGGCAACAAGAATGAGCAGGCAAGGAAGAAAAGCAAACGACGGCGCATTCGGCATTGGCGGCAAACGCCAGTAAGAGGAGAACAACGACTAATCTGTTGAGAAACCACATGCCTTCATGGAGCGAACGCGTGAGATTGATGGTGGCCAGGGACGGAATCGAACCGCCGACGCCAGCCTTTTCAGGGCTGCGCTCTACCGACTGAGCTACCTGGCCGTAGGACGTCGAAAATTAGAGTTTAGCAAACTGCAAAATCGGAAACGTGAAACGAGAAATCGTGGCGGGAATCCTGTTATACTCCCCTAGTCGGGACTTATTTATGTTGGGAGAAAAACGATTAGGTGACATCATCGACGACTACTGCATCAAGTGTCGCCGCCTCACCAATCACGCCATCGTCTCGCTCGTTGGGAGCGAAGCGGCGAAAGTGCGCTGTCGGACTTGCTATCACGATCACGATTATCGTCACGAGCAGGCGCCGCCTACTAAAAAAGAGTTGAAGAAGCTGGAAGAAGAAGCCAAGGCCGCAGCGCAGGCGTTGGCTGAGCAGAATGGTACTGTCCCCCCAAGCGCAGGGGCGGCCGCAGCCGAAGATATTCCCGAATAAAGCTACCGAGTGTCCGATTCAGCCGAAAGCTTGAAACTAGCCGTTGAACTGATCGGCGAGTTGCGCAACCGCACGCATAAGGCGTATCTGGTGGGCGGTTGTGTGCGCGATCGTCTGCTGGGTGTCGAGCCCAAAGATTTTGATATCTCCACCGATGCGACGCCCGCGCAAATCGCGGAGTATTTCCCAAGCGCGCTTCTAGTTGGCGCACATTTTGGCGTGGTTCTGATCAAACAAGGCGCGGCGCAAGTGGAGGTGGCGACGTTCCGCAGCGAGGGTGAGTATACCGATGCTAGGCGTCCTGACGAAGTTCACTTCGAGAGTGACCCGGCGTTGGATGCGCAGCGGCGCGATTTCACGATCAACGGGCTGATGGAAGATCCGCTGACCGGCGAGATTATTGATGCCGTGGGCGGTCGCTCCGATCTGGCGAATAAAACGATTCGGGCGATAGGCGATCCGGAGCGCAGTTTCAGCGAAGATCATTTGCGGATGCTGCGAGGCGTGCGCTTTGCCGCGCGTCTGGGTTTCGAAATTGAGCCGCAAACCCTCACTGCCATTCGCGGCCAAGCGGAGCAGGTGAAGACGGTTTCGGCCGAGCGAGTGCGCGACGAGCTGTTGCGTATTCTGAGCGAAGGCGGCGGTCGGCGTGGTTTGGCGTTGCTTGACGAATTAGGACTTTTGGCGCACCTGTTGCCCGAAGTGAAAGCCTTTCAAGGGGTGGAGCAACCGCCGGAATATCATCCGGAAGGAGATGTTTGGACCCACGTGCTGCTCATGTTCGAAAAGATGGGACGCGCTACGCCATCGTTGGCCATGGGTGTTTTGTTGCACGACGTGGGTAAGCCACCCACGTTCAGAATGGCCGACCGCATCCGTTTCGATGGACACGCGGAACTGGGTGCGGTGATGGCTCGCGACTTGCTCGGCAAACTGCGTTTTTCGAACGAGGAAATTGAGCATGTGACCGCCTTGGTGGCGAACCATATGAAGTTTAAAGATGTGCAGAAAATGCGGAGCAGCACGCTGAAGCGTTTTTTACGCATGGAACGGTTCGATGAGCACTTGGCATTGCATCGCTTGGATTGCCTGGCGAGCAACGGCAAAATGGAATCTTACGAATTTGTCCGGCAAAAGCTGGCGGAGTTTGGTGCGGAGACGCTTCATCCGCCGCGTTTGCTTTCCGGACGCGATCTGATTGCGGCGGGTTATTCGCCAGGACCGAACTTCGGCCGCGCCTTGGAGGCGGTGGAAACGGCGCAGTTGGACGGTGAAATTCACTCGCGTGAAGAAGCGCTGGCGGTTGCGAAGCGAATGCTTGCGGCACAATGTTAATCTAGAAAGAGTTGTCTGATCAACAGGGGTCGGTAGCTCAGTTGGTAGAGCATCGCACTTTTAATGCGGTGGTCGCGGGTTCGAGTCCCGCCCGACCCACCAAAAACCTTACAGGTATTTGGTTTAGAATCAACAACTTGCAAAGGTACACAAACTAGAAAAACATCGTGTGCCTCGGGCGTGCCTTAATTTGTGGTCCAATTTAAGCATGCCCCCTGTGAAGATCGTCAAGATCGTTACGCTCGATATCCAGCGCAGACACCTGAAAACCTGCTCTTCGTTTAAAGAAAAGCTGCCCGAGTGCCCTTCAGCCTCGAAAAAGAAATGCCCTTATCGCTTGTTTGGTATCGGTCTGGATGAGTTCGGGAACCGCCACAGAATCCGCGATACGCTGCGTACGAACGATTTGGAAGACGCCTCAAGTAAGTTGGCGGACTACCGCGCGAACATCGACAAATTGAACGGCGTAGGCGCGGTTGCTAAGCCGAAGCCCTCCGTGGAAGAGACGATGAAACAGTACTTCACAGATGAACTGTTGCGCGGCGTATCCCTAGTGACGTTGAAGAGCTTTCACAAATTCCTCGATAGAGTGAGAGACGCAAAGCGATTCAGTCCCACCCTGATCATGTACACCAAAGCCAACGGCATCAAGACGCTGAACCAACTCACAAGCGAGCACATTAAGGAATGGCGGGGTCAGTGGGTCCTTGGGTACAAAACCAAAACGAAGCAGTGGGAGCGAGCCAAGCAGTTCTTTCAGTACGCGGAGGACGCGGGGTGGATTGACGTGAACCCCACCGCGAAAATAAAGGGGTTCAATCGGGAGAAAGATGCGGTTGATGATTTACCGGTAACGGCACTGACCGGAGAGGAAGTCACCGTGATCCTAGCAGCCTGCGGTAAAAACGAGTTTATGCGAACCTTCATGCGGGTGCTCTGGCGTTCGGGTTTAGCCATAGAAGGAGCAATTCAGTTAAAGCCCGAGAAGCTGACAGGTAATTTTCTGAAGACGTACCGTACCAAGACTGGTGCTCAGGTAGGTGTCGAATTACCGCCGAAGCTGGTTGAACGGCTGAACGCTTTGCCGGTGTTAGAAGGTGGCTACTGGTTTTGGAACAGGAAGAAAGATGGCTCAAACCATCAAACGGCGACTGGCAACATGCGTCGAAGGCTCCGCCCAATTTACCGAAAGTCTGGCGTGCTGATAAAAGGTAAGGACGGCCAGCCAATTCCGATGAAGGACAAGAAGGCACCTTTTCTCGTGAAGGTCATCGACAACGTTGAAGTGAGGACGCGGCCAGTGAAGAGGGACGCCAAAGGTAAAGTTGTTTACGAAATCGCGCACAGTCATCAGTGGCGGCACACGTTCGTCAAGGATCTTATTGACGTTGGCACCTCACTTGAAGACATCGCAGACCTGATCGGCGACACGTACAAAGTTGTCGCCACTACCTACGCGCACTTCATGCCGGAACGCCAAGAGAAGTTGAATGTGCAAACTAGAAAAATCTGGAATGAAGACGACTAGACCTCGACTTTCCTCTGAATAGAGAACGCCCCGCAACCTTTTACAGGCGGCGGGGCGTTTCGTTTTGAGGTGGAAAGCGGGCGCGGCTCGGGCCATGGCGGCGTTAGTCAGCCACGGGTGAGAATGGGGTCGTGGACCTCAATACAAAATCGGACGAAGAGTTGCTGGCGCTAATCCGCGAAGCATCAACACTCTTGCTTGATCGGCTGACGGCGTTGCCGGTGGCGGAAATTGCGAGTGGTGAAGGGGTGGGGTTGGCGGTTGAGAAGTCGGCACCGAAGAAGCGGGGGCGACCGAAGAAAGTACCGTGGGTCGGTGGACGCAGAGAGTTTAAGAGCGTTTATGTTGATGTCGCGAGGGCCGCACAAGTGTTAGGGAAGAACCCACAGTGGGTGTACGATCACACGAGCCGCTCCGAACCGATTATTCCGCACTATCGTCCTGGCGGCCCAGCCGGTGCCCCAATGTTCATCGAAGCGGAGCTTCACGATTTCATCCGGTCCACTCGATGCACGGTGATGAAACTTCAGTATCGGAATCCCAAGTAAGCCTAAACCCCTAAGCACCGAGCGGGGCATTGACCTTTATCCGAGTCATGACCCATACTTAGGTCAATGACGAAAATCAAAAACAACATTAAACCGCTTCGCGAAAAGATCGGACTCTCTCAGCGGGCGTTGGCCAAAGCTGCCGGTACAAACCAATCACAGCTACAACGTATTGAAGCTGGCGTCCAGGAAGTGCGTCTCGACATAGCCGTCCGCATCTGCAAGGCGCTCGGTGTGGTGATGGACGAGGTTTTTCCAAAGACCAAGAAGATTTTGGCGAAAGCCAACAAGACACATGAGAGCCATGAGGACTTCGTTAAGAAGGTCACAACGCAACCGGAGTATGTGAAGGGTTTGGGAGCGGCTGGCATCGATGTCACGGGCAACGACTGGTACATGGACTGTCGGTTCGCGGGCGGGCTCAGCAAGGCGTGGCCAATTTCCGAGAACACAAAGAAGGCGTTGTCCCCACATCTGTTTTCGAAAGTACAGGATAACGATCCTGACGGTTTTGTTTTTTTCGATTCGGAAGCCGTTCGTGTCGGTCTGAATCCTCGATTCTTGCTTGCGTGGGAATTTGATTATCGCGGTGGGATCGGGACCGAAGAAAGAACACCCTTGCGAATCTTCTTTGCCGATGGCGGGAAGCCGTTGGAGCGCAACGTCTATCCTGACGAGGCAGACATGAATGATCTAGATGAAGAAGAGGGTGATGATCTTGGTGAGCTTGCGCCGATCCAAAACATGCTAAACCAACTTGCAATGGGAGGTGCCTCTTCTTCAATCCTTGCGGTCACAGAATTTAGAGACGACGAAGACGCCGAAGTACACTTCCGGCCACCACTCGTAAGCTGTATTGAAGTCCCACTTTGGGTCGTGGTTCCTGGGCTGGATATGGCTCCAGATGATGAGGACGACGATACCGGTGAGGAAGATGAACCGGCAGCAGCCGACGAAGCCATTCCTGCCATCGACGCTCCATCCACGGAGTCGGTACAATGACGATGACAAAGAAACTGATCGCCGGTGTGATCTTTCTGGCGCTAGCGGGCGCGGCGGCCTTTGGCTATGAATATTATCAGTGGCATCATTTGTCGGCGGAACTGAAGCGCAGCCTGACAGCGGCCCTTGATCAGTCGGCCAGCAGAGATGATGTTCGTGTGTACAATCGTGACGCTAGGCTTCAAGTGCGAACTCAACGGGATGCCACAGTGTTGGCTCACTTCGAGAGGCTTGTCAGTCTGTCTGACGCGCTACAAGAAGGCCATGTGCGGAAGGATCGAGAGTGGAGGGATTCTTTATCCAGCATGGCCTCGGGCGGGCATGGTAAAGAGTATGCGCAGTTCGACGAACTTATAAAACTTCGCAGCCAGTATTGGGAACGTCATCTAAAACCACCGGCAAGTCTGGACAAGGATTTGCGCGAAGCACTAGATCAAGCGAAGCAACAAATCGATCAACAAAAGAGGGATGAAGACGCGGCGGATAAACTGCTAGCCGACCAAGAGGCAGCCGCGAAACAGTTGTATGGAGAAATGCGTAGAGATTTGAGTTTACCTGCGGTCACGGGTGAGAAATGAAGAAAACCAATCCTGAACTGAAAGCGGCGCAGGCCGCGATGAAAGAGCGATTGTCCCGTGGCAAGACCGGGACCGAAAAGAGAACCAACGCAAAGCTGGAGGCGAAACAAGCCGCGATGAAGGGGCGGTGGACCAAGGAGGGGATGTTCGCGGAGAGGCTTCGCGCCATAGAAGCTTCAAAGCAACCGTTGGGCACTCACGTGATCCACTCACTACTTGGTGACATCAAGGTGGAGGCGACCATCAAAGGCTTGGACGGCGAGGCGTCCGTGATAGTAGAAGGCTCAAATCAGTTTGGGAAGACGCGCGTGTTGTTCAGCTATGACAGAAGCGAGAAACAGCTTCGCGTGCGATACGCTTCATCCGAGGGCAGTGGGGCACAGGCCGAAGGCGGCTGGGCCGAACCACGACACCGGAACATGTTGGGTGGCATACTGGCCGATGTCATTACAGAATGGGCGCACCACAACCTGAAGATTGACGACGCGGCACTGCAACGGCTTGCAGAGTGGACGGAGCCTACCCATAGCAAAGATGAGCACGTCATTGAGACTTTGATCGGGCCAATTAGAATACGTATCGGTCCAGGCACCCGTTCTGCTATGTGCTTTAACGTAGATGCTGAGTTTGAGTTTAGATTCAACGGGTGCATATTAAGGGGGGACTTCACCGCAAGCTGGGGTGCGGATGAGGATGCATTCGGCGTTAAGTATGAAGGGAGTATTGAAAGGCGACGACGCGACACTCGACTGAAACTACAAAGGAATGAGTATTACGACTACGTAGATCAACGGCTGCTCGGTGAATTCATTGAGGGTGCTCTAGCGAGATGGATCGAGGGTGATGGCAAAGAGGAATTCTGTAAACATCGAGACCTATTGAAAGGTTATTTGGAGGATCGTACTATTTGGATGCACCATTGATGCCGGTGTGAAGCCTCTGGCGCATGCCCTTCTAATCAAATAAAGAAATGGCCCGCCAGCGGGCCGTTTCCTTTAACCCGTTTTCACATCACCAACGTAGAGGCGGGCGGAGCGTTGTCCAAAAAAGTACCCGCAAGCCCAACGTCAACCCACTAGCTACAGAAAAGTCTTGATCGGGGACATTTCCAAAATCAAAACGATGCCCATACATCGGTGGCCACGAAATCCCCAACGACCCAGTAATCGCAGCGCTCTGGATCTTCGGCGAGCCCGTCGTAGTCATCCGCCCATTGCGTTTCAGCGTATTCAACCAGCGGATCATCCGCTGCAATCTCAATACTGTACAGATCGCCCACACTGAATGTCGCCCCAACTACTTGCGTCGAGTCGTCAACGCGATAACGCAGCTCGATGAGGATACTGGGACACTGGTGGCCCTCACGCAGGGCGGCGTAATGGGCTGCCTTATTGGCTTCAATGCGTATTATCGACGCGCATAAAAATGCAACCTCGGCTTCACGGGTGGTGGCGCGATAGGCAGCAATCATGCGCTGCATGTGCTCTAGCTCGGCTTTTTTTGCAGCGCGGCGGGCGATCTGGCTGGGTGTCTGCATGTCGAATCTACTTTCTCGTGTCGCGCTTCGTGTGCGACTATACTTCAGTCCGATGGCCTACAAAAGTCTCTCGGGGATTCGCGGAAGATAATCTACCAGCATCGTCCGCGATGTCCGACGACCGAACACTCATCATCAGCACCAATCCAGCGCAGCTCTGAGTAGATAGTGCGCTGACTGGGTGGGAATTCGCAAGTGTTATTTTGTGTCTCTCAGCGACTCAGTTAAAGGCGAAGTATCGCGTCGAGCTGATCCCAGGTGAGAGTAATGGACGTGAACCCCGACGCCCGCGCTCTTTGTACTTCGGCGCGGATCAACGCTGGTAAGTCAAGTGTGAATGCGCCGGTCTTTACCGTTGGTGGCTCCGGCGCGATTTCTCTTAAAACGCTTTTCTTCACTCCATCGGGAAAGTTAAGGAGGGCTTTGGGCAAGCCGCACTCACGCTGCTGGCTGTCGTAGTATTGCGCGGCTTCCACTTCAGTCTTGAACGAGCGGCACGGCATCCGGCGACCGTTGCCCAAGCTGCCTTGGCTCGTCCATCGTTTGGCGCGTGCGTTGTAGCTCACGCCAAGATATTGACTGGTGGCGTTGGCCCGCTTAACGCCAGTTTGCTGGCGAGTTTTGGCTGACATCGTGGTTGCCACTACTACAGGTTCGGCGGATGCCGTCTTCATGATCCGCTTCGGTTCACCGGCCATCGCGGCGAATAAGGGTGGTTCGGGTTCGATGGCTAGCAGCTCTTGAATAGCTATCGTGGGCGGATCGAATGGTGGCCGGATTACCGGGGAAACATCGGGCGCTTCTTCTTCCGCTTCATCATCATCATCATCATCATCATCGTCATCATCACTGTCGCCGTCACTGTCGCCAGAGCTGGCGGCGATGATACGATCTAACTCTTCGTCATCATCGACACTGTCATCGTCTTCATCATCGCCGGTGATGTCGTCTTCGGCGCTCTCGATGTCTACAGAATTGGTGCCTACAGAATCGATGCCAAACTCCTCATGGAGTTCGGAAGCGAGTAGCCAGTTCTTTCCCGGCCCGCGTTTAATCAAGCCCTCTTCGGACATCGTACGGAGATACGGATTGAGCGTTTGCGATGAGATCTTTGTTTTTGCCTGAATCTGGTAGACAGACAGGCCGTCACGGTGGCTGGCGCAAGCGGTGAGGATCAGCTTTTCCTTATCGTCGATGAATTCACTCTATAGAACAGATACCGCAATAGTCGGCGTTTAAGCCCAGACATTCGTGGTGGCTTACGGATTTATCTGCTCGATTGCAGGATTAACCCATGATTGATTTGTCGGTCTCCCGGCACTCATTAGGCGGTACCTAAAGGGGATGAGGGCAAATTGGCATATTGCAATCAAATTATGGTTCACCGCGTTTTGGACTTGATCCCGGTGATGAAGGAAGAGGGCATAATGCCCTCCGAAATACTGACCCTCATCGGGGTTGCAAAAAGAGCAAATAACGTAGGGGCATGCTATCCGTCGCTGGGGACTATTGCTACAGACACCTCGCTGTCAGAGCGCACTATTAGGCGGAGCATCAAAAAGCTAGCGGCAAAGCGCTATCTCAAAATCACCCCTGGTCAGAGTAGCAATCAGTACCAACTCTTGCTTGATGGACATGTCAACCTGAATGGTAACGACATCCCGACCCCGGACAAGGTGTCAACCGGTGCGGACAAGGTGTCACAATCGTCCGGTCATGCTGACCTTTGGGAACGGCCACCTTGTCCTGACGGTGCGGCCAAAAATGTCGATTTGGGGGGACAGGATGGCCTACTCAATCAGATCAGGAACTACTCCACCAATTAGTGCAGTAATTACTCCATCAACTATTACAGTGAACGCAAACCCGAGTGAGCGAGCAAGTGAGACTGTGGCTCATTTCAATTCAACTAACTGGAGAACGTACAAGTGTGGCACGTGAACAAGGGAACCCGAGTACCCAACCCTGTTGTAGGAACCGTCAGTAGTCAAACTGTAGAACAAGCACCACGCCAAGTGATCAGCCCTGCCGGACAAAAGCTTGCAGATCTGTTTTATGGTCTTCAAGGTAAACAAGACAGCCATCACCCATATCTGTCTGCCCTGGGGATCTGCTTTTGATGTTCTGCTGAAAACGTATACAGAGAAAGATTTACAGTGTCTGCCTGGACTGGAGTTTTGCGGATAGTTTCTGGGGACCTAAATCGGTCAGTTCCTACGAACCGTTGGAATATTTCTGTCGGTTCTTCCACCACACAAAAGTAAAAAAGGTCAGCCAGAAGCCGGTCTCATGGCTCGTTCCAAAAGCCACCGGCAATCTCTGCATAACCGTTCCGCGTCCACCGGCGATCAACAAACCAAAAACTTCTCCTGGGGAAGCAACGTCTAAAGGAATCTATGACCACAACAGTAACAGTTAATGCGAAATGGCCCAAAGAAAAGATTTGGGTCGATAGGATGCTTGAGGATATCGATGCCTTCCGCGTACCAACGTTCAGGTTACGCTCTTGGGAGGGCAAGTACCGATGTGAGTACCGACCTGAATTTATTGCGGCGGTTCGCGCGGAAAAACGTCTGGGTAACGAGAGGAGCCGTTCCCATTCTGCCGGAAAAACTCAGAGAGGAGGTGGGCCTCGGTCGCGCTCATTGCCCAATTTGCCATGGCGGTCAAACTTTCAAAATGCTGCTGCATGGTGAGACGAGTGACATCACCATCTACACTCCCTGCGAATGCCCTTGTGCCGTGGCTCAACGGTACTGGCGGCAGATTGAGAAAAATGTTCCGCCTCGGTTCAGGGGAGTAACTCTGCCACCGTTGTGCCGTCTTCGCTCTCCAGGATGTCTTTGGAGCGGCAGGCGGTGGTCATCAAGCACCTGCGAGAGCATCCAAAATCGAGCTATCTTTTCTGGGGCGATGCCGGTACCAGCAAGAGTCACTTTGCCGTTGCGCTATTTGAGCATGCGTTGAGGGAGCACGCCGAAGCCGATTGGGCCACCCTTGAGTGTCCAGTCGTCCGGGTGAACGTCCCAGCGCTGTTGGAGGAGTGGGTTCGTAAATCGATGAACGAAGCCGCTCCAACTCCATCGTATTCGCTCGAAATGGCCCAATCATTTAAACGCCACGACGAACGACCGTTTGTCTTGTTCGACGAGCTTGACAAATTCAAGCCTTCCGAGTATAAACTCAACAAACTTTTCGAAATCGTTAATGCGATATACGACAACCACGGCCAAGTAGTGGCGACATCGAATACAGCACCTGATGTGCTTGTTGAGCAATGGGGCGAGACGTACGGCAGTCCTATTTTGAGGCGTATCGGCCAACTACCCGAGGGCCAACACATTCACTTCGAAGCGGCTTAATTCGTTTATATGAACTCGACCTCAGCCAATCACCAAAGGTTGAGGCCGCGTTTTTATTTCTGTTCCAACCGGCCACCGACTTCGGTATCAATCAGCATGAAGATCTCCCTCAGCCTTGGTGGCGGCAAACCAATACTCAAAGTCACCCACGATACACCTACGGAAACCACAGACGGCGTCATCCCACACTTCGACATCTCCCCCGCCTCGGTCATAGCTGTCAGTGACGATGCTGTGGTGATCCGTGGGCGCGGTTGGCGCGACGAAGACCAAGCCATGGTTCCGTTGGTGATCGCCTGTGACCGCGACGTTTACCATGACGCCATCGATGCCTACTTGGACGCTGTCGATGAAGCCGACGCTGATGGTACGCAAGCAAGCCTCACTGGCGAGCTGCACGCCCTTCGCTACGAAGAGCGGGCGGAATGTTCCCGGCTAAGCATGCTGATCGATCCTGACGTGCCTGGAAGCAAGCCAGTGCCATGCAGGACCTTCGATGTGTTTCAGTTTTGCGACTGTGTTGATCTAAACTTTGGCATTCCTGAAGAGCAGGAAGAGTTTTGAGTCCAATAAATAATCACAACTAGACTACTCAACCGTTAGGTAACGGGCTCGCTGCTCGCTCGCAATGATCACCTCATTCAAGCAGCGAATCCACCAAGCGACGAATTAGGCATTCGTTCTTGCTTGATGTCAGACCCTCGGCGGTCACCCCAAAAGCGGCCAATGATGGTCACCCCAAAACCGGCCAATAGAAAGTAGGTCAGGACAAGGGTAGTTATAGCGCGTGAGAGGGCTGCTGGCAAGTATTTTTTGTGCGGAGCTTTGGATTTGGGTAAGAGTGTGGCAAACTGGCGCTACCTGAGCGGAGGATACGGCAACGCTGGGAAGCGACCAGAGCGCCGACTTAGGGGCTGACAGAACCGGGTGGCGACTGCACCACCCGGTTTGAGCTTCTGTTAGCGGGAACGCGGAAAATCCCAGGGGCTTGGGGACGGAGTTCCCATGGTATGTGAGCGCGTTTCCATGTTTAAGGTTGGTGGTTCCGTTAGTCTTGCGGCGGTAGCGCTGTTTTAGTGCGCCAGCTACGTGGCCCACATTTCAGCAGATGACCGTGATGCAACAAGCGGTCAAGCATGGAACTCACGGCGGCGGTATCGCCAAGCACTTTGCCCCAATCTTCGACGGGGCGATTAGAAGTCAACAATGTACTCGCTCGTTCATAACGGCGCATGACGATTTCGAGCAGATCTTCGGCGGCAGTGAGTGGAAGTTTGCGCATACCGAAGTCGTCGATGATGAGCAACGGAACAGTCGCGAGCGCTGTCATGAACTGCTTACGGGTGCCTGCCGCCGCGGCATCGGCGAGATCGTCGAGCAGCACATGCGCTTCGCGATAATGCACGCGGTAGCCCTGCAAAATTACGGCTTGGCCGATGGCTTGGGCCAGATGACTTTTGCCGGTGCCGCCCGGCCCGAGGAACAAGGCGTCTTCATGTTTGGCAACAAAGCCACCGGTGGCCAGATCGAAGATGAGACTGCGATTCATCTTCGGATTGAAGGCGAAGTCAAAGTTGTCAAGTGAGCGATGTGGATCGCGAAAGTCGGCTTGTTTACGACGTCTTTCCAGCAAGCGGTCGCTGCGTTTTGTGAGTTCATCGGAGATTAGGCACGAGAGCAGATCAATGGGTGCCATTGGTTCGGCTTGTGCCTGGCGCAAACGTGTTTCGAGTGTGTGCGCCATGCCGCTTAAACGGAGTTGGCACAAAGCGTTTTGCAGTTCAGTGATATTCATGATTGTTTTTCTTCCTTGGGCTTGTCCTTTGTTCTTTCTTCAATAAGGTCGCGATAAAGATTGAGTTGACGGATCAATGGATCGACTTGTTTGAGGCTGAGGGGCAGTTGGCTATTGCGTTCCAGATAACGGCGTACGAAACGGTAGTCGATGGCTTCCATTTCGAGCGCTGCGCCGCACGCGTCTTCGACGCGAGCGATGCCATACTTTTTGGTAAACGACAAGATGCCTTGTATGCGCCGCACCGCTGGTTCACCTTGCTGCGCATGCATGAGCTTGGAAAGTTTGCCGATGCTCTCACCCGCCGTGGCCATGCGGGCCAGCAGTTGTACAACACCAATGGGCGTGCGCTGTGGACGATCTTCTTCCTTGATGCGATGGCGGCCACGCTCACCGCGCAAGTGCTCACGCAGCAGTTGACCACTACGCGGATCGAGCAGCCGTACATGTCTGCCGTCCCACTGCACTTGCACCTTTCTGCTAATCCAGCCGGGCGGCGCGCTGTAGTAAGCGGCTTCTACTTCGACACAGCCGTCCAGGTGAACTGTTCGTTCGCCGTATTGGTAATAGCGAAACGGTTCGAGAGGCAAAGGCAACAATGAAGGTTTTTCTTCGGCGAACATGGCCGCCACTTGGCGCTTCGTTGTGCCGTGAATGCGAGTGTCGGCCCAACGCTCCTCCCATTGATCCAAGTAAGCTTGCGCTTCTTCCATGCTTTCGAAGCGTTGTCCTTTCAGTGGAGTTTTCTGCGCGTGACCGACACCGCTTTCCACTTTGCCTTTGCGATCCGGATCGCCAACACGGCAGGGCATCGCGACCGCGCCGTAGTGTGCCAGCACATCGCGGTACAGAGGGTTCAGCGTGGCATCGTAGATATCGGGCTTAAGAACGCCTTCCCCTAAGTTGTCCGGCACAACGATCTTCACGGCGCCGCCGAGTTTGCGGAAGGCGCGTTCATGCAGTTCAGCCCAGATACGGGTGCTCGATTGAAAGGTGAGTAAGCGAACGCACTTGCGGCTGTAACCGAGTGTCAATACAAACAAGCGCGAGCGGCGATACTTGCCGCTGTTGGGATCGCGGATCGTAGGGCCGGTGCCATAATCGACCTGCGCCTCTTGCCCTGGCTCTGTGATGATCACCGCGCGAGGGTCGGGAGAAGCGGGGCCGCGCAATTTGCGGACGAAGCGTTTGACACTCTCATACGCGCCGGGGAAACCGTGCCGGTCCACCATCTCTTGGAAGATCGACATGGCGTTGCGGCCACGCGCCAGCCCGTTCAGAATGAGTTCGCGGTATGGTTCACTCACACTGGCGGCAGTGTCAGGGACCGTTGGAAGAGTTGCTGCTTCCGCGGCAAAAACTGCTGCAGAGTCGGTGGTCACCCCATTGGCCGCTTTTGGTTCCGGCGGGTCGGTGGTCACCTCGTTGGCCGGTTTTGCCGGCGCCTTCTTGCCCCAACTGCCCGGCGGTCGTATGCCTACGCCGGCGGCTTTCAAATACTCGCCCGCCGTCTCGCGACGCACGCCCGTATGCTTCTGAATCTGCCGCAGCGACCAGCCTAACTGGCCCAGGGCGATGACTTGTTTCTTCTTTTCTTCGCTCAAGACATTGCTCACATCGATGGAGGGTATTCCTCTGTCGATTTCAATGTCCTGACTTACTTTCTATTGGCCGGTTTTGGGGTGACCATCATTGGCCGCTTTTGGGTGACCGCTGAGGGTCAGACGACGGCGGGCGTCAATTCACGGACATGCATTGACGCCCGTTAACAACAGGAGTGAGTGGATGAACTTTGTAGAGAAGCTGCTGATCGGTGAGACAAATTGCTCTATCTCCGTCACTGACGCCGATGGCAATCCAAAGACGCTGTGGCAGGAAAATCGGTTAGGCCGCACATTGCGCCACGCCGGTCACGACGTTCGCATTCCTGGTTTGACTGGATGGCATTCGGACACTATCAAGAATCACAACCTTGTGCCGGACGGTGCCCATGCGGGTTTGGCAGGCGTTTTCGCAAGTAGCGGGTTCGAATCGCCGGGTCTTGTCACAGTGATCGGCACGGGCACCACACCACCGGCCAACACGGACACAGCGCTGCAAGCGCAGGCCACTGACGCGAATGTAACGTCCCATGTATCCAGCATTAGTACGACCACGCTGCCCAGCGACACATGTACGTGGACTACGACCTTTTCAATTGTTACCGCCGCATCAATTTCAGAAGAGGGGTTGATGTGCGCTGGTTTTCTTCTGGCACGGCAGACCTTCACACCTATTGCCTGCAATGTGAGCGACATAGTGACATGCAGTCATTCCGTCACTTGCTAACTAATTTGCCATGGAATACGAAATCGGTCCATTCGCGGATAGTGGTTTTGCCTTTAGTGACAGTCTAGTTTCAGTCACTTCGAAAACGCCTGCGCAGTGGGTGATCGGGCCTTTCACCGACGCGTGGACAGCAATCAATGATGTGCTCGCCTCTGTCTCAAGCTTCTCACCTATCCAATGGGTAATTGGGCCGTTTACCGACGTGTGGGGCTCCTTCGTTGACCGACTGGTCAGCGTAACAAGCCTTCGCAGCGTGATCCAACAGAACTTTCTCGTTCAACTGGTACAACGTCTCTGGGTCTTAGCAGCGGCTTTGATGACTGGAAGAAAGTGGATTATCGCGCCATTAGTTAGGAGCTTCGGCATCACTGCCGCGAATATGCCATTACTCTACGCCGATCCCAAAGCTGCCGCCGAAGTGCAAGACTACAGTTTCGATTGGACTGCAACGATCAACGCCGGTGACTCTATAGCATCGAGTTCCTGGGAGACTGCCGGTCTCAATCAAGTTCAGTCATCCAACACCGCAACGGGCACCACAGTGCGGCTTGGTGGTGGCCAACCAAACTTCACGTACACCTGCGTAAACACCGTAACAATGGCGAGCGGGATAATTCTAACGCAATCAATCGTTGTCTCGATCTCGCAGTAATGCCGTCCAGTGCTCTACGACCGTGTTCCGCTCCACAATGTTCGGCGCTAGTGTCCTACGGTTACTGTGCCGACCACAAAGGTGTAGCACAACGGCCCAACGCGAACGAACGAGGATACACCTACAGATGGCAACGCTGGCGTTTATGGTTTCTGCGTAAGCCTGAACATGTGATGTGTGAGATCAACTCGCTCGATCCAACTCAACGCTGCAATTCGGTCAGTGAACATGTCCATCACGTTCTCAAGCTTTGCGATTTCCCCGCGCTCCAGTACGTCGAGTCCAACTGCCGTGGACTATGTTCACCGCATCACAATCAGTTGACCTCCAGCGGTTTCTAGCTCATTGGTGACTACCTGATCAGTAGTTAGACGGCGGATTCGCACGAGGTGGGTATACCCCCTCCAGTAGTTACGCAGTAGGGGGTCGCCAGACCGTGCGCGGTGTCAAACATACAAAGGCACTTTCAATCGATTCGACGGCCAAAAGAGTTGAATATGGCAGGTAGAAAAGCAAAACCCACAGCATTACGCATCGCCCAAGGCAACCCATCAGGCCGCCCGTTGAATCACAACGAACCAAAGTTCTCCAGTGCCATCACGTGTCCCACGTTCCTCACCTCCAGCGCCAAACGTGAATGGGATCGCGTGGTGAAAGAGCTAAAGGCCGTTGATCTCCTGAAGAGCACCGACCGGATGTCTCTGGCCGCCTATTGTTTGGCTTTCTCCCGCTGGCGCTCCGCCGAAGAGGTGGTCACCAAAGAAGGTCAGCTTGTGAAGGAACCGATTACCAACCGGAACGGTGAAGTAGTTGGCCACCGCACCAAGCGGAATCCGGCCACAGCTATTGCGAGAGATGAACGTACCGCCATGTTACGCGCGGCGTCACTCTTCGGCTTTGATCCATCTTCCCGCTCACGACTCACAACCGGCCCCGCCGTTGAACAAGAAGATCCGTTCGTGAAGTTCATGAAGGACGCGGGCGCTGAGGAGATTGAGCCTGAGCCAAGCACTACACAAGGCTGAGAAGTACATCACCGGCGTAATCGACGGCACCATTCCAGCAAGTAAGTTGGTTCGATTGGCCTTCGAACGACACCGGCGCGACTTAGCCGAAGGCTCCACGCGCGGGTTAACCTTCAGCAAGAAGCAAGCAAAGCGTGCCATCGATTTCATCGAGACCTTCTGCCACCACTCCCAAGGCGAATGGGCGGGCACCAAGTTCGTCCTCCAACCGTGGCAGGCCGCATTGCTCTGGATTCTCTACGGCTGGTCCTTCACGGATACCGGCTACCGTCGTTATCGCTACGCCTACGTTGAGTTAGCCAAAGGTAACGGCAAGAGTTGTTTAGCTTCTGGCATCGCTCTTTATGAACTGATCGGCAGCGGTGAGCCCGGCTCAGAAGTCTATTCTGTCGCCACCCGCAAAGATCAGGCGCGTATCGTCTTCAGCGAGGCGGAACGCATGGTGAAGCAATCACCATCTTTGAAGTCCCGCGTTAAGAATTACCGCGACTCTCTATTCATCGCCGGTACAGCCAGCAAGTTCCAGCCGCTATCTTCCGACGAAGATAGCCTCGATGGACCCCGGCCTCAATGCATCATCGTGGATGAACTCCACGCCTGGGGGCCATCAGGCCGCAAGCTATGGGACGTTCTGGCCAACGCCCTCGGTAAACGCCGGTCACCACTCTTCTTCGCCATCACCACGGCGGGCTCTGATCGTAACTCTATCTGTTGGCAGCAACACGAATACTCTGAAAAGGTTCTCAGCGGCATCTTCGAAGATGACACTTGGTTCGCCTGGATCTCCGGCCTCGACGAAGGCGCGGATTGGGAAGACGAAGCTAATTGGATTCAGGCCAACCCTTGCTTAGGCGTTACAGTTCAACTCGCTGAACTTCGTTCTGTAGTGACTAAGGCCAAAGGTGATCCGGCCAGCCTCAATGGCGTCCTCCGCCTGCGACTGGGCGTCTGGACCCAATCCCATACAGCCTGGATGCCAATGGACAAGTGGGATGCCTGTGCCGGTGAGGTGGATCGCGAGGCACTCAAGGGCCGTCCATGCTTCGCCGGTCTTGACCTTTCCACTTCGATAGACACCAGCGCCTTCGTCATGATCTTCCCGCCACATGGCGAAGATGATCAGTGGCGCGTACTACCAGAATTCTTCCTCCCCGCCGACAATGTTGAAGCCCGCGTGAAGAGAGACCGCGTTCCATACGACGTTTGGAACCGCCAAGGCTTGTTCAACCTTACGGAAGGAAACGTCATCGATTACGACGTTATCCGTACCCGAATCAAGGCCCTGGGCAACGACTACGACATCAAGGAGATTGCCTTTGATAGATGGGGCGCTCAACAGATAGTCACTCAGCTAACCGGCGACGGTCTCACGATGGTCCAATTCGGCCAAGGTTTTGCTTCTATGGGCGCTCCTACCAAGCGGTTAATGGAACTTGTTCTGGCCGGTGAGTTGGCCCATGGCGGTAATCCTGTGCTTCGTTGGATGGCGGGCAACGTGATGGTGGAGATTGATCCTGCTGGGAATATCAAGCCGTCAAAGAGTAAGTCACGCGAGAAGATCGACGGAATCACGGCGCTCTGCATGGGCATAGCAAGGGCGTCGGCGCATGTAGCGAGTGGTAATGGCTTTGCTCCGACCGTATGGTAATCGACTACTCAATGCATTCATGATGGGTTTTCTCTCAAATGTCATACATCGATTAACCGGCGAAAACAGGGCAAGTCCCAGAATCCCGCTGTCTCGCTATCATCCCCGGCGATCTGGCAGTGGATAACAGGCAGTGAGCCAACCGCATCCGGCGAGTTGATCGATGAACAGAAAGCGCTGCAAATCAGCACCGTCTATGTCTGCGTACGCATCATCTCTGAGACCATCGCCTCCCTCCCGTGTAAGCTTTACGGACTCTCCCTGATGGCCGCCGTGAGGCCGCTCAAGCCGATCTCTACGAACTGCTGAGCCTCAACCCAAACCCCGACATGTCGGCCTTCAGCTTCTTTGAAACGCTGGCAGGTAGTCTCTGCCTCACCGGCAACTGCTACGCGCAGATACAGAGAGTCGGCAACAAGATCGAAGCCCTGTGGCCGCTTCACCCACTCAAAACTCACCCCATCAGAACCGCCAACGGATCGCTAGCTTATCGCACCAGCGATGGTGAAGCTCCTGGTAAAACGCGTGTGATCGCGCCCGCAGACATCATTGCGATTCCACTGTTCAGCTTTGACGGCGTCCTCGGCTTGTCGCCCATCGCAATGGCACGGCAGATGTTAGGTCTGTCGGCGGCGGTGACCAAGTATGGATCACGCTTCTTTGGTAATGGGTCCAAGCCCGGTGGTTGCTTCTACGGCCTCCAACCTGAACGAACCACAACTAACCGCGATCCGCGAATCATGGCAGGCGGCACAAGGCGGCCAGAACCAAGGCAAGACTGCGGTCCTTCATGGAGACTGGAAGTATACGGCCATCGGCGTCTCTCCTGAAGATTCGCAGTTCCTTGAAACCCGCCAGATCAACCGGACGGATATCGCGGCGCTGTTTCAGGTTCCTACTGATCTCGTCGGTGACACCAGCCGGTTAAGCAACGCTAACCATGAACAGCAGCAGCTACAGTTTCTGACCGGCACCATCCGGCCATATCTCGTTCGCATCGAGCAAGAATTGAAACGCAAGCTCCTTCCATCCGTGGGCCGTAACGCTGGAAGGTATCACCTGCAATCGACACCCGCGAACTGACTCGCGGTGACTTCGCCTCCCAGATGAACGCATTCGCGGTCGGTAAGCAGAACGGCTTCTTCAATTCGAATTACATTCTGTCGATGTTGGGTCGAACCCAATTCCCGGTTTAGCTGGCAACGCCTACTGGATGCCGGTGAATATGCAAGATGCCGACTTTCCTAATCAAGGCGGCGGGCAGGCAACGGCACCGGCAACAGATCCTACGGCGACTCCGACACCGATCCACTCACCGGCGACGACGACACCACGCCACCGGCAGCAGATCCGTTGACCGATGACGAACGGTCTCTGCTCGACAACACCGCTGGCGCTCTGCTCCGCATCTATAGCGACGGAATAGGACGCCTTCTGACGCGTAGCAAGCGTGATTACGACGCTATTAGCCAGATATTCACTCCGATTACCGAGACATTAAGTGCCCTGGCCGAAGCCAAATACGGCGCGGTGGAAACCGAAGTCAGGGCCAAGATCGTGAAGGAAGCGCTCAAGGGCATTGAGAAACGCTCTGCCGGTCTCACAGTCGAGACGGCGGAGGCCGACCT
>CAWJBS010000114.1:0-191666 GCA_963840845.1 Bryobacterales bacterium
TGAGGCTTAACAAAGGGGACAACCGTTAAGGTTTCGGCTGTCGTTGCTCTGTACCCTTCTGCCAGCGAGGCTGTACGGTATGTGGGAAAGATCACCATCAATGGCCGACGAAGACGCAAGGATGGAACATTTGTTAATGTGCTTACACCTTTGGGGAGGGGGAATTCTGAAAGCTTAAATGAGACTCAGTCGTGGTTTGTTCATATCGGAGGGCCGAAGGTCATGAGGGTCCGGCTGCAGGTGTCGGCAGTAGGTGAGTCTTCGGGGACGCAATTCCAGTCGATTGATGTTATAAGAACATATTCGGTGCAGTGCAACCCTCGGTCGTTCTTGTTGTTTAGGTTTGTAGAACGTCTCTTTGGATGTTGTTCTTAGTTGGGCTGGCTTTCGTTGTTCTTGAGGTATCGCAAGGAGAGTAGCGCGCTAGGCGCGTTGGGCTTTGGCGCGGCCCTTTTTTAGCATCGCCCGCGCCGGGGTTACGGATATTTTGGCTTTAAAGACGCGGAAGCCGAGGGCGGTGAGGCGTTCGAACGAGTGTTTAAGCGTCAGACGTGAGAACAGGGGAATTCTGAGGGGGCCTGGGCGGTCACTTATGATTGCGAAGACGACGCCGTACTCTTGGTCGCCGGGACGCTTTGATGGGTCGGCGAGTTTGCGGCCTTCGGGCAGTTTGTCGTTCAGCTTCTTTCGGAATTCAACGTCGGACTTGAAAAGTTGGCCTGAGACAAGGCCTTGGGCAAATAGGTGGCTGAGCGGCGCTGAGTTCGTGTAGTGTTTGACGTGAATCAGGTCGCTTTGCGCGCTTAGTAAGTCGCAAAACTCGATCTTGCTTCGATCGCCACCGTGGTAGATAAGATCCTGATCAAGTACAGTGTATTGGGTTGGGAAACGCTTACAGGTTCTTGCAGGTATTTGGCCTCGGAATCCTGGTCGTAATCGGGAAAACTCTTGGTGTAGTTGGGGACGGATTCGAATGCCCTGTCTATGCTTTTCACGAAGTTGGTGTCGGCTTCATACCATTTCTTGCCGCTCAGTAAGAAGGTACGGTCTTGGTGTTCGATTTCGGCGTAGAGGCATTCGTAAGCAGACCAGCCTCGGTGCGGACTACTGTTGCCGTCGAACCAGTCGACGCGACGCGCTTTCAGAAGATCAAGCGAGATGGGCTCGTCTGGTTTGAGCGATTTCCGTAAGGCCTCTAGATGGATGTCCGGGAGTAGTTCATTCGAATTGCGGCCTTTAAAGCGGAAGCCTTCGAGGTCATCCCAGTTCATGATTTCAGGAACAGCCATCCAGATGTGGTCGGTTTGGTTGGGTTGATTGAGTCGTTCGATGAGAAACGCGTTTAACTCGTTAATTAGACCAGGGCCATCGACTGCGGCGAGATTGTCAATCCATGCATAGTTTGCTTTGTAAGAATCGTCGTTGTAGTTTTCGTACATGCGTTCGACAGGACTGGAAGGGTTTCAAGGGAAACTGCGGCTTTGACAGTGAGACTGTCCCTGCCACCGATCCAATTGCCCAGTGCTTTGTCTGTCGCGTTCGCCAACGACGGCGGCAAGAAGATCCTGTTCGGTATCGATGCCGAAGTCGCGGAACTCGGCCTTTTTGCTGGTTTGGTCTCTCGAGTGGCGAGCGATCGAGTCGAGCCGTTTTTTGTCGATGCACTTTACGGGATTTCGGCCGATGCAGTTGAGCACGGTAATCAGGCCGAAGCGTTCTTCGCCTACATCGGGGGCGAGTAGGAACTGGCCGGTGCTCCGAAGGTTATGGCGAAGATACGGCCGATGCGGTTGACGAGTAGGAGACCACCGGCGCTGTTGACCTGGGGAAGGTGCCGGTTGGCACGTGGTTTGAGAAGAAGTCGATCCAGGTCGCGTCTCGGGTTCGGAGCGGCGGACATAGAGCGTTCCGAGGGTGCCGCCCGGGCCCAGAGGGATGCGTTTTGTTGGTTGACCCTGCGCGACGGCGGATTCGGGGTCTTGCAGGTCGGGTTTCAGTAAGTGGATGGTGAGTTTGCGTATTTTCGCGCGGCGACTTGCTGACATGCCAACCTAGTGTGTCTTTGAGAGATATTATCTCAATAGGGAGTTGTCTCTTAGTCGGCGAGGGGGTGGGGATACATTTTGGGCGAGGGCGGTTGGCCGATGGTTGATGGAGAGGGGTTCTGGTTTCCTTTAAATAGGCGACAGCCCCGCATGTTTCCAGGTTTTCCCGAAGCCCCTCCGCCTGACCTTCCGGGAACGGTAGGTGGGCGGCGATCGAGGAATTGGGACCGGGCTGCACCAGGGGCGAGGTGGTGCCGCTTGACTGACTTATGAGCGCAAGAAGATGCTATAGGTGACCGAGCGCGCGTTTGTGTTGTGGCTGAAGGTTTGAAGCTGGCAGTCAAGCCGGGATTGGCACCGATCAGTTTAATGTCTTGCCAATCGGACTGAAAGAAGATGGAGGGGGGTCAAGGTGCAAAGGTGATTTTTGCGATTCGGTAGGGGGAGTGTCAGAACGTTAGCAGATTCTCGGCTGGCTTATGTGAGGTGAGTAAGAGTGCGGTCGTTGCTGGCGATTCCACATATGAGCAGTTAGCGCACTGAAAAGGAATGTTCAAGCGTGGAGGAATATTGTGGTCGAGTGTGCTGGCACGAATTTGCCTTGAGGCTCAGGGAGGGTCGGACTGAAGTCCTCCTGCAGGTTGAAACCTGCGCCACACCTCGTAGGGAAGGTTTTTCTTGAGGAGATGATGGGGAATATCAAATGCTGAACTGAAGTTCCGGTTCAGCGACGGCGGCGGCGGCTGGACGTGAAGCTTCTGGTCGCTGCGGGCTTTGGCGTGGTGACGGGCGGCTGATGGGCGCTCATCGAAGCTAAAAACGCGTCGACGTCTGTGATGAGCCCGATGGGCCGCGGCAGCGAGGGCAGTTCGCGATATTGCACCTGAATCCCCATGGTGCGTTCATAGTTGCGCACATCGGCGCGTTCGAGAGGGGTGACAAAGGTCCAGGACGCGCCGCGTGCGCCGGCCCGGCCTGTGCGTCCCACGCGATGGATGAAATATTCCGGTTCCTGCGGCAAATCGTAGTTCACGACATGCGCAATGTCATCCACGTGAATGCCACGCGCCGCCACGTCGGTGGCAACAAGTACCCGGCAAACACCATCTTTAAAGCGTTGCAGCGCTTTGTTGCGCTGGACCTGGGAACGGTCGCCATGGATGGAGGTGACCTGGTGTCCGCCCCTTTCCAGAAATTTCGTGAGCCGGTCGGCACCTTCTTTGGTGGCCACAAAGACGAGGAACGAACCCTGCTCGTTCTTGAGCAGATGCTCGAGGAGATCAAACTTAGAGCCCTGCGCGACTTCGTAGCAGAAGAGATCGATCTGGCCGGCGGTCTCCGCGGACGCCTCCACCGCGATTCGCACCGGATTGTGCACGTAGCTGGCGACTAAGCCGGCCACAGACTGCTCCATGGTTGCGGAGAAAAGCAGGGTCTGACGTTTGGCCGGAAGCTTATCGAAGATGATGCGCAGCGCGGGGAGAAAGCCCATATCGAGCATGCGGTCAGCCTCATCAAGAACCACCGTAGCGGCGCGGGACAGATTGATCAGCCGCCGGTCGAGATAATCGCACAGACGGCCCGGCGTGGAGATCACCACTTCGGCCCCGGCCTGGATATCGCGCAACTGGTTGGCTTCGCTCATGCCACCCACCACGACGGCGGTGCGGATGTGCATACCCTCGGCGAGTTGGCGAAAGGCTGCGTCAATTTGAATGGCGAGTTCGCGGGTGGGGCTGAGGATCAAGACTTTCACTGACTTACTGCGGGGGACGGCGGCGAGCGCTTGAATGAGCGGAATTGAGAACGCCAGAGTCTTGCCGGTGCCGGTTTGCGCGGTGGCCACAACGTCGCGGCCTTCCATGACTGGCGGAATGGCCTGCGCCTGAACGGGCGTCGGTGTGACGAATTCGTTCTTATCGAGGTTGTTCTGCAACGCGGAGCAAAGGTTAAGCTCGGAAAAATGCTGCATCTATAATTATTCGGTTCACACCGCTGATTTTCAGGATAGCAGCGTGCCGGCAGCTCGAATGGCCGTGGCGGGAGGGTCGGGGCACACCGATGGTGCGTTTCCCTTAGAATGCAAGACACAGACGAAGATTGCCTTCGTTCGAGGAGTAGCTATGACAGAGTGGTTTGCGCGCCCGGTTCTCCACGTGAAAAACGTTGAGGCTTCGCTGCGTTTTTACGTGGACCTGCTCGGCTTTACCAGCCCCTGGCGGTATGGAGAAGAGGACGGCCGTGTGCATGTCGCGCAAGTGGACCGGCAGGGCTGCGCGCTCATCCTGGCGGATACGTGGCCGGAGAAGATTGGCAAGGGGCTGATTTTTATTTCCATGAACGTTGAGCCGGAGACGCGCGAGGGCCAAATCGCCGCGTTGGACGCGCTGCGTGCGGAGCTTGCAGCGAAGGGCGTTGCGGTTAAGGACGGTTCCTGGGGCTACCGGCTTTTGGTGGTGGATGATCCCGATGGCAATCAACTCTTCTTTAACTATCCGGCCGAGGCAGCGCCGCGCTCTTGAACAGACTCCGCTAGTTCTGCGAAACGGCACAAGGCATTGGCGAGCTTTAGCTGACGCGGCGTTTTGCATTCGGGTTCGAGTAGTTTGGGACTGGCGACCAAGATGCACAACGCCTTGGCCCGGGAAGTAGCGACGTTCAACCGGTTGACGCTATATAGAAATTCCATACCGCGTGGAGCGTCTTCAGGAGTGGAGGTGGTGAGCGAATAAATAACCACGGGCGCTTGCTGGCCCTGAAATTTGTCAACTGTGCCTGTGTGGATGTTTGGCAGCCGCTGGGAAAGGAGGGCCACCTGCGCGTTATAGGGCGCGACGATCAGAATGTCTTCGGGGCGAAGGGGGCTGCGGTTCCCGGCAGCGTCCACCCAAGTGATGCCGGGTGCGAGCAAGCTTTCGACGAGTTCGCCAATTCTCTCCGCCTCTTCGACCGACGAATTTTGGTTGCCCTCATGATTGACCGGCACGTAGCGCAGACCGTGATTTCCGAGCCAGGGATGGCCTTCGATGCGCTGGTTTTCCAAACCCGGTTCGGGCGTGAGTAGATTTTCGTAAAACATTTCCGATGTGAAGCGGCAGATGTCGGGATGCAGGCGGCGCGTTTTATCGATAAACAAACCGCGATGAGGCGGCATGGTTTTAGCGTCTTCCAGAAGATGCTGCAGCGCTGACACGTCGGCGCCTTCGGGATGGCTGCCTTTGAGAGGCTGCTCAAGCTGCTGCGGATCGCCAAGGAGGACGAGCGTTTTTGTGGCCGGCGCGATGGCGAGGGCGTTGGCGAGTGACATTTGCCCGGCTTCATCAACGAAGAGCACATCCACGCAGGCGGTTGCCTCGGCGCGAGACCAGAGCCAAGCGGTGCCGGCCAGGATCTGGCACTCGCCTGATTGGAGAGAAGCGAAGGCTTGCGGGTTACTGGTGGTTTCCTTGAGCCACGACGGGAGGTCGGCTTCGTCCGATTTCTCGGTGATTTTATGGAGGCACGGAATGGGCGCACGATGGGCTTCGCGCGGCGGCGTGTTGGACATCATCAAGCAACTTGCGAATCACTTTGTCGGCCAGAAGCGGTAACGCCCACCTTGAGACCGAGGCCCAGCGCTTCGAGAATCATGCGGGCCGCGGTGTATGTTTTGCCGGAACCGGGAGGGCCTTGGATGGCGAGGACGGAGTGGTTACGGCCGGCGATCAAGCGTTTGGCGGCAGCGAGTGTGTCCTCCTTAGGATGGCGAAGATCTGTGGTGTTGGCGGGACAACGAAGCAACAGATCGGTAGCGGCTTTGAAGGGGCCGGGGTGGCGAACGCCGTTCTGCAAAACAGATTCGGCGAGACGAATTAAGGAACTCGCCTGTTCATCGTGTTGACGATGTCGGAAGAGAAGATGGCTTGTGGATGGGTGTCGAGCGACTTGGCCGAACGGCGGATGCCGATGACGCCTTTAGCGAGATCGATGTACTCGACGGTGCCGATGTGAAGTTTGGCGGAGTATACGCCGTCGCCGGCTTTGAGATTGGTTTCCTGCAAAGGAAACGAGTATTCGTGGGTGGGGTTTTTCTTTTTGCCTTTTGCCGCCAGCTCCCTTTGAAGCGCAGACCTCCGATGGCGGCGCGTTCCTCTTGTAAGTCATCTGAGGGGAGTTCTTGCAGGCGGAACTTTTCATGAAAGGCAAACTTATCTTCGCGGCGGTGCCAATCAAGAAGGTTGGCGAGTCGATGATAGGCGGCTTGGTCTTCGGAGGAGTTTTCGCGTAGAGCCTCACTGAGCTTTTGCACGGTGGCTTGACGATCGCTCACTTTGGGCGATGGGTCGCCTTCTTGCACAGCGGGTCTGGCGATGGAGCTTCCTTGCTGGGCGCGCAGAGATTCAAGCCAATCGCGCAGGCTTTGGGTGGATTTGCAATCGTCCGCATTGTAGCCGGAGATGGTGTGGCGCAGAGCGGGGTCGTTGAGGTGATCTCTGCTTAATTCAAGAGCGTGTTGGAAAAGCCGCAGGGCATGGCGGGCGTCTTCAAGAGGGACAGTTCTTTGGAAGTTGTGGAACTCTTCGAGAGTTTTGAGAGAGTAGCGTTCGACACTCGCGCGCAGCGCTTGTTTGGTGATGGAATGGAGATCAATGAGCAGGCCCGCGCGCAGCATGCGGTCCAGTTCGTCTTCGCGCGTGGCGTAGCGGCCCATGAGGATTTTCAGGGTGGAGGGTTCTTTGTGGCCAAAGTGGTAGACATGCAGCGCGGGGTTGGTTTGCCAGTGAGCCATGACGAAATCGATAAACCATTCGAACGCAGATTTTTCTTCGGCGGCATTTACGGCCCAATGGGAGTGATATTCGCCGGAGACCGTGGAGAATCCGAAGAGGTATTCACAGCCATGCGGACCGGCGAACGGGTCACTTTCAAAATCGAAGAAGAGATCGGCTGGAGACGGCTCGGGTAAGCGAGAGAGTCCGCGTTCGGCTTCGATGGGGAGAATCAGTTCGTGGACGGGCTGCTTTTGAAAGCGGCCCGCGGCTTGCACGCGTGCTTGATGGTGAATGCGCAAGTAGCTTTCCTTTGGAGCCATGGCGCGGTTTGCGGGTGAGGGGAACGGTGCTACTGGCTAAGGCGGCCAGGGTGGGCACCTCCCATTCGGCGAGCTGCTTGCGCTGCAGGCGGGTGATGCCGGCGGTAAACGAAAGGTGGTCGTCGGCGCGGCGACGGCGGTCGCAATCGGGACGCCAGCGGCAGATTTCACAATGGTCACACGGTTCGGGGTAGATGTCTTGTTTGCTTTCGACGGCGGCTTCGAGGCGCAACTGAATGGAGCGGTAATAGGCGGCGAAATCGAGGACGCGGTAGGTTTCGGGAGTGAAGTCTGCGCCTGGCGTGACCACGTGAATATGAACGGGTTCCCTGCCCTGCTGCGCGATGGCGAGAAGAGCGGCGTAGTGGAGGAGTTGCAGAATTGTCGCGGCTTTGGTCTCCGCGGTGAGTTTGCAATCGTAGGGCTCATAAGAGCCGTCGTCTGGCATTTTGCGAAGGATATCGGGGCGGCCGAACCAGTGCTGATGGGCGAGTGCGGGTTGAACGATCACATCTACGCCGGCGGCCATGGCTTCTCCGGTTTGAGCCAGTGCTTCCGTTTCACTTTGTAATTGGCTGAGGTCGGCAATGGAGAGGCCCGATTGTTTCAGGAAGCGGACGTAGGCTTGTTCGTGCTCGAGGCCGCGTTGCGCGAGGACGGCCGCGTCGGGAGCGGCAAAGGGTGGGATAACGCGTTCGCCAAGGGCGTGGGCACGGTTGGCTTGCGTGATGTGGCGGCAGGTGAGATGGTTACTAATGTCGGAGGCGGAGAGGCGGAGCGTGCCGGCAATGGATTTCATGGGTAAGTCGGAGTGTTAGTAGGGCGCGGCGGCTTTTCGTCTCACGATAACAGTTCGGATTGGGTGGGCAATCCTGCCTCCGCATATCCTATGGATGGCTAGCGGCTTCGTCTAACTTGGGTAGTTGCTGGCGGATCAAAGCGGCTTCGTTTGAATTCGGCGCTTGCTGAAGATAAGCGCGGAAACACTGGGCCGATTCGGCGTAGGCGCGTTTTTGCATGAGTAAAATACCCAAAACGTAATTCAGCTTGGGAACGCTATGGTCTTTATCGATTTGTAGGCCTTGCCGGGCCGCTTTTTCGGCATTGTCCGCATCGCCGAGCTTGGCTTTGGCAAAGGCGCTGAACAAATAGGCGGCGGGAAAGTCGTCGGGGTGGTGTTGAATCCAAGCGGCGGCGAACTGGTCCAACTCATCCCAATGCTCTTGCTTATAGGCGAGTTCGGTCAGGCTTTGATACGGCTTGACGTACTTGGGGTCACTTTGCAAAGCTTCCTGCCAAGCTTTGGAAGCGTCGGCAAACTCATTGCGATTCTGATGCGCCAAACCTAATTCGTACCAGGCGACGGCAAACTGCGGATAAGCGGCCACCGCCGTTTCCAGCTCATGGACCGCCGCATCCCACTTTTGCGCTTTGCCGGCGGCCAAACCTTTTTCATACGCTTTGCGCGCGCGAGGCGGCGCGGCCATGGTGGTGGCGCTGATGGTGGCGGCTGCGGCGCGCGAGAGCGGATGCAGAATAATTGTTCCGACATTGGCATTGTCGAGGGTGCTTTTGATCGCCATTCCCACTCGCTCGGAGCGGTAACCGGCCAGCACGGCTTCTAATTCGCAATCGCGCAGAGAACCGGTGACCGGCATACTGTAAACGCTGGCGTTGCCCAAAGGCTTGCTCAAGTCAGCCGAATTTCCGACGGGCTGCGTGGCGTCTCCCATGTTTTGGCCTCCGCCGGAGCCATCCACTTTCAGAGTGAAGCGCCCCTGCGCATCGGTTGCTACCGTCTGTTTGACGGCGCCTCCACACACTTGCTGAACGCGCACAGTGGTGGGAGGCGGCGAACCGTCTTCGATCGCCACTTCTCCGGAAAAAAATACCGCACTTTCGGTGGGATTCTGGGCGGTCGTTGTGCATTGACACAGTCCGGCAAAACGAACCCAGCGGCCAGCAAAAGGAGCGGCACGATTTTCATAGGCGGCGCTTTATCCAACGTTGCAGACAGCCTAACATAGCTATAGCCACCGGCTGCGTTACCATGAACGGATCTATGAGCATCGACCGATTGATTGCCGCCGCCAAAGCGGTACGCGAGCGCGCCCATGCCCCGTTTTCGCACTTTAAAGTGGGCTGTGCGCTTGAAGATGAACACGGCCATATTTATACGGGCTGCAATGTGGAGAATGCCACTTACGGGCTCACCATTTGCGCCGAGCGCGTCGCGATTGTCAAAGCGATCTCAGAAGGCGCGGGCCGGTTGAAGCGGATTGTGGTGGTGGCGGACACCGACACCCTGACTCCGCCGTGCGGCGCCTGCCGTCAGATTCTTTGGGAGTTTTGCGGCGATGCCGAATTGGTTCTGGAGAACTTGACCGGCCAACGCGAGAGTCTGACGATGAAACAAATTTTCCCGAGGCCTTTTGATGCGTCTTTTCTTTAATCCCGCAGTTTACGTAGGCGTTTTGTCGTTACTCGCCTGGCAGCACACACCACCGAGTAAAAGCGAAGAACCGCCCAAGCGCGAGTATTTATCGAGAAGCGGCGACGGTGTGGACTGGATTATCAATGCGCGCTACGTGGTGACCATGGATGAGCATCACCGGATCATCGAACAAGGCGCGGTGGCCCTTTCGGGTTCGCGCATTGTCGGCGTGGGCACGCAAAAGGATATTGCCGGGCGCTTTCAAGCGAAGCATATTCTGGACAAACCCGACGCTCTGCTGGCTCCGGGCTTGATTGATACGCATACGCATGCGCCCATGTCGCTGCTGCGCGGTTTGGCGGAAGATAAGCGGTTGGATGATTGGTTGAACGATTATATTTTTCCGGCCGAATCGAAAAACGTAACGGCTGAATTCGTGCAAGATGGCACTCGCTTGGCCTGCATTGAGATGGTGCTGGCTGGGATCACCACCTATACCGACATGTATTATTTCGAAGATTCAGAAGCCGAAGCGACGAAAGAGGTAGGCGTGCGCGGTGTGCTGGGCCAGACGGTGATTGGCTTCCCTGCCCCGGATTACCGCACGTGGCAAGAGACGCTGACCGCAGCCGAACGGTTCATCAAAAAATATGAGAAGGACGACCTGATCACCCCGGCCGTTGCGCCGCATGCCATTTATTCCACGCCCGATGAAGCCATTGTTGCGGCCCACACGTTAGCTGTGAAGTATGACGTGCCGCTGCTGATTCATTTGGCGGAGATCGCTCGCGAACGCGATGATGCGCTGACAAAGCGGAATTTAACGCCAGTGCAGGTGCTTGAAAAGCTGGGTGTCTTGGACGGACGAGTGTTAGCGGCGCACGCTATTTATCTGGACGATCATGACATTGAAATTCTGCGCAAACACAGCACAGGGATTGCGCACTGCCCTTCCAGCAACACCAAGATGGCTGCCGGTATTGCGCGCGTGACGGAAATGCTCAAGGCCGGTTTGAATGTCGGTCTCGGGACAGACGGCTTCGCGGGGAGCAACGATACAGCCGACTTATTCCGCGAAATGGATTTGGCGGCCAAACTGCAAAAGGTGACGCGCATGGATCCGACGGTGCTGCCCGCTGAGCAAGTGTTTGAGATGGCGACTATCGGCGGCGCGCGCGCTCTGGGAATGGAGCGTCAAATTGGTTCGCTCGAAGAAGGCAAACGCGCCGATCTCATCGCCGTTTCGCTAGCGAATGCGCACGACGTGCCCCTGGCCGACAATTTGTACGCGCAGATGGTTCACGCCGGCCAATCGGCTGACGTAGAAGATGTGTTCATCAACGGCCGACAGATCGTCGCAAACCGCCAAGTGCAAACAGTAGACACGCAATCGGTTTATCGCAAGGCGCGCGAAGACCGCCGCAAGTTACTGCTGAAGTAGAGCGCCAAAACGTAAGTAAACAGCTTTACGTCTGTTCAGGAATCGCCTGTAGTATGCTAGCTCCACAGTAACTTTCACTGCTAGGGTACAGACCCAAAAACTTCAGGAGCAATGTGTGCTTAGAAACCTCACGTCCAGACGCATCGCGTATGTATACCTGTTCGCCTTGTCAGCGGCCATCCTACACGCGCAATCCACTAACAACCAACAGATTTCAGGGCAAGTGACAGATCCTTCCGGGGGCGTTGTACCCAACGCTTCAGTTACGGTTTTGAGTCCCGAGACCGATTTAAAAAGAACCGTACCCACAAACGAGAGCGGCAACTTTGTGGTATCGAACCTTCCGATTGGCCATTACAATATTTCCGTCGAAGCGCAAGGATTCAAGAGATACACGATCGACAACGTCGAACTAACGGTGGATTCTAAACTGGCCGTGAATCCGAAACTCGAAATTGGGAGCATTGCCGATTCCGTGACAGTGCAGGCTGACGCCATTCAAGTGGAAACGGCTAGCGGCGAAGTGGGCCGACTGATTACTGGTGAGCAAGCAACGCAAATCCAGTTGAATGGACGTAATTTTCCGCAGTTGCTGGCGCTGGTGCCCGGCGTGTCCACCACCTATGCCAGCGGCTTCGCGCTGTTTGGCGGCTACGGCGTGACGAACAGCTCGCAATCCGCCAATGGCGGGCGCACCGACACCTTCTCATGGAACCTGGATGGCGTGGACAACAAAGATAACGGCGGGGGCGGCAACAACTTTGTGAACATCAACCCGGATGCGATTGCAGAGTTCAAGATGCTCACCACCAATTACAGCGCCGAATATGGCAATAGCTCCGGCGGCGTCGTGAATTTGGCGATCAAGAGCGGCACGAAGGAATTTCACGGCGTCGCGTACGAATATTTCCGCAACGATGCCATCCAGGCGCGCGCCTACAACGCCACCACTAAACCTGAACTGCGTTACAACAACTTTGGTTGGAACGTGGGCGGACCAATCTTCATTCCCGGTTTTTTCAACAGGCAAAAAGAGAAGTGGTTTTTCTTCGTCGGCGAAGATTTCAAACGCCTTCTTTCCGGCGCGTTGAATACTTGGACGGTGCCCACGGCGCTGCAACGCACCGGCAACTTTTCGGGGCTTTCCAAGCTTCCCATCGACCCACTCACGGGCAAGGCGTTTCCAGGCGGAATCATTCCTACCAATCGCTTCAGCCCGAACACGCTGCGCTTGATTAACAATTATCCCGAGCCCAATTTCACGGGTGCGGGCGGTAACTACACGTTCACCGACGTTGCTCCGCTCAACACGAATCAGTACATCTACAAAGTGGACTACAACATGAGCAGCGAGAACCAGTTCTCGTTCCACTACGTTCGCGACTATTACACGTCACAACAGGATCAGACTCAGCTCATTGAATACAATCGCGACATTCCCGGCACGAACACGAGTCTGCAGTGGACTTATGTTCCTAATGCCACCACGGTGAACACGTTGATCGCTTCGTTCTCGGGTAACGTGATTTTAGAGAAAACGGGCATCGTCGCCAACCCACTGTTCATCCAGGACTACACGCGGTCGGGCGAAGGCTTTACGGCGCCATCCATCTTCAATGCCTCAAACGCCATTCCCACACTTGGAATTTCTGGCTACACGAGCCTTACCGCAACGGCGTTGAATTTTAATAATTTCAACCGGATTTTTGACATAAAGGACGATTTATCGAAAGTTATCGGCAATCACAACATCAAGGTCGGCGGCGTCGCTATGCGAAGCCGCAAAAACCAGGACAACGTGCCGGCTATTAACGGGACATTCGCCTTCAGCACATCTGCGAGCGACACCACGGGTAACGCTCTGGCCGATGCCCTGCTGGGCAACTTTTACACCTATACGGAGGCCAGCAGCTTGCGGCAGGGCTGGTACCGTTTCACACAGCTAGAACCGTACGTTCAAGACGATTGGAAGGTCACTTCGCGTTTGACGCTCAATCTAGGATTGCGCTACCAGTACATGCCGCCGCAGTACAGCGCCTTGAATAATACGTCGGCTTTCTTGCCGCAATATTTCAATACAGCGGAGGAAGCACAGATCAACCCTAAGAACGGCGCCATTCTCAGCGCACCACTCCCATTCAACGGTTTGGTTCTCGGAGGAAGCGGCTTTCCGGCAACGGCCAATGGCCGTGTGACGCAGTATAGTGATCCGGCAACGCTGGCATTGTTTCACAACCTCCCGCAAGGAACGGCTCATACCGATTTCAATACTTGGGCTCCGCGCCTAGGGTTTCGCGTATGATTTAACGGGCCACAGTAACACCGTGCTACGCGGCGGCTTCGGCGTTTTCTATGAGCGCGTTGAAGGAAACTTCCTTTTCAGCGCCGTCAACAATCCGCCGTTCATTCAGCAAGATCTCATTTATAACGGCAACCTGGAAAACCCTACGGGCGGCGCTCTTCAAAACTTCCCGCAGACGATCAACAATTCGCACTATCTCGACATGAAAGTGCCGCGCGTTCTCAATTGGAGCCTTGGCATCCAGCACAAACTCGCGCACGAAATGATGATTGACGTGGCGTACGTTGGATCGAGCGCGGCGAACCTCTCTTACCAGGACGACATCAACCAACTTCCCGTGGGAACGTTGACCAGTCATCCTGGTGTGAACGCTAACGCGTTGCGCCCCTATCCTGGTTACGGCGATATTTACGAATACAACACCGGCGCCAATCTGATCTACGACTCGATGCAGCTTCAGTTCAAAAAGCAGTTCGCCAAGGGAGGATTGTTCAACGTGGCCTACACATACTCCCACGCTCGAACGGATGCCAACTCCTACAGCTATCAGCCGATGGATAGTTATAATTTGCGCGGAGACTGGGGTCCGTCCAGCTACAACCGTAATAACGTCTTTGTGGCCAGCTACGTCTATCCGCTGCCTTTCTGGCGGGATGCGCAACAGCAACTCTACAAAAAGATCCTGGGCGGCTGGCAAGTGTCCGGCGTAACCACTTTACAAACGGGCTCTGCCGCTCAACGTCACGCTGGCCTCTGATATTGCCGGAACCGGTATCGCCAACCAGCGACCTAACCTGATCGGCAATCCGACCGCCGGCGTCTCGGGTACGCAGTACTTGAACCCGACCGCTTTCGCCGTTCCCACGCGCGGGAACCTTCGGCAACTTAGGCGCTTACTCTATCTTTGGACCGCCCACGAAGAACTGGGATGCTTCCGTACAGAAGGCCTTCCCGATTGGCGAACACGTTTCGGCCAGCTTCCGCGCCGAAGTGTACGACTTCCCGAACCATCTGTCGTACTTTGGCGTGAATACCGGGAGCTTCTCGGCCACCCCGCCCAGCAGCTTCGGACAAGTCAGTTCGACCACTGATCCGCGTACCGTGCAGTTCGCTCTACGTTTGAGCTTCTAAAAACGAAAAAAGGGGCAGATTTGATTCTGCCCCTTTTTTTCGCTAAGCGCCGGTGACTTTAAAGGCCACCGCATGTTCGCAAGGCTTCTTGGCCGGCGTCAAAATTTTCAAACCCTTGTCATCTTGCGACCACTCCAACTTTCCGTCAAACCCAAGCAACTCCACGTTCTCAATTTTGCCGACCCTGAGCGGCGTGTTGAGCGCCAATGGCTTGATGACCACACTGTAGTCCGGCCAGCCCATCACAAATGCGTACAGCGCTCCGCCTTTGGTTGTAAAGCGTACGTCGGCCACGGAAAGATCTTTGCGTTTTCCTTCGTTGAAGGAAGCGCTCTGCTCGGCTTTCTCCGTCGAAACGGGGCTTTCGCCGAAAATCTTCCACGGCCGGGTGCCGTGAATGGCTTCTGCGTTCACGCCCATCCACTGAGTAATGCCGCTTAAGACGTTGAGTTCTTCTATGTCGAGATAGCCGCTGGCGGGGAGCGGGAAATTTAGCATAAGATTGCCGTTGCGGCTCACGATATCGACAAGTAAGTCCACTACGGTCTTCGGAGTCTTGTAGCGAACACCACGCTTGTAATGCCAATCGCCAATGCAGGTGTCGGTCTGCCAGGGCCGGGGCCAAATCGAATCAACCAAGCCCCGCTCTACATCGAATAGAGCAATGCCCTTCTCCGTATCCTCGTTCCGCTTACTTGTATAAATCGCCTGCGTCTTGCCGCCGTTGCGTTTGGCGCTCTGGTTATATAAATGCGCCACTAAGCTTAGGCCATATTCTTCAAATGGCAGTGCGCCGTCGGTATAGAGGAGATCCGGCTGATAGTTGTCCACCAGATCGCGCATACGGTCATACCAATGTTTCTTCCACCATTCGGGAATGCCGCTCTCATTCCAATCAAGATGCGTATGCACTTCATCGGAATCCACATAAAGATCAAAGTTCTTGGGGTCCGCGCCGTCATAGGGCACACCCGCCAGCGGACCGGTTTTGTCCGCGCCATGGCTCGTTGAGAACCACTTGTAAGTGATCCAAAGGTGCTCGCTCACGCCGAACTTCAAACCTTCAGCGGTAGCGGCTTTGTGCCATAAGCCGACAATGTCTTTCTTTGGACCCATGTTAGCGGCGTTCCAAGGATTGTGCTTGGAATTCCACATGTCAAAATTATCGTGGTGTACGCCCATGCTCATGAAATACTTGGCGCCCGCTTGCCGGTACATCTTCATTAGTTCCGCAGGCGCGAACTTCTCGGCCTTCCAACGCGGAATGGTGTCTTTAAAACCGAATTTAGAAGGGTGGCCGTAAGTTTCGCAGTGATACAGATATTGCGGACTCCCTTCCATATACATGTTGCGGGCGTACCAATCACCCGCTTCCACGGCCGATTGCGGACCCCAATGCGCCCAGATACCGAACTTGGCGTCACGGAACCAATCCGGAATTTCGTAAGCGCTCAACGATTGACGTGTGCCTAAGAAGGGACCTTTTTCAACTTCCAAATTTGCGGGAAACTCGGGCCGAGGCCCCTGCTGCGCCAAAGCCGGAAGCGCGCCCGTCATGAGCGCTAAAGCTTGTCTGCGATTTAGTTTCATCAGCCATTCACTCCTGAGGCAAGAAAACCGCCATCCACTGCAATGCACTGGCCAGTAATAAAGCTAGCTGCATCGGAAGCCAAGAAAATCGCGGTCCCCGCCAACTCAGGGATGTTACCAAATCGCTTCATCGGCGTGCGCATCAACAATTCACGCCCGCGGTCCGTGCCGTCCAGCAAACCGGAATTTAACTCGGTTCGAAAAACGCCAGGCGCAATGGCGTTTACATTGATACCCCTCTGCGCCCACTCGACAGCCAAACTGCGCGTTAAGCCGAGCACACCGCTCTTCGACGCGGCGTAGGCCGCCACCTCGAAGAAACTGACGTACGAGTTTAACGACGCAATATTCACCACGCGCCCTTTACCGCTGGCCACCAATGGCTCATAGAAGCTCTGACACGCCCGCAACGTACCTGTCAGATTGACGTCAACCAGGTTGTTCCACTCCGCTTCGGTAATAGCGATCGTGGGTTTGCGGAAAATCTGCCCTGCCGCATTGAGCAAAATATCGACGCGTCCGAACTGCTTCATCACCGCATCGCGCAAGGCGTCAATCGAATCGCGCTTAGCGGCATCCGTGGTTTGGCGTAAGGTTTTGCGTCCAGCCTTTTCGATTTCAGTGGCTACCTCGGCCACCAGATTCTCGCGCCGGCCAGTGGCCACCACATCGGCGCCCGCTTGCGCCATACTCACTGCAATCATGCGGCCAATTCCGGACGTTCCTCCCATGACGACGGCAACCCGCCCGGACAAATTAAAAAGTTCCATGGACATGGACACAATCTTATATTGTCGAAGAAACGAGTTACCCTTTTCCCCTAAAAAGAAAGCCGATTTCGATCAGCAGAATCACCACCACCATCACCTCTAAAAAGAAAGCGCGGCTTTGGTGGAATTCATTCACCAGCGATTCATACAAATCGCGGGCGTCACTCAGTTTCGCGTTGACCAGGTTGCGGTAGTCGGGCACGCCGATACGCGACGCAGCCAGACGGTAGGCGCGCGCATAAAACATATCGCTCAGAAATTTGATGGCGTTTTCGGTTCGCTCTACCACTTCCCGATAATCCAGCCGAAGCGTATTGAGCTTCTCCGCTTCTCGACCCAAGCTCCAGCGGGTGAAACCGCGGCGCTTCTTTTCCAGCCGTTTGTAGACGTCCGCCAAAACGCCCGTCAGCACTTCGTCATAGTGGCGAAACTCCAAAAGCTGCGAGTTGGCATATTCAAGAAGATCAATCGTGGGTGCGGCGCCTTCGGCAGTATCGTAGACAAACGCCGCAACCCAGCCCACAACAAGCAGATCTTGCGGGTAGTAAGACATGCTGGCGGACAGAACTTCTTGCCGCTCACTCATCGAAAGTTGTAACTCTTCGCCACGCACGATTTGGGCAATTTCATTGCCCCGGTCGCGCATCAATTCGTCGCCGGTCAGCGCCAAAGGGTCCAGTTGGATGACGTAATAGTCTTCGGCAAGCCAGTGATCATAGGGTTTGACTAACGCCGGTGTGGCTTGTCCGATTCTGGAGCGCAGCAAATCCCGTGCGTATTTTTCCAACGCGTCGGAGAGCACCCAGCGGTTAGCAAGCGAAATTACGTTCCCCCAACTCACGCCTGAAAACGAAGTTCGCAACTCAACACTGGCAATGCCGTAGTTGAAGTAGCGAATACGGCCCTGCATGGGCAATCCTTCAAACTGTTCACACACGCCAATCAGATCGGCAACGGGAGGCTGTTCGTAGCGCACATACTCAGGCGACGGACCACGAAAAGCGGGTTCCCGTTTGGCGCCGCCCGCGCCCATCAAGGAGCGCAACCGTTCCAAGTCAATCTCTTCAGAGATGTCGAACAGCAGCAAAGCGCGAATAGTTCCACTGAGAATCACTTAGGCCACTGCGGATCTGGCGCGGAGTGGCGATGCCGCAACAAATACAGGCGGCTTCGGTAGCGGCGCGGCTTTCTCGCCATAGAGCCGCTCTCCCGCTTCTAACGCGCGTTGACGAAGCGTTTCCGACTCTTCATCGATCCGTTCAAGAATATCCCGGATCTGCTGCCGGTCGCGGTGTGTCTCCACCTCCGCCTTCAGCCGGTGACGCAACACGCTTAAATTGTGTTCGTCGCCGAGCCAAGTTTCAAGCTGATGCAGCTCTTGCAGTCTTTGCGCTTCCGCATCGCTGCCCAGCAGCCGCAAGTGATACCAATGCTGCTTCACTTCTTTGCGAAAGTCGTGCATACTTTCCGCGTTTGGCGCTTTCTTCGCGTGCTTGAAAGCTTTGCGCCCCGCTCGATAGGTAGCATCCATCGCTGCGAAAAGCGACGCCTCCTGTAAGTCGTCCACGGGCAATTTGGGAGTCTCTTGCAGCAGCTTCGCCACTTCGGAACTGGCTGATTTCTCCGCCGCCCTGTGCCGCGCTGAGTGTTGCAGTTGGCCGCGAACTTGGCAGACCGTTCCCGCAGCCAAACCAGGATGTTTCTGCGCCAATTTGTCGAACACTTCCAGCATCACCGCCTGATCGCGCACATCGGATAGCAGACGTCCCGCATCGCGCAGATGGCGGTTCAGCGCCCTGGCCGGCGCGCCCAACAAACCCGACAACGCACGAAGCTTCTTAATGCTCTTGCGCGCCTCATGCACCGCTTGCGCCCGTTTCTTGGAACGAGTAAGTTGGCCTACCGCGTAAGAAAGCTCTTCAGCAAAAACACGTTCTACCGCCCGTGGAATCGCTTCATTCTTCTTAAAACGGTAGGCCATAACTCAAACGTTCTTACTTCTCTTTATCGGCGTCGGCATTCCGCCCCAGTTGCCGCAAAGCAGCCGCTGTGACGTTTTCAGCCGTAAAGCCGAAGTTCTTCATGATGGTTTCTCCCGGAGCGGAAGCACCATAATGATCGATGGCAATAATCGCGCCTTCATCGCCCACCCAGCGCGCCCAACCAAAAGGTGAAGCGGCTTCAATGGCGACGCGTTTCTTAATCGCTTTCGGCAGAACACTTTCACGATACGCCGCGTCCTGCTGTTCGAATAGATAGAAGCTTGGCATGCTCACCACACGAGCCTTGACGCCATAACCCTTCAGTTTTTCTTGCGCTTTCACGCACAAGGAAACCTCAGAGCCCGTGCCAATCAGAATCACATCCGGCGTGCCGCCCTCTGCTTCCGAAAGAATGTAAGCGCCTTTACTCACATCGCCCTTCGCGGTAGCCCGATTCAGGTTCGGAACCGCTTGCCGCGTGAAAGCGAAAAGGGTCGGCCCTTCATGCTGCAAGGCGGCCACCCAAGCTTCGGCAGACTCCGTTGCATCCGCGGGGCGCACTACATTGAGCCCTGGAATAGCGCGCAAACCTGCCAATTGCTCAACCGGTTCGTGCGTGGGACCGTCTTCCCCAACACCAATGCTGTCGTGCGTGAAAACGTAAAACACCTTCAGCCGGCTCAAAGCGCCAAGCCGGATCGACGGCTTCATGTAATCAGAGAAAACAAGAAACGTTGCGCTAAAAGGCAACAGCCCGCCATGGGCCGCCATGCCGTTTACCGCCGCGCCCATGGCATGTTCACGGACACCAAACGCGATGTTACGCCCGGCATAACCCCACACGCCGCCGACGGCGCCCTGTGAACTGGGCCCGCCGAGTTCGCTGTTTTGAAAATCACCCTCACCCTTAAGCGCGGTGTTGGTAGAAGGATTCAGATCGGCCGAACCGCCCATCAAATTGTGAACCCGTTTAGCCAAGGCATTCATGATTTGACCGCCCGCCGCGCGCGTCGCGAGCGGCTTATCTTCCGGCTTCCACTTCGGCACATCGGCGGCAAAATCCGCCGGCAGCTTGCCGCTGATCAACTGTTCCAATTCGGCGGCTTCCTTCGGGAAAGCCTGCTTGTAAGCGGCGAACCGGCCAGTCCACTCCTGTTGCGCTTTCGAACCCTTATCGATGGCTTGCCGGAAGTAGTTCACGGAATCTTCCGGCAGGAAGAATTTATCGGTGCTCGGCCAGCTCAAAGCTTTCTTCGCCGCCAGCAATTCGTCTTCGCCCAGCGGATTGCCGTGCGCTTCAAAACTGTCCTGCTTCTTCGGGCTGCCGTAACCAATGTGCGTGCGCACCATGATCAACGAAGGCCTTTGTGTTTGCGCTTTCGATTCTTCAATCGCCTTGGCAATGTCGTTTACATTATTGCCGTCTTCCACCTGAACCACATGCCAATCGATGGATTCGAATTTCTTGGCAACGTCTTCCGTGTAACAGAGGCTGGTCTGACCGGCGAGAGAGATGTGGTTGTTGTCGTAAAGGAAGATCAGCTTACCCAGCCGCAAATGTCCAGCGAGGGATGTCGCTTCTTGCGCCACGCCTTCCATCAAATCGCCATCGCCGCAGATGCCGTACGTGTAATGGTCAATCACGGTGTGGCCCGGCTTATTGAAGCGCGCGGCGAACCAGGCTTCCGCAATCGCTATACCGACCGCGTTGCTAATGCCCTGCCCTAACGGCCCCGTGGCTACTTCCACACCCGCCGTATGGCCGCGTTCCGGATGGCCCGGCGTCTTGCTGCCCCACTGGCGGAAGCGTTTGATCTCATCCAGTGAAAGATCATAACCGGTCAAGTGGAGCAGGCTGTACAGCAACATCGACCCGTGGCCGGCGGACAGCACAAAGCGGTCTCTGTCAAACCAAGCCGGATCTTTCGGGTTAAATTTCAGATATTTCGTCCATAGCGTGTAAGCCATGGCGGCGGCGCCCATCGGCATTCCGGGGTGGCCTGAGTTTGCGTTCTGCACGGCGTCGGCAGAGAGAAAGCGCAAAGTATTGATACAAAGCTCTTCAAGCGTTGGTGTTGCAGTAGTAGGCAAGCATTTCCTCTTGGTCTTTTTTGACTGACGGGGCTGGCGGACAAACCGCAGCCACTCAATCTAGGTTAGTACTTTCCGCTTTGCTAATGGAACGGCGCTTAGGCATTATTGGGTAACCGCTGGTAGATTTGCTTGAAATAACCAGAAACATCGGTCGGTCCCCAGCCAACCAGCCCCAAATGATCCACATTGCTAATAGTTCCTCGATGATCTTTTAGCGTGGCGGATGAGACCGGGACAATTCCGTCATTCGGCTGCCCCATGGCGCCCAGCACAAGGGCGGACGCACCCAGGAAGGGTGACACCGCCGATGAATCGGCCAATCCAGCGTAACTACAACTGGGAATGCCTTTGAGATCGTGCTCATCAGCGGGAAATCTTTGCAGACACTTTTCGGTGGTCAGTTCCTGCACCGCGGCGTCGTTTAGCGAAAACAGTCCTTGAAAGTACTTACCCGCGTTCGAATAATCGCTGCTCGTCAGACCTGACAACGCCGAGCGGAAAGCGCCAAGCGAAAATTTGATCTGCTCCGGCAGAGTCTCCGGCAAGTGACTAATCAACCCCATTTGCATTTGCTGCAAAGCTACCAACAATTTCCCCGCACCAACTTTGAGCAGGTTCGAGCGGTCGGCAGCCACGTCAGCAGCAAAGGTGCCCTGAAAAGGCGAGCCCAATGCGGTCAAGCTGGCAATCATTTCTTGTCCCTTGCCCTGTCCGATGAGATAGCGAGCATCAAGCCCACCCATACTGTGGGCAATCAAGTGGACCTTGCCGTTAGGCACGAAATGTCTGATTTGCGCCGCCAATTGCGACGACCGGTCATCCAAGCTGCCTTTTGGATCCACATCGCTGGCATACACTTCTTGCGCGCCCGCCTCTTTTAGAACGCTCGCCACATTGTTGAAATAGTTGAGAGGTCCAAGAGTTCCAAAACCAAGGTAGCCATGGGCCAGGACAATCGGGAGTTGCGCCATAGCCTTTCACTATATAGCGAAAACCGCCGCCTCAGGGGAAGGCATTACCATAGCTAAATGACTGCGTTCAAGCAAAGCATTGGACGATCCCTCTGGCAGCACGGAGCCGTGACCCTGGCGCTGCTCGATTTCAATTGGAGTTTCTGGCCATGCACAACAGGCGGCCGCCGATGCACAACTCATTGCCCGGCGCAACGCCATTGAGAAGGAACTCGAATCCATCGCCATTATCGATCGCAAGCTCATGATCCCCATGCGCGACGGCAAACGCATGGCCGCCGACGTTTACCGTCCTAAGGACGAGTCGAAAAAATATCCGATCATCTTCGTCCGCACTCCTTACAACTTCAATTATTGGGATGTCAAACTCGGTGCTCCGCGCGACATGTCGGCCGAACTAGACGCGGTGAAGCGCGGTTACGCCTACGTTGAGATGAACGAGCGCGGCCACTTTTTTTCAGAAGGCACCTATGACATTCTGGGCGCCCCGCTATCCGATGGTGAGGACGAACTTACCTGGATGTCGAGTCAGCCCTGGTCGAACAGCAAAGTGGGCACCCTGGGTTGCTCCTCCACCGCGGAGTGGCAACTGGGCGTGGCGGCGCTCAATCATCCCGCCTTTGCGGCCATGATCCCGCAAGGTTTTGGCGCGGGCGTTGGGCGCGTGGGCCCGTATTATGAGCAAGGCAACTGGTATCGCGGCGGCGCGGTACAAATGCTCTTCATCGCCTGGCTGTACGGCGAGCAAAATCAAGTTCGTCCCATGTTCCCGCCCAATACAACCCAAAGCGATTTGATTCGCGCTTCGAAGGCTTTCGATTTAGCTCAACAATTACCGCCTGTCGATTGGTCAAAGGCACTGGCATACTTGCCGGAACAGGACATCATCAAGCATGTGGACGGGCCGCACGGCATCTTCGCAGACCGCGAAGAAGTTTCCACCGGCGGGGCCATGATCAAGCGTCAGCCGAACGATCCGGCGTGGTATCGCGGCGGATTGTGGAATGATAGTAAACCTATTAACGTGCCCGGGTTTTGGTTCATGTCCTGGTATGACGTCTCCATCGGGCCGAACCTCGCCGCTTATAACTATGTGCGTAAAACCGCCCGGCCCGAGATTGCCAATGAACAGTATGCGGTCATCGCGCCCACCCTACATTGTTCCTACAAACGCGCCACCGAAGACACGATCGTCGGCGAACGTAGCATGGGCGACGCGCGTTTGGACTACGACGCGCTGACATACGGCTGGTTCGACACCTTTCTCAAAGGCGAGAAGACCGACTTTCTAGAGAAGACGCCCAAGGTGCGCTACTTCACGATGGGCATGAATAAGTGGCAAACGGCAAACACCTGGCCGCCCGAGGGCGCGCAGCCCATGACTTTTTATCTGGCCAGCGGCGGTAAAGCAAACAGCCTGAATGGCGACGGCCTGTTAACGGCCCAGACAGAAAGCAAAGACGCTCCCGATAGTTTCACTTATGACCCGATGAACCCCGTGCCTTCCTACGGTGGAAATGTATGTTGCACCGGCAACGCCGTAACCGGCGGCGCTTTCGACCAGCGCAAGATGGAAGCGCGCGCCGACATTCTGGTCTACACCAGCGAGCCCTTGAAAGAAGGCATCGAAGTCAGCGGGCCGATGGAGGCCACTCTCTACGTTTCGTCCGACGCGAAAGACACCGATTTCACGGTTAAAGTGATTGACGTTTATCCCGACGGCCGCGCCTACAATCTGGACGAGACCATTCAGCGCGCCCGCTACCGCGATGGATACGACAAACCAGTCGTCTGGATGGAGAAAGACAAGGTTTACAAATTGACCTTACAACCCATGACCACCAGTAATTTTTTCCCTGCCGGCCATCGGTTGCGCATCGAGGTTTCGAGCAGTAACTTCCCGCGCTTCGACCGCAACCTAAATACAGGTGGCAACAATTACGATGAAGCAACCGGCGTAGTGGCGCACAATGCGGTACACCATTCCAAGCAGTATCCTTCGCAACTTTCGGTTACGGTTGTGAAGCACAATTAGTAGATGCTGTTAGGAGCGCTCTATGATATCCACGGCAATCTGCCGGCGCTTGAAGCAGTGCTGAGCGAGATCCGCGCCTGGCGTGGAGCGAATTGTCATCGGAGGCGATGTCTTACCGGGACCGATGCCGCGCGAAAGCATGGCGCTGCTGGCGAGTCTTGATCGGCCGCTCGACTACATTGTGGGAAACGGTGACCGGGAGGTGCTGGCATGGATGCGCGGGCAGCAGAACAGCGCTTTACCCAAGGTGGCGCAAGAAGCCATTGGTTGGGTAGCGAAGGAACTCACAACGGAACACGAGAACGTGCTGGCGCATTGGCCTACTCAAATCCGTCATGAGATCCATCGTCTGGGAAGCGTATTGTTTTGCCATGCCACGCCGCGCAGCGACATGGAAAATTTCACGCGACTCACCCCGGAAGAGCAGTTAACTCCGATTTTTGAAAACTGCGGTGCACAAATCGTGGTGTGCGGTCATACTCACATGCAGTTTGACCGGAAAATTGGAAACGTTCGAATAGTCAATGCCGGGAGTGTGGGAATGCCATTCGGCGAACCGGGTGCTTATTGGCTGTTGCTTGATCCGAATGGAGTTCAACTTCAACGCACCACTTATGATCTGAAACGGGCCGCAGAGCGAATCCGCAAGACTGCTTATCCGCAAGCAAATGATTTCGCCGAGCGCCATATTTTGCATCCGCCTACCGAAGAGCAAATGCTCTTGGCGTTTAACGGCCTGAAATAGATGCCTCGAACCTTTACTAGTCGCGCAACTCAAGCCACACACACGTTATCCTTGAAGAGAATGGTGCGATTCGTATTACTTCTTTCCCTCTTCGCATTTTCCTTGTTTTCGCGCGGAACCTGCTGACTCGCCAGAACCCGCGCTACCCGCCTTAAGTTGCCCAGCAGGCGCTCCTTTGGGCACAATCGAGCTGCGCGTCAAGTCGCCGGGCAACACGGACACGCTGCCTTTGCAAGATATTAATCGACTCGCCGAGGGAGATACCGTCATCTATGCGCCGGTTTTGCGCGGTGTGGAAAAGCGCCAAGGCGAAGTGGCTCTGGTGTTGGTACCCGCCAAACGAAACGCCGACTCGGACACACTCATCGTCACAGATTTGGCGCGCGCCGATCGTCCGCATGAGTGGGCCATCACCCAAACTGTGAGCTTAGCGGCCTTTGTTTATGGGCCCCAAGGATTGAGCAAGAAGAAAGTAAAGGGCTTTCTTTCGCAAGATGATCAACTAGTAGCTCAACTAGCGGACTACGCCGAAAAAACTTCGCAAACGGAAGCGCTCCTCCAAACTCTGGCCGACAACCAAGCCTCCAGCGCGAGCATGAACGCAGCGCTCAGCGGCTTCGCCTCCCAATATGGCTTGGCCGTCCAAATTGACAAGAACGCCCCACCGGCCGTGCAGGCGCAGCTTTTGTTCTCCACAATGAATCCGCAACTGGCAACTTATAATCCCATTGCCAGCAATTCCGCTGCTGAGCGATTGGGGCAAACCGCCAGCGTCGCCACCGCCGCAGCCACGCTCTTCTTCGGAACGCCCATTGGCCTCGCTGCTGGTGGAGCCGCCATGTTGCTTGACCTGCGCTCCATTGCCTTTCCTGGAACGCAGTTTCGTTCCTCTTTTGCTCAGCCGGCACAGAAGGGCGTTCACCTGTGTGGACAACGCGGCAGCGTTCCTCCGCATACGCGCATTGCTTATATCTGGGCTCTGCGTGTTCCAAACACCGGCAGCCCGGCCATTCGCATCGGCCCCGCCAATTTCCTTCCCTTGGGACAGAAAACGGAATTACCAGTAGATGTCAGTAACTCTGAATGGAAGTATGTGCAAAGAGCGCGCAAGTGGACAGTGGAAGATGACAAGGGACATCTCACTAACGTCAAGATCTTAAAGAATGGAAACGAACACACCTTACAAGTCGATCTGCCCGCAAAAGGTCTGGTGCCCGGCGACTATAAGCTCAAAGGAGATTGGGATTGGACGCCCTTTCAAGCGTCAGGTGTTTTGCATCTGCGTGTGCTGAGCGACTTCAAAAATGCCAAGCTGGATACCGCTTCGCAAAATGTTTTGCTGGCCCAGTCCGGCAAAGTGCCCATCACTCTGCGCGGTGATGATTTTGAGTTCACTAAGAAGGTCGAAATCGAACGCATTGGCGATGAGTTCGCCACGCCCGAAACGGTTCGCTTTCTCTTACCCAAAGGTCCGCGTTTGGGGCCTCAGGAGTCAATGGATGTGCAGGTCGATACATCGTCCCTCAACCCCGGACCCTATAAATTGATCGTGACTCAGCAGGACGGCGTCAACCATTCCGTGAACTTTGAAGTCCTGTCGGCGCTGCCCAAATTAGACAATCTGCCGGTTCTGGTGAACCAAGGTGTCAGCGCCCAGCATTACGTCTTGAAGGGCGAGCGTCTCAACTTGCTCGCCAAACTCACCGCCCCCCACGTAATGTTCGAACTCGGCCCGCCGTCTCCTACCGGGAGCGAACGCGACGTCACGGTCCGCTTGAATGGAAATCCAACGCCCGGCACAGTCGTCCCCGTAGAAGCCGAACTGGCCGACCGTAGTGAGAAACTCACGCTGCCCGACGCCTTACAGATCACCGGCCCGCTCCCCGTGATCGCCAGTTCAAAGCTTTCACTTCCCAAAGACCTGAACGTGGCTGTTCTGCCGAATGAGTTTCCCGCCGGCTACACATTAACAGCAGTGCTGGACGTTCGCAACGTGGAAACAAAAAGCGAACTGCGCCTGGCCTGTGCGGACGATGTCGGCGCGCATGCTGTTCTACAGATCGGCGCTCAGACCGCCAGTTCCAGCTTGCAACGCATATCGCCCGATCAGCTTTTCCTCTCATTCGATACAACTGGATTTCCGGCCGGCTGCGCGCTCACCGCCTCGCTCGATAATGGCCGCGCGGGCCGCTCACAGCCATTTACCGTCGCCCGCTTGATCCGCCTGCCTCGCATTCTCTCGATTACGCCCGTGGCCGGGTCTGTCATTACGCTTCCCGTGCAGGCCGATGGCACAGCGGCTGCAAGCGCAACGGCCCCGTCGGGCACGCGGCCCTTTGAACTCGTCGGCGACAATCTCGAAATGATCGGCCGCCTGTCCTGGGATCAGAGCGCCGGAGTGGAAGTAAACAGTTTGCCCACGGCGATTTCAGGCCAAGGTCAACGGCAAAGTCTGCTCGTCAATCTGCCCGATGCCCCTTCGGTCGGCGCGCCGCTCTATGTTTGGATGCGCGGCGAAACTACGGCCCGCTTGACCACGGCCACAGTTGCTGTTCCATCCGCCCAACCCGCCAATCCAGCACGCGCCGTGGTTCTCTCGCCACTAATCCGCTAGATGTTTTATAGTTGAGGACAGCACGTGACGAAGCTGCCCAATCTCCTGACGCTTGTTCGCATCTTCCTGGTGCCGCTGCTCGTGGCGGCTCTCGTACAGCAGGATTTCCGCCTCTATTGGGGAGATCGCGTCTTGGTGCCCAACGATTTTCTGGCTCTGCTGGTCTTTCTCGCCGCCGCTCTCACCGATCTTTTAGACGGCTATTTGGCCCGCCGTTGGAAACAGGTCACCACCGTAGGCACGCTGCTGGACCCAATTGCCGACAAGCTACTGATTTCCGCCGCGTTGATTTCTTTCGTGCAAAGTCGTTTGCTGCCCGGATGGTTGGTCGTGCTCATTATTAGCCGCGAATTCGCCGTCTCCGGTTTGCGCAGTATCGCAGCCGCCGAAGGCTACACCATCAAGGCCAGCGAACTGGGCAAATCCAAGATGCTCTTGCAGGTTATCGGTATCACGCTGATTATGCTGTCTGTCCGCTGGCCGGTGCTCCATCCCTATGCGATTTTCACCATGTGGGCCGTCGTTATATTCGGTTTGGCCTCCGCCGTTGAATACTTTGTGCGCTTTTGGAAGAAAGTGGACACTGGCATTAAGTTGCGCCGCCGCAATGAGTTGCTTGCTCTCGAACGGCAGAAACAACATGTGCAGCGCATTGAGCGCAAGAAGGAACGGATTGAGAAGCGCAACAAACGCTTGGGGGCTTCGGCGGCCGCTACCGATTCGAACAGTCAGGCAACATCATCAAGCAGGCACTGATCAAAAAGCCGACCGCCTATTCGCCGCCGGTAGGAACAACGTGACTCACGGTGCTACCCACGCCTTGAACCACTTCATAACCACTCTTCGTGAAAACAAACGTGCGCGACTGGCCACGCCGGCCTAACGGTCCCAAGGCACGGCCATTGAAGATGATATTCACGCCGCCCGCGTTCGCCGTGCGAATTTGCGCTGACTGCTTGCCGTTAAACGTCATCGTCTTCATGGCCGCCAAAGTACCCTTATAAGTGGTTTTGCCGTCAGCGGAAATCGATAGCCAAGTAGGCTGAATCGCAGAAAGTTCGATGTGGATATTGGCTGCATCGCTTTCCGCCGCAACTGGTTGCTGTGAAACGGAGCCCGACGAGGCGGGTGCCGGATTGGCCGCTACGTTTTCCGCCGGAGCTACAGCGCGAGACGAAACTTGGCTAGGCGGCAACAATTGCTCTGTACCGGGCGGTGGCGGCGGGGCTTCCACTGGCGGGGCCGCGGACGGGGATACCATCTGTTCGATCTTTACAGCCGCTGGCCCCGTAACCGTGGTCGAGGCTGCCGTCTGCGCCGGTAAAGACTGTTGCATCGCTGCTGGCGTTACTTCCTCTGGCACAGCTAGCCGGCTGCTCGCTGGAAGCGCGCTCGCGGGCGCTTTTGCCGCCGATACACCACCGTTGCGCCAAAGCAGATATACCGAAAGCACGCCAGCCAAGCCGGCAATCGACGCCACGCGCACCCAATTGAACCTTGCTTTAGGCTTTACGGGTTGAAACTGATGCGGGCGAACATACACTTCTTCTTCCTGCCCAGGCACCAATGGTTCTGGCATAGTACTCGATGCCGATTGTGCATCCGCTGCCAGTGTTGCATGGTCGAGGCCCACCAGATCCGCTACTTGCTTTACAAAGCTGCGGTAAGTGAAAGGAGAGCTGATCTTGGATAAGTCGTCCGACTCGATCGCGTTAAGATTCTTCAATGAAATGCGAGTACGCGCGTTGATTTCCTCTAGCGTGTACCCCTTCTTGATTCGCGCTTCTCGAAGTCGTGTCCCAACGGACTGCATGGTTAAAGCAGGCTTCTCCTTGCCTGTCTACGTAACGCTATAATACAACAGAAATCGCACGTTTGACTAGTTCGAGTACTATTCAAAGTAGTTATATCCCTGTTCCCGTCACTTAAACACGGCTAATGTACCTATCTAATCGGCGCACTCTCCTGAAACCTTTAATTTTGCCTCCTCTTCTGCTGCTTCTTGCCAGTGGATTTCTAAGCGGCGCCTCGCAAAACTCGCTTTTCCATGGCTCGGCAGCCTTCGCCGACACCCGCCAAGCTGTCGCTTTTGGTGAACGACCTTCTGGTTCGCCGGCAAATCAGAAACTGCGCGACTGGATTGTAACGGAGCTGAAACCCACCGGCGGCCAAGTCTCCCTTGACCCTTTTTCGGGTATGACGCCAGAAGGCCCTATCCCGATGGCCAATATTATTGTCAAGTTCCCCGGCACTTCCGGCAAGGCCATAGCCGTCAGCGGCCACTTCGACACCAAGAAAATTCCGGGCGTGCACTTTGTCGGCGCGAACGACGCCGGCTCGTCCACTGGTTTTCTATTGGAATTTGCCCGCTCGGTCTCCAAATTCAAGCATCGCGACGATATTTACGTTGTCTTTTTCGACGGCGAAGAAGCGTTAGGCGAATGGAGCGATACCGACAGCCGTTATGGCAGCCGCCATCTGGCGGCCAAGTGGCTTGCCGACGGTACCCTCAGCCACTTAGTCGCGCTCATTAACGTTGACATGATCGGTGACAAAGATCTGGATATCTTGAACGATTCCAATTCCTCGTCCGCCCTGCGCCACACCATGCAGCAGGCTGCGGCGAAACTCGGTTATGCTAAGCATTTTCACCAGGAACCCGGCGCCATTGATGACGACCACCGGCCCTTTGCGGAAGTCGGCGTAAACGTGCTAGACATCATTGATTTCGACTACGGCCCTAACCAATCCTATTGGCATACGGCCAAGGATACGCTCGATAAACTCAGCGCCCAAAGCCTGCAAATCGTTGGCGACGTGGTTGTCGAAATGACAAAAGAACTCGACGCCAAATAACGGAGCTAACGGCTGGCCCGTTCCCTGCCCGGCGTCTTCTTCAACTCGGCGCTAATCAATCCTCGCAACGGTGTGAGTTCGATCCGCCCGTTGTAGCGTTGGCCGTTAATGAAGATGGTCGGCGTACCTTCTACCCCAGCCTGTGTCCCATCAGCCAGATCCTTGGCAATCGTGTCGTGGACATCTTTCGAGTCCATATCTTTACGCAAGCGCGTCATGTCGAGCTTCAGTTCCTCGGCAATGTGGAGGATGGATTCCATCGAAAGATTATCGTGGTGGGCGAAGAGCGCGTAATGCATCTCCCAGAACTTATCTTGCTTCTGCGCCGCCAAGGCGGCCGTCGCGGCGCGGTAGGCGTCCGAATGAATCTCGAGCGGAAACTGTTTGAAAATCAGCTTCACTTGTTTCGGATAAACCTTCAACAGGGCTTCAATCTCAGGCACCGCTTGAATGCAATACGGACATTGAAAATCGGAAAATTCAATAATGGTCACGGGTGCGTCCGCTGGGCCCGTCACCGGTGATCCCACAACCGGAATCTTCACCGGATCTTCCAGCAAGGTTGGCGCATGGGCGGCTCCAAAGCGCGAGGTATTGGCCGCTTCCAAAGCTTGTGCGGGAGTCTTTCCACTCTTAATGGCCTGCACCACAATATTCGCTAAACCGGTGCTGGAAGAACAGCCCGGATCTTCCACCCGGCACTGCGCCATGGTCCGCCCGCAGCCACACGAACAACCGTTTTCCCGCAATACCTTCAGCGCTGCCGCCTTTTGTTTCACCGTCAGGCCAGTGAAATCCACCCCCGCTAGCGTAGTAGCGGTTTTCCAATCCTGTGCCAGCAATATACCGGAAATCAAGAAGATAGAAGACGCGAGAATCCCGACGCGCCGAGACAGAAAGGCCATGGTCTTTATTGTACGCGGATTGATCCGCCGCGGGGAATAGGCCGCACCCTACACTCAAATCCGCCATACAATACAAACATGGAACTCACCATCAATGGTCAGCGCCGCACCATTCAGTGCGACCCGGAACGCCCCCTGCTCTGGGTGCTGCGCAACGAACTCGACCTTACTGGAGCCAAATATGGCTGCGGCGAAGCCCAATGCGGAGCCTGTACAGTCTTGGTCGATGGCGTGCCCCACCGTTCCTGCGTCACACCGGTTTACACGGTTGCCAACCGCGAAATCACGACCGTCGAAGGCTTGGCCGATGGCGATCGCCTCCATCCCGTCCAACAGGCGTTCCTCGATTGCGACGCCATGCAATGCGGCTATTGCACCTGCGGCATGGTGCTGTCCGTTGTCGCTTTGTTGCGTAAATCGCCCACCCCCTCAGATGCCGAAATTCGCCAGAAGCTCGACGGCAATCTCTGCCGCTGTGGAACGTACAACCGCATCGTGGCCGCAGTCCATAAAGCCGCCGGAACGATTCGAGCCGAGAATCAGGAGCCTCATCATGCCTGAGTTAGGCAGGCGCGATTTTCTCAAGACACTGGGCGGTGGACTGCTCGTTCTGCTCACGGCCGATTCTGAAGTCGCAGCCCAAGAGTCAGGTCGGCGTGGCGGCGACCAACATGAACTGCCCGCGAACGTCGCCGCGTGGCTGCACATCGCTCCCGATGGCAGAATCACCGCCTTCACCGGCAAAGTCGAAGTCGGCCAAAATATCCGCACTTCCTTGACGCAAGCAGTCGCCGATGAACTGCACGTCTCGCCCGCTTCCGTCACCCTTGTCATGGGCGACACCGCGCTCACACCGTGGGACATGGGCACCTTCGGCAGCCGCACCACGCCCACCATGGCGCCCGAAATGCGCAAGATGGCCGCCACCGCGCGTGAAAAGCTGATCGAAGCCGCAGCCAAAGATTGGAACGTGCCGAAGGATCATCTGCGCGCCCAAAATGGCTTCGTCGCCAATGGCGATGTCAAACGCCGCGCGCATTATGGCGATCTCGCCGCCAAAATCGATTGGGTCAAGGTGGTTGGCAACGCCGATCTCGTCACCCCGCCCATTCACTGGGAAGTCGCCGGCAAAGATCTCCCAAAGATCAACGCCGCCGAAATGGTCACCGGCAAACACAAATTTGTTTCCGACCTGAAACTGCCTGGCATGTTGTATGGCCGCATCCTGCGCGGCCCTTCGCAAACCGCCAAGATGACATCTGTCGATACGACCGCCGCGGCGAAACTGCCTGGCGTCATTGTTGTTCGCGACGGCGATTTTGTCGGCGTGGCCGCCCCCAATGAACGGATCGCCGAGCAAGCACTGGCCAGCATTGAGGCGAAATGGGAGGATCCAACTCGGCCATTCGTTCCCGAGGCCACGCAGCAATCCCTCATACAAACAGAAAACGCCTTCGACACCACCTACAGCGTCGCCTATATCGCCCACGTACCGCTCGAACCGCGCGCCGCCGTCGCCGAATGGAAAAACGGTAAGTTAACCGTCTCCACCGGTACCCAACGTCCGTTCGGCGTGCGAGAGGAACTCGCTGCCGCCTTCAACATCCCTGAAGCCGATATCCACGTTCTCATGCCCGATACCGGTTCCGGCTACGGCGGCAAACATTCTGGTGAATGCGCGATTGAAGCCGCTCGCTTGGCAAAAGTCGCCGGCAAACCCGTAAAGCTGATCTGGACCCGCGAAGAAGAATTCAGTTGGGCCTACGTCCGCCCACAAGGCACCATCAACGTCCGCAGCAACGTAGACAAAACCGGCAAAATCGTTGACTGGCATTTTGTCAACACTGCCTCCGGTCCCGCCGGCATGAAGACTCCTTACGCGATTGACCAAGCCCGCCTCACAGAGAAATTCGATGAAGTCGAATTGCCCCTACGCGTCGGCTCCTATCGCGGCCTTGCCTCCACCGCCAACCACTTCGCCCGCGAATCCCACATGGACGAAATCGCCGCGGCCTTAAATATCGATCCGCTCACCTTCCGCCTCAATCATCTGACGAACGACCGCCTCCGCGCCACCTTATTGGCCGCTACCGACCGCTTCGAATGGGCTAAACAAAAGGCCACGCCCAGTCGCGGCTTCGGCCTCGCCTGCGGCTTCGACAAAGGCGGCAACATCGCTTGCTGCGTCGAAATCGCCGTTAGCCCCAGCCGTCAAGTCAAGGTAGAGCGCGTGGTCGCCGCCTGGGAATGTGGCGCCATCGTCAATCCCAACCATCTCCGCAATCAAGTGGAAGGCGCTATCGTCATGGGCCTCGGCGGCGCGCTTTTCGAAGAAGTGGAGCATTCCTTCAGCCGTATCCAGAACCCACGCCTCTCTCAATACCGCGTGCCGCGCTTCACAGATATTCCCAAGATCGACGTCATTCTCCTCGACCGCAAAGACATCCCCTCCGCCGGCGCCGGCGAAACGCCAATCGTCGGAATCGCCCCAGCCATCGCCAACGCTATTTTTAGCGCCACGCGCCTTCGCATTCGATCTATGCCGCTCTTACCCGCACTCGCCAAAGCATGAACAGTGCATTTACTCAAATGGTCGCGGCCATCAATACCCATGACGTCTCCGCCCTGGCAGCGCTCATGTGCCCGACCACTTATTCATAGACTCACTCGGCAACCAAGTCCGCGGCTCTGCTTCGATGAAGGCGGGCTGGATGGCCTATTTCAAGATGTGCCCGGATTATTGGATCAAGATCAGCCAACAGCTCACCCAGCTAAACGAAATCATCGCCACTGGCTTTGCGGGCGGAACAGATAGAAAGCGAATGTGTGATCGGTCCGTAGGCCGAGATCAAGGTGATTGAGATTCCAGAGGCTACGGAGCGCTAACGCGGCACCCGCTAGGAGGGTCAGACTCAGCGCGAATTGAGCGACGGTCAGGCTGCGGCGAATTCTGTGACGTCCCGTGCCCATGCTGGCGCGGCCGCCATCTTTCATCACATGGGCGGGATCGACGCGCGCCGCATACCACGCAGGTACGCAGCCGAAGAGCAATCCGGATATTGCGGCCACGCTCAGCATGATGAGCAGGATAGGAATGTTGAGGCGAAGATCGGCGTCGGGCGGCAGGATATGCGCAGGTATGGCAAAAGTAAGGATTCGCAGTAACACGTAACCGACGGCAACGCCGAGAACACCGCCGACAACAGAGAACGCAAGGCTTTCGGAAAGAAATTGGCGGAAGATCGGCAGGCTTGGCGCCGAGGGAGATACGGATGGCAACTTCTCTTTGGCGAGCAAGACCGCTGGCCAGCAAGAGATTCGCCACATTAACGCAGGCGATCAACAGGAGAAACCCAGTAGCGCCTAACAGCAGCCAGAGTGTGCGCTGACGCTCACTGGGCATGTTGTCATTTCTGAGAAGCGTCACCAGCGCGCCCCAACCTTTATCGGTTTTGGGGTGGTTTTCGGCATTACGTGCCGAGACCGTGTTCATTTCGGCTTGAGCCTGCTGGAGCGTGACACCCGATTTGAGGCGGCCGATCAGGGCCAGCCAGCGGCCGTCGTAATCGTTGCGGTCGGCGGGTTTCAGGGCCAGCGGGATCATGAGCTGTTCGTCCCTTCGATCCATGCTGCCAGGCGCCAAAACGCCGACAACCGTGTAAAGATCGCCATTGATCCGCATGGTCTGGCCAATCACTTTTCGATTCGCACCAAGCCTCTGCCAAAGACGGTGAGTGAGAATCGCCACGTGTTCTTTGCCGGGCGTCCCTTCTTCCGGTAGAAAACTGCGCCCTAGCAGCAGTGGACTGCCGAGCATTTGGTTATAGCCTGTAATGCACATCCATCCCGCGGACATATTCGAGATGGTTCCCGGCATCGATGTTGAAGTCGTCGTCGACCCTTGCATTCGACTCGGAGAAGGCTCGGGTCTGTTGCCGCCAGTCTGTGAAATCGCCGAACGAAACGCCGGCGCGTTCGCCATTTCGCTGCGAATAAATGCTAACAAGTTGTTCAGGATTTCGATACGGAAGGGGCGCAATCAGCGTGGCGTAGACAACGCTGAATATGGCGGTGTTGGCGCCGATGCCGAGGGCGATGGTAAGCAGAACGGTAACGATCAGGCTTCGGTGGGTTCGCCACTTCCGAAAGGCATGCATGATTTACATGGCTTTTTGATCAATCGCGGCGCGCGCTTCTTGGAGGGCATACTCGCGGGCGAGTTCCATGGTCGGGAATTCTTTGTCGCCGTGGTGAAGGGTTTGGGTGTGGCTGGGGTGTTTGATTAAGGTGTAGTCGCACTTCCAACCGTGTTCGAACTGGTGCAGCTCCATTTCGATTTCGATGCCTTTATGGATGGCTTGAATCATGCGGCGTTGGCCCTCGATAAAGTGTAGCGAAAGGATGCCCAGTGTGGCGGCTGTGAATGCAGCACTTTCAAACTCACTGGCAGCAATGCACCGCCGCTGAATCGCAGCCCACAACAATTCTGCCCGAAGGCGTCATCTTCCACCCCGGCTCCGAAAATGAACGCCGATTCCATGAAATGCATGCGACAATCCCCGGTCGATCGATCTGATCGCGGTCCTTACGTGCCAATGAAGGAAAGGCTCGAACTCGTTGACCACCCTTGGCAACCAGCCACGCAACGCCCTGCTTCTTTCGCCCGACCAAGATATAAAGACCGGCAAGTCTCAGAGCGTAACCCAAACCAAACGCTCATAACCGACACCATCGCGCAACCGTCGCAAACGTAACTTGAAGGAACGTCTACAAGTTCGAACTGGCCGTAAGGCCACACTCAGCGCGCACGACGTTCGCGATCATCGAAGAACTTATTTTTTGCATGGCCATCGGATAGGGCAACATCGTCCGCGCAGCCAGCCGTCCAGTGATCCGTCTGCTTGGCGAGTGCGTACCGCCTGAACTTCAGCCCAAGGCCGCTCTCGCCTGAATTTGCCGCCGACACCCGAAGTCGTCCAACTTCACGATGGCCGGCAATTCGGACACAATCTGCACTTTCCCCCGAGGGGCTTCCGATCAAGGCTAACGACTTGCCGAGATGAATACTCGTGAGTGGTCACTTTTGTCCCGGTGGCCGACGAGTCCCCCGGACACCGTCTTAAGAGTACTCGCAAGCTTTACTCCTACCTTATCGATTGCACGAATAGATTTTCTGAATCTTTTGACTCGGCCCCGTGTTCTTTCTGCAGCAGCTCAGCGGCTCGTTCGCCGACAATGACGCAAGGCGCCATCGTGTTCCCGGTGGTGACGCGAGGCAGGATAGAGGCGTCCGCTATACGAAGCCCCTCGAAGCCATAGACCTTGAGATCACTATCAACCACTGACATGTCATCACGGCCCATCTTTGCGGTGCCCGATTGATGCCAGAACGTAACAACACCATTGCGGATATATTCATCGAGGGCTGCGCCACTCAGGTTTGCGGGGGCGTGCTCGCGTTTGGTGTACGGACGAAGAGCAGCCGCATTCCCGATTTCACGAGCGCGTTGCACACCAAGCTTGAGCTCTTTTAGATCGCTAGGGTCAGAGAGATAGTTCGCGTCGATCTGCAATGGGTCAGACGCCTTCGCTCCTGTCAGGTGGATTGAGCCTCTACTCATGGGGCGCATCCCCATGAAAAGCGTCCAAGCCGCTGCGGGAGGTGGATACGTAGCTCCGTTCTCGGGAGTGAGGAACGGGATGCCGATTCCATACGTATAGCAATTCGGCGCATCCAATGCCGTGTTCGTCTTCCAAAACGCCACAGCTGAACTTCTCGCAGTCTGTGGCAGAGGCGCGTCCGAGCCCTCCCAGACAAGCGCCAGCGCGATATGGTCATGCAGATTACGTCCAACGCCTGGGAGGTGCTGTCGAACGCGGATTCCAAACTTTGCAAGCTCCTCCTGATCACCGATGCCCGACTGCATGAGCAGCTTCGGCGTTTGAATGGCGCCTTGAGAAAGCACCACCTCTAATTTGGCTTTGGCTTGGCGAAGCTGGCCCTGATACTCGAATTCGACGCCCGTTGCGCGGCTACCTGCAAAGAGAATACGGGTTGCCAGGGCACCCGTCAGAACAGTGAGGTTAGACTGCAGCAGCCGGGGATAGATATATGACCGGTAAGCAGACTGGCGTTTTCCGTCGTGAATAATGTTGTCTACAATGGCGCAACCGCCAGCTTCCTTCATCATCTGACCGCCGGAATTCGAGAACCGCTTCAGTCCAGAGGAATCGGCGGCATCGAGCATCGCTAGAGAAAAGGAGTCCGGGTTGTCCACCGGCTGCACATGCATCGCACCGCCTATGCCGTAAAAGTCTGGATCAGGAACACCGGTCCAATCCTCAACTCGGCTTCGGTAGATGTTGAGGACAGCGTCATAGCCCCAGCCTTGATCGCCGGCTTCTGCGGCATACATCCTCCAGTCTGCTTGGTGTCCTCTGGACCAGGTGCCTACATTGATGCTAGATCCGCCGCCCAAAACCTTGCCCATCGAGTAAAGGATGGAGCGTCCATTCATGTTAGGGTTCGGTTCCGTGACAAAGCCCCAATCTCGTTCACCGCCAAGATTCAGGGGCCACTGGTCGGTATCTAGCACCAGTTCTGTCTCGTCGCTTCCACCCGCTTCAATCAGCAGAACGCGGACGTCGGGATTGGCGGAGAGTCTTCCCGCTACGACGGAGCCTGAGCTCCCACTTCCGCATACGATGAAATCAAACTCCTTGCCCAAGTCAGAAGCAAGTTGATTCTGGTGTGCTCGAACGGCATTCTCAAAAGTCTGGTCGATAGAATTTGACATTGTGCTCCTCATTTCCGGACATTCCGGCTGTGCTTTGCAGTTATCTCCGCAATACTCTTGCCCCCCAAAAGGCGTGATGAGTTCCATCCGTGACATCAAGCATCGCTGCGGTAGTGGTGTTCCCTCAAAAACTGACGCATCGTTATGACGATCTCCTCTAGGTGCGTCTCGAGTGCGAAATGGCCGGTTGGCAGGAAGTTGACAACGGCGTTCGGGATGTCCCTCCTGAAAGCTTCTGCTCCGGCCGGCACGAAGTATGGATCAAACTTGCCCCAGACAGCTAAAAGGGGAGGTTGTGCGGCTCGAAAATACTCCTGAAACTTGGGGTATAACTTTACGTTATTGGCATAGTCGAGGAAGAGATCGAGCTGTATATCAACATTTCCGGGGCGCGCCAGAAGTGCTGCATCCAGAGTGTATCCCTCAGGTTTTATCAGAGTTGGGTCCGGGATCCCGACTGAGTATTCGTGACGCATTCCTTCCAGTGTTAGGCCCGCGCGGATTGCATTCCGATGCTCTAAGCTGGGTTCACGCCAGTAGCGTTGGATTGGCTGCCAGGCATCGCCTAAACCCTCTTCGTAGGCATTGCCATTCTGAGACACAATGGCGGTCACGCGCTCTGGAGCCATCATCGCGAGGCGAAAGCCCGTTGGTGCTCCGTAGTCGAACACATACATTGCGTAGCGAGTGAGTTTCAGAACGCGAGTGAATGCGAAGATGGTTCTTGGCCAAGCCGTCGAAGGTGTATTGATAACCGCGCTCCGCAGGGACTTCGGTGAAGCCGAAGCCCGGCAGATCGGGAGCGATCACCCTGTAACGATCGGCAAGGCGCGGAATCAGTTCTCGATACTGAAACGACGATGTGGGAAATCCGTGGAGCAATAGGATGACCGGGGCATCTGCGGGGCCAGATTCGCGGTAGAACACATGCACGCCGTCGGCTTCAATGCGATGGTGCGATGTCAGCGGAATATTCGAAGAATCTGTCATGGGCTTTCTCAAAACTTTGGATGGCACGGTGAGATCAACCAAGTCGACCTCACGGCGGATGACGTCGGGACCGACGAGGACGGATGCAAAAAAACTGCGGCGATCAATGCTCAACGACAACTTTGCCTCCGCTCCCTTTGGCCACCAGATCGTAGGCGCTCGCGATTTCCTCTCGCCCAAACTGGTGTTCAGCCAGTAAAGGCTTTAGTTGATTCTGATCGGCGAGTTCTGCAGCCTTCTGAAGAATGTAACCATGATTTGAGCGGCCCGCTCCTGTCAATAGCGGCAGCAAAGTGAACACTCCAGAGTATGTGGCAGCGCGGAAGGACAGGGGCGCTAGCGAATGCGAGCCCCAGCCAAGACAACTCACAACGTGGCCCTTGTAGCGTTTAATGGCTTCGAACGAGGCATCCAGCACTGCGCCGCCAAGGGTGTCGTAGACAATATCGAAGCCTTCACCGGCGGTGTGGTCGGCGACATATTCCTTCACCGGAGTGTATCGGTCGATCGCGACAGCTCCTAGCGCCTCTACCAGGGATCGCTTGTCGTTTGACACGGTTGCAAACACTCTTGCTCCCCGTGCGATAGCAATCTGAGTAGCAGCGTACCCAACGCCGCCGGTGCCGGCATGCACCAGCACGGTCTGCCCTTCATGCACAGCTGCGCGATCAACCAAACCCTCCCACGCCGTAATAGTGACCAGCGGCATGGCAGCAGACTGGCGCATGGTGAGGTTCTTAGGCTTGCGAGCAACCAGCGTTGCATCCGCCGCAACAAACTCCGCCAGAGTTCCCTGCAATCCACCGACTCCGCCCACCATTCCGAACACTTCGTCACCCTGCCGAAACGCTGTCACACCGGCACCCACGCTAACCACCGTTCCGGCCATGTCCACTCCAAGAACCGCTGGCAGAGGCTGCTTTGCATGGCCGCCTTGTCCAGCGCGTATTTTGGTGTCCAGCGGATTGATTCCGCTTGCGCAAATCTTTACCAGCACTTGATCGCGGGCGGGGTTTGGTACTGGAAGTTCAACGGATACAAACGGTCCGTCTGCATGCTCAACAACATACGCAATCATGGCTTGTCTTTCTATTGGTCGGAGAGAGTTGATTATTTTGAGGCCGTGTGAAAAGTCGATTGTTCATGCCAGCTACTTGCCGCCAGGCTCAGCCGCAGGATTGATGCGCGCACGTCTTCGCCTCAGAAAACTCTTCGCCGAGTCGGCCATGGTGACTACGGCCGCCCCGAGCATGATGGAATCTTTGATAATGAGCCGCCCAACGCCGGAAAGGAAGGGAAAGCCGTGGGCGCCGCTTCCCAGTGCAGGGTACCCAGGCTTCCGGGGTCGTAACAAGAAAAGACAACGTGGTGCATGCCATCAAGATGAGGAGCGCGCTCCCGATCGAAGCGACTTGCGGCAGAGGCCCATGCAGGGCGATCAGCAAGCCAATTAAGATAATGATGCAGCCAAGCGCGCGTGAAACGGGGTAGGTGTGGTTACTGATCTGCCATTCATGGTGCGCCGGAATAGCCTCGCCCTCCTTGTTCATATGGGCGCGATATTCAGGCGCGGGGTGTGCGTAGACGAAGCCCATAATGGGGCTGTTCGCCACCAGCGGAACGATGCTATCGGCTTCGTAGTCCGCAAACTTCAAAGCACCGATCCACATGAGTACAACGATCAAACCGATACGGAGCATCGCCATGCCGATACGATCGAATGAGGCAGCTCTTTCGTAAAAGGAGATGAACGGGAAAGCGTTAGTTGATTTCACTGGAACTCCTTATCACTTCAGAAGCTGACTTACGCCAGCTATGCATTCAATGTAAAGAAACCAGCCGTAGACGAGCCACATCGAATTCAACAGAACTTTGCCTGCATTTTTCTTCAGGTAGGCAGTCCGTGACGTCGCCACCCGGTGTTTCTACTCGGCTGCGTCTTTGGCAAGCGTTCCAACGACGGAGATATTCTTTACCATGTCCTGCGGCAGATCGTGGCGATCTCTCAGGTACTCCGGACTGTTGTACGAAACCCATACTTTTCCGTGGGCGTCTTCCCAAACCAGAATCTTCAGCGGAAGGTCGAGGGCGATGCTGGGGGCCGCCAGCATCAACGGCGTGCCGGCTTTAGGACTTCCGAAGATCAGTAATTTGGTAGGAGGCATTTTCATTCCGGCTTTTTCCGCCTCACCACTGTGATCGATCAAAGAAAACAACGCGATACCCTTTGACAGCAGAAGGCCCTCCAGTCTTTCGACCGTTTGATTAGCCGAGTAATTGCTGCGAACGTCCACGATTCCCGCTTTTTCATTCGCTTTCATTTGTAACTCCGTTCCTCCACCCTCCAAGAAACAAGTACTCAACTGCTTTGTCGGATGGAGGGACTTACTGGACATAACCGCTCTGCCCGCCTTGCCGCTGCCACATAGGTGAAGCTTCTCCAGTTAGGAAAACGATCACCTACCGACCAATCGTCGCCCTCTATCTCCCCAACCAATCAAGCGCCGCTAGCTCCGCGCTTTCGGGTGCGTAGGTTGCCTACACTGCGGTATAAGACGCCGATATTTCTCGTTCAGCAGAGCCAAACCATATCATCTAGCTCATCCTAAAGCCAAAATTCTCACGCGTTCTCGGTGCGGCTGAGGCTCCTCAGTTCGAGCTTAAATGCATCGTTTGCGCTGGAACACCTCAAAAGCTCCAGAAATTGGGCTGTATATTTCCCTAGGTTGAGTCACAACCTGCGAATTCTGGCAATCCAGCTACGTGCTGAAAAATGTTTATGTTCAAAGATGATGTGACCCGGCACCATCAAGCCCACCGGGTTCCGGACCCAGGCGAGCTGGTTAGCGTCAATTTGGCGCCGATTCCGGCCGCTCGTTCGTGCATGCCAACAATCCCGTAGTGAGATTCCTTGCCCTTTCTTCGCGTGTCTGAATCCATGCCATGTCCGTCATCGCGAACGCGAACGGTTAGATCCCGCCCATAGCCCAGTTCTGCAGTCACGTGCTTACCTCCCGAATGCATGCAAGCATTGCGGATCGCTTCGTATGCGATTCGATAGACTTCGTCTCTCACAATAGGATGCATCTCCTGGCTCGCCCCACACACGATAAGGCTGCACTCAATGGGATGCTGCATCTGACATTCGACGAGAGCCCGCTGCAGTGCTTCTGCCAGATTGTTGCCTTCAAGCGTCGAGGCGCGCAGCGCGCTGAGCACGGCACGGCCTTCTTGAACCGCCTGGCTGAGCCACCCAGACAGACGTACCAGCAACTTGCGTACATCGGGAAGATCCGCATTTTCGTCCAAGGCCTCATCCGCAAGCAGTTTGCTGCCTTGTATGGTTTGCAGCAACGTGTCATGCACTTCTCGCGCAATACGCGTCCGTTCATTCAGGCGTTCCTCAAAGCGAACGTTCATCGCCGCCGCCACTTGCCGGATGCGGAATCGGTACCCTGCGAACAGCACCAATCCGGTGACGAGCGCCACCAATACCTGGAAAGCGTTCGTCTCATAAAAATAAGGTTGCTGGGTAACTGGATAAACCACGCCCACGCGATCCCAGAAGCCGTCCCGATTGCAGGCTCTCATGTGGAACTCATGTGTCCCCGGCGGGATCTTACTGTATGTCGCAATTCCGCTGGCATCGGCATCCAACCACTCTTTATCGATCCCGTCCAAGCGGTATTGCAGACGGATCTTTTCTGGCGCAACAAGTTCGATTGCTTCGAACTGTAAATCTACGTGCGTTGTACCGGCAGGCAATACCAATTCGCGGTCGGGAGCCTGCCGTGTCCGGCCATACGTCACGCCCTTCATATAGAGCGTCACTTTCCGATCGCTCTTTAACATCCGTGGGAGGTCTATCAATGCCAGTCCGGATAGAGTTGCTACCCAAAGCCTCCCTTCGCCGTCAATTGCCGCACACGGAAAGCTATCGCTGCAATCGTCTCTCGTGAGGCCATCGTCGCGTTCGACCATCCGAAAATCAAGTGGTTCGTCGCTCGCTCGCGGTTTCGTGAGAGCACCTGGCGCTACGCCGATCAGGTGTTCGCCAACGAACCATTGCGTGCCGTCGTGATCTTGTAGCACGGTGTTCACCGCGCCAAATTGCGATTCAACCTTTACGATTCTGCCGTTTTCCAGCCTGAAAAGCCCTGGGACTGTAGCTTGCGTCAGATAGAGGCGGCCCAGCTCATCCTCTCCAACCGGCTGAACGGAAACCTCCGACATTGCAACTTGCAAACGGAATTGATCGCCGTCTAGCCGCGCCAGCCCTGCTGATGTTCCTGCCCAGATCACTCCACTTCGGTCCTGGTAAAAATTAAAAACACGAATAGCTGCTCCCGCGATCGAGTAATTCCGCACCACGCCATTCTTTATGCGAGAGGCACCCAAGGGCGTAGCCAGCCAAATAGAGCCGTCACGGGATACGAGAATGCCGGTGACTACGCCGCTCGCCAGCCCTTGTTGTGTTGAAAATTGGGTGAAGATACCGTCATGAAATCGAAACGCCCCAGCCCCGTAGGTCCCAACCCAAAGATCGTGCGCAGCGTCCTCAGCCAGGGTAAAAACGCATGAGTTGAGCAAGCCGTCTTTTTCAGAGTAGGTCTGGAAGTGTTCGCCATCGAATCGCGATAGTCCGCCGCAGTTGGCCCCTGTCCAAATGGCTCCATCGGCGCGCACGATCGCAGTCATGATTACATTGCTAGGCAATCCGTCGGCTTTAGTAAAAGTACGCACGTGCCGCTCGTGCAGACGGATCATCCCGTTTCCGTTTGTCGCTATCCACAATTGTCGATCGCGATCGCTGAAGAGCCAGCGCGCATTCACCTCTGTATCAATCAAGTCCAGAGCATGATCCTCAACTCGGAAGACGCCATCTGTGCCGCTCACCCAGATCGCTCCGCTCGAATCCTCGTAGACTCGGTAAGTGCCATGGCCGGCTCCCCAATGTCCAAGCCTCTCAATCGCATTCCCTACCTGCCGTGCGACTCCAGAGGCCGTACAGTACCATGTGGCGCCGCGCCGATCTTGAAACACGTGAAAGATTTGGTTCGGCTTCACCCCTAACTCTTCTGCAATCTCCGGATGAGATACCACATGCGCCCCATCCCACTCCAGGAACCCCTCATCTGTAGCCATCAGGAGGTGCCCGGTCGAGGTCTCTTCGAATCGGCCGATATCCGGCCCCGAAATCACTGCGCTAAATTTCCCGTTGTCGAATTGATACAGCCCCCGATTGGTGGCCAGCCACAACGCTCCACTTCGGCCAAACTGAAGATAGTGTAGGGTAACCGCCGCACCCATATTGAAGGGATAGGAAGTGACGGGCAACTCCCCGAACCGATCCAGATCTTTTGCGGCGATACGCATCAATACCGCCGGACTTGTTCGTGTGATCCAAAGATCGCCATTGGGCGCAAGGCCAATGGAGTCTGCCAGGGGCGCGGGCACCTCGTAGAAGGATCGCCCGTCAAACCGCACCAAACGACCGTGCCGGCCCGCTAGCCACAAAAACCCTTGGCGCGACTGAGTTACAGAGTTAACAACCGTTTGCGCGATCCCGAAGTCGGGGCCGTAAGCGGTACGAATGTAACGGCTAAACAGGGGAGCAGCTTGGACGCCAGCTAAATTGAATAGCGCGAAGAGAAGCGCAATGGCAGGAAGTCGTACTTTTGCTAGCCTTCCGCTCATAGTTTCACGGCCCAAAAGGTTTTCCATTGCTAATTTAAATGGAACCACGTTGCTCGCGAATTCTGTTGTCCCGATTCGCCTCACCTCCTCTGCCATCATCAATCATAATTTTGGGAGGGGGTATTAGAATGCCGATTCGCATCCTCAGCGTGGAAGATCATCCGGTCTTCCGCGAAGGACTCTGCACCATCATTCGCTCTCAGGCTGATATGGCATTAGTCGGCCAGGCCACGAATGCTGCAGAAGGGATCGTCGAATTCCGACGTTGCCTACCCGACATCACTCTCATGGACCTTCGGCTGCCGGGCGCCAATGGGACCGACGCACTGATTTCCATACGCGGCGAATTCTCCAACGCGCGCATCATCGTACTAACCACCTCAGACGGAGATGCGGAGATTCGAAGAGCCCTCGCCGCGGGCGCAGCGGCCTATGTCCTGAAAAGCACTCCAAAAGATGAATTGCTCGCCGTGATTCGCTCAGTGTACGCGGGCCATCGTCATGTGCCGCCCGAAGTCGCCAGCCGGCTCGCGGAGCACTACGGCGATGAGACCCTCACCGGGCGCGAGATGGACGTGCTGCGTCTCGTTCGCGATGGCTGTAAGAACAAGGAGATCGCAGCCCGCCTCGCGATTGCCGAAACTACTGTGAACTTTCACATCAAGAATCTGGTGGGCAAACTGCAGGCTAACGATCGACCGCATGCGGTGGCCATCGCCATTCGACGCGGAATTCTCGAGGCCTAGCGCGTTTTTCTCGTCATTGCCAAAGCCCCCTATCGAAAAATGCAGGCACTGCCCTGCGCTTTTTGAGGAAGTCAGCCAGCCGCCATCGCCTCTAATATTGATTTGACGGTGGCGCAGCTTTGATGAATTCCAACAACCGGCTGAAGTCTGGCACAGAAATGAAATAGGAGAAATCAGGTGAAAAATGTTTGGTTTGTCACTGGCGCATCACGAGGCATGGGCGCGCGGATAGCTGATGCGGTTTTACAGGCGGGACACTGCCTCGTGGCAACGGCTCGCCGGAAAGAGAGTATCGAGAACCTCCCCGGGACCGAAAACCTCCTGTGCCTCGCTTTGGATGTCACAGACGAAGAGCAAGCCAACTCCGCTGCTCGTCACGCTGTCGATCAGTTTGGCAGGATTGATGTTCTTGTAAACAATGCGGGCTACGGCTTACTCGGTGCCGTCGAAGAGACCAGTAGCAGCGAAGTCAAGGCCATTTACAATACAAATGTTTTCGGACTTCTGAACGTCACCCGGGCCGTTCTTCCGTTCATGCGGAGACAGAGGTCCGGGCACATCATTAATATGTCCTCTCTCGGAGGGTACCAAGCTTCGTCAGGCTGGGGAGTGTACGGATCGACGAAGTTTGCGGTCGAGGGCCTCACCGAAGCTTTGTACGCCGAGTTGAAACCGCTCGGCGTCCACGCGACGGTGGTGGAACCAGGTTTCTTCCGAACCGACTTCATGGACGCGAGTTCCCTAGCGCACACCGCTGCCACGATCGATGACTACAACGGCACAGTGGGCAAGACGAGGTCCTTTGCCCTTGAAAACAACCACCAGCAGCCCGGAGATCCCGCGAAGCTAGCAACGGCTCTCCTTGAACTCGCAAAACTCGCCGAACCGCCGCTCAGACTTCAACTCGGAACCGACGCAGTCAAGCGCGTTGAGCAGAAGAACGCATTTGTGAACGCGGAAAGTCGACGTTGGCTTTCGTTGTCCAGTTCGACTGATCTATAAGTGGATGAATGAACGTCTTAGGCAAAGTTATGGCCTTTGGTTTCGCCGCTTTCGTGCTGTTGCAGTTCATTCGGCCCGGCATACCAGAGAAATTCTCCGAGGCACCGCTCGACGCGCCCCCAGCAGTGAGGCACGTATTGGAAAAGGATTGCTATAGTTGCCATTCAAACCAAAGACGACTTTCCTGGTTTGACAATATTGTTCCAGCCTACTGGCTCGTGCGGCGTGATGTCATCAAAGCCCGCGAGCACCTCAATTTCTCAACTTTGAATGCCAAGCCCGCGCCGATGCCGAAGGCCTCCCTTTATGAAGCCGTCAATATGATGCAACTGGGCGCCATGCCGCTAGCGCAATTTCGAGTCTTTCATAGAGAAGCGATGGTGACAGAGGAAGATCTGTCGATTCTGAAAGCGTATCTGGCGCCATGGAAGGACTTGCCGCAAAAGACAGCGGTTGCAACGCCGACCAGTCCGTTCCACGCGAGACAGTCCTCTCCCGCAGCGGAGTTGAACGGCTTGGTGTTCGACCCGGACTATAAGAACTGGAAAATTCTCAGCTTTACAGATCGCGGCGATAACGGCACCTTCCGATTCATTCTCGGTAATGATGTTGCCGTTCGTGCCGCGCGGTCCGGTCATATTTCGCCTTGGCCTGACGGTGCCAGGATCGCGAAGGTCGCTTGGCAAAAGACCATGGGAGCAGACGGCCTCCTTCATCCGGGAAATTTCATTCAGGTTGAATTGATGGAGAAGGGATCTCAGCAGTATCGCAAGACCGACGGCTGGGGCTGGGGCCGCTGGCGAGGCATGGCTCTGCAGCCGTACGGCAAAGATGCTGGTTTCGTGGAGGAATGCACGGGCTGTCATCTTCCCGTTCGCGCAGACGATTCTGTGTACACCCTCCCCATCACCGCCGCTTCCGTTCGCGGGAACGAGGTTGCCAATAACCGCGCGAGTCTACCTGTCAATCTGCCTTACCAACCGCTCGACTGGTCGCCCTCAACAATGTTCGTTGATCCTGCCAATCTGACGATAGCGACGCTTTTTGTAAGTGACGCAGCTCAGAGCGGGTCCGCAAGTGCCGTTCTGGCTTTAGTGACTTGGTCTCAGCGTGACGACCCCCACTGGTTTGGCGCGCGAATACCGGATCAGCCCAAGTCGGTAGAATTTGTGATTGCAGGCAAGACTGAAGAAGCAGAGAGATACTCACGCTACGCTGGATTGGGTCTTCCGGCAGCGCCGCTAGAGAAAGGCGCGGCGCAGGAACGCGCTCGCTTTATTCTTTCGCTGCCGAAACCGCCGCTACCCTGAATAACTTTCGAGAGTAACCCCTAACCTACAAAACTAATTGCTTTTTCCTAAACCGTGCAAATTTGATCCACAATTGAGGCTATAAACTCACAGGGCTCTGCGCCCAGCTACCAAGAATTATGCCGGTGGGACACGCGGGCGATTCTCGAAGAGCTAGCGGTGCCTGTCCGCGCCACACACGCACGCGCCCCCAGGAGCCAGCGCCACGCCAAAAACGAAGCGGGTAAACTCTTAGCCTTGTCCACCGACTTGCTTTCCATCGCCACCGCTCTTAGCAGCAGCTGTTTGCCTTTGAGCAGCAAGCGCTCGGGCTTCAGGAACAGAATCGGCTTCTTCGAAAGCGCGCCAGCCTCAAATAAAAGGCAGCCCGCGTGCAGACTTTGCGGCGTCAGACAGATGATGCCGTAATCGGAGGCCTCCATCTTCTGCCCAACTTTCTCATTCCCGCCCGGTGGCGCGGCCGATTTCTGAATCGCCTGGGCGGGCGCGCGCACGACAGCGTCGCGGACTCGCTCGAACGACTGAAGCGCGCTGCCGAGGCGCGGGCGTTACAGGCGGAGATTGGGAAGGTAGACGACGGGGCTGCGCAGGCATTTGGTGGCCAACTCCTTAACTAACGGACTCGTAGATTTCTTCGGCTCCAAAACTGCTCCATCAACGAAGCACTTGGATCGGACTATTGAAAACAGTTGGTTGTAAATCGCCTTCAGCTGACTCCAATGCCAAATAGCGGAAACGCGACTTGTCCATTGCGATCACGCCTAGGGTCACTTCGTGTACGTTCGAACTGTGCTTGCCTACAAGCGAAGAAACTCGATCAGCGCGGAAAGCGCAGCCGGCTGCTGCCGGCGGTTCGGGTAGTAAATGAAGTATCCAGGAAAGGGCTGGCACCAGTCTTCGAGCACACGGACGAGCGCGCCCGTGGCCAAATGTGGACCTGCCTTACGTTCGTCCATGTACGCAAGCCCGACATCGTCCATTGCGGCACGGACGACCAAATCCAGATCGTCAGCGACGATCGGACCGCTAACTGAGACGGAGAGGGATTTCTTGCCTTTCTCGAATTCCCAACGGTATATGCCGGTATCTCCGTGACGAAAATTGATGCAGCGGTGGCGGACAAGATCGCGCGGGGATTTCGGCTTTGGGTGCGAAGCGAAGTACCCCGGTGAGGCGACGATCGCGGGCCTCAGGTCCGGCGACACTCGCACAGCGATCATGTCCTTCTCGATGTATTCCCCAAACTGGATACCCGCGTCAAACCCGCTGGCGACGATGTCCATCCGACTATCGTCGGTGGTGACTTCGAGCAGGATATCCGGAAAACTGCGGATAAACTCGCCGATTTTTGGCGCAAGAACAGTGTTTACCGCGAGCCGTGGCACAAGCAGGCGCACACGGCCCGCCGGTTGATTCCTGAGCCCGGAAACTTGCCCCAGCGCGTCTTGGATCTCCGCGAATGCCGGGCTCAAACGGGCGCAGAGATGTCCTCCTGCGTCGGTGAGCGCAACGCTGCGCGTCGTGCGTGAGAGGAGACGGACACCGATTGCTTCCTCCAAATCACGCATCGAGTGGCTAATGGCCGATGGGGAGACTCCGAGGCGTTTCGCCGCGCGCGTAAAGCTACGCACCTCCGCTACGGTGAGGAACGTTGACAGAGCTCCTAGATCGTTTGGTTCCATTTGTGAATTTTACTCATAACGGCATGTCCATTTGTGGGACTTCTCAAATTCCCCGTTTGCCTTTACCTTGGTGGTAGGAGTACAACCGGAAAGCGATATGGGCAACAATCCCCTGGATTTTACAGGCAAAGTGGCACTTGTGACCGGGGCGGCTTCCGGCATGGGACTCGCAGCGGCTCAGGCATTTGCCGACGCAGGCGCTATCGTCGTGCTGGCTGATTTCAGGGAGAGTCAGGTAAACACCGAAGCACAAAAGCTCGCCAACGCCGGTCACAGAGCCCTGGCTGTGCGGTGCGATGTCAGTGATGACTCCCAGGTGGCGGCAGTGGTTGACCGCACGGTTGCCGAGTTTGGCCGGCTTGACGCGGCTTTCAATAATGCGGGCGTGATGGCCCGGATCGCACCAACCGCTGACAGCACCCGCGACGATTGGGACCGGGTTATCGGCATCAACCTGCGCGGTGTCTGGAGCTGCATGAAGTATCAACTTCGGCATATGGAACGTCAAGGCAGCGGAGCCATTGTCAACAATGCGTCGGTAGGCGCGTTCACCGGCAATCCTGGCATCGGCGCGTATATCGCCTCAAAGCACGGGGTTGTGGGCCTGACGCGAACGGCAGCGCTCGAGTACATCAAGCATGGAATCCGTGTGAACGCGGTCAATCCCGGGCTGATCGATACACAGATCGCCCGTGATGTCGTCAGCGGCGATGAGCAGGCGTATGCAGAGATAGCCAAGAACGTTCCCATCGGCCGTGCGGGCAAGCCCGAGGAGATCGCAGCGGCCGTGCTGTGGCTCTGCAGCCCGGCGGCGAGCTACGTGGTGGGGCAAGCGTTAACCGTGGACGGTGGAATGACGGTCGGGTGATTGCATGGAAATGCTGTACGCTGACCCAATCGAGATCACAAAGGAGCGACATTATGCGAGGAGCTGTTCTTTACGGACCACGGGACGTGCGTTTCGAGACGCGCGACGAGCCCAAGATTCTCAAACCCACAGACGCGATCATCCGCACTTCCGCAGCGTGCGTGTGTGGGTCTGATCTTTGGCCATATCGTGGCATCAACCCAATTACGAGTCCAACTCCTATGGGCCACGAGTACTGCGGCATCGTCGAGGAGGTCGGCAGGGAGGTGACGTCCGTTAAGCCGGGCCAGTTTGTCATCGGCTCGTTCTTTGCATCCGACAACACGTGTCCGAGCTGCCAGCACGGATACCAGTCTTCTTGCAGAAAGAGAGAGTACGTTGGAGATGCGCAAGCGCCGCTGCTTCGCGTGCCGCTCGCGGATGGAACGTTGGTAGCGACTCCGGATATTCCCCCGGAAAGCATGGTTCCCAGCTTGCTGACCCTTTCAGACGTAATGGGGACCGGCTGGTTCGCTGCCAAGGCAGCCAGTGTAAAGACGGGCTCCACAGTGGTGGTCGTCGGAGACGGCGCCGTCGGGCTGCTCGGCGTCCTATCGGCGAAGCAGATGGGCGCTGCACGCATCATCGCGATGAGCCGTCACGCTACGCGCCAAGAGCTGGCAACTGAGTTTGGCGCGACGGATATCGTCCCCGAGCGCGGCGACAACGCTGTTTCGCGCGTCCAGGAGTTGACTGCTGGCGTCGGTGCGGATTCCGTCCTGGAGTGCGTCGGCACGCAGGAGTCAATGATGCAGGCCATCCGTTCCACACGACCGGGCGGCTCCGTAGGCTTCGTCGGGGTCCCGCACGGCGTTCAGCTCGACGGGACGTTGCTCTTCTACTCGCACGTTCACCTTCATGGAGGCCCTGCTCCGGTCCGGCGTTATCTGCCGGAGTTGATCGACCTTGTCTGGGCGGGGAAAATCAATCCCGGAAAGGTATTCGATCTGGCGCTACCGCTCGAACAGGTGGCCGAGGGATACCGCGCTATGGATGAGCGTTGCGCCATTAAGGCTTTGTTGCGTCCACAGGCCGTGTAAGCGGAGGCAAGATGAGCACGAACGCGGGAAAGGATGGAATATGATGCCTCACGTGATCGTGAAGCTATGGCCGGGAAAATCGGAGCAGCAAAAGAAGCGGCTCGCAGAGGCCATTACAAAGGATGTAATGGATATTCTAGGATACGGAGAAAAGTCCATTTCGGTAGCGTTGGAAGAAGTGCGCTCTCAGCACTGGGCGGAGCAAGTGTACCGTCCCGACATCGAAGGGAATCAAGACAAGCTCTATAAGAAGCCCGGGTACGGCCTGAATGACATCTAAGCGTGTCGCGGCGAACGGCACATCCACTGTGGTGCTGTTGCCGATTATGGCGGGAATCGTCGGTGTCTACCTTGTGATCGGTTTCGCAATGCCGGTCTTGCCGCTGCACGTGCATCAACGGCTGGGCTTCGGCCCGTTCGTGGTGGGTCTGGTGTCGGGAAGCCAGTTTGCGGCGGCGATGATCTCGTGGCCATCTGGCTTGCCGCGTAGTATTCACGATCTGTGCCAGTTGCGGCCGTGGGCAGCTACTGCAATCAGGAATGCCCGTCGGCAGCGAGGCGTCGGTGGAAACAGAACCCAAACTGTCACGTCCAGCAAAGTGAAATTAGGCGGAGTCGCATGAGAACCAAATGCAGAACGTACGGACACGCACCGCAGCGGAAAACCCTCAACAAACGATGAGCAAAGCCCAACCACCTAGAGGTTTCAGCGCCAAAGCAAAACCCGAACATCCCGACGAAAAGGAGCGGCGCCCAGCGCCAAGAAGTATGCCGGTGGGACACGCGGGCGATTCTCGAAGAGCTAGCGGCGCCTGTCCCCGCCACACACGCACGCGCCCGCAGGAGCCAGCGCCAAGCCAAAACGAAGCGGGTAAACTCTTAGCCATGTCCGCCGACCTGCTTTCCATCGCCACCGCTTTTAGCAGCAGCTGTTTGCCTTTGAGCAGCAAGCGCTCAGGCTTCAGGAACAGAATCGGCGCCTTAAGGAAGAAGCTACCCGCACTCACCAAGGCATGAACGGCAACCCGCCTGCCACAATAAAGAAAACGTTGCCGAAAACAAATTCTTCCCCGCTCGCCTTCATTTTCGACATGGATGGCGTCCTCGTCCACTCCATGCCTCTGCACACCCTCGCCTGGGAGCGCTATCTCGCCGGCCTCGGTATCACCGTCGCAGATCTCGAACAGCGCATGCACGGGAAACGCAACTCCGAACTCGTCCGCGATCTCATAGACCCCGCTCTGCCCGAAGACGTCATCTTCCACCACGGCGCCGAGAAAGAACGCCTATTCCGCGAAATGATGCTCGAAGACGGACTCGCGCGCTACACAATCCCCGGAGTCCCCGAATTCCTGTCACGCCATCGCGGCATACCTAAGGCCGTCGCCTCTAATGCCGAGCCGGAAAACATCGATTTCGTGCTTGACCGTTTGCACCTGCGCGAATTTTTTCCCATCACCGTCAACGGCATGATGGTCGCCCGCCCCAAACCGTTTCCAGATGTCTTTCTCGAAGCCGCCCTTCGCCTGAACACGCATCCGCAGCACTGCATCGTTTTCGAAGACTCACCCACGGGCGTCACAGCCGCCATCGCCGCCGGCATGCGCGTCGTTGGCGTCGAAACCACCCCCACCACTTTCCAAGGCATCGCGCTCAAGATCAAAGACTTCCTCGATCCCGCCTTGGAAACTTGGCTCAGCCATCAATAAACTCTACTAACTAACCGCCGCCCGCGTCTCCGCCGCTTCTTCCGGTTGCGGCTGTGTCGCATTCGTAAAGCTGTAGCCAAACCCGCGCACCGAACGAATCAACAATGGATTCGCCGGGTCGGCCTCAATCTTCTGCCGCAATCGCAGAATGTAGACATCCACCGTTCTGTCCGTAACCGCCCGGTCATGTCCCCAAACCGCATCCAGCAATTGCTCCCGGCTAAACACCACCCCCGGCCGGTTCATCAAAAACTCCAGCAGCCGAAATTCCGTCGCGGTCAGCGTCAACAGCGCGCCATCTAGCCGCACTTCGCAACTGCTGCGGTCCAGTTCCAGCCGCGCCGCCTTCAACACGCGTGTCGTACTCGTCTGCCCACGGAACTGAATCTTGATCCGCGCAATCAACTCACGCACGAAAAACGGCTTCACAATGTAATCGTTCGCGCCTAATTCCAAACCGACGATCCGGTCTGTCTCCGACACCCTAGCCGTCAGAAATATCACCGGAATATGCGCCAGCTCCGGGTTCTGCCGTATGCTTTTACAGATCTCCAGGCCATCAGAATCCGGCAGCATGATATCCAGCAGGATCAAGTCGGGTTTTTCCCGCCGGAAGAGGTCCATCACTCCCCGGCCCGTATTCGCACCCACTACGGTAAAGCCTTCTTTTTCAAGGTTATACTTGACCAACGTGAACAGGTCGGCATCGTCTTCAATCAGTGCTATCTTGCGCATGGAACCCCTCCTTTGTAAAACGATTACAATTCAGCGTAATGGAACAAGCATTACAATTATGTTACAGATCCGTGAATTGATGCTGAATTCCGATTTGAGCTATTCTGGAATCGGCAGGCGTACCATGAACAAGTACGAAAAACAGGCTCAAGCGGAACGCAAATCGGTCCTCCGCTCGTCCATGTCACTGGGTGGCGCGGGGCTGGCCATCATCATTTTAGGCGTTCTGCTTCTCTGGCTCAACTCGCACGGCCCGGTTTCATACTCTGGCAAAATCGTGGTTGGCCTTGCTGTTTTGTTGTTAGTGTTTCGCCTGGTGGGCCGAGTCTTAAGCCGTGGCTTGCCGAAAGCCGCCCGGCCAGACCCCAAATCTGTCATCAAATTGAATTGAACGACGGGCCGACAACTATGTCGCCACCTGTTACTATCGGGAGTTTATGAAGGGTATAGTTTTAGCCGGTGGCACGGGCAGCCGTTTGTTTCCGCTTACGAAGATCACCAATAAGCATCTGTTGCCTATCTTCGATAAGCCCATGATTTATTACCCGATCCAAACGCTGGTTGACGCCGGCATTCAGGATCTTTTAGTCGTCACCGGTGGCCGCAACTCCGGCGACTTCTTGCGATTGCTCGCCAACGGCAAGCAGTTCGGCCTCAAGCACATCAATTACACCTATCAGGAAGGCGAAGGCGGCATAGCCGAAGCGCTCGCTCTGGCCGAGCATTTTGCCGACGGCGATCAAATCTGCGTCATCCTCGGCGACAACATCATCGAAGGCTCCATCGCCAACGCCGTCAAAGAATTCAAAAAACAGGAACGCGGCGCGAAAATTCTACTCAAAGAAGTTTCCGACGCCGAACGCTTTGGTGTGGCCGAGATCGCCGGCAATAAGATCGTCGGCATTGAAGAAAAGCCCAAACAACCCAAATCGCGCTTCGCCGTCACCGGCATCTACCTGTACGACGGCACCGTTTTCGATAAAACCCGCACCCTCAAACCCTCCCATCGCGGTGAACTCGAAATTACCGACGTCAACAACGCCTATATCCGCGAAGGCACCATGACCTTCGACTACCTTAACGGCTGGTGGACCGACGCTGGCACTTTCGAATCGCTTTGGCGCGCCGCTAACTTGGTGCACGATACCCAAAATCGCCGCTCCCCTGCCTTTGCCGCCGTAGCCGGAGACGATGCCGAATGAGCGCTCCCGTTATGGCCCTTGGAACCACCGGTACCGGTATTGAACTCGTCGTCCCCAAAGCCGACCCCGGCATCGGCAAAGTCATCCTCTCTCCCACGAGCGCTGATCTCATCGCCGGTGTGGAAATCAAACCATTCTCCCTTTGGCCCGATGACCGTGGCTACTTCCTCGAAATCGCCCGTCTCGGCCAAGGAATGGTCGCCGACTTCCCTGCCGAGACCAGCCAAGTCTCCGCCGCCCTCAATTACCCCGGCATCATCAAAGCCTTTCATTACCACAAATTTCAGACCGATTATTGGGTCGCCGCCGCCGGCCTCCTTCAGGTCGCGCTCGTTGATTTGCGCAGCAACTCAAAAACGTTCGGCCAGAAAAACACCATTTACGTCGGCGCTCTCCGCCCATGGCAACTGCTCATTCCGCCCGGCGTCGCCCACGGCTATAAAGTGATCGGCGAACAACCGTCCGTCCTCGTCTACATCACCAACCGAAATTACGACCCCAAAGACGAAGGCCGCATTGCCTACAACGATGCCTCCATCGCCTACGATTGGGAGTTGCAACACAAATGAAGCTCTTCGTAACCGGCGGCGCGGGTTTCATCGGTTCCTGCTTCGTCCGCACCGCGCTCGCCCAAGGCTGGGCCAAACAAGTTATCAATTTCGACAAACTCACCTACGCCGGCAATCTCGAAAACATCGAACCTGTCGCCCATCACCCCGGCTATCGTTTCGTCCAAGCCGATATCTGCGATGCCGATGCCGTCGAAAAAACCCTGACCGCCGAAGCCCCCGACGCCATCATCCACTTTGCCGCCGAATCCCACGTCGACCGCAGCATTCACTCCCCTGCCCCCGTCATTCAAACTAATTTCAACGGCACGTTCACTCTGCTCGAAGCCGCCCGCCGCTTGAACATCGCCCGGTTCATCCACGTCTCCACCGACGAAGTCTACGGCAGCATCGACGCCCCGCATGAAGCCGATGAAACATACCCATTGCACGCCAGCAGTCCGTATTCCGCCTCCAAAGCCGGCTCAGATTTACTCGCTCTTTCCTACTTCACCACTTACAAGATGCCCGTGTCCGTCACCCGCGCATCCAACAACTACGGCCCCTACCAATTCCCCGAAAAGCTCATCCCCTTGATGATTTCGAACGCCCTCGAAAATCAGCCCCTGCCCGTGTATGGCGATGGTCAACAAGTGCGCGACTGGCTTTATGTGGAAGATCACTGCCGCGCCATCTACGCCGTCCTCCAAAAAGGCCGCGCTGGCGAAGTCTACAACATCGGTGGCAATTGTTCGTTGCCGAATCTCGATGTTGTTCACCGCATTCTCAAAGCCACAGGCAAGCCCGAAAGTTTGATCAAGCGCGTCACAGACCGCCCCGGCCACGACCGCCGTTACGCTTTGACGAACGCCAAACTCACCGCCAAACCGGCTGGCAGCCGCAAATGGATTTCACCCGCGGCCTACAAGCCACCGTCGATTGGTACACCCAAAACAAAACTTGGGTCGAGCGCATCAAATCCGGCGAATACCGCCGCTTCTACGAACTCAACTATTCCCAACGAACAACCTGACTTCCACCATCCGCCGTCCGTCTCGATATAATTCCTTCAAGAGTATTTCGTCTCGGTGGATCCATCTCAGCAAACCAACTCGACGCGCGACTCCCTGAGAAAGATCAGGCAGGACACCCGCCAAACCCGCTCGCTCGAAATCCTTCGTCAGAATTTCGAAGCGCTGCAAAATCTCCGCCGCCAATCCCTCGACGATTTCGATCTCCAAGTCATGATCGGCGACATCCATCAGGAAATCGTCGATCGAGCTCGCTACTTGCGCGGCGACACACCCTCCCCCACCGTAACCAAAGACGACCACTCTGTCATCTTCCAGGCCAAACCCTCCGGCGCTCGGCAACCTGAAACACAACTGCCGCCCGTTCCGCCAGCCGTGCCTCCGCTAGAGACTTCGCCCGATAAGCAACCTGACGGCGCTCTACCCAATACCCCACCAGCGGTACCAGTCGCACCTGCGCCCGCCGCCGCCGCAGAAACCCCTGCGCCCAAACCCGCCGGCCTCACAGATGCCGCCGAAATTCCTCCCGAAGTCACCCGCATCGACGCCGCCAGTTGGAAGAAAATCGTCTGGCTCGCCACTTTCCTATGCGCTATCGCCCTCGCCGCCTTTTTCTATCTGATCCAAACCGCGCGCAAGCTCAACAACATGCCCGACGAAGGCCATTCCCAAGTGGAAACCGCCTCCAAGCCCGCCGCTGGCGCCCCCAACTCTCCTCCCGTCTCCCTCACACCCAGCCTTCGCTTATATACCGATCTCACCGGCGGCACCGCCACCCTCGATAACGCCACGCCTCGCGGCTTGGTCGATGGCGAATTGATGCTCGATAACTTACCCGCCGGTCAGCATTCGTTCAAAGTGGCCGGCGCCAGCGGCTCCGCCTCTTTCCAATTCGAAGTCACCGGCAAAAATGCCCCCAAAGTTATCGGCACGCCCCAAGCCACCAACGCACTTGCAGTTCTGGTTTCTGAACAAGACGGCCACGGTCAACTCATCACCAGCACCGCCGGCGCCTCGCAAATCCTGCTCGACGGCAATGCCGCCGGTGAAGCCTCCACCCCCGCCGGCTTGGAACTCGTAGGCTTAGGCTCCGTCGATCACGACCTGCAAGTCGTTCACGATCGCGACCGTCAGCGCTTCGTCATGACCTACACCCCGGCGCCCGTCTTCACCGTCTACGTCAAATCCGATGCCAACACCGGCATCCTCCAAGTCGTCACCGGCGAAGACGATGTACAGATTTACATTGGCGACGATCTCTTCCGCCGCCGCACCGACCACGGCCAAGTGCGCATCTCGATTCGCGCCGGCCATTATATGATTCGCGTCCACAAAGACGGCCTACCCGATCCGCCTCCGCAAGCCGTGGACGTCAGAAAAGCCGACGTCACCCAAGTCCACTTTGATTTCCCAACCTCGGGCGCCGTCGCTGGCCTGCAAATTCACGGCGCGCAACCCGGCACAACCGCCTACATCGATCACGACTTTGTCGGCGCCATCGGCCCCGACGGCAACGTGAAAGTGTCCAACATCAAACCGGGCGAACACACCATCGAGTTCCGCCACGATCTCGCCGCCACTAAACGTCTGCAACGCACCTTCCGCCCCGGTGAGACACTCACCCTCTCCCCGCCCGACGTCACCCTCGAAAAGAATAATGCCGACTCCGGCAAGTCCGGCTCCCCCGTCGTTGTGGTCCCCGTCGGGTCCGCTAACGACGCTGCCGCTAAGTCCGGAAACACCACGGGCGGCGAAGCCCTCCCCGAAGGCACTCACGTTCAAAAAGGCGGCGGCTTCGTGCCTTACGACACGCCCAAGGCGCCAGGCCACTACTCGTTCCGCACCCAGGGCCACGTCGGCGGCATTTTAAAGAAGGGTAAGCTGCAGTGGTACGCCGGCTACAAAGATCCCCAAAATTACATCCTCTTTAGCCTCGACGGCAAACACGCCGAAGTCCGCGAAATGCGTAACGGAAAAAGTATTCTGTGGAACCGCGTCTCCTGCAATGTCGATTCCTCCAGTTGGGTCCAGGTGGATTTGGCCGTAAAGCCCGGCACCCTCAGCTCGCGCGTTAAAACCGGGGGCGACAATTGGGTTGACCTCGGCTCCGTCTCCAGCTTCGGCCGCGACTTCACCCAAGATAAGGTAGGATTCTATATTCCGCCTAATGACGAAGTGGCGGTATCCAATTTCAAGTTTGCCAATCGATAACGGAAAATATCAGTGGACGAAAAAGCCTTTTACCGCGAATCGCAAGTAACCAAGCCAGCCAAACTCAACTGCAACTTTTGCCGGTCCGTTGAAGAATACCAACTCCGCTGGCTCGAACGCCGCAAAATAGCAGCCCTCCCCCGCCACGCCGACGAACGCGACCGCGCCAAATTCGCCAAAGCCGCCAGCTACATGGTGCTCCTCGACAACAAAATCGCCTGCAAAAAATGCCGCCGCACGTTCGAAATCTCCGGCATCAAAACCACCGCCTTCCTCACAGATAAAGGGCGCGGCTACGCCTTCGCCAAGCCAGAACAATCCCCACACCCGCCCGCCGCTAGTGCCAGCGATCCGGGCTCGGGCGCATCTGTACGCCGCCAGCCCTCGTAGTCTAAAGCAACATGGCTACTGCCGTTGACAACGGCCGCGCCATAGCTTAACGACCCTCCCGGCGGCACACCATTGCTCCAGAAGTCCACCACATCTCCGTTATTCAGCGTAAAGAGCAATCCGTAAATATCCAAAATTCCTCCGCCGAAAGGATAATCGCTCGCCACGCCCGGCGAATTGCCACCGGGATAAAAAAGGTTGTCATACGTCAAAGATGTCGGAGCCGGCGCACCCGGAGCCGGTGGCGCATCACCAACCGAATCCAAGCCCGTCGCGGCAAAACGGCTGAAGCTGAAAGGTGCCAGCAAATTCGTTGGGTCGGGCGTCGCATTGTTGACCGCCTCCAGCCCAGTGATCGACGCATTGACTATGTTCAAGCCATAGTTCGAGTCGGAGAAAGTGCCACTGATGCCCGTCACCACAAGGCCCTGCGTGACTTTCGGGTCCGTCGCGGTTCCATACGTCACCGTGACATTACCGCTCACGCCCGAACCCATAAAGCTGAAGGTCGCGGTGCTTGCTTGCGCCTGATAACCGAGCGACGCCACCAACAGCGCCGCTGAAAATAGCATGACTTTCCTGATCATCGTGGAACCCCCCATCGTTTTCTCGCCGCGCATCACACAGGCCGCCGCCGAAAACTTGTCCTTCACCTTATCAACATTTGAACCGCCCCAGCAATGCCTCGCCCGAAAGTTTCCACTTCTATCGCTCCAAAAAGTACCATTACGATCAGGCCCCCCCAACCGGGACAGACGATGTTGGTGCTAACCCCAGGGCAATCCGAAGACACCAACTCCTCAGCAATAGAGTTCCTTCCCCACGATGCGCGTGTCATGCAAAACATTCCCAGCTATTCGCCCCGAACAGCCATCCCGTCGCCATCTCCCTCCAAACCGGTCCCAACCGAGTCCCAACCGGTCCCAACCGGGACGGTCCCAACCGGTTCCCAACCGGGTCCCAACCGGGTCCCAACCGGGACAGACGATGTTGAACCTAACCCCGGGGTAATCCGGAGACACCAGCTCCTTAGCAATAGTTTCTTCCTCCCCGCTGCAACGATTTCCCCCCTCTTCTCCACTACACGATCGAAGGAGTTTAGCCTATGTCCACAGCCCCCGTTGTCGGCGTCTCTGCCTCCCCGGTTGCCACCAGTAATCTCTTCATCTGCGACTTCACCAACCAGCAGCATTTCGCCTATATCGGCCTAGACGGCAATATTGACGACGCTTGGTATAACGGTGCCAATTCCAGTTGGAACTTCCAGAAAATCAATCTCGGTGGAGTCACCAATGGGGTCGCCGCTGCCGGCAGCCTCTTCGTTTGCACCTACGCCGACCAGCAACACTTCGCTTATCTCGACGCCGTCGGCAACATCCAAGATGCCTGGTACGACGGCGCGAAATCCAAGTGGAACCTTCAGAAAATCAACAACGGCGGCCTGACCGCCGGCCCCGCCGCAGCCGGCAGTCTATTCGTCTGCGTCTACAACAATCAACAACACTTCGCCTACATTGACCACAGCGGCAATATCCAAGATGCGTGGTGGGACGGCGCCAACAACCGCTGGAACCTCCAAAAGATCAACAATGGCGGAGTCACCACCGGCCCCCCGGCGGCCGGTCATCTTTTCGTCTGCACCTTCAACAACCAGCAGCACTTCGCTTATCTCGACGCCGCGGGCAACATCCAAGATGCTTGGTATGACGGCCCAAACAACCGCTGGAGCCTCCAGAAAATTAACAACGGCGGCCTCACCACCGGTCCCGCCGCGCTCGACAGCCTCTTTGTCTGTGTCTTCGGCAATCAGCAGCACTTCGCCTATCGCGACGCCAGCGGCAACATTCAAGACGCCTGGTACAACGGCGCAAACAATCGCTGGAGTCTACAGAAAATCAACAATGGAGGCCTGACTGCCGGACCCTCGGCCGCCGGCAGTCTCTTCGTTTCCGTCTTTAATAACCAACAGCACTTCGCCTATCTCGATAGCGCAGGCAACGTCCAAGATTGCTGGTACGACGGCGCCAACAATCATTGGAATCTACAGAAGATCAACAACAGCGGTGTCACCGCCGGCCCCAAAGCCAGCAGCAACTTATTTGTGTGCGTCTATAACAATCAGCAGCACTTCAGCTATCTCGGCACCACAGGCGTCGTGTGGGATGCCTGGTACGACGGCGTCACATCACGCTGGAACCTCCAGGAGATCAATAGCGGTATCGGCTATCTAGGGTTCGTCGAACAACTCCAACTGCAAACGGAGTGGTGCTGGGCCGCAACCTCCACCAGCGTCGCCCATTACTACAACTCCGCCTCCCCTTGGACCCAATGCACCGTCGCCAATAAAGCGCAAGGTCAAACGACCTGCTGCCAAAACGGTGCCAGTAGCGCTTGCAACGTTCCGTGGTACCTTGACCAAGCATTGACAATCGTAGGGCACTTCGCCTCTGAGATCGGCGGCCAGCCCTCCCTCAGCCAGCTCATAAGCGAAATCGATGCAAAACGCCCCTTTGGGATTCGCCTTGGTTGGAACGGGGGCGGCGGCCATTTCGTTATAATCGACGGCTACGACAATACCGATCCTGCAAATCCGACAATCGAAGTAAAGGATCCCATTTACCAAACCTCCACCCAGGATTTCAACACCTTCCCCAGCACTTACCAAGGTGGGGCAAGCTGGACCAACACGTACTTTACAAATTAGGAGAAGATCATGCCGATTCATTTTTCACCCGAACCCGCAAACGGCACAGTCCTTGTCTCAGCCGGCTTGACTAAGCTCGCCAATCATCGCAACCCTCTGTCCGACCAGGGAATCAACCTCAGCACATTGCAGGCGGTTCAGCCCCACGCCGTGTACGACCTGCATGCGGCCGATCTGGCCGCCGGCGGCGACCTCAGCACCGCCACACGAACAGCAGTGCGTTATCTGATTCAAAGCAACGGCTCGAGCGTTGCCGCTGCCGAACTGCAACTCAACGCCTTAGGCGGGGCTACGCTTTTAACCAACTTTAACTATGGCCCCTTTGTGTCCGAAACCGCCAACGCCGTCACTCGCTTATCGTCGCTTGCTAATGTCAGCGCCGGTTCCTACGAAGTGCGCTTACTTCGTTTCTCCGCTATCGCTTTCATGGCCGTCTGGTTGAAATCGGACTCGAACGCTGCCGACATCATCTACCCACTCGCGCCTGCCCCGCCGCCCTTGCAGGCGGCACAGCCTTACTCCGCGGGCGACCTCATCACCGCCATTCGTCCGCTCGCCGCCAAACGCGCAGCCAGCCAAGCTCCGGCAGCGCCGTAGTTACAACCGAAGTAACTTAGCCTTACGAAGGGCGCGCCACTTAACCCAATCGCGCCCTTCGTAACAAATAGCAATAACGTTTCTTGTATCATCCGGAAATGCCAAAGTCGCCTTCTGCTAATTTTGACCTCAAGGCTTCCCTGCTTTCAGCCTTTGCGACCAATAACCGGATCAACCGATATCTCATCGAAAATCTCCCACCAGAGGCGTGGTCCGCGAAACCTCCGGAGGGAAAAGGGCGCACCATTGCCGCCATTGCCGCACACATTCACAATGTTCGTCTCATGTGGCTGAAAGCAGCGGGCATCCCGAAGCTCCCCGCCAAGCTGGACGAAACTTCCTCCGCGAAAGAGACCCTACAGGCGCTAACCACGAGTCATGACGCACTCGCCGCACTTCTGTCCGCCGCACTGGACACCGGTCAGGTCAGGAGTTTCAAGCCTGACTCGGCCTCGTTCCTCGCCTATCTGATCGCGCACGATGCCCATCATCGCGGGCAGATCGCCTCCCTGGCTCGCAGACTGGGCCATCCGATTTCCCAAAGTGTCGGATTTGGCATGTGGGAATGGGCCTCACGGGCAAAAGACGTATAGCGACTCCGAGCCACCTCGCTTCCCACAACGAGACTTACGGCTTGCCGTCCTGAAGTCGCTGAATAGTTTCCGGATGGCTCGATCCGGCAGTCGATCGGATTGCCCAAATCGATCACTTCGACGATAAGCAAAAATAAACCGGCCAATCGGTTTGGACCTATGCGTTCAGCTAAGCGCTCTGTAATCAAATGGATTGGCCGGTTTACGTCGGCTTATACGGTCCAATCTGTGCACGCGCCACATTCTAGATAAGTTAACGCCGCGTGGGCATCATGATTGGCCGTATAAGCCGACTACACGTCAAAGTGGATTCGAGTCGCCATGGGCGGTTAACAGGACTAATCGGGAGCTATCACGGGATTGTTCCTGATCCGTCCGGTTGTTTACGGGTTCTAGCTCCGCAGCAGCATGAAGCCAAACCCACCGTTGCGAAGAACAAATCTATAATCGACAGACAATGTCACAACAAGTTCAGCTTCAGCAATGGTCTGGGTTCTTCTCTATAATTTCGGGAGTAGCGGCGACTCTGCTCGGACTCTTGTTTGTCGTGGTGACCATTTCGCCATCGGTGGGGCGCAAACTCGCCTCAAAGAGCAGGGTATATCTCACACCGGCCATCCTCTATTTGACCAGCGTTCTGATTATGAGCGCCACGTTGGCCGTTCCCAATCAGACGCAATTCTCGGCCGCGATTTGCATCTGCGTTCTGGGTCTTGGCGGACTTTTGTACGTTGGCAGACTCATTTTTCTGCGAAGCGAATTCTACGAGAAAAAGACCGACCGCCTTCGATACGCTGTTGCGCCGTTCACAGCCTACGTAGCACTGCTTAGCGGCGGTTTTTTGCTGGCGGAAAAGGGGGTGCTCGGCCTTGATGTTGTGGCGGCGGGGATGATCATGCTTCTGAATTCCGCGATCCAAAACTCGTGGTCATTAGCGGTCTCTATCCTTTCGTCTGAGTAGCCGCTACTTCTTTCGGCAGAGCGAGATACTCGTGAATAAAGGCAATGGCCATGCTGCCTTCGCCTACCCCGCTCGATACTCGTTTCACTGAGTTATGGCGCACGTCTCCGGCGCAGAAGACACCCGGCAGGTTTGTTTCCAAAGGGAAAGGCGGCCGTGCTAGCTTCCAGGTAGTGAGGTCTCGCCCAGTGGAGATGTAGCCACGCAAATCGCGCTCCAAATCATTTGGCAACCAGGACGTGCTGGCATCAGCGCCGATCATCACAAACAGCGCGTCGGCTTCATAACCGGTGATTCTTTCTGGTTGCCCGGGCTCGCGAATGGAAGCTTCGATTCGCTCCAAGCGATTTTCGCCTTGAGCCGAAGTCACCTGGATATGCGGAACGACCTCGATATTGGCCTTCGACGCGATCTGATCGATTAGATATTGCGACATGCTAAGTCTCAGCCCATCACCCCTGATCAATACCTTAATTTCGGCTGCGTAGTTCGACAAGAATATGGCTGCTTGCCCAGCTGAATTGCCACCTCCGACCACGAATACTCTCTTGCCGACGACATTCGTCGCCTCCTGGCGGGCTGCACCGTAAAAGATTCCGCGTCCGAGCAAGCGTTCATCACCCCCTACCTGCAGTCGACGCCAATCCACACCCGTGGCCAAGACTACGGCGCGAGCTGAGACGGTCTCACCGCCATCTAGTTCGCAGATGTAGCCTTCGGCACTGCGAATAAGCCTTTCCACCGTGCGGGTCAGGGCAATTTCCGCGCCAAAGCGTGTAGCCTGCTTGAATCCTCGCGCGGTAAGATCTTCCCCTGAGATTCCTTCCGGAAACCCTAAATAGTTTTCGATGCGGGAGGAGGTGCCCGCTTGTCCGCCAGCCGCGCAGCGTTCCACGATTAGCACCTTGAGCCCCTCTGAAGTTCCATAAACCCCTGCGGCCATTCCAGCCGGACCCGCCCCCACAACCACCACGTCATAGCTGCTGCGATTCGGTTTGGTCTGCAATTGTAAAGCTTCCGCCACTTCTCTGGTCGTGGGAGGTTGCGCAAATAGCTGACCGTCAATGCACACGGCTGGACAATCGGGATCGTTGGAAGCACCATGAGGGACGCGTTCCGGCTGACGATCGCGATCGACCCATTCATAGGGGATCCGGTTCGCCGAAAGGAAGGTGCGAACCTCATGGCAGTCCGCCTGTTGATTGCGACCAAAGATGAACACCCGCGACGCTTCTAAAGAAAGGGTGCGTTCCTGAATGAGCGAGAGCCGCTCGCCAAACTGCTGCAGAATCATGGTCCGCGCCTCATTTGAATCGCGCATCAAATGATGAAATTGCTGTCTGTTCAGCCGGGCGATACGGCATGGCTGCAGGGCCTTGATATCGGCAAAGAAGGGAGTTCCTAACAGCAGGGTGATCTCCCCTACGAATTCCCCCTGATAGGAATCAAACTTGGCAAACTCCGTCGCTTTACCGTGGACATCAAGGACCAAACGCAGCTGTCCTTCAAGAACAACGAAGAACGAGGGCGGGTCGCCTTCCCGCACCAGCCACTCGCCCGCTTTCAACCGCACATCTGCGACTGTTTGAACCAATCGCCTGCATTCGGTTTCATCAAGACAGCCAAAGATTTTGGTTTTTCGCAGCTCTTCCGGAGTAAACATGGAGTTCCCTCCCGCCTTTTTGATTGAGCGGTTCTTATGAGTGTTCGTTAGTTATGAGCCGGGTGGCCGGGAGAAAACATTTCTAGCCACGTTAGGCCTGCCACGAAAACGTTACCCTGCGTTTTTGACTCAACGGCGAATTGCCTTTCATAGCGCAGATTGAAGGCGAAATGCTTCATCGGGTTGATGTATTTGAATTCCGGTCCGATGCCGTAAGAACGGTCGAGCGCCAGACTGCCGAAGCGAACTGCCTCTGCGCCCGAATCCGACGAGAGTTTGTTGTACGTATAGCCGGTAGCGCCCACGTTAATCTTGTGCTTATCGAATCGATGCCCCAGGCCGTACTCCACATTGAGCATCGGACCCGGCCTCAGATCGAGCCCGTTTTTGCTTTGATTGACCTCCCAAGTCGATAACGCCGAGGCGTTCCACAGTTTGCGCTTGTCGAATGAGTAGCTGATGCCGGCTTGGATTTGGTGTTCCCAGAAACCCAGCCCAGGGTTTAGCGATTTTGAGGGATCGAAGTGTCCCGTGGGAGCATAGAAACCATAGTTGAGCAGGTAGTTCGCCCTGCCGTTTTCCCATCCAAGCGCGACGGGCGAGATGTAAACGTCTGAGAGGCCGGCATGCAGAGAGGTAGGGTTGGGAAGTGCCGTGACCACACGTGAATTCACAATGGAAACGATGCTAGAGAAGCCGTAATACGCGCCCAGGAACTTCTTACGAGTCGTCACTTGAAAGACGATGTTATGCGCACCGATATTTAGGCCCAAGTCTTCGAGGGTATTTCCTTGCGGCCCTTGGAACGAGAGTGCGGTGTTCACCCACGCCGCGTAAGTGAGATAGATTCCGGGTGGAGGAGCGGTGCCATTATCTAGACCTGTGATGCCCTGTAGATAATGGCCGCTTTGTTGAGCGTTGAGGCGGCTTGAAAAGAAAATCAGCACGATAAGCGCGATGAGCGGCGCCCTGTGACGCCCGAGGTTGCGTGAAGACATAGTTGACCCTTGCATGAAGATTTCAGTAACGCACCGCCTGAGTGGCGCGGGCAGTGCGGGACTTGGAAGACAGAAGTTGCCAGACGGGATGAACAGGTGAACCGCTCATCCCATTACTGTTGCTAAAGCTGGTTTAGGACTTACCTGTGTGGCCTAACGTCTCATCGAGCCAGTCGTAGATTCGTGCGTTGGCTATGCGATCCGCGCCGCACTGGCAGTGTGCTCCTGACCCTTCGGCAGTCGTGAAGCGGATGATCGTCTTCGGGCAGGTGAGATGCTTGTAGAGCTCGTCGGGCTGACCCTTCAAGTACAAATCCTCTTCCGCATCAAGCACCAGCGTTGGGCAGGAAATCTGTTCCGCGATGCCGTCGCGAAGATGGAATTTGAGCATTTTCGCCACCGTGGCGTGAGGCGTGGATTCACCCATCACATACCCGGCCTGGTCTAAGCCCCATTTGCTGCTCGGCGACCTCTTCGCCCCCTCCACAAGTTTGCGATCCAACTCGGGATTGTCCTTCTGGTTGAGTGCGGCGATAAAGCTCTCGCGCTGATCCGGCGGGACAGACTGCAACTGCGTGGAGCCGAAGTCGTAAATCCCATCATTCGCGACAAGGGCGGAAATCCGCTTATCAAAAGCCGCGCCGCGCGGCGCTAAGTAGCCGCCCATGCTAACACCCATGAGCGCGATTTGTTTAGGATTGGTCTCATGCAGCGTCAGCGCGAAATCTACGACTGGCTTTATGACATTCTCCCAATCGTGACGAAACGGCAAGCCCTCGCGATGGATCGGTCCATATTGACCTGGGCCATCGAAGACCAGGACGTTCCAGCCGCGTTCAACGCCGGCGCGGGCGTTTTCGCTGTGCATCTCTTCCGCCGACCCGTCAAAGCCAGTATGCAGAATCAACAACGGACGCTTTACGCCGGAAGCGTCAACGCGATGGAAGTAGCCCGGCAGCGTCGTGTTCTCATATGGAATTTCCACCGGAAGAATCGGCGTGTCATAAAGCGGGCAACCGAGCTTATAGGAATTGACCGACTTCTTGTAGGCGCTCTGGATGCGCGGATCTTCATGGTTGCCATGAAGGAAAAATTCGGAGGTCCGAAAATAGTTCGAAGCTCGCAGATATCCGTCACGTGCGCTGACACGATGGCCCGCGGCGCGTTGCTTTTCGGCTTCCGCGAAAACTCTTTCCGCCGTCGCGTTCCATTCGGTGTACCAGCCTTCATCGTCGCCGGAGGCGATGCGATTGACAGTGGACATCACCTCTCCGAAATCGGCGGCGCCGTAGCTGCAGGACCCGAAGGCCCGTAGTGCCTCGAACCAGTACTCTTCGTTGTCCGCGAAGAATGGGGTTTTCTTTTTTGCAAGTGTCGTTGTTGTTGCCATGAGTTTGATCCTTTTCTGTTGTGGAAATGATTTCGGGTTAGCGGCGTTCAAGAAACGCCGCAAAATTCGCCATGTCGCTAGCGGTGGAGTGAGCAATATCGGGGCAGAGAACAGGGAATATTTCAATGCCGTGGCAAGCGCCCATCATCTGGCGGCACCGTGCCGGAACGCCGCTAGCCATCAGAAGCCGGTAGAACGCAATGCCCTCATCACGCAACGGATCACACTCGTTGACGCTGATGACCGTCGGCGGCAGACCCTCGACATCCTCGCGCGTGGCGAAACTGGGCCAGGCGAGCGGGTTGCGGGCACGAAACGCCTCAATACCGTAACCCATGGTGGCGCGGTTGTCCTGGAAGTAGAGCACAATGCCTTCGTTCTCGCTGGAAGAGGGGAACTGCGCCTGCGGCCACTCCCCAGCAATGTAAGGACATAGGGAGTAGATGCCTTGAATCAGATTCAACTCGCCGTCGCGTTTCAGCTTCATGCCCAAAGCGAGAGCCAGATTGCCACCGCCGCTTTCTCCGGCGGCGACGATGCGCTTCGGATCAACGTTTAGTTTGGCGGCGTTGGCGATGACCCACTTCAAGCCTGATACGCAATCGTTCAAGCCCGCGGGAAAAGGAGCGGTTTCGGGCACGGCGGAAGCATGCACGGAATTCCGGAATTCGACCATCGCCACGGCTACACCCTTGGCAGCGATCATGCGGCCCCAGCACTTGTAATTGCCGTCGAAGCAAGAATTCATCTCCATGCGGCCGCCGTGGATGTAATAAATGCACGGCAAAGTCTGGTCGTTATCGGGCCTTATATACCGAATCTTGATCGTGTTGCCATCGGGCGAAGAGATCAGCGTCTCGACGCTCACGCGCAAGCCGGTTGACGGCGCAACCTCTTCGCTATCCATCGAGTCGAAAAGGGCTTTTTGCCTGGCCATCCCCGCCAGTGCGACGGGGGAATGTTCCTGGGCAAGCAGTTCTTCGCGGCTCGCTACGTTGGGTTTTTCTCCTCCGCCTTTCATGCCGGCGAAGTAGGCCTTGATGCGTGGATCAAGCCGGGGATCGCGGTCGAATGTTGACTTCGGAGCAGTCGCAGTCGTTTGTGCCATAGAAATGTGTCCTTTCTGCTATGGGTTCTCGAGCGTTAAAGGGCGGGGTCGATTAACGCACCGTAGGTGATGGAGCGCGAAATTGCACGAATGTCCGGCACCGGATACGGGCGGCCTGTCATCTGATTCCCGGCACTTTCCTGATTGACCATCCCAACGACCACAATGTCGTGAACAGGATCGACCCAAAACCACGTGCCATGTACGCCACCCCAATAAAAGGTTCCCGCGCCCACCGCGCCGCCATTGAAATCCGCATGCGACGGATCAAGCACGATGCCGACGTTCATGCCATAACCGACACCCGCAAAAGCCTGATTGAAATGCATTGGCACGCCCGACGGCAGCAAGTTAGTTGTCATCAGCTTCACCGAGGTTGGCGAGAGTATGCGAATACCGTCGAGCGCGCCCCCATTGGCGAGCATCTGTGCGAAGCGCAGATAGTCGTGCGCAGTGGAGTACAGCCCGGCAATGGAAAGCAGATATTTTGGCTTCACGCCTGGGGCATTTCCGGCGAGTGTTGGAAAAGCCGATTGGTCTGGCGAGAGGGTGAGTTTCAGGTCTTTATCGAGTGTGTAGCGAGGTACGATGCGGCCGCGTTCTTCGGGGGCGATACCGAAGCCTGTATCCTTCATCCCCAGTGGCGCAAAGATTCGTTTTTCAAGCAACGAGTCGAGCGGCTCGCCGGTAAGCCGTCGGATGATCGCGCCCTGCACCTCCTGCTGCAAGCCATAACGGAATTCGGTGCCAGGCTGGGCTTCCAAAGGAAGTTTCGCCAGCTTGGTGATCATGTCATCGGCTGTGCCGCTCCAAAGATTGGCCGCCGCATACAGCGCATCGTCCTCGGGGTTGGTGCTGCCCACCGGAGGACCGAAGGCGAAACCAGCGGAAGATGCCATCAAATGGCGCATCGTCATGGGGCGATCAAGCGGCAGGAGCTTGCCATCTTTCAAAACTTTCAAATCCGCGAATTCGGGGATAAAGGCCGTGACGGGATCGTCGAGTTGCCACTTGCCTTCTTCATAGAGCTGCAGCATAGCGACGGCGATGATCGGTTTGGTCATCGACGCGATGCGGAAAATCGCGTCTTCGCGCAGAGGTTTTTTGGTCTCGAGCGACTGAAGTCCGTAGGTTCCGGATTTCACTAACTTGCCGTGGCGGGCGACCATGACACTGATGCCGGCGTAATGACCGGCATCCGTCTCTGCCCGCATAGCGGCATCCATTCGGTCGAGCCGCTCGGCAGAGAATCCGACTTGATCGGGAGAAGTTGTTGGCAATGGAGTTGTAATGGTGCTTGGCATAAAACGAGTTCCTTCTTTGCTAAACTTGCGGAAAGTTTGTATACCAAACTTTTCCTTCGGTTTCGATATTGCGCTAAAAACCGGCGCAAGGCCATGCGCGCAGCGTGCTCAATAAATGCCCAAAATCTGCTTGCCAGTCTTCGCGCGTAAAACCACTGGCTCCCAACGAGTTTGGGCCATCGTTATGCGCAGAAGCCGAGAGAAATGAAATTTGTACCGACCAGAATTCAATCATCGTTCAATGAAACGCCGGCCTGTGACTCTCGAAGGGAATTGCGCGCGGCGGATTCCCGTCAGAAGCATACGCAGCGCGTGTGATTTACCGGAACACCGTCTCGAGATTCACGCGAGACGCGGCGCACTATGGGCTCGATGACAACACCCAGAATGAGGGAATGACGCGGCTCAGGGCTATGGACTCAGTCTCAACATAGAAAACGCAATCGCGCTTGCCAGAGCGTGTGACGTTAAGAATCCGCGCCGGATCGTTGAACTTGGCATGCAGTTCGTTCTTCTTTTAGCCTTTGCGGAAAATGTGTCTGCCAAATTCCCTTGCGGGTTAGAATCGCGCTAAAAAACGACACAAGGCCATACGTAGCCTGCTCAGCGAATTCCAAAATCTGCATCGCAAATCTTCGCAGGTAAAAACACTTACTCCCAACAAGCTGCACCGTCGTTAAAACTAAAGTCTGGACAAGGACGCGAGAAGTTTAAGATACTGGTGATCTGACAATGCCCCAAAGCGGTTTAGTTAAGCAGACTGCCGCCTATCGATTTGGGGAATTTAGATTCAACGCCACAACACTGGAGTTAACGGGAAACGACGTCGGTATTCGCTTGCAGCGGCAGCCGGCGCGGCTGTTGAAGCTGCTGCTGGAGAATGCGGGTGACTTGGTCACTCGCGAGGCGATTCAGGGATTACTTTGGAAAGATGGAATCAACGTCGATTTCGAGATGGGCGTCAACCGTTGCATTCGTCAACTGCGCACGGCGCTGATGGATGATGCCATCGCCCCTCGTTATATAAAAACAGCTTCGCAGCTTGGTTATTCGTTTATCGCACCAACAACAAGTGAGGCCTTGCCTGCTACTCCGCCTGCGGTTGACGCCGATGCAAGTGAGTTTGCTCCCTCGATTGCTGTTTTGCCTTTCGCCAATTTTACCGGCGATCCTCAGGGTGAGTATTTTAGTGACGGGCTCACAGAAGAGATCATCAATGTTCTAGCGCAAACCCCCAAACTAAAAGTCAAAGCCCGAACTTCAGCGTTTGCCTTCAAAGGCAAGAATGCGGATATACGCCAAATTGCGGCCGAGCTCGAGGTAGATCATGTGGTGGAGGGAAGCGTCCGGCGGAGCGATGGCCAGATTCGCGTCACGGTGCAGTTAATCCAAGCAAGTTCAGGAACTCATCTGTCCTCTAGGCGCTACGACGGCCAAATGACAGACATCTTTGCCCTTCAGGACGAGATTGCGGCGGATGTGGCGCGGCAATTCCACGTAAGTGCTGGAGCCTCGAAGCGCTCCACCTTGAACACCGACGCCAACGAGGCATATCTGGAAGGCCGCTTTCACTGGCACAAATACGCGCCGGTCGCATTCAATAAAGCACTGATCTGTTTCGAACGCGCCGTTGCGCTTGATGCGGCCTGCGCACCCGCTTGGACTGGGATTGCGCAATGTTCGATCGGCCTGGTAACAGAAGCCGGCTTGCATCCACTCGACCATTTGCCCAAGGCCGCCGAGGCAGCTCGTCGAGCTCTCGACTTGGACGACAACAGTTCAGAAGCGCATGCTTGTTTGGGCCAAATTACCGCGATGCTTTATCACGACTGGTTGTCGGCGGCGCGGCATTTCGAGCGTGCACTGAGCTTGCATCCCTCTTCCTATGTGCGCCTGAGTCATGCGGGTTGGTACCTTTTCGCGATGGGAAGGGCGAAGGATGCGGTGCTTGAGACTGAGCGAATTATCGCTGACGATCCGCTCAATCTAGTGGGCCGGTTGGTACATGCCATGAGTTTCTTTTTTGCGCGCGATTTTGATCGTGCTGCTGAAGAGGTTTCCCGGCTGCTCGAAATGGAGTCCTTTTTTCCGAAGGCAATTCAGCTGCTTTCCGTTGCACAAGGGTTGCAGGGACGATTCAGAGAAAGCATCGATCAGGCGCGGCGCCTGATCGAAATGCTTGGCAATACAGTGCATAGTTTGTGGTGTTTGGCGCAAGCTTACGCAGTGGCCGGAGACATCCAGTCTGCGCGCCGCGTGGTTCAGGATCTTGACAACTTGCAGGCCGGCCACAAGGGCGCCGCCACACAAATGGCAATTCTTCACGGCTTGATGGGCGATATGGATAAGGCGTTCGTGTGTCTGGATCAGGCCTACCAGAACCGCAGCCCCCTTCTTACGCTAGCTGCCGTGCAACCTCGCATGGACTGCCTCCGATCAGATCCAAGATTCGACGCTTTACTCATCAAATTAAATCTGCCAAGGACTGCCGAAGCTAGTGTTCGCGCTTTAGACAGCGCCCGCCCGGCGTAAGATCCGGGCCATAAGTTCGGATACGTGTGCGCTGGTCTTCTAATAGGGTCTACCGGCCTCGAGTTGGCGCCCTTCAGATTGATTACTCCAACCGAGCGAAGTTGCCGAACGATAGGTCGTCAAACCACCACGTGTAAAGTCGCATTTCTCAAACGAACAGAATTCAACTAAACACCCATTCGCGTATAGTTGAACGTTTTACGAACGGAAGTCGGCTAGTGTCATGCGATTTTTCTAGTTACCACATGTCCGTATAACCCGCTATCCATCGAAGTGCTTGCTGATTCTGGGTCGATGATCGGCTATCCGGAAGCTGGCAGGAAACGCCCATACGGGAAGTTTCGAGACTTGCTCGACGCGGACCGTGAGACAGCCCCACAAAGCCGGCAAATGCACTGAAGCACGCCGGATTCTTGTCCTCTCGCCATCGACCTCCGCAGATTCGTGCTGTCCAGGGCCAGACCGCCAGCCGCTTTCTAACCGGGCCCCGGCCACATTCCCGCGGCTGCCCAAGCTCCGCCCCCAAAGCTCTCGTCCGTCTCGAACGTTCCGCACACGCCAACTCATATTCCACACACGCGGCAAAGCCAGCGGCTCTTCCAGGTGATCCTCAGGTTCCTAATCAGACCCTTAGGCAGATTCATGAAATGCGAAAACTACCATAGTCGCCACACGTAACTTTCCGTTTCCCAAATCGCGTTTCATCCCCCATCCTCAAGCGTCTAACTAATGAGGCTGCTTCACATGATCATCACAAAAGACGACCCCGAATTCTACGACCTCAACGTGTCCGCAAAAACCGCAAGCTTCTTTTGTTTCCTCTGCGCCTTCTGGTTTCTTCTCACTCCACTAACCTTCTTTGGTGTCTCTGCCGAAAGGTCAGGTTTAAACTGCTGGATCGTAGGAATTGTACTCGCGCTTTCCTCGTTGCTGCGCGTCATCCGTCCGCAAGGAACCGCTGGCTTCAGCGTCTTCAACGCCATCCTCAGCATCTGGGTGCTTGCGTCTCCGTTCGTGTTTGGCTATACACACGAAACCTACCGTGTCATCAATACCCTCGCCGTTGGCGTCGCCACCCTCACCTTGTCCATAACTTCATTCTTATCCACAAGAAATAAGGGTTTTGACGAGATTTAGCCGCATCTCCATGAAATAAAGCCACTTAACCGGCAGCAACCTAAAATCGGACGAGCCCCGTTTTTCAGTCACAACTCTCGAAAATAATCCCAAAAAACTTTATCTCCCTTCTCCTCAACCACTTACCCTGTGGATAAACCATTTATCCTAAACATCCACAGTTCGTTTCCCAGGGGTCTCCATGCTAACTTCAAGCAGGTCCGCCAGAGTGTCATCTCTGCTTGCGGACCTTTTTGTTTGCCCAAACAACTAAACAAAGGAGAAACCATCATGGCCACCGAAGCCCAAATCAACGCCAATCGCAAAAATGCCGAGTCCAGCACCGGCCCTTCCCAAACCGGCAAAGCCCGTTCCTGCATGAACGCCGTCAAAACCGGCCTCACCGCCCGCACCATGCTGCTCAGCCCCGAAGACGCCCCAATCTACAAAACTCACATCGATCGCTTCTTCGCCAAATACTCGCCGGCCAACCCCGACGAACACGACCTCGTCCAAATCATCGCTGACACCGAATGGCGTCTCGCCGACATCCCTCCGCTCGAGCGCGGCATCTACACCACCGGCCGCGACAAATGCGCCCACCTCGTCGAGCACATCCAAGACCCCACCCAGCGCGCCGCGGCGCTCCAAACCGAAATCTATCTATTCTTCAAAAAAGACTTCCTCAACATCTCCATCCAAGAACAGCGCCTCACAAAGAAATTGGAAAAGGCCATGCTGAAACTCGAAACCTTGCAAAAGCAGCGCAAAGAAAATCAGATGAAAGATCTCGGCCACGCCCGCCGCTCCATCGAAAACTGCAAGGCGAACAACCTGATTCCCGATTTCGCCGAATACGGCTTCAACTTCACCCTCGAAGAATTCGAAATGTTCCAACTCCGCAGCCACGAATTCTTCATCATCAGCGGCGGCAAAACCATCGCGTTCGATGACTTCCTAGCCGAGCACCGCGCCGCCGTCTCTGCGAAAAACTCGAAAGCCGCCTAGTTGGTAAACCGAGCACCCGCCGCGAGGCGTCTAGGCTCCCAGTTATTTGACAACCGAATATGTTTCTCCGCAGGGGGGTGGGACAAGTGCGCCCAAACAAAGCCGTCAACAGCCTTATCCGTGTTCGTCAGCGTTCATCCGTGGCTAAAGGTCTTAAAAATTGGCTTCGTTTTTTAAAATACTCCGAACCACCGCTACTTCCCCCCAGCGGCCTTGGAAAGATACTCCTTCTCAGCCGCTTTTTCCGCGTCCGCTTTCCTCTTCTGCTCCGCCGCCTCTTCCCGGCGCTTCGCAAACCCCTCCCAGAAATTCTGGAAATCCACCCGGAACGTGTCCTTCTTCGAGTGCCACACATCTTGCACGATGTTCGAGCTCGACCAATGATCGAACAGCTTCATCCAGCCGCCGATCCTCGGATCACGTTGCCAGTCGCTCTTCTCCAATTGGAAGTCGAAGTACACATCTTCCACCAGTTGCAGCAGCACCATCACGAAGTAGAACTCCTCGGGGCTATGAACGCCGCCCGGCCCGAAGTCGCCATGCACCGAGAACAGTTTGTGCCCCAAATCATGCAAGTCTTCATCGCTCGCGATGCGCGTCAGCAATTGAGACAGCGTCGCCGTATGCTTGATCGCGTGTTCCTTCATGCCTGGGTTAGCCGGGAACCAGCAGCTACGCAGCCCTTGGAACAGCACTTCCACGTTGCTCGTCTCCTCGCCGGCCCAAATCCGCGCGGGTGCAATGGCCGCCGTCACCGCCTGGTAACCCAAGGCACGGTAGCTCTCAAACTGCGACTCGCTGAACCATTGGTCCGCTGTCGTCTCATGCGGAAACGTCGGCGAGGTCGAAGCGTATTGCAGCACATCCTTCGGCTCATCGCCTGTCAACGAAGACTTGATGTAAAGCAGCGTCCCTGTCGTTTTGTCCGCGTAGTGAATCGTACCCACTGCGCAATGCGCCTCGCTCCGTCCCGTCTCGGCATTCGGAATAATGGCTCGCGGATCAATCTCAATCTGCGCGCCGAAATCAATCCGGCACTTCCGAATCGCCGTGCCCAAGCCCTCGAACGTATAGCGCCCGTCCTGCTCGCCATCGCACAGAATGATGTACCGGCAGCGCCGCCGTATCAATTCATACAACCCCATGTTGTCGAAATGCCCGCCGTCCGACAAACTCACGAAGTTCGTCTGATCGTCCGTCCGCCCTAATAACTCACTCAACAACGACACCAGTCCGAAACGCGGTCCAGGCAGCGTCGATTCCGTGTTGCGCCGTGGATTGCCCAGCCACCATCCCAGCCGCACATCAAACACCGTGAGCAGAAAGGCCACCGTCGGCGAAGTGCTGTAGCCCTGGTTTGGATCAGCCGCCGCTCCCGAAATCGCCACCGCCGTCCCCAGCGGCACGCCTTGCGGATAAGCATAATGCCGGGTATCTCGATAAGCGCGCGCCGTCAGCTTATCCTCTTGTGGCTTCGCACCTTGTGTCACGGTTTCCAAACTGAGGTCGAACCCGCAGTAACTGGGCGTAAGAATAAACGAGGCGCCCTTCCGCTGTTGCCACGCCAAATCGCCGCCCGCCGAAAGGTTCAACGTCGTGTTCACGATGTGATACGGCCCCGTATACCCTTTCGAAGCCTTGAACTCGCACAGCGAAATATCATCGTCCGGATCGAACCCCGTAAAAGGATTCGGTGTCCGTTTGACATTCGATGCGCCTAAGTAACAGCGCACCAAGCGGTTCTTATAGAAGTGGTGCATCGAAAACTCGTTAATGTCGATCCGCCAGGCCAGCACCATTCCAATCACGGCGAGCACCCAAAACAGCGTGGCCGGAGTCGCCGCAGTCAGCCCCTGCCAGTATTGATCCACGAAAGACTGAGCCGTTCCCTTGGCATGAGCCAGAAACAATTCTTCCACCAGCGAGATCAACAGTAAGAAGCCAACCATGAAGGCCGGCGGACCAAACTTCGCTACGATGTCAAGCACCGACGTTGTAGGACTGCCATCTTTTGTCGTGCCCGTTGAAGTGCTTTGCCCCGCCTTCAAAGCAGCCACCGTTGAAACAATCCAACCCAAACTAACCGCACCCGACAACCAAAGCCCGAGTTTCGCGAACAGCAACGGCCCATAAATCGCCGAGCAACACAAAGCCACCCAGAAGAAAAGCCACAAATGCGTACTCGCTCTAAACCGCGTCAGCCATTCGCGCCCCACATCCTTCACGTAAGTCCCCAACAATCCTATGTGCAAGATCGCCGCCGTGCCCGGCACCATCATCAACAGCGTGGTAGACCAAACCACCGCGTGCCAGGGCCCGCTGCCGTTATGCGTCGCTTGGAACGCAACTAAGATCGCCACATATCCGCGCAGCAACGCCAACGCCACTCCACTGGAAGTAACCATCGCCACCAGCAGCGCAAACCAGCCCAGCTTCTGCTGCACGCCCTTTAGCCGTTCATTCACGCATCCGAACGACCGGCAGCAAACCGTAATCGATAACGACAGGAAAAAGAAAACGCCAAACGCGCATTGCCAAAACAAACTGTTCTGAATAGCCTTCAATTCGTTGTTGGCAATGTTCAACCAGAACCATCCGCTGCCAAACGAAATACCCGCAATCATCAGCGACACGCACGCCGCTTGCACGCCCGTATTGTCCAACGTACTCAAGAAATCGAGCTTGCTGGTCCGCCCGGAGTTCGGAGCGGCATCCGCCGTCACCCGCAGTAAATTAGCGCCCACCACAATCACTGACGCTGTGCACAGCGCAACAGCCAGCACGATCATCCAGTTATGCGCCCACGAATCTGCGGTTCCACTTCCTTGCAGCAGCGGCCAAACCGCGAATCTCGGCAACAGCATCAGCGCTCCAATAATGGCCGCCAACGTCAACTGGTTCAGCACCACATTGCGCAAGAAAACCGCCGCCACCGTCCAGCTGTCGATGCTGAAAAATCCCAGCGATGGCGTTAGATAATTGCTAAACTGCCGCAGAAACCGCACAGGCATCGCCGCCGGCGAATCCCGCCGGGGCGCTCCCGAAGCCGCCAGTTCTTTTTCGACAACGTCGATATTCTCCCGCTTAATCCACGCCGCCAGCCAGCTCCCGATATATCCGCCGCCCGACACCGTGGACAAAATGTCCACCTTTTTCAGCAGCTCGAAGCCCGCCAGCCCTTGCAGCACGCCTAAATTAAACGTCGCGCTGCGAATGCCGCCGCCGGAAAACGCCAGGCCAAACCACGTTTGGTCGTGCTCCTTTCCTAAACCGCGCTGCAGCCGCAATTCATGAATTTCTTTCCGTTCCGCCGCCCGCACTTCCTCCCAATTCGCCAGCGGCAATGGCCACTCGGCGTCCTCAAAAATCTGCGGAGCCAAATTTGGCTTGAGCGTAAACACCTCCGCCAGCTTGCTCTGCAGAGTGTCCCAATCCTTCTCCGCAGCCGCTTGCGTGAAACGATCTAAGACCGTACCCGCCGGAAGTCCTGCCCCGTTCAGCGCAACGCGAATCTGCTCCACCTTCGCCGCAATAGCGATATCGGCTGGGTATTGCTGCCCGGCCTTCTGCAATTCACACAGTTCTACGACCGCCGCCGCCGCGAAGGCACGCGCCTCCTCGCTCGTTTCTTTTCCTAAAAGTGTCACTGAGCCCCCCTCTGTCCGCCTCAAAATTCTTCTGACGCGCGACAGAACTCTCACAAACCATATCACCGATTTCATTTTCGGTGAGAAACTAGTAGTTGTTACAAATGGTTCCACTTTTCGACCTCAAAGAGCAGCACTCAGGCCTGACCCGCGAACTGACGGCCGCTTTCGAGAGGGTTCTTCAGTCCGGCCAATTCATTCTCGGCAAAGAAGTATCCGCTTTTGAGCAAGCTGCCGCCACTCTATGTAGTGCTCGACACGCCATTGGCGTTTCATCGGGCACCGACGCCATTCTTCTCGCGCTGATGGCGCTGAACATCGGCCCAGGAGATGAAGTTCTCTGCCCCGCTTTTACTTTTTTTGCCACCGCTGGCTGCGTCTCGCGCGTCGGCGCCACACCGGTTTTTGTTGATTCCCTGCCCGCTTCCTTCAATCTCGACTGGGCCGATGCCGCTCGTCGTATCACGCCCCGCACTAAGGCAATCATGCCAGTTCATTTGTTTGGGCAAATGGCCGACATGCACGCCGTGCGCGAACTCGCCCAAGCTCACGGGCTCTTCGTCATTGAAGACGCAGCTCAAGCCTTAGGCGCCAAATACCAGGGCCACTCCGCGGGCTCGCTGGGAGATTTCGGCACCTTCAGCTTCTTCCCTACCAAGAATCTTGGTGCCTTAGGAGATGCGGGTCTCCTCGTCACGAGCAATGACGAACTCGCAGACAGAGCCCGCCTGCTACGCAACCATGGCGCGGAGCAGCAGTATTTTCATAAGGTGGTTGGCGGCAATTTTCGGCTCGACGGTTTGCAGGCCGCTTTCCTCAACGTCAAGCTCCCGCATCTCGCCGCCTACACTGCGCGCCGCCGGGAGAATGCCGAGTTTTACAACAAGGCACTCGCGCCCATTGCAAAGGAATGCGATCTTCGCCTGCCCTCTGAACTTCCCGGCAATCATCACATCTGGAATCAGTACACCGTGCGCGTCGGCCTAAATCAGCGTGACGAGTTACGCAGCTTTCTCAGCGAACGCTCCATCGGCTCCGCCATCTATTACCCGGTACCGCTGCACAAACAGGAATGTTTTGCCGGCAAGATCGCGCCGCCTTCCCTGCCCGTTGCCGAACAACTGTCGCGTGAATGCTTGAGCCTGCCGATCTATCCTGAGCTAACGCGCGATCAGCTCAAGCTCGTGGTAGATACGGTTTCAGAGTTCGCCGTAATCCGCTTGTTGCGGCTGAGCGCCAAAAGCCCCCAAACGGCATAGAAGGCAAACTGCAGCGCCTGGAACAAGAGAATGTACGCGATCGCATCGTTCTGGGTGTAGCCAAAGGGCACCAATACACCAATCGCAACAATCTGATAAATGCCCACATAGCCCGGCGTCGATGGCAAAACCGAACCCATCGCCAGTCCCGTAATCAGCAAGAACGCAACGGTTGGGGTCATGCTCATGCCCAGCGCGGTCATACCCACAATGGCGGTCAACGTATCGCAAGACCAGATCGCAATCGTAAACGCCCCGAAGATCACCACTCTGCGGAAATCGTGCAACGCCCGAATGCCCGCCAGCACCTTCTCCATGATGCCGACAAGCTTCTCGGTCAGCGGCTTGGGAATAGGCATCTTCCGTAGAATCGCAACCCACAGCGGCTCCAGCTTTGGCAGCAGAACAATAGCAATCACGCCACCCAAACCGACGATGCTAAACGGTTTTCCCGCATGGCTAAACATGCCCGGCGGCTTCGGTATCGTAAGCAGCAAAATCGCCGCGCCACCCACCAACGTAATGGCATCAAAAATTCGTTCCGATAATGCCGTCGTCAGGACAAACGATTTGCTCATCCCAGTACGCGCGCAAATCATCAAAGTACGCACCACTTCGCCCGCTCGGAATGGCAGGAAATTGTTCCCGAAATATCCGGCCGACGTCGCCCAAAACGCCGTAGGAAAAGTAACCGGTCCTTCCGCGCTCAATAACACACGCCACCGCAGCGCCCGCAGTACTAAAGCTACCGTTACAATCACTAACCAAATCGCAATATATTTCAAGCTCGCGTGCGAAAGCGTCGCCCAAACCTTCGGCCATTGGATGTTGCGCAGCGAGAAATACAGCAGCACTGCCGCGAAAATTCCGGCAAGCGTCAAATGAAATGCCCGCGAACGCAACAGGGACGTACGAGGTTTGGGGTTGGGATCCATTATTTATCGAAGGTCGGGAGGGGTGGCGGTCTGAGGCGACCCGTCAAAATTGCTTAATCTAATCAACATTGTACTGGACTCATCGGCGGGACCAGCCGAAATAGTTATTAGCGATGTCTCGACTCTTCCTCGCCCTGCTTCTGGCTTTGCCGCTGACCTCGATCGCCATTGCGCAGGCGCCAGCCACAGCCCCGCCTACTGCCGCTGACAAATCCGCAAACGGCGAAGTCTGGACTACTAAGACATTTGACCTGAAATATATAGACCCGGAGCAAATTCGCAACGTCTTTTCCGGTCAATCGCACGTCATGGAAGCCAACCGGGATCTAAAGCTTCTGACCGCCCGCGGCTCAGCCGCCTTCCTCAAAGAAGTTGAAGATACTATTAAGCGTCTCGACGTTCCCCCACCCATCCCACCCAACACCCAAATCACCGTTTATCTCTTGGCCGCTGCTCCGCAATCTCCAACTGGCGTCGCCCTGCCCGCTGAATTAAAAGCCCTCGAAAAAGAAATTCCCGCCAAAATGGCCGACATGCTCATGCTGCGTGTGCGCGCGGGACAAAATGGCGAGACCGTCGCCAGCGCCGAACCACCCGCCGCCCCGTCCGTCTCTCTCTTGCGTATCCGCGTTGATTCCTCCTCCGTCAACCCTGGTCCTAAGGGGGATGTCGTCAGTCTCAATGGGCTCAAAGTCTGGATCAATAATCCTCCAGCCGATCCCGCCGCCCCAGCCGCCAAAACTCCCAAGTCCGATCCGGACGTCACTGCCGATCTCGACCTCAACCCGAACGAACCGGCCGTCGTAGCAAAAATTGGCGTCGAAAAGCCGATCGCCATCGTAGTGCGTGTTTCTGTAATTCGCTAGCTCTAAACTCGCCAATTCGGTGTATACTCATCTGAACCAGCTTCACCATCTCTCGTTCATAGGGGTTACTTACGGCGATGTTTTCGAAAACAGTTTTCTTATTTCTGCTTTCTCTTCCGTTAAACGCGCAATTAGTCAACACCACCTCGCTCGTGGGAACCGTCACCGACGACAGCGGCGCAACCGTCGCCGGAGTCACCGTCACAGCCGTCAATGTGGCCACTCAGGAAACGCTGCACGCCACTACCAATGCCGACGGCTATTACGCCATAGAATTTTTGAAAATCGGCACTTACAACGTGACCGCCTCGCATGCGGGCTTTGACACCATCACCACCACCGGCGTCCAAGTCGATATCAACGCCACCATCCGCACCAACTTCACCTTAAAAGTGGGTCAAGTCTCGGAAAAAATTATCGTCACCGCCAGCGCCCCGCCCATTTCTACCGACAACGCCAGTGTCAAAGAAGTCATCAGCCAGCAATCCATGGCCGAACTGCCGTTAAACGGACGCGATCCGCTCCAACTCGCCATCACCACGCCCGGCGTCATTCAAGGTCAAAAAGCCGCCAACGGCACTCCCCCCGGCGAAGACTTCATCGGCGCCGGCACCCGCGAAATTCAAAACAGCATTTCACTCGACGGCATTTCTATCGTCAATAACCTCATTACCACCACGCCCATCCATCCGTCCGTCGATTCAATCCAAGAATTCGAAGTGCAAACCGGCACTTACACCGCCCAGTACGGCGCGTATCTCGGCGCTCACCTCAACCTCCTCACTAAGAGCGGAACCAACAGCCTGCATGGTGCACTCTTCGAATTTCTTCGCAATAGCGACATGGATGCCCGACCGTTCTTCCTCTCACCCACTTCCCCCAAAGCGCCTCTGCACCAAAACCAGTTCGGTTTCGAAGTAGGCGGCCCGGTGTTCATTCCGAAGATCTATGACGGCCGCAACAAAACATTTTTCATGGCCGATTTTGAAGCCCTGCGCGTGATTCGCTCCTCCACCTCGCTCGCCACCACCTTCACCCCGCTCATGCTCACCGGCAATTTCTCGCAAATTAGCAAAGCGCTCGTCTATCCCGGCACCACCACCGCCATTCCTGGCAATATCATCCCCACTGCCGATCTCTCGCCTCAAGCCCAGAACCTGCTCCAATGGTTCCCTAAAGCCAATCTGCCAGGTGTCTCTAATAACCTGGCCGCTGTCTACCCCAACAACGACCACTGGAACCAAACCATCGATCGCGTTGACCAAAACTTCGGCGATAAAATCCGCCTCTTCTTCCGTTACGCTTGGATCAACGAAGGCATCCTGTTAGGCGCCGCCAACCCTTATCAGCAAACCACCACCCCTGTCAGCACTGGCAACTGGGTCATCGGCTATACCCAAACCATCACGCCGAACATGGTAAACGACATCCATTTCGGCCGCCAGAACATGAACACCAATTCCGTCAATTACTGGTATACAAACAACCTTAAGAACGCCGGTACCCAACTCGGCATACCCGGCTTCACCGCAGATACGGCCAACAACAGCCCGGGCATCCCCGCCATCGGCATCACGAATTACCTCGGCACCGGGAACGGCGGCACCAATTGGTTCCAAACGGATACCACCTGGCAAGGCACCGACTCGCTCACCTGGAACCACGGCAATCACACCATCAACACGGGTCTCGAATTCCGCAAACTCCTCACCGGCCGCGAAGCGGTCAATAACACCCTCGGCTCTTTTACCTTCAACGGCAGTTTCACCGGCAACGCCGCCGCCGATTTCATTCTGGGCGTCGCCCTGAGCGACACCACTCCCGCGCCGGAAGTAAAAAACATCGTCGCCGAATGGCGCGACGGCTTCTGGGTCACCGATAATTGGCGCGTCACCAAACGCCTGACGCTCGATTTAGGCCTCCGCTACGAACTGCCCACCGTTCCCTATACGGTCAACGGGTACGCCACCATTCTGAATGCCTCTCTCACCGCGCTCCTCCCGGCTAATCCGCCGCAGCGTGGCTTTGGCCTCACTGGCCCCAATCACAAAGACTTCGCGCCACGCATCGGCGCAGCTTACCGCATCACGGATAAAACCGTCTTCCGCGTTGGTTCCGGTATCTACTACAATCCCAACCAAACCAATTCGTATACCTTCCTCAGCGTCAATCCACCCTTCGCTTTCTCAACCGGTTACAACTCTGGCAGCACGCTCGTCACCTTGTCCAATCCCGAGCCGAGCGGCTTGGGCACGTCTCCCAGCGCCACACCAACCGTCTATTCCCCAGCCGCCCATCAACCCACCGAAACCATGTATCAATGGAGCGCCGATTTACAGCAAGGCTTCTCCGGCAACGGCGCGCTCGATGTGAGTTACTTAGGCTCCCACTCCACTCACCTGGATCGCAGTTACTACATCAACACGCCACTTCCTGGTCCGGGCAACGTGCAAGCACGCCGGCCCGACCAACTCTTCGGCTCCATCCGAATCATCGCTAACGACGAAGTGGCCAACTACGATGGCTTGAGCTTCACCTATCGTCAGCGCCTCACCCACGGTGTGTCGTTCTTGTCTTCTTACACTTGGTCGCACACGCTCGATGTCGGCACCGATTCCAATGGCGGCGGCGCGCCGGAGAACCCCTTCAATTGGCCCGGCGATTACGGCAACTCGAATTGGGATATTCGCAATCGCTGGGTCACCAGCTTCACCTATCAAATGCCTCGCCTGAACGGCACTCACTACGCAGCCGAACGGTTCGTCCTCGGCGGCTGGCAAGCTAATGGCATCTTCATCGCGCAGTCAGGTATCCCGATCAACGTGACCATTCCCGCCGACCAGGCTAACATCGGCCTCACCAATCAGCGGCCCAATTTATTGGCTCCGCCCACATCCGCCAATTGCGGCGGCGGCCATCTGGTGAACTGCCTGAACATTGCCGATTACGCCCTGCCGGCCCTCTACACCTTTGGCTCCATGGGCCGCAACATGATTTACGGACCCGCCTTCCGTAATCTGGATTTCTCCATGTTCAAGAGCTTCGCCGTGCGTGAGCAAGCGCGCTTCGAATTCCGGGGCGAACTCTTCAACATCTTGAACACGCCCAACTTCAGCAATCCCAGCGCCGGCCTGCCGTCTCTCACCCCCGGAACCTACACCTACAGCAATCCCGGCAGCTTCGGCAACATAACGTCAACGGCCAACAACAACCGCTCGATTCAATTGGCGCTAAAATTCATCTTCTAGCGGTCGCGTACTCGCGCATGCACGTTCGCCTTACAACTGTCACGCTGGCAGACGTCCCGGCCCTGGTCTCGCTGCACAACATGGTGAGCGCCGATCTCACATCCCGATTCGGCCAAGGTCCCTGGTCCAGTCAAGTCACTGAACGGGGTATCCTTTTTGGCATGCGCACCTCCGTCATCTACATCGCGCGCTCCAGCCAACAGATCATCGCCACCCTTCGCCTATCAAGCCGCAAACCTTGGGCCATCGACAAGAAATACTTCAGCCCCACCAGCCAAAAGCCCCTATATCTCACCGGCATGGCCGTTCACCCTTTCGAGCAACGGAAAGGCATCGGCCGCCATTGTCTTGAAGAAGCGCAACGCCTCGCTAGACTCTGGCCCGCCGATGCCCTTCGCCTCGATGCCTGGGATGCCGACGCCGGCGCGGGCGATTTCTACCGGAAATGCGGTTTTGAAGAAGTGGGCCGCGCCACCTATCGAGGAAACCCGCACATTTACTTTGAGTTTCTTCTCGCCTGATATAGCGTCGAACCGAAAATAGCCGACAAGATGAGTGCGCCGCCGCTCAAGGTGGCTGCACTCATCCGTTCACCTTGCACCAGCCAAGTCCAAACCGGATTCAAGACCGGCTCCAGCAGTAGCAGCGTCGTCGCCTCCACCGCCGCCACATGCCGTATCGAATGTGTTAGCGCCCAATACGCAAGCCCAATCTGCACCACTCCGAGATACAAGAGGACACCCACATCCACAGGTGCAACGTGCCCAACCGGCAGCGCCATAGGCAAGCAGACCGCAAAGGCCACCAAGTTCCCAGCGACCACCACCGCCGCCGGCGATTCGTCCTCTCCGCCATGCTTACCCAACCAGCGAAACCCCGTCATCGTCAGCGCCCAACTCACTCCGCTCAACAGTCCGAGCCAGTTCCCGCGCACTGGATCAGGCGCTGTAACAACCGTACTCTGCTGACCAAAGAGCAGCAGCACCGCCCCGGCCGCCACTACAGCCACCATCACCAGTTGGCTGCGTTCCAACCGTTCCCGTAAAACCAGTGGCGCGAGAAAAAGGAGATAAAGGGGTGCCGTCGATTGCAGGAAGATCGCTTGAGCCGACGTGGTCAGCTTCGTGGCCAGGACAAACAGGACAAGCGTCGCCGCGTACGTCGCACCCACGACAAAAATCCTGGGCCGCCAAATTCGTCTCGCTTGCGGCAGCATCAATGCTACAGTCAGTGCCGCGATGCCGCTGCGGAAACAGGCGATCTGCCAGCTAGTGAGCGCACAAGCTTTGATAGCCGTACCGCCTGTCGAAAACAGGAACGCTGCGGTCAAAAGGAGTAATCGGTAACGAGTGCGGGACAAAGCAGTCCCTGAAATTATGGCAGACGAGTCACTTCAATTCGTCAGTCAATTCAAAGACATCTTCCGGAGTAGTTTGAAGTCTTCCAGCATCTTGCCGGTGCCTAGCACTACCGACGCCAGCGGCTCCTGCGCCAGTAACACTGGCATGCCCGTCTCAAAGCGGATCCGTTCATCCAGATTCTTGAGCAGCGAGCCGCCGCCCGTCAAAATAATCCCACGTTCGCTGATATCGCCCGAAAGCTCCGGCGGAGTCTTCTCGAGCGCCACACGAATCGCACCCACAATCGAATTCACGCAATCGGCCAAGGCGCTGCGAATCTCGTCATCTTCCAAGATCACCGTCTTCGGCAGTCCGTAGATCATATCGCGGCCCTTCACCGCCATCGTTCGAGGCGTTCCATCCTGGTAAGCGCTCCCGATCTCCGTTTTCACTTTCTCCGCCATTCGCTCGCCAATCAGCAGATTGTGTTTGCGCTTCACATGTTCGGAAATGGCGTCGTCCATCTGGTTCCCTGCCATCCGCAGTGATCGCGAATACACAATCCCCGACAGTGAAATTACCGCAATATCTGTGGTACCTCCGCCAATATCGACCACCATGTTGCCGCCCGGCTCAGTAACCGGCAGGCCGGCTCCCAGCGCCGCGACCATCGCCTGTTCAACCAGGTGTACTTCGCTCGCCTTAGCCCGATAGGTGGAGTCCAAAACGGCCCGCTTCTCTACTTCCGTGGTCTCGCTGGGAATCCCGATCGCGATCCGCGGATGAATCATCGACCGCCGCTTACTCGCCTTCCTTATAAAGTAGGTCAGCATCTGTTCAGCCAGCTCAAAATCGGCAATCACGCCATCCCGCAACGGTCGAACCGCAATCACATTTGCCGGAGTGCGCCCCAGCATCTCTTTGGCCTCTGTGCCACACCCCAACACCGCCCGGGTTTTGCGGTCTACCGCCACGATCGACGGCTCGTTCAGCACGATTCCCTTCCCCACGACGTAAACCAACGTGTTGGCCGTGCCAAGATCAATCGCCAAATCCGAAGAAAACATGCGGAATAAAGACCGGTAAGTCATTTCACTCAACTAGTGAATTCATCGGTTGGCAAGTCTCAATTTTCCAGAGGAATTTTCTTAAATTAGGTTGCGTGAAGGTCAGAGGTAGTACAACTATGTATTACGTGCCTTAATGGCCGATTCCCTCTCATGCCCTTTCCCCGTCTACACCGCCAACTTCTCGCCCGGATCGCCGGCACCGCCGGAGCACTCTATTTCGTTTGGCTACCTTGCGGCCTCGAACTCCCCCCGCCGAGACCCTCGCTCGACATGCCGGTGTCGCTCGGCTTGGGCACCGTGCGCTCTCCGGAATTCCCGGTTAAACGTGCGAAGTACATCATTCTTCTCCGAGCTGAGGAAGGACACATACCCTTCATGGAACTGACTTGTCTTATGGGCGCAGACTATGGTACTCGGCATGCCTTTGCCTGCGCGCCGTCTGTCTTGCAAGCGGATTGGACCGTCCGGGATGGGCTTGCGACCGTGACCCAAGGCTTAGCGCCGCTCCACGCCGACCATTTCGCCAATTACGGTCGCGATTTTCTAGACCGCAGTCTAGGGCAGTTCACCGGCGAACCGAAAAAGCACTACGTTCTCGAAGTCACCTTCACCAAAGACGGCTCGCCGTTGAACGTCACTAACCCGCATTTAGTTGTACAAATGCTTCGCTAATCCCCATGGCAGCACCCGCCCGTCGCCTTCGCCTGCTTCTCATACCGGTCATGGTGCCTTACCCAAGCCATCCCATACGGCAAGCCCTCTTCATCCCGCCCCTTCGGCGTCATATCCAAATAGTTATACGCGCCTAAAAGAATGTCTAGACCCCGCCCGTACGTCGAATACGTATGAAACACACCGCCCTTCTCATCCTTCGCAAAAACGCTCAACCCCGGCCCTTCATCCTGTCCAAAGCCACTCAAACCGTAGTTGTAGTAAACCTTCCCATCCACCCGCGTCTTATCCGAAAACGAAACGTGATAGTCAAAGTTAAAGTCGCTCCCCGCCGTGGAAACCCACTTGAACTGCCAACCCATCCGCTTCTGAAATGCCGCAATCTCCGCCAGCGGCGCGCGCGAAGCCACCACAAAACTCACATCTCTCTGCGCCAAATGAACAATACTCCCGTCCATAGTGTCCGCCAGAAACGAGCAGCTCTTACACCCCTCCGCCCAACCCGGCCCCAGCATAAAGTGATAAACCATCAGCTGCGTTCGTCCGTCGAAAAGCTCAGCCAGCGTCTCTTGTCCATTCGGCCCAGCGAAGACGTACGCCTTCTCCACTTTTTCCCAGGGCAGTTCCCGTCGCAGCCGGCTCACCTCATCGCGCTGCCGCGTCAGTTCTTTCTCTTTGGCCAGCAGCGCCTTTCGCGCTGCCAGCCACTCCGCGTTCGAAACCACCGCGTGACTCATTTCGCACCCTTCGCCTTCCTCTCGGCGGCATCGCGAATTTGCCCCAGACCAGCGGCCCACCCCTTATGCATGCCATCTCCCGCTCCGGGCGGGAACACACCTATGGCCTTATGCTCCAAATGTACGCGCGTCTTCCCACCCTCGGCAAACAGCCGGTATTGTACGCCCGACACAGTAGCGCCCGACATCATCAGTGGCCCATAAATCTCCAACAAATCAGGCGACCGAATCGCCTGCACATGTCCCCACAAGTGCCCGTTGTTATTTCCCAAATCGCGGAACCAGCGTCCACCTGGCCACGCTTCCAGCTTCATGTGAAGCGATTTCCCATCCATCGTCTGCATGCCGGGTCCCAACTGTTCCAGAATCGTTTCGAACACAATCTCCATTGGTGCCGAAACCAATTCATCCTTCACAATCGCCAGTTGATCAATCGCCTGCGCAGGAGCAGTACTTGTTGCCATAAATCATTTCTCCTTGTCTTTGTTGAGTTGTCTCGCCTTTTCTTCGGCCCGCTCTTTGATGCGGTTGAGTTGCTGAGTCCAGAAACGTTCATATTTCTTCACCCAGTCACTCACCGGCCGCAATTCGGCGGGTTCTAATCGGTACAAACGCATTTGTCCGTGCTTCGTCACAGACACAATGCCCACCTTGCGCAACACGCTCAAATGTTTGGAAACGGCCGGTTGCGCTAATCCCAGGCTCTCGATAATCTCGCCAACCGCCCGCGCCCGCCCATCGAAAAGCACATCGATAATCTCTCGCCGCCTGGGTTCGGCTATCGCATTAAATACATCAGTCGTGGTCGCTGCGCGTGGCATCAATCACAGTATATTCCCATATAGGAATATGTCAAGAGCTTTGAAACGAACAATCCCTTGTTCAGGACTTCTACGAGCGGGACACGGGCCGCGTCAGCCGGTCCCAATTGGCATGCGCGAACAATTCTTTGTGCGTGGCTGACAAATCCGCTTCTTCTAAGAATGAGCGCCCCGCGCCCCCGGGCCGATATTGATAGGGGTAATCGGTCGAAAATAGAATGCGCTCTGGCCCAACAATTTCCAGTGTGCGTTGCAGATATGGCTGACTCCACATTCCGCTCGGTGTGACATATAGATTGCGCTGGAAATAATCCGCGATCGGTCGTTGTAACTTGGCCACACGTCCCAGCGAATTCAGCCGTTCAAGGTAAAACAGAACAACCTCGCCCCAGTGGCCGAGAATGATCTGTAGATCGGGAAACCGGTCGAACGATGCCTGGCTAGGATCAATCGGACAAACTGAATACCTGCCTCGTAGTGCCAGCCCAAACCGAACGCTGCGAACGCCGTGTCAACCGGTTCCCCAAATCCTGAGTAGTAAACTTCGCGGACAGCGCGTTGCGGGATTTGCGGGTGGATAAAAAAGGGGACACCGAGCTTTGCAGCGGTCTTAAATATCGGCAGAAAGTCAGGATGATCCAGGTTCTTCTCACGAGTTCTGCCGCTCACCATGGCCCCTGCCAGCCCTAGGCTAGTTACGCTTCGCTCAAGTTCCAACGCCGCCTCATCGGGAGATGCGGTGGGCACGACGGCAAAGCCCTGGAAGCGTGCTGGGTAGGTCGCGATGGTTGCGGCAATCAGATCGTTCGTCCGCCGGGCCAGATTGACGCTTTCCGCTGCCGCCAGATTGTGCAAACCCGGTGTGGTCAACGAAAGCACCTGAACATCAACCCCGCTCTCATCCATCAAGGCCAACCGCTGCCGTCCCAGGTCGAGGAGTCGCTCCTCGATCGCGCCCCGATCAAAAGCACTGGTGCCCTCGCTACCGATGGCCGAGGATGCCCACGCAGCACGTATTTCGGAGGTGAGGAAATGCTCCTCAATGGCAATCAGCTTCAACACTCTAAGATTTCCTTTCTGGTGCTAATCCCGGAAATGACACCCATATAACTTCAGACCGCATGAATACGAGGCCACTCTAATTCAAACCCCTGCTCTCGCAACAAGCCCTGAAAATCGCCCAGCAGCTTCTTGTCTGCCGCGAATCGCTTTCGGCTCGTTCCCAGTCACAATCGCTTGCGCCGCCAGGGCTCCAGCCGCCTCGCCAATATTCCACTCCACCGGGTGAAGCCGGTAACAACCATTCGTTATATGCGTGGTCCCAATATTCTTCGCAGCCGCCAGCAAGTTACTCATTCTCTGCGGCAACAACGCGCCCATTGGAATCTGAAACGGCAGCGAACTTACGTCAATATAGTTGGTCCCGCCCACCGCCGGATGCAAATCAATCCGGTAACAGCCCACGCCCACCGAATCTTCAAACCGCTCCGCCTCGCCCGTCTTGCGCATATCCGTCCCTACATGCTGCTCCAGAATCGTAAACTCAGCCTTGATCCTGCGCGACTCCCGTATATACGCCGCTTTCGCCAACCCGTCTTCGGTCCCCACCACATCCTTACGCAACCGCAATCCGCGCCATCCCTGCTTCCCGTCAGGCCGCGGCGCGTCGGTCTGCATCCAATACAGCAACGCCAAACTCAGTTCCCTGCCCTGCCTTAAAAACTCTGCTTTCTGCTCCGTTGTCGCGGTCAACAAGTCGCCTAACCAGTAATCATTCTGCGGCCAATTCACCAGCGAAATATCACTCGCATAGACGCCCGGTTCAAAATTCTCGCGCGCCAGAATGCGCCGGTACGTCCACAAATTCAACCCGCTCGATCGTGTCGCCGTCGCTGGATTCGGCGCAAAATACGCATCTCGTTTTCCCAGGGTCTTCGGATCGCACATGGTCCAACTCAACAGCGGCCCCGTCCACGGCGGCGTCATCTGCGGCACATAATCGCGCCACATCTCATACCCGCGCGGTTTGTCAATTGTGTGGTCTTCGCCCTCCAGATAATCCATGGCAAAACAAAAGGTGAAGGCCTGATTGTTCCCCGCCGCCGCCCGCTCCGCCGCATGCAACTCACCCGTTTCCTCGCGGCTCTGCGCACCACTCACAAACTCTGTCTTCGTCAGCGGCAGTAAGTCACCCATCTCCGTCGCATCCAGAAAATACTTCGCCGTCACCGCGCGCGTTACGTTCTCATTCAAATCTTGCAACGTAACGCTGGCGACGAGTCGCCGTTCGTTTCCGCACTCACAGGCAAATGCCGCAATAAAATGCGCAACCGTCCACTTTTCACATACGGTTCCAACATTGCCTCAATCACCGTCAAAGACACCCGCGGCTCGTGCGTCAACCGCGACACCGTCCCATTGCCGGGATTCAATTCCACCCGCGCCCGCGCCGCCTCCGTCATCTTGTAATGAGCCCGATAATAGGCCCGCACGCTCTCCCGATAATTTCGGTAACTCCGCGTACAGCCGAACTGCTCAATCCACGGATGCTCATCGGGCGGCACCGCCTGGCTCGTTAGTTGCCCGCCCACCCAGTCCGTCTCCTCCGTCAAAATCACATTTAGCCCGCTCCGGACCGCCGCTAGCGCCGCCGCGCAGCCACCCACACCGCCGCCAATAATCGCAATATCCGTACTCAACTCCGGTTCTGCTGCCTTAACAAAAGGCATCGCGAACAAAGAAACCGCAGCTGGCAGAAAATCCCGACGTGTCATATGAGATACGATATCCAACGAAACCCTATGCAAGCTAACCGCCGCAGTTTCCTTCTCGCCAGTGGTCTATCCGCGCTCGCCGCCAGCAGAGCTTACGGAGCCAACGACACCATCCGCCTGGGAGCCATCGGCTGTGGCGGCCGCATGCGCAATATTCTGGATTCTGCCGACAAAAACGGCGGCTTCGATCTGGTCGCTGGCTGCGACGTCTACGAACCGCACCGCGACGAAATCCGCACCCGCTCCGGTGACCTCGCCAGCACTCATCTCGACTACCGCGAACTGCTCGACAAAAAGGATATCGACGCCGTCGCCATTGCATCGCCCGATCATTGGCACGTCCGCATCGCGTCAGCTGCGCTCGCCGCGGGCAAAGACGTCTATTTGGAAAAGCCCGTTACGCATACCCTCGAAGAGGGCGCAGTCCTGATCAGGGCCGTACGCGATTCCAAACGTATTCTCCAATGCGGCATGCAGCAGCGCAGTTGGGCCCACTTCTCCGATGCAGTCGATCTCATCCAAAACGGCAGCATCGGCCGAGTTACTCGCGTGCGAACATATTGGTATCAGAACTACCAGGGCCGCCCTCCCAAGAAGCACATCGATCCGGCGTTGCTCGATTGGAAACGCTGGCTAGGCGGCGCGCCCGACCAAGCATTCGACGAAGAGAAGTACCGTCACTGGCGCTGGTTCTGGAATTTCGGCGGCGGCGCCTTCACAGATCTCTTCACTCACTGGATTGACGTCGTTCATTGGGCCATGAAAGATGACACGCCCAAGATCACCCAGGCCATGGGCGACAAATACTTCTTCGACGCATGGGATTGCCCGGACACCGTCCAATCCATCTCGCGTTACAAAGATTTTGAAGTCAGCTACGATGGCACCATGGTCTCGTCCATCGACGATGGCGGCCTCGAATTCCGCGGCACCCTTGGCACGCTCAAACTCACGCGCGACGGTTTCGAAATCTACCGCGAACAAACTAAATCGAGTGATAACCCTGTCATGCGCGCCCGCAGCGCTCAAGATGGAACCATCACCCACGTCGGCAATTTTTTCGATTGCGTCCGCAGCCGCAAAGAACCAAATGCGCCGGTGGAAACTGGTGTTGCTGCAGCCCGCGCTGGCCATTTAGCGAACCAAGCCATGCGCAAAGCTTAGCTCCAGAGTAGACCCGTGGCCGCCCGTTCTGTGAACCATTTCACACTCGCAAGCGGCCACCCGTTTATCCTTTAAATCCGTCTCATTCTCTGCTACGATGTGGTACCAAGTCGCCTCATGCCGCAGCCCACTCGCGCCAGTTCTCTCCTTTTCGCCTGCAAAACTAACCTCCTCCGCACGCGCCGGTACTTGGTAGACACTACCTCCTCCATTTCCCGCCACTGCGCCGGCTCCCCCAAAGATTTTCCGTTCGTTCTCGCCGAATCCATCACCCCGCTCTGGACCGACACGCTCTCCTCCGAAGCTACTCTCCAACTCGGTAAAGTCCAAAACCTCCGCCGCGCTGCGCAACGCCTCCACCGCATCCACCTTCCCGCTGATGCCATCTTCAGCTTCTGGAAACAAATCGGCCCGACCACCCGCGCCAAAGGCTACGCGCCCGGCCGCATGCTGCAAGAAGGTTGCATCATCCCCTCCATCGGCGGCGGCCTCTGTCAACTGTCCAACTCGCTCTATGACGTTTGCCTCTCCTCCGGCTGCGAGATCATCGAGCGCCACCCTCACTCAAGCGTCATCCCCGGTTCCGCGGCCGCACTCGGTCGCGATGCAACTGTCGCCTGGAACTATGTCGATTTCCGCTTCCGCGCACCCATTCCACTTCTCCTCGAATCATTCCTCACTCACGACAACCTAGTCGTCCGCCTCCGCGCCACTCATCGCGACCCAACCATGACCTCCCAGTCTCGCGCCGGCCTCCCATACTTCACGACACCTCCCAAACTTCACGCCAACAGTTGCGAAACTTGTGGCACACAATCCTGTTTCCGCCATACGGATTTCTTCGCCGGGCCGCGCGTTGAAACCAAATCAGCCTTTCTTCTAGACGAGTGCTGGCCCGAATTCCGCCGCTACAGCGAAGCCCATCAGCAACCGGGCGACCTCTTCGCCCACCCTATCAACGGCATGGCCCGGTATCACTGCCCATCCAACGGACCCGGCCATACCGCCCCTCTGCAAACCCTTTGGCGATCCCTCCAAACCCGCCGCCATGCAACCAATACGCCCCGCCGCGTTGCTGCCCAGTTATCCGGTGCGCGCGCCATCGCCCGGCATTTTTCCCGACTTCTTACTAAGGACGTCACCACCGTCTACGTCGAACAGAGCTTCCTCCCATTCCTGTGGCAAAATATGGATCTCGGTGGCCGGACTGTCAAAGTCTTCATGACGCGCCTCCCACTGGCCGAACTCCATCGCCGCCTTGATGATGCATTCCACCAACACCCTGGCCGCAGCACTCTCAACGAACTCCGCGCCACGGACGAGACAGTCGAAGCCGAATGGGAGGCTCTCCAATACTCTGCCTCCATCATCACGCCGCATCGCGCCATCGCGCAGCTCTTTCCAAATAAAGCGGAGAAACTCGCCTGGGAGATTCCCAACGTCACCCCCACCTCCCAAGCCACTGACTCGGAAACCATCGCTTTCCCCGGTCCCACCGTGGCCCGCAAAGGCGCTTACGAACTCCGCGCCGCCGCCCGCTCTCTCAATCTCGAAGTTCTCTTACTCGGTAACGAACTCGAAGGCTCCGATTTCTGGCAAGGCGTCCGCACCACTCGCATCGGCCAGCCGTCAGTTATCGTTCAACCTTCGCTGATAGAAGATAAACCGCGCATGCTTCTCAAATCCATCGCCGCCGGCATCCCCGTCATCGCCAGCGACGCTTGCGGACTCGACCCCGCTCCCGGCGTTCTCATCGTCCCCGCGTTCGACGAAGCAGCGCTGACCGACGCGCTCGCCACCGTCTTCCAGCGTAAAATGACTGTCGCGTGACCACCTTCACCATTCGCCTCGCTCAAGAAACCGACGTGCCCGTTCTTCGCGCCCTGATCGACGCCTCCGTTCGCGGCCTGCAGACCAACGACTATTCGCCCGCGCAAATCGATGCCGCTCTCCGCAAAATCTTCGGTGTGGATAGCCAGCTCATCGCCGATGGTACTTACTTAGTTGTCGAAACGCCTGAGCGCGAAATCGTCGGCTGCGGCGGCTGGAGCAAGCGTAAAACCCTCTTCGGCGGGGATGTCTGGGTAGCGCGCGAAGACTCGCTGCTCGACCCCGCCAAGGACGCCGCCAAAATCCGCGCCTTCTTCATCCACCCAGCCTGGGCCCGCCGCGGTATCGGCACTCTGATCCTCAACGCCTGCGAACGGGCCGCCATGGCGGCAGGTTTTACGCGCTTCGAAATGGGTGCTACTCTCACCGGCGTTCCTTTATACAAAGCTCGCGGCTATACCGAGTTCGAACGCCTCGAAGTGCCTATGGGCGACGGACTCTCGCTCCCGATTGTTCGCATGGAAAAGCGCGTTTAGTTTCGTCATCTTTGCTACTCCGCCAAATAGAGGAAGCCCCTGGCATTGAAGATGCTTATCGGCAAGATACCCGAAGTCCGCCGCAATGTGCAGGGCCCCTATGAAACAGCCGACGGAGACTATGCTCGCAACCACTCTTTAGGATGGACGCAGTGACGAAAACTATAGCAGATCTCGTGCTTGACGCCTCCGCTCTTTCGCCAGCCTTTTCGTAAATTCCTCCATACTCATAATCTCGACACCCGCATAGCGGCCTAGCCTGAGAAGGTCTTGGTCTTCGGTAACAATATATTCTGACTTCGCAGCCATCGCGCACTCAATGATCCGGTTATCGTCTGGGTCTTCTTTGATTCCATCAACAGTCTGTGTCGGCAAAACACGGTTACAGAGCGCTTCCAGCTTTTGACGCACATCGTTGATGCTGTAGGGATCGCGCTGGAACTTCTCCCGCATGATTCCCAATGTCTCGGTTATAACTTGATCTGAAATGTCCAACCGGAAGGCGCCGGCCCGCGCGAGGCCCAAAAGGAAGGCAGTCCCACCGCCAAAGTTGAAGGCTTTTATGTAGATGTTTGTATGGAAAGTGGCGGAAATCAACGCCCGCGCTTCTCTTGCCGGTATTCCGCAATAAGGCGATTAGTCTCCGACTCTTCAATACCAAGGCGTCTTGAATTTTCCTGTCCGGCCGTCATCAGTTTCGCCCACGATTGCTCTTCGACATAACGCCTCTCCAAGCCTCTTCAAGGAGGTGGCCAGGTTCACGGTTCTGCTCGCGTGCCGTCTGCTCTACCTGTCGTATAAGATCGTCACTGATAAGCCGCCTTGGTTCTGCTGCCATGCATTCACTATTTTGTCACCCTACAGTTTTGGCGCGCCCTATTAATGTACGACCCTTGGTGATTGCGTTTGAAGGCACGCCACTTCCCCACAATTCACCCATTTGTAATAGCCCTTTCCCCGGCCACAATGCCATCATAAAAAATTACACCTTTCACTCATGGAGCTAAACGCCTGGCGCAACTGGAGTCCGTTCTCCCCACAAATCGACAGCAAACGCCCGTCCTTCGGCCTCCCCGATCTCGCCGTCGGCCTCGGCGTTCTCTGCACGCTCTACCTCATCGCCCACGTTGGTTCCGAATCTCTCGTCAAATTTAAACCGCCCGACGTCATCCCATCCGTCAATCTTGACCCGCGCAACCTCCCTAATTACGCAGCCCGCTCCACGCTACGCATGTTTCTCGCGCTCATCGCGTCGGTGCTATTCACGTTCATCTACGGTTACGCCGCCGCCCGAAGTAAGCGCGCTGAACGCGTCCTCATCCCGCTTCTTGATATCCTCCAATCGGTTCCCGTCCTCGGCTTTCTCTCCGTCACCGTCACCGCCTTCATCGCCCTTTTTCGCGGCAGCCTCCTCGGCCTTGAAGCCGCGTCCATCTTCGCCATCTTCACCGGCCAAGCCTGGAACATGACGTTCTCCTTCTATCAATCCCTCCGCGCCGTGCCCCGCGAACTCGACGAAATGGCCAGCCTATACCGCCTCTCTCGTTGGGAACGTTTTACTCGCCTCGAACTCCCAGCCTCCGTCATTGGCCTTGTTTGGAACGGCATGATGAGCTTCGGTGGCGGCTGGTTCTTCCTCGCGGCCTCCGAAGCCATCAGCGTCCTCAATCGCCAATACACCCTCCCCGGCCTTGGCTCTTATGTGACCGCCGCCGTCCAAGCCAAAGATTTTCGCGCGCTCGCCTGGGCCATCGCCACCATGATCATCGTCATCCTGGCTATCGATCAATTCTTCTGGAAACCCCTCGTCACCATCGCCGATCGTTACAAGCTCGAACTCACCGCAGGCGAAGAGCGCCGCTTCTGGCTTGTCGATCTGTGGCGCGCGGCCTCCCTGCCCCGCTATGCGGGCCGTCTCATCCAACCAGTCATTCGCAGTGTCGACCGCGCCCTCTCCAAAGCCACCGCACTGACTCCCGCACTCTCCCACCGCACACCGTCCCAAATCGTCGACCGACTCTACAACGCCGTCCTCATCTTGCTCTGCGCCTCTCTCGTCTTCCTTGCCGCACGTTTTGTCCTGTCCGAAGTAGGTCTCCCCGAAGTAGGCCACGCCGCTGTCCTCGGCCTTCTCACCGGTGCCCGCGTTCTGGTCCTTCTTGTCTTCAGCACTCTCGTTTGGACTCCTATCGGCGTCGTCATCGGCTTCCATCCCAAACTCGCTCGCATCTGCCAACCGCTTGTGCAAGTCCTCGCCTCCTTCCCCGCCAATTTCATTTTTCCTTTTGCCACGCTCGGTTTCATCAAAGCGGGTATTAGTCTCAATTGGGGCAGCATGCTCCTTATGGCTATGGGTGCCCAATGGTATCTCCTCTTCAACGTCATCGGCGGCGCGCAAAGCGTACCGAACGAACTGCGCGAAATGGCCGCCAGCATTGGTCTCAAAGGCATCCGCCAATGGCGCGCTCTCATCGGTCCCGGCATTTTTTCGTCCTGGGTCACGGGTGCCATCACGGCATCCGGCGGCGCCTGGAACGCCAGCATTGTCGCCGAAATCGTTTCCTGGGGCAGCACCACGTTGAAAGCGAACGGCCTCGGTGCTTACATCGCCGACGCCACCACGCAAGGCGATTGGCCCCGCATCGTCCTCGGTGTCGGTTTGATGAGTCTCTTCGTCGTCGGCTTCAATCGCCTCGTCTGGAGACCTCTCTATGACCTGGCCGAAAACAAATACCGTTTAGGTTAATCGAGCAAACATATGGATCAGAACACCAATCTCCTCACCGCCGAAAAGGTGGTCAAAAGTTTCCCTCTCCCTGCCGGTGGCGAACAAACCGTTCTCGAAGAAGTGTCTGTCAATATCGTGCAAGCCGAAATCGTAGCTTTACTCGGCCGCAGCGGCTCCGGGAAAAGCACGCTCCTCCGCATCCTCGCCGGCTTAGTCGAACCTAGCAGTGGCCGCGTTCTCCGGCAAGGTGTTCCTCTCGAAGGCCCGAATTCAGGCGTCGCCATGGTCTTTCAAAGTTTTGCGCTCCTCCCATGGCTCACGGTTCAGGAAAATGCGGAGCTCGGTCTCTTCGCCCGAGGCGTGCCTAAAGATGTGTGTGAGAAAGAAGCAATCCACGCTCTCGGTATGGTCGGTCTCGAAGGCTTCGAAGGCGCCTATCCCAAGGAGCTTTCCGGCGGCATGAGGCAGCGCGTCGGCTTCGCCCGCGCCTTCGTTATGAAGCCCGACGTCCTGATGATGGACGAACCTTTCTCCGCCCTCGACGTCCTCACCGCCGAAAACCTCCGTGGTGAAATTAGTGACCTTTGGGAGCGCGGCGCCTTCCCCGCAAAAAGTGTTCTCCTCGTCACTCACAACATCGAAGAAGCAGTCCTCCTGGCCGATCGCATCGTCATTCTCGGCGCCAACCCCGGGACCATCCGCGGAGAAGTCAAAGTGGAAATTCCCCGCCCGCGTGATAAAAAAGCGGCCCGTTTCGTCGCCTTGGTCGATTACATTTACACCGTCATGACCAACCCGCAAGCCCCCGTTGGCGACGTCCCCACAACCCAAGCCGACCGCTTCCTCATGCTCCCGCACGCCCGCGTGGGAGGCATCAGCGGCTTACTCGAAATTGTCAACGATCGCGGCGGGCGCGAAGACCTCCCACAACTTGCCGAAAGTCTCCGCCTCGAAGTGGACGACCTCCTCCCAGCCGTCGATGCCTCCAACATGCTCGGCTTTGCCGCCGTCTCCCAAGGCGACGTCACCATCACCGACATCGGCCGTCAGTTCGCCACTGCCGACGTACACCGTAGTCATCACATCTTCAAAGAGCAGTTGCTGAAGAACGTTCCCTTTGCTTCCACCGTTGTCCAAACCATCAATCAAAAGAAGAATGGCCGCATTGGCAAAGAATTCCTGCTCGACATTCTAGACGAACACTTTTCTGAATCTGAAGCCGAGCGCCAGTTCCAAACCCTGGTCGATTGGGGCCGCTACGCGCAGCTTTTCGAATACGACGCCAGCGAAGAACGCCTCTACAGAGTCGAAGAAGATGAGCCCGCCAGTTTCGAAGGATGACCAAACCGTAGTGAGCGTAAGCACGCCGTCGCTCCAAAATAAATCCAATACAGCGGTGGGAACACATCGCCTAAGAGTTTAAGATCGCCTCATGAGAACCGTCATACCCAGGGCCTCCGGTCTCGTCCCAGCAAATTACCCGTGGCCCACGGCGTGTGTATGGGCCGTCTTGTGCTCTGGACGCGGCAACTCCGCCACATCCGCCCAAAACCGCATGATCCCTTCAATCTTGTCGAAAAACAGCTTCACATCCGATACCTTCCGCACGAAAGCGTGCGCTCCCGCATCGATCGCGGCAGTGGGATCGGCCACCCCGCTCAAAATGATCAGCGGAGAACGGGGCGCTCGCCTTCTTGCTTCGCGAACAAACCATGTGCCTCGCTCCGTGTCTGTCCCGAAAAACGAAACCAGCAGATCAAACATCTCCACGTTCAACAGCTCCAATGCTTGTGGGTGGGAGATGACCTCCGTTACATCACACAAGTAACCGCACTCGTTGAACGCTTTGCCAATCACGTAGCGATCACCGGGATTGTCCTCGACGACCAACACCCGGTATGTCTTGTTGGGCATTGTACGCAACTTTACGCGGGCTGAACTTTCTTTTAAACTGCTTGAAAATTCGCTCTATTGCGAGTATCCGTACCCTTCAACGATGAGTCAATAACTCTCTTTCCATGAGTCGCGTTTTATCTGAACGCTTTCGTACGAAGCTTTTTCAATAGCGGTAGACTTTACACGATCGCTACTTCTTGGTGTTCCCAATCGCCGCGTAAATTCTGCCGATGGCTTCGTAGCATTGGCACGACGCCGATTCTAAACCGGCCCGATCCAGCACCGTAATCTGTCCTCGCACATATCCAATGAAGCCGGCCTTCCGCAAGATGCCCGTCGCCACATTCACCGTCGCCCGCCGCACGCCCAGCATGTGCGAAAGAAATTCCTGCGTCATCGGGAACGTGTCCCCGCCTGCCCTATCATGCGTCATCAACATCCAGCGCGCGCACCGTTCTTCCATACTATGGTAATGGTTGCATCCCGCACCATACAAAATCTGTCGCAAGAGCGCATAAAGATGCTCGTTAATCAGTTTCTGGATCGAGGGCCGGTTCTTCAGAACTTCCCGAAAATCCTTGGCGTAAATACGAACGGCTAAACCGGGAATCTGGACAAGGTTTAGCCCCATCGATGGTTGCGCCTGCCAACTCTCCCAACCGCCGATCAGACCTTCTTTGCCGATCGTCGCCATCTCGACCTGCGGCTCATGTTCCGATGTCACCAGCATCGAAAACATGCAGGTCAACGGAAAGTACACTGCATCTACCGTCTCATCTTGCAGTAAGACCCGCTTGCGCAATTTGAAACTCACGATCTTTCCCATCAACATCAAAGCGTTGAAATCGTCCGGGTCCAAACGTGCTAAGAACTCGTTCCGCCGCGCGTCGGGCTTCGCAACGGCTTGGCGTTCTTCCTTCATGCGTCTCCTCTTTCAGGCAAAGCATGGCCGCGCTGGGTCATACTCCGGCCTCAACAAGTCTTGTTTTTGACTCTTCAGGAGCGCTGCCCGGCGAAAGTGTCGGGCTGGCGTAGCTGGAAAAAGAAGTTATTGCGGGCACCTAAAGTATCTCACCTCTAAGCGTCCTGGTCACTACCAATTTGTCACAAACAGAAAAAGGAGCCGCGAGAACTCTCCGATTAATAGCAACTCGCTTTTTTGCCCTTCGCCTCGTAACCCACAAGTGCGATTATCCAGAACAAATCTTCGGTGAGTCAATCTTTCCAAACACTAAAACCAAAGATTATGTGAACGTTAACGCTCATATACTTGTGACCGTTTCCGTACATTCACCCTCGTGAGAACCTCGTCGGACCCGCCTTTGTCGTGCCGGATCAGATGGAATCACGAACTGACGGGGCACTGGCGGAATCGATGCTCAATACCTGGACGAGCCAGCCATGCGTCCGCCTAAGTGGGTCACCTTAGCCTCTCCACTGCCGAACGCAGCCGGGATGATGGGCCGCCCTGGCTGGCTCGGTTAAACCAATCGACAATCATGCGATCACGGTCTTCACGGTTCTGCGGCAGAGCATGGCCGTCTCGATCATAAACGTGAAGCGCATATACCTTGTTCTTCTCCTGAAGGGCCTCTGCCATTCGGAGAGCTTGCGTCACCGGCACCAGTTTGTCGGTCCGGCTGTGGAGAATGAGGATCGGGACATTGATCTGGTCGGCCCAATAGACGGCCGACCGCGCTCGATAATATTCCTCGGCGCGGCGCTCATAGTCCAGCCAAATCTTAGCGAAGCCGTCGATATATTCATTCCCGTTGACAATGCCCATTTCGGGTCTCGCGTCCACCCAAGCCTTCACGTCTGAAACTCCGCCAATAACGGCGGCAGCTTTAACGGGAATCCCCCGTTTGATGGCAAGATAGGCCATCGTGCCGCCGCGCGACAAACCGAGCATGTAAATCCGCTTGGTGTCCATAAAGTCGAGCGACCGCAGCGCCGGGACCAGATTGAGAACATCGTCAACTTCCACGCCGCCCCACTCATCCCGCTTCACCGTTGCGCCCTGATAGCGGTAATCGGACGCGATCACCACAAAACCTGCCTTAGCAAACTGATAGAGATCGACGATATCAAGGCATGACGTGTTGGCGCGTCCGCAAGGTTGGCCGTTATCGATAATGCTCCCCAGTTGGCCATTGCCTCCGCGGTTGAAGATGAGCGCCGGCCATTTACCTGCCCCCGGCGCTTTCGGCCTGATTAAAATGCCACGCACCGGGAGCGCGTCGCTCACGTATGTAATGGTAAGAACGTTGAACCGCGTTTGATTGCGAACCTCATCGTAGACGGTTCGGGAAAAATAACCGCGGCCAAAATCATCCAGCGATTCATAATTAGGCAGCGGCGCCCCGAGCGTCGAACTCAAAATCTGGCCGTCGGGTTGTTGCCCCGCCGCAGATAACGCCGTTGCGCATAGAAGTAATTGGATGACTAGAAACAATAAACGTTCACTTACTGTCTTTCCCATCGTTTCCTCTTTGTCATTATCTTCGAGATGTTCTTTGAATTAAGCGCCAATATTTGGCGGAGTGAGCCCCGTCGCGGCGCAACCTTCCACCGGAGTCCACTTGCCGCGTGATGGCTGCGGCAATTTGCCGCATCGTCGAGGCGCGCGAATGGGGTTCTTAAACGAGTAGCATATAAATAAATGAAGTGCGGGCTTGATTTTGCGCTCACACGGAAGGTTAATCTCTCAATTTCGTCTGGGGCTGGCAACATTATTTCTCTGAGCATCTTTACCTAAATGACGGAAACTCCTCAAGAACTGACCGAAGAACAAAGCCGGCGTCGGTACCGGGCCATCTGGCGCTGGCATTTCTATGCGGGTGTGTTTTGCATTCCGTTTGTGATCTGGCTGTCTCTGACCGGTTCGATCTATCTGTTCCGGCCGCAAATCGAAGGCTGGCTTGATCAGCCCTACGATCATCTGCATCTCAAAAGTCCCAGCGCGACGCCGGAGAAGATCGCGCGCGCAGCCGTGATGGCCGTTCCCCACGCTAACCTCCACTATTACGAGCTTCCTCCAAATCCCGACGCCGCGCCGCGTGTCGTCGTGGGCGTCGGCACCCAGGAGTTTCGCATCTATGTGCATCCGGTCACTCAAAAGGCTATTTACATCGTCAATGAGGACTATCGACCGATGACCTTACTTGCGCATCTGCATGGCCAATTGCTCGCCGGCCGTTGGGGCTCGTACCTGGTTGAGTTAGCTGCATCGTGGGCCATTGTCATGCTTCTCACCGGACTATACCTCTGGTGGCCACGCCAAATGGAGAAACTGGCTGGTGTTGTTTGGGTGCGCTTAGGGAAAGGGCCGCGAATCTTCTGGCGTGACCTCCACGCGGTTTCGGGCGTGTGGATCTCGGCGTTTGCTCTTTTCCTCATCCTCACAGGCCTTCCCTGGGCAAACGGTTGGGGCGCCTACTTCAAACTCATACGCCAGGTGACGGGCACCGCAGCTGTTCACCAAGCGTGGCCGACGGGCCGCGATTCAGAATTGGCCGCACGCGCCGCCATGAACAGCAACAGCTTGAATGCGATGGCCGATATGTCTGGCATGGAGCACACCGGAACCACCGCCCTTGACTCCTATTCAGCCTTCAATCGCCTTGTTCCTCTGGCTGCTTCTTTGCATCTCGCGCCTCCCATAAAAATCACGCCCTCAAAAATGCCTGGAAGCCCGTGGACGATCAGATCGGATTCGCAGAACCGCACTCTGCGCGACGTCGTTCAGGCTGACCCTCAAACCGGAACCGTCGTTGGCCGCCAGAATTTCAATCAAACGATGCTGCTTGATCGCATCGTCGGTGTTGGCATCGCCACTCACGAAGGGCAGCTCTTTGGCTTCGCCAACCAAATACTCGGCCTCATTACGGCAGTCGGGCTCATCACACTCTCGGTAAGCGCCGTGGTCTTGTGGTGGAGGCGGCGTCACGTTGGCGTGCTCGGAGCACCGCTGCCTATTGAGCGCCCGCGCTGGTCATGGGCACTCGTAGCCGCCGTACTGGCACTTGCTATTTATTTGCCGGAGCTTGGCATTTCACTCGTCGTCACCTTCTTAGCTGAGCGGTTCATTCTTTCGCGGATTCCCGCAACCCAGCGCTGGCTCGGACTCTCTGCCGCATGAGAATCTGCTCACGCTAGACCGACCGGTCATCCCAGCTTTCCCGCCGCCAAAGCCTCGGCCTTCTTCACAAACCCGGCAAGCATTTCCACCATGGGCGTTTTCACCTCCGGCGGAGCCGTATGGATCGAACCGGCATGAAACGGCGGGTTGGGGTCGTACTCGCTCATCAGTTGGCAACATTCGGCATATGTTCTGTCCCGCAGTTCCGCAACCATCGTCAAACCAAAGTCGAGTCCCGCAGTCACGCCCGCGCCTGTAATTCGGTTGCGGTCGCGCACCACGCGGGCGTCCGTCGGAATCGCGCCGAATCCCGCCAGCACATGCCGCACAGACCAGTGCGACGTTGCCTTGTAACCCTTCAATAAACCCGCCTCCCCAAGAATCAGCGAGCCTGAGCAAACGCTGGTAACATACTTTGCACGCGCCCCCCGATCGGCCATGAACGAACGCGTCTCTGGATCTACCGCAGCGGACAGAGTGCCGTCCGTTCCGCCCGGCGTGAAGAGCACAGTGAGTTCGCGGGGGCAAGTCTCAAAAGTGGCGTTCGGCGTGATCGTCACGCCCGAATCGCTCGTCACCGGCTCAAGCGACTTCGCCACCAGAAATATCTTCGCCCCCATGAGCGCCCCGAACATGGAGTGCGGCCCAATTAAGTCCATCACCGTCATCCCGGGGTACATCAGCATCGCAATCCGCTCGTCCCCCGTCCAGTGCACAGATCCACCTTCCGGCATCTTATGCTCGGACCCCTGCGTCGCCTCTCTGGCGTTGCCGCTGGCTTCACTCGCAAAAGTGGCGCTGAGCGCTAATAACATTGCTTTGCGGCGATTGAGTTCCTTCATAACCTTTTTCTCCTTTAAAAGATCGAAGCCACTCCGAAGAACCCTATCGGTTCAACCGGAGCGTGATTTCATAAGTGCGCTCCCGGCCAAGCTGAATCCAGTCCAGCGCGATCGGAAAGCTGCCTGTGTAATAGAGCTTATTTGTCAGATTCAACACGTTTACTTGAACCGTGTTATGCCAGTTTCCTATTTGAAAGCGGTGCGACAGCATGGCATCGAGGCGGGCATAGCCGGGCAATTCAAAATTATTGCCGTAGTCGCCGTTTCGGACACCGACTGCAAAGAGGCCGGCTCCGGCGTCCCAACTCTCGCCCAACGAATGGCGCAGCCACAAGCTGCCGCTGTTTCGCGGAGCTTCAGGGAGCCGCTCGCCCTGGTAGACCGGATCTTTCGTCACTACACCGTCGGCGTACGCGTAGGACGCGATGCCCGAAAGACGTCGCGTCAGACGGCCTCTCACATCGACCTCGACGCCGCGTGACCGATCCTGGCCGACGGTGACAATCGTCGGGTAGAAAACAGAGCTTGCGATGTTGTTCTTGACCAGCTGATACGCCGCCACAGTAGCCGTGATCGCCCCTCCACGCGCCCGCACCTTATAGCCAATCTCAAACTGATTGGCCGTCTCCGCAGCCAGAGCCTGCAGCGTTGCGGGGTCGCGACCGTTATTCGCGTCCACTGCTTGTTGATATTGGGCATATACGGCCTGTGCGCCCGAGAGTTGCCACACCAGTCCCACCCGCGGCTTCACGAAGGACTGCACGTTGGGCTGAGTGCCCGGAGGTGCATAAATCGCGCTCGTCCAATCCGCACGGAACCCGGCAACCAGCGTCAGCCGGTAGGGAAGCGTGATTGTATCCTGCGCGTAAAGGCCGACCCAGCGGGTTTCGTCAGTCGTATAAAGCGGTGACGCGACGGAAGGGTCAAGAGGCTGCTCTGGCGTGAAGATCGGGTTGTAGACGTTGACCGGCGCCAGTTGTTCGTAATACTGCGTCCCGGTCCTGCCCGCTGCATACCCATCCAGTCCGACAAGCACTGAATGCCGCACAACGCCGGTTCTGAACTTTCCAGTCAAGTCCGCCGACCCACGGACCAGCCGGTACTTCCGGTGCGGGGCGTTGTAGTAATACTGAAGGCATTCGTAGCCGCTGCCGATGCAGTCCTCGCCCGTACTCAAGTTACTCCCGTATGGTGTGATATCCGCGTCATAGTAATTGGAGACCAACGACAAGAAATTCACATTCATGTGCCAGCCCCTCGCGAGTTCCTGCTCCAGGGTCAATCGAGCCGACCTCGGTTGTGTTGTGGACAACACGGGCGAATCATTAAACTGCGAACTGTAGTAGGGAAGGTTGAGAGGCCGATCGCCGACCGAGGGAACTCCATAGTCATTGCGATAGGCCTGGTGCTGGTAGTTCAGTGACAAGCCCAATTGAGTTCGCGGCGTCGCGTGCCATATCAGACTGGCTCCGCCTGATCCGAGGCGGTCACGCACAAACGCCCGCCCGGTCTTATCGGCGAACCAGGTGCCTGAAGCTCGCAACAGTAAGCTCCCGCTTTGATTGAGCCGTCCACTGACACTGGCGGTACTGCGTGTCGCCCCCAGTTGGCTGGCCGTCTCTTCCAGTTCAGCCGCAAATTGCGGAAGAATCGGCCGCGTGACCACGTTGACGAGGCCTCCTGGTTGGGCGCGTCCGAAGAGTACGGCGTCAGGTCCCTTGACAACGTCCACCTGCTGTACGTCCGCCATATTCAGGGGCACCCCCTCCACCTTGGAACCGTCCAGATAGTACGAAGCCGAAGCCGTCATCGAACTCCCCGCTGTCATCGAGAGGTTCGGAAAGCCACGAAAAATGAGAGCCGGCTGCGTGCCCCCGTTAAAACCGAAGTCCTGTGCCACGCCCGCTACATTGCGGGTCGCATCGCTCAGGGTCAGCGCAGTCTGGTCCTGCAAAACTGCTTCCGGCACAGTCTCCACCGACTGCGGAGTGAGCAACAGCGGCGTATCCGTTTTCAGCGTAGCCTCATCTGTCGCGGAAGGAGCGTAGTCGCTCTGCCTGTCCAGTCGATCGGTCACCGTCACGGATTGACGCTTTGTCTGGACGACGAGCACGAAATTCACGGTCAGCGCTTCCTGTCCGTGCGCGTTTACTTCCTTTGATTGCTCTTGAAAACCGTCACTCCCTGCGCTCAGTGAGTAGTGTCCGGCACGCAGCGTCGAAAAATGGTACGCTCCCTCTCGGTCAGTCTGAGTATCTCTGACTGTTCCTGCTTCGTCTTTGAGCGCCACGTGAGCGCCGGCTATGGGGGCACCCGAAGGGTCGCGGACGGTCCCGAACAAACTGCCCCCAACGTCAGTGCCTGTCTGTGCCTGCGCCCAAAGTCCAGTCGAAAATAGCGCCGCTGCCCAAATCACGCAACAGCACTGGATGAACTTCATGTGTCTCCTCAGGATAAATACTTATCGCGCCAAGTTTGATAAGACACCGTTAGAGATCTGAGTTACGCCTTATCTCAACACGCCCAGTATTCATTCATTAGGCAACAAAGTTCTGAGCTTTGTCGTGCGGCAAATTGTCGCAGCGTGTCAAATAGGGTTCAATGGCGAGTGTTTCAGCCAGCCCATGCAGGACGAGCTAGCGACCAACGGCCAATTTCAGTGAGCAGCAGCGAATTTATCAGGAGCTTTCTCGAACAACTCTTTGTGGCCCTGAGAACAGAAGTAATAAGTCTTGCCCTTGTACTCAGCTCTAACCGCGTGATCGACATCCATGGAGCAGACAGGGCATACCGGACGTGCCTCCGTGGAAACGCGTGCCTTCGCATAGGCTTGGTTGGAATTGGGGTTCAGCCAACCTTGCCCCTGGTACTCCATTACGTCCGCCGTTCGCTCCGCATGTTCTCGGCCGTAATAGCGCTCGACCACACGCAGCGCGAGGTCAATGCCCGACGAAAGGCCACCGGCTGAAGCGAGGTTGCCATCTTCCACGAATCTGGCTCCGCGCTTCAAACTGATATCTGGAAACTCCATGGCGAACTCTGTATAAGCACCGTGATGAGTGGTAGCAGCCTTGCCCGCCAGCAAGCCCGTCTTCGCCAGTACAAACGCACCCGTGCAGACTGACATAGTAACGTCCGACGCTTTTGTAGAAACGCGAATCCAATCCAGCATCGCCTCGCTTGCTCCATTTTGCGCCGGTATAACGATGACCTTCGGCGGAGGGGCCGTCTGAAAACTGTAATTGGGAACGATTGTCATTCCACCTCTGGCACTCACCGGTTTGGTAGTCTCAGCCACTGTGTAGAGATTAAACAATGGGTCCCCATGAAGCGTATTCGCGTCCTGAAAAACCTCCCATGGTCCGCAAAAGTCGATGATCACCGCCCCGTCGGAAATCACGAACGCAACTGGAATCGTGCCGCTCTTCGGCGGGATGAGAGGATTAGGCCTACCCGTCTGAGCCATGACGTCTGAGCTTATCTCAGATTCACCCGGCGCTTCACTCCCTGTCGACTTGCCGGCTGGTAACGCGAGCGCGCCCGTCATAAAGCTGACGAGGGCGGAGGACTTCGCTAGCATCTCTCTTCTTTTCATATTTCTCTTTCAATTGTTCTGCCGATTAGCCGCCTTGCTCAGTGGTAGCCGCTCTCAATAACCTAACAAAGTTTGTTGCAGTCTGCGCCCCCGAACATAGCCGTAATTAGTGCCAGAGCCCGGATCGAAAGGATCGGTTGTAACAGCATTGGTCTTGTCGATATGGAACAGACTTGCGCTAAGGCTGACCGCCCCGCGCAAACCGGATTCCCGCCACACCCTGCCACAAATCTTCCAGCGTTCGACAGGGTGGAACGATTGCTCGCGCCTTGACTGAATGAAAACCGTTATGATCAAGGCAGAATAAGCCGCGGTCAATGCGGCATTTTGTCGCAGGAGCGACAGAGGGATCACCGCGCGTACCTCGAGCTTGTCTCCACTCTGCGTGAGCGACAATTCGCCGCACCCCGATAATCGCCGAATCAAGCTATACTGTCGACCGATGAAGCGAAAACTGTGCGGGGTAGCCCTGGTGGCGGCCTCTGTTTTTCCGCTCGCGCGGGCTCAATCGGATTATGAATCTGACCGCAAGCGATGGGAGTCTTTGGCGGAGAGTGGGGATGCCGTCGCGCAATACCGTCTCGGCACTTTTTACGAAAATGGCTGGAGCATTCCGGTGGACTTTAGCTCGGCTGCCAAGTGGTATCTTCTCGCAGCTCAACACGGCCAGACCGCTGCGCAATATAATCTGGCGCTCCTTTATCTGTATGGCAAGGGCGTGCCTGCTGATGCGGAAAAGGCGGCCCAGTGGTTTCGCAAATCGGCTGAGGCGGGAGACAGCGCTTCCCAGTGCAACCTAGGCGCTCTATATGAGAGGGGAGAAGGCGTGCCGCAGGACAATGGGCAAGCCGCGAAGTGGTATCTGGCGTCTGCCAAGCAAGGGGACTCGCTGGCGGCGTACAATTTGGCCGAAGATTACCTGGATGGAGTCGGAGTGACCCGCGATATGGCAGAGGCGAGGCACTGGTTTAGCGTTGCTGCGGAGGCGGGCTACGCCCCGGCGCAGTATAAGATAGGTTGGCTTTACTCCACTCAGGGAGGGGCGCCGCAAGACCTAAGGAAGGCTGTTCATTGGTTTCACTTGGCGTCGGAACAAGGAGAGCCGATGGCCATTTATGCACTGGGCGTAATGTCGGCAAGCGGTGAAGGACTGACCAAGGATCCAATCACTGCCTATGCCTACTTCGTGGTTTCTGAGCGCCGTGGATACGGAGCAGCGCTCGACGCTCGAAGGCAAATGGAAAAGACGATGACCGCGGATGAGGTGCGGCGAGGCCGCGAGATTGCTGCCAGATGGAAAACGCCTTCAAACGTACAGCCTACCGAATCCGATAAGCGCCCCTAGGCACGCAAACCGGATTGCAGACTGCGACAATTTGCCGCACTTTTTTTGGGGTGATTTGAACTAGGATCATCTCAGGCCTATATTGTGATCACTCGACGAACCGTGCTCCAGACAGCGGCGCTTGGTGCTACCGCCAAACTTTTGATTGCTGATGATGCACCATTTACGTTGCCTAAACTTCCCTATGCGTATGACGCTCTGGAGCCGTATATCGATGCCCAAACAATGCAAATCCATCACGACAAGCATCATAAGGCTTACGTCGATAATCTGAACAAGGCGATCGGCCCTGATCCTGTGCTCTCTAAACTCAGCGTCGAAGAACTCCTTCAAAAACTGGATACACTGCCGGCATCCGTGCGCACGCAAGTTCGCAATCAAGGAGGCGGCCACGCGAACCACTCGTTGTTCTGGCCTTCGCTTGCGCCGGCGGGACAAAGCGGCAAGCCTGAAGGAAAGCTTGCCGAGGCGCTAAAGACCACGTTTGGCGAGCAGGAGAAGTTTGAAGACAGTATGCGCAAAGCCGCGCTGAGCGTCTTTGGAAGCGGGTGGGCGTGGCTTACGTTTGATCAAGGCAACGGCAAGTTAGCTATCGAAACAACTCCTAATCAGGATAGTCCGCTGTCCGCGGGCCGACAGCCGCTTTTGGGCATTGATGTTTGGGAGCACGCCTATTACCTGAAATATCAGAATCGCCGTCCGGACTATGTGACTGCCTTCATTCATGTCGTCAATTGGGGCTCCATTAGCGATCGATTCTCAAAGTTGAGTTCCTAGATTCCGAAGACAATAAAGGACGTCGATGAAACGTTTCCTATTAGTGAGTATTTGTGCCGCGATATTTGGAGTAACCGTGGTCGCTCAGGACGATGCCGACTATCAGAACTGGATGAAGACTGTAGGCGCCGCCGGCAGTTTGCGCGGCGGCCGGAAAATTCGATGAGCAGCGGTCAGCCTTAAAACGGCAGCGGCAAATTGTGGAGGGTGTCACAACGCGCACCACGAGAATGCGCCTGATGGTTCTTTGAAGATCAAATACTTCTCGGTCTTTTAGTGCTTCAAAGGTCGCTACTATCACGCAATTTGGCGCACGAAGCCGCAACCAACAAGCTATTTGAATTGACTTTAGTGATAAACGGCATATAATCAAGGTGTTCGACAAGTTGCGATGTCGGCTTTGTTGAACGCCATCATTTGCTTCTGCAAGCTTTCCCCCATTGGCCTTTGCTGTGAGCAACGCCAATGAGACTTTCGGGTTGCGCCGATTCCCGATTGAACGTTCGTCTCTCCGCCTTCTGAGCCGTTCATTTGCAGATCATTTTCCCGAACGACGTGCTGCGTCGAGCGTGCCACAAAGGAGATTGAGCAGTGAACCTGATTGATGTAAGTCATGAAGCCGTTTCTAGAGAAGCATGGACGGCCGCGCGCAAGGCGCTCCTCTCAAAAGAAAAAGAACTCACTCGCCTACGCGATGAGTTGAATCGAGAGCGCCGCGCTCTACCTCGCGTTAAGGTCAAAGCCGACTACCTTTTTAGTGGACCCAATGGGGTCTACACTCTCGCTGATCTGTTCGACGGAAAAAATCAACTCATTGTTTACCATTTCATGTTTGGCCCAGGCTGGGAAGAGGGTTGCAAGAATTGCTCATTCCTTGCTGATCACATCGATGGAACCTTGGTGCATTTAGCCAACCGAGACACGACGTTAGTGGCGGCCTCGCGTGCGCCCGTCGCAGAGATAGAGGCTTTTAGGAGCCGCATGGGCTGGCGTTTCCCCTGGCTTTCCACCGCAGGCAGCGATTTTAATTTTGATTTCCAAGCCTCTTTCAACAGAAATTCGTCCGCTGATAAGGTTTTCTACAACTATGAGATGAGCGACTTCGAACAAGACGAAGCTCCAGGACTTAGCGTATTTTGCAAGAATTCCGGCGGTGAACTTTTTCACACCTATTCGGCTTACGCCCGGGGCTTGGACATATTATTCGGTACATACAACCTCTTAGATATGACGCCCAACGGCCGAGATGAGGCAGAACTACCTTCACACATGTCGTGGGTCAGGCATCATGATCGATACGGTCTCGACTCTGCCAAGAACGAGTGCCACAAAGCGAAAAGGAAAGGAGCCTAAGTGGTCCCTTGTTGCCGCAGTCATCCAGGAGCAAGCCGGCAAGTATCAAACTCGGAGCTCCCCGGCGGCTCCTTCATTTTGCGGAATGGTTGTTGCCCACGGCACTCCTCGCTATAGTCCCTAAATGCCCGGCCTGCTTGGTGCTCTATCTGGCCATCGGGACTGGGATGGGGATTTCAATCGCCACTGCATCCCACCTCAGGCTGGCGATTCTCACCTGCTCGTTGGCCGCTCTCTTCTACCTTGCCGTCAGACAGATTCGCCGATTTGTATTAGCCGCAGGAAGTGGGGCAACGCGCAGTCCTACCCAGCATTGAAGCAAATGGTAAAACGCTGCCGGTTAGCCGTAGCGGGATTTCATAGGCCGCACCCGCCACCTTCCCTCCAACCAGAAAAGTCTTTCGCCCGGCTTTCCTTCAACGTCCTGACTCTCCAGCTTCAGCAGGTAGTACGCACGGGCAAAGAGTCTCTTAAAATCGGTAGGTCATCCGCACACTAACCTCCCGTGGTTCGCCAGGGATGACATCATAACTACCGAAATCCTTCGTGTAGTAGATTCTGTTGGCCACGTTCCCCAGATTCACATCCAGCCGCGCTCGGCCAAAAGTATAAGCCGCGCCCAGATTCACCGTCGTGTATTGCGGTAATCTCACGTTGTTGCCAAGCAGGTTCGGGCCTTCAACGACGTTAGCCGTATCCAGCAACGCTCGATTGCCCACAAAGTTCATGCCCGCCCGGAACTGGATGGGCAGGCGCTTGGGAAGGTAGCGCAGAGACACGTTACCCCGGTTTTTCGGCGTGTCGGCCACTTCGAACCCCAAATTACCCGAATTGCTCTTGATAATTCGGGCGTTTTCGTAAGCGTAGCCGCCTTCCGCAAAGAAGCCCTTCGCCAGACGCAGTTTGCCTTCAATCTCCAGGCCGCGCCCCCGAACGTCGCCGTCATTGATGCTGTAGCCGGGATGGAAAGGATCGTTCGTAACGGCATTCGTCTTATTGATCTGAAACAGACTCGCGCTCAAGTTGACCGGCCCCTGCGCAAGGCGGATGCCCGCCTCACCTTGCCACGAATCTTCCGGCGCCAGCGGAGCTCCGTTATACGTCAGCGTGTTGACGGTACTTTCTATTGCACTGCGGTGGAAAAATGAGACAAGGGAGAAAGGGGACACTTTCAGCGAAAAGGAAACAGAGAGTGTCAGAAAAAGTCGAAGGACAAAGGCGAAAGAAGTACAGCGCTGAGTTCAAGCGAAACGCGGTGGACCGGATGGTGGCGGGCGAGAGTCCAACGGCGCTAGCGCAGGAGTTGGGGATGCGGCGTAAGTTTCTGTACGCCTGGCGAAATGCCGGCTGGGGAAGCCAAGGCGTAGCAAAGGCCGAAGCGAAAGCAGAGGAGGAGGCCCCAGAGACAAGGGAAATGATCCAGTTGAAGGCCAAGATCGAGGCGTTGAAGCGATTGAGCGGACAACAAGCGGCGGAACTGGATTTTTTCGCCGCAGCCTTGCGCAGCGTCAAGGGACCACGCCCGAAGAGCGGCGTGGGTTCCGACGGGGGATCTACCAAGTAATCCAACGTCAAGCGACTGAGCAAGGCGCCACGAGCATAGAACGGATGTGTGAACTGGGGAGAGTCAGCCGCGCTGGTTTTTATCGGGATTGGCAAGAACGCCAACCGCAGCAAGCAGAGATGGCCCTTCGGGAAGCGGTGCAACAGGAAGCACTGCGGAGACGAATCTTAGGCTATCGTCGCGTCACTCAGTCCCTACGAAGGAAAGGAGTCGCAGTCGGAGAACATGTGGTCCGGCGGATTCTGCGCAGTGATAATCTGCTGGCGATTCGTAAGCGCAAGTTTGTGGCGACGACCGACTCAGCGCACGGTTATACGGTCTATCCGAATTTGGCGCAATACCTGCAAATAAAGGCGATGAATCAACTGTGGGTGGCTGATATCACTTACTTGCGACTAGGGCGAGAGTTTGTTTATCTGGCCGTTGTGTTGGATGTGTTTTCCCGCCGCGTGGTGGGCTGGTCGTTAGGCCGTAGCCTGCAAGGAGCGCTGCCCCTGGCGGCGCTGAACAAAGCCATTGCCGATCGGCAACCAGGGCGCGGGCTGGTTCATCACTCCAATAGTGGATCGCAATATGCCAGCAACGAATATGTGAAGCGTCTCGAGCAAGCGCATATGACGATCAGCATGAGCCGGCCCGCGCGGCCTTGGGAGAACGCTTATTGCGAAAGTTTTATCGGCACACTCAAGAAAGAGCAAATCTCTTGCACTCGCTATTCGACGATGGAGGAGTTGCAACAGAACATCGCAGAATTCATTGATGTGTTCTACAACCGCGAGCGGCTGCATTCGGCGCTCGACTATCTTCCCGGACGAGTTCGAGCAAACCTGGAGGAATTCTCCACCGCCAGCGGCTTTGAGTTTTCCCAGGCATGAGGAGATCTACCCTGATGTCTGAGTGGTTGGCTTTTCAGCGGAGAGCCTACACGCTCTCCGCTGTCTCATCAGGATGAGTCTCCAGCAGGGTATTCCTTGGCCGGTTGCTCTCCAGCAGAGCCAGCCTCCGCTTCCCCTGCTATCCTCATCCTTAACCATTAACCTCCCGTTCGCCAATTGTTTTCAGCGAACGGTAACTGTCCCCTGATTCGACTGTCTCAAATCTCACCGCAGTGCACTATATTGAACCCAGTCGCATAGCCGCCGAAAAGAGACAAGCCTTGATAAAGCTTGTACGATGAGCCAACTTGGTAAGTCGTGTGGTTGAAGCTGGTGTTCAGAACGGTGGGAGCCGTAATAAAGTCCGAAGCAAGCGTGTGGTGATCCTGATACCAATCGGTGCGAATGCCCAGGATGACATCCCAGCGCTCGGTCAGATCAATTCTGTCCTGGGCATAGATCGCCCACGAATCGTAATTATTAAACACCACGCTGTTCAGCGGATAGGGTCCATCGGCAACAGTGCCGTAAGTCGGATATGGGTTCAGCGTGTTGATCGAAGGAACCGAAGGCATGTTCTGCTGAAAGTAGCGAACTCTAAAAAGGTTGTTCTGTAGCCCGATCAGCACATGATGCTTCATCCCAAGCGCCTTCAGCGTACCTGCAAAATCGCCCTGTTCAATCGGATAATGATGGCGCTCTTCGTCGTAACGGCCGGTTCGCGTCACCGTCAGTAAGTCCGCGAGCACCTTATTTAGATTGATTTCCGAATAGATCCCGGTAAAAGTCGAATAAGAGATGCGCGGTGTGAACGTCCACGCATCGCTCAATTTGATCGGAGCCCATGCCTGAATCAACTCACCCGTAGCCGTAAAGTTGTTGTGGCCAGGATCACCGTCCGTAGCGGGGTCGCCAAGATAGGTAGATGAAGGAATCCGACCCACGCCGTTCGAGATAACAGTTCCAATCACTGGCAAACCAGGGTTCCGAAACGTGTCCCGTTCCTGCCACTCGCCCACGAAATGAATCGTTACTTTCTTACTGTGCACCCAATCCAGAGAAAAGTTTCCATTCTCCCGGTTGATCGGCAAGTAACGGATAAAACTGCCTGAACGTTCCATTTCACCGGTCGCCCGGAAATAGAGGCCGCTAATCGGTCGCACCGGGCCCGTCACGTCAAATGCGCCCGACGCCTGGTCAAAAGAGCCGCCAATCACACTGGCACTCCCGGCATAGTCCTCTTGGGGCCGCTTGGTGGTGATATTCATCGCTCCCCCAACTTCGCCTTGGCCCAACAGAACATCCGACGGGCCCTTCACCACTTGCACTTCCTCGATGTTGTCGATCGCAGACGGATCGACATTGAAGAAATAACGCTGATAGACGCCGTTGTAAATCGGGTAAGCGGTAAATCCGCGGATCCTGAACGCAAACCCTTGATAAGTGGACTCACGGGGCGGCCCCGGCGTCGCAGACGGTATAGCGCTGAAAATATCTCCAAGGCTGTTCGCGTTCATGTTCAGGATATCCTCCTGGTTGATGACTTGAATCGACTGCGAAAACCGCTCAATCGGAATGGCCGATTTTTCCCCGAATACATCGCTCACAGTCCCCGTGACGACGAGATTCTCAGACTTCCCGGCAACCGTAAGTTGGAGATCGGCCGTGGTTACTTCGTCCGGCGCTCACCGTAACTTCTGATTTCGCTGGCCTGAAACCGTTTGCTTCCGCCCTAACCGTGTAGGTTCCAGCCGACGGGTTCGCAATCCGATAGTGGCCGCTCGCATCAGTAACCGTCTCGTAGGTAGATCGTCCGCCGGGCGGGACCAGCGAAACTTTCGCCCCTATAATCAAAGCTCCCGAGGAATCGGTAACAATTCCCTCCAACACCGTCGCTGCTTCTGGAGGGGCAGCAGTCTGCGCGAATCCCGGAATGCATAAACACAATAGGAGCAAAAGTCTACTTTTCAACAGGTAATTTCCTTTAAAGTAAGTGCGGAGCAAGAATGGAAAACCTACCCGTCGACGGCAAGATAGGGCAGACGCACCAATTTTGCTGTCACAGGAAAGTCTTGCCTGATAGCTTACTGGCAGCTTTAGATGTTCGTCAATGCGGCATATTGCCGCACGCGTCGCCACCTGGACCAAGCCTCCGCCCCCGGCAGACATATTCGTCTACCCCAGATGTAAAAATCACCAACACATTGTTCTCAAGGCTCTAAGATCGGCTAAGCCGCCATGCTGTTGGCGACTATCAGTAATGGTCGCGTAAGCATTTCATTCACGCCCGGAAAAAGGCCGCCCTAACTTCTTCGACCGAACCGCCCGGGGACCTTTCTCTCTCGAAAAGCCACGTTCCTTGGAACTGTCAACTCAACGTCGGTACCGGAGCTTGTTGAGTTCATCAGAAGAGTGGCGCCTATTCGCTCGGCGCGCTCCCGCATGCCCTTGATCCCGAAGTGCCCTTCTTTGCCTTTCGCAAGAAGCTCCTTATCCATGCCAATCCCGTTATCTTGAACCCGGATGACGAGACTGCGAGCATAACTCAGTTTGACGTCGAGCCGGGAAGCTTTTGAATGTGAACAGGCGTTGCGCATTGCCTCATAAGCGATGCGGTAAACTTCGTCGCGGACGATAGGATGAATGTCGCGCACACTCCCTTCGACGGTTAGCGAAAATTCCAGAGAGTTCTTTGAGACGCAATCTTCAGCGGCTTGCTCAAGCGCCTCGGCTAAATCGTTCCGTTGCGTGGCCGAAGACCGCAGTGCGCTCAGCGCCGCGCGTCCTTCCTGGCTCGCCTGTTCTAACACATCCGATACCCGTTGCAGAGCGCGATGCAAAGTCGCTGGATCTCTGGAATCGTCAAGCCCGGCGTCGGCCACCATCTTCGTCCCGTGTATCGTCTGAATCAGCGTGTCGTGAAGATCCCGCGCCAGGCGCGTCCGTTCCAACACTCGTTCGTCAAGTCGTGCGTTCATCTCCGCGGTGAGGCGGCTCAAGCGGTAACGATAAGCGCCCGTTAACATCATTCCGAAGATCACCACAGCGGCTATACGGAATAAGTTCGTCTCATAGAAGTAGGGTTGTTGCGTGATTTTATATGTAATTCCGACTCTGTCCCAGACACCGTCTCGGTTGCAAGCACGTATATGAAGTTCGTGAGTGCCGAGCGGAACGCTGGAATAAATCGCATGACCAGGTGTGTTCGCGTCCAACCACTCCTGATCGACGCCATCCAGCCGGTATTGCATCCGAATCTTTTCTGGCGAGACTAATTCGATCACCCCGAAATGCACGTCAATGTGATGGGGCCCAGCGCTTAGAACCAACTCACGACCAGGCGCTTCGGGCGTCCGACCCACAACGATCTCGCCCATGTAGATAGCCGGTCTGGGGCTGTTGCGCGGCAGCCGGCGGAGGTCAATCATCGCAAGCCCGTCAAGCATGGCGGCCCACAATTTACCGTCGTTAGTGATCGCTAAGTCTGGAGCGCCATCACTGCATTCCGTCGATAAAAGGCCATCACCGGGGCCGTAGCGTGCGTAATTTTGTGGCCAATCGTGACTCTGCTCCCACAGTGCCAGATCCGAGGGCGACACTCTGGAGAGTCCTTCGCCACAAACCCACAGCTCATCCTGTGACTGAATCGTTCCCGCGGCTTTCGGGCGCTCCGCAACGCCGATCAGTTGATCTCCATCGATACGAAATATCCCCGTCGGCGCTGCAGACCCATAAATTCTACCCTGCGCGTCTTCCCCAAGAACCCTATAATCATGGGTCTGCGAAGCTTCGGAAATTGCCTTGAAACGGCCGGCCGAAAAACGGTCGACTCCGCTCGACATTCCGGCCCAAAACGTTCCGCGTCGATCCAGATACAGATTGTCTGTGTGGTTGCTCGACAAGCCATCCGCAATCGTGTAATTGCGGAAGTGTCCGTTCTCCATATGACTAATGCCGTCAGGAGTGCCGATCCAAATCGATCCATCGCCCACCGGCAGAATGGCGTTTATGATGTCGCCCGGCAGCCCCTCCGGTTTTGAAAACTGTTGGAAACGGCCGTTGTGAAATCGAAACAGGCCCCCAAAATAAGTTCCTACCCAAATATCTTTCTTGCTATCCTCGGCAAGCGCATTCACGCACGTATTGGCCAGACCGTCCTTTTCGCTATAAGTTCGGAACTTCTGCCCGTCAAAAACCGAAAGGCCGCATCGGCTTCCCACCCACAGCCGTCCGTCGCTGCTCTTGAGCAGGCTTATGGTCGTATTGTTTGGTAAGCCTTCGGCAGTCGTGAACATTTGGACGATTCGATTCTTCATCCGAATCATCCCTTTTCCATTGCTCCCAAGCCACAGATCTCCGTCTCGATCAGCGTAGAGGTACCTGGCTTGTGTGTCGGGTACTCGCTCGAAACCGGTCGCGGTTGCGCGAAACAGGCCATCTGCCACGTTCAGCCACACGTTGCCTTCAGAATCTTCGTAGGCGCGAAACGCCGGGCGCGCCAAACGAACTCCATAAGGCTGCAGCCTCTGGATAGTTCCGTTTACTTCTCGAGCCACTCCGGCCGCACTGCAATACCAGCGAATACCCGAATGGTCCTCCATCACATGAAAGAACTGATTGTTGCCTATACCCAAACGTTCGGCGAGACCGGGATGCGGCACAATGTGCTCGCCTTCCAACTCCACGAACCCTTGCGAGGTAACGATCAGCAGATTTCCGTTTACCGCTTCCTCAATCCGGGAAACCGATATATTGGGGATGACGGTGGAGAACGCGTTTCCTTCTAGCCGGTAGAGTGCACCGTCAGTTGAAGCCCAAACCCTCCCATTGGGGCCGATGTGCAGAGCCGTCACCGTATCGTCCTGCGGTCCCAAGTGATATGTAGTTGCGGGCAGCGGGCCGAACTGGCCAAGCGATGCTCTCGGGATGCGCAGTACGCCCTTATTGGTTCCCGCCCACAGATCGCCGTCTGGCCCCTCTGCCAACGCTCTTGACAGTCCTTCCGTTATCGTCTGCGGGGAAAATTCGATCGTCGTAAAGTGCGTCCCGTCAAAACGGACGAGGCCGCTACTGGTCCCAATCCACAAGAAGCCGTCGCGCGTTTGCAAGATGACATTCACCACTCCCGACGGAAGGCCGTCTTCCTTCGTGAATCGCGTACGCAGATAGCTGCCCGTCGGTTGCGATGGATCCAGCGCCAGCAATTGGCCCAATACCAAGCCCAGCAGGAGGAAAATCGCTCGAAAGACTGCCATTAAATTCTCATCAGTCCGCGGCGTACGGCTATGGTAACCGCGTGAGTGCGATCGTTCGCGCCCAACTTGTCTACGATGTTCTTGATGTGGAAGTTGACCGTTGCTTCCGAGATATTTAATTTGTCAGCGATTTGCTTATTGCGGTGACCGTCCCTGATCAGCGCAAGCACTTCCAATTCCCGGGAAGTAAGATCATCATCTCCAAAGTGCTCAGCGAGACGAGCTGCTACATTAGCCGGTATTTGACGTTGCCCTGCATGTACATTTCTGATGGCGGCAAACAATTCATTCTTGGGAGTACTTTTGAGAACATAACCCGCCGCTCCGGCGCGTAACGCCCGCTGGATTTCAGCATCTCCTTCAGACGTCGTAAGCATAACGATTCGGGCTTGCGGATAATCGGCCCGGATCGCTATCAGCGCATCCGTCCCATTCATGCCGGGTAGCCGTAGATCCATTAAAGTGACGTCGGGCCGATGAACGCGAAACTGCGCGATCGCCTCTTCTCCTGTCGCTACTTGCGCGACGAGCGCCATATCAGACTGCGACGCTATCAGCGCGCTGAGCCCTTCTCGCACAACCGGATGATCCTCAACACTCAAGATCCGAATCGGGCTCTCGGACTTCATGGCTGCGTCTCCTGCGGAGTGGATACTAAAGCGAATTCAAACATTCCATTGCTCTCGTCGAATCCGTGCATTCTAAACAGCCGTCGAGGCCAACCTTAAGCATACGCAGGAATTGAATTTGGCGATACCCCAATTCCTATGGTTCCGAACCTATCTTTTCCTCTAGTCGCCGGCGTGATCGTCTTCGCTCGCACTGGAACTTTTACGCCTCTAGAAAAATACAGTGAGCGTGCTTGAGTATTCGATGTTTCGTTCTATTCGCATTTCGTCCATTCTAGAGCAGTGGTTCGGTTCGTCCCCAGCCATCACCCTTCCAAGAAGAACATTCTAAGTACAGGTTGAAACTTTGGGAGTGAGCAATGGAAGCATATGAACAGTCTTACAAAAGAGCGGAACAACTTTATTCTCTCGCCCATCTCTTTACCGGAGATAGCGAGTTGAGCGTGAATTTAGCGCTGGAAACAATCGATCTCGATAGCGCTTCGGAAACTATTTTTGCCGTTGAGTTGCATGGCTCCTCACGAAAACGATTCATCGCAAAGATTTTGGCGGCTATTCGCGGCGGAGCTTTCTATATCCGCTACACGAATCGCATCGAAACAAACGGAAAGAGCCGAAGAACTTCCGTCGGTCAGTTGGTCATTGAATCCGGGTACAACGGCCGCTGAAATTGAGGACGTGTTACTTGGCATGGACATTTTTCCGAGGTGCGCTTTACTCCTGACCGTATTTGAAGACTTTAGGTTAGACGATGCTTCGATCTTGCGAACAGCAATCCGGAGTTGGTACTGACAGGCCGGATCGCGGGACTGCGCGCTTTGACAACCGGCCTGGCCAAACTGGGGAACGGGTGCACATCATCACAGACCACCCTTATTGAACGCCAACTGCGGCATGCATGTTAGGCACTGGTTCACTTACCTGAATCGCAACCGGTTACCCTCTTTCATTTCCATGCTACTTTCGACGCTCGCGCCTGAAGCGGCCAACTTTAAACACTAATTCAACAAAGGACACCACATGAACAACAACACGAATATTCTCTTAGTACACGGCGCTTGGGCGGACGGCTCCTGCTGGAGCAAAGTCATCCTCCTCCTAAGAGAGCTGGGATACACTGCCACCGCCGCCCAGATCCCGCTGACTTCTCTTGCCGACGACATTTCCGTTACACAACGACTCTTATCGGCTCAGAAAGAGCCCACCATTCTGGTCGGTCACTCATACGGTGGCGCGGTAATCACGGGTGCAGCGAACGATGCACCGAATGTCAAAGCTCTTGTCTACATCACAGCGTTTGGACTTGACGCGGGCGAAAGCCTTGATTCGTTGAGCAAACAAGGGCCAGCGCCGGCAGGCGCCTCGGCGGTTGAAGCCGATGATAACGGCTATCTCTGGATCAACCGGGAGAAGTTTCACAGTGCATTTGCGGCCGATGCTACGAATGACGAAGCATACGTCATGGCTTCGGTCCAAAAGCCGCTCCATGTGGCAGCCTTCACTGGCGTAGAAGCCGCGCCAGCCTGGAAATCAATCCCTTCTTGGTACTTGGTCTGCACCAATGACAATATGATTCCGCCTCCCGCCCAGGAATTTATGGCGAAGCGGATGAGTGCTACGGTCAAGTCCGTCCCTTCAAGTCACTCTCCGTTTATTTCTCACCCGAAAGCGGTCGCGGATATCATCGCGCTCGCCGCTCAATCGGTTGCCAAGCTGGCCGAGATGGTCGCCTAATCGAGCCCTAAGTCGTGCGCGGCAAACGGCAAGGTTCCGCCTAAATGGGAGCGGCGCACAAATCAGTTTTGTTGTCGCGCCGCCCCTTTTCAAGACAAATTAAGGATTAAAGAGCATCTTATGATTGACAGTTCCCCAGTAAAAGAATCTACCAGACCAGGCGCATTGAACCACAACGCCGTAGCGGAGATATCCGCCTGTTTACGGCCGCTTTTGGCGGACGTTTTTTGTCTTTACATGAAGACCAAAAACTTCCATTGGCACATGTCCGGCCGTCATTTTCGCGACTTTCATCTGCTCCTTGACGAGCAAGCTGACCAGATCTTCTCCATGACCGACGAAATCGCCGAGCGCGCCCGCAAAATGGGCGGTCCTACCTTGCATTCCATCGGTGAAATCACCCGCTATCAGCGATTAGCGGACAACGATTGTGACTCGGTCTCGCCTGAAAATATGCTCCTCGAACTGCGCGATGATAATGCGCGCCTTGCTCAGTACCTGCGAGCTGCACATGAAATCTCGGGAAACAATCGTGACGTAGCCACGACCAGTCTCATCGAGACATGGATCGATCAGACGGAACGCCGAATCTGGTTTCTGTCCGAAGTCGTCGATCCTCCCGCTAAACCATGAAGCGCGCGCCGTTGCACAAAATACCCTCGGATTACAGAGCAAAAGGAGAGAACCTCAATGATTTCCAGGCTAATAACTAAAGCAACAATCGCAGGTCTTGGCTTATTCCTAGCCACGACACTAGCTTCCCAACCATCTTTCGCGCAAACTAACAAAGGCGTAATACACAATATTGTCCTCGTCCACGGCGCATGGGCCGACGGCTCGAGTTGGTCCAGGATCATCCCACTCCTGGCTGAGCGTGGGTTCAACGTCATCGCCGTTCAGAACCCGTTAACTTCCCTTCAGGATGATGTGACAACCACGAAGCAGGCACTTGCCAGAGTGCAGGCGTCTAACCCTGGGCCGGTTCTGCTCGTCGGACACTCTTACGGCGGTACCGTGATTACGGAAGCGGGCACCGATCCCTCTGTGGTCGGACTCGTCTATGTAGCCGCTTTCGCGCCCGACGACGCAGAATCCACGTTGGGTCTCGCCGGTAAGTTTCCAGCCGCTCCGGCCATCAGTCAACTGGTGACAGATTCGTTCGGCTTCGTCACACTCAGCCGCGATGGCATCTTTGAAGATTTCGCGCAAGATGTTTCGCCCTCTGAAAAAGATGTGCTTTTTGCCGCGCAAGCTCCCACGGCGCTCGCCGATCTGACCACCCTCGTCACCTCACCAGCCTGGCGCGTGAGGCCTTGCTGGTTTATTGTCGCTGCCAATGATCGCGCCATCTCTCCCGAATTGGAGCGGTACGAAGCCAAACGCATGAACGCAGTCACCATTGAACTTCCCACTTCACACGTAGCAATGATTTCAGAGCCGGAAATCGTCGCCGAGTTCATAGCCAAGGCCGCGCGGGACAGCGGGACGTAAGTAGGGAATCCAAGCCGCCGCCGCTGCTGCCAAATGACGTTGTTAGCAATGGAGACCACCCGTGACCCGAATCGTACGAATACCCATTCTGCCCCTTAAAATAGTCAACGCTCACCTGCTGATCGGCGAAAATGGTTGTCTCCTCATCGATGCGGGGCTGCCTGGATCGGTGAAGAAGATTGAAAAAGCGCTTTCCCAGAACGGGCTGTCTTTTAAGGACATCAGGGCCATCGTGATCACCCATGCTCACGTAGACCACGCCGGTGGTGCCGCCGAACTCCGCGATAAGTCGCGAGCTCCTATCATCGCTCACGAGGGCGACCTCCCTCAATTCAAACGCGAGGCTCCGATGAAGTTCTGTCCCACCGGCTGGGCGGGGAAGTTGTTTTTCAAGACTCCTCTGCCCCGCCAGAGCTTCACGGCGTTCGAGCCCGACGTCCTGCTTTCCAACGGCGACTCTTTCGACCTCTCGCAGTTCGGTGTCGCCGGTACGGTAAAGCACACGCCCGGACATACAAAGGGATCCGTTTCGGTTGAGCTCGTAAGCAAAGAAGCGCTAGTCGGAGACATGGTCGCCTCGGGTATTTTGATCGGCGGCGTGATCCGCACAAGCCATGCCATAAGGCCCCCTTTCGAGGACGACTCTCAGGCTGTTGCTAAGGAACTGCTTCGACTGGTTGACGCGGGAATGGACCGGTTCTATTTGGGACATGGAGGACCGCTAAACGCTCGTGAGGCGCGTCGCCATGCTGAGACTCTCGTCCTGAAGGGAAAGCGACCGGCGGTAAAAGCTGTATGGCGCAACATTCCGTCGTAGCACGCAACGGCGCAGATTGAGCCTATTTTGCCGGTTCCGTCAAAATTCTGGAAACCCAAATGTGAGCAACAGAGCACCGAACGAAGCATTTACAGACAAAATACAGAAACCATTGAACACAAGGAGTCATTATGTCAACAATCAAGGTAAACGATGGAGTAGATATCTTCTATAAAGACTGGGGCACGGGCCAACCGATCGTATTCTGTCACGGTTGGCCCCTGACCGCGGATGCATGGGATTCACAAATGCTTTTTTTCGTGAATCAAGGCTTCAGGACGATCGCCCACGACCGGCGAAGTCATGGGCGCTCCACTCAGGTTGGAGTGAATAACACGATGGACGCTTATGCCGATGATTTGGCGGCACTCGTCGATCAGCTGGATCTTCGTGACGCGGTGTTTGTCGGGCATTCTACCGGCGGTGGCGAAGTGGCCCGCTACATCGGACGACATGGCTGCGGCCGGGTTGCAAAGGCCGTCCTCATCGGTTCGGTTCCTCCTGTGATGCTACGCTCCGCCGGGAATCCCAAAGGTACCCCCAAGGAGGTTTTCGACGGCCTTCGCAACGGAGTCATACGGGATCGCTCAAACTTTTACCGAGAGCTCTCCATCCCCTTTTTCGGATTCAATCGCGAGGGCGCTGTGATCTCCGAAGGAATTCGAGATCACTTCTGGTTGCAAGGAATGTTAGGTGGCATCAAGGGCCAGCATGACTGCATCGAACAGTTCTCAGAGACTGACTTTACAGAGGATCTCAAGAAGTTCGCGGTTCCGACGCTCCTACTTCACGGCGATGATGATCAAATAGTTCCTGTTGCGGATGCGAGTGTCCTAAGCGCAAAGCTGATTCCGAATTCTAAGCTGACCGTGCTTCCGGGGCTGCCCCACGGCATGGTGGTTACTCATGCTGAGACGATCAACAACAAAATTCTCGAATTTGTTCGTCTGAATTTTGCTCTCAAAGGCATTCACGCAGCCTGAAGCTGATTCAGAGTCTGGCGCGAAGGCGGACACGTAGACGGGCGCCACCGCAGATGCATCGGTACCTACCGCTGTAATCACGGTACCGCCATGAATGGTGGCGCATACCATCTTGAATCCCGGCGTGTTTGCAGACAATTTCTTGAACACAATGGACTCCCGGACCGGCGGTCAATGACGGCATTAAGATCCGGACAACCGTTTAGCGACCAACGCCCATTTCGTCTCGTAAAAATCCCGCATCCCCTTCTTTTTTTATCCGCGTTCATCCGCGTTCATCCGTGGCCAAAAATCAGTCACAAAACTTTTCAAAAATATTTCTTCATTATTATCAACACTTTCCATCAATTTTTTTGAAAACCGTGAACGGCGCCGGAGCAAACTAGGGCCATGAGTAACCAAACCGGTCCGACAACTGTGGCAGGCAAGCTCGCCTCTTGCCTAAACAATTTACGCCACGGCGGAACCGCGAAAACGCTATTTCTCGCCTCCGAAAATCCCGAAGATTTTTTCAACTTACTCGCCGATTTTTTCGCGCAATATCAGCCCTCGTTCGACCACGACGCCGCTCTGGTCACCCGCGCCGTCCGCGACCACTGGATTCTTCTCCGCCGCGAACGTACCGCCGAAGCTTTTGAGAAAGCGCTGCATGACCGCAAGCCCGACCCGACCCACTGGCTCGCCAGCGAACTGCACGAAATCCATCTCTTCGACCGCTATAAAACCGAAGCCGCGCGTGCCTGCGCCCGCAGCCTCAAAAACCTGCAAATCATTCAGAAAATGGCCCGCGATGAGCAAAAATGGCAGCTCCATCTCGCCAAACAGAAAGAAACATTCGCTCCCGATCTCGAACGCTGGCGCGAGCAAGCCAACCAACCCGAAGAGCCGCCCCCGGCAGAGCCCGTCAACAAACAAACGCTCTATATCGGCTTCGAAAAAGGCCGCGAAACCCTTTACGAGACCACGCCCACCAACGCCCAACTCCGCCCGCGCCTGCTACCCACCGACCAAATCACCCGCGTCTATAACTTCGTCGGCGGCGTGCCACCAAAATATGAACACTTAATCACCCCAGATGCCTACCGCCACGGCTCCAGCACCTCCGTCCAAAAAATCTACAGCTTTGAGGAGTGGAATAACTTAGTCGCCACCGAATAGCTCGTTCTATCCGTGTTTATCCGGGTTCATCCGTGGCTAAGAACTTAGAAAATGGATCATCTTCCGAACCCCGACGCCTTCAACCGCGCTCGGGTCACACGCATGGCCCGCGTCGGCATGCCCGAACACTACATCGCCTTCGCCATAAGTGTGTCCATCAATACCCTGCGCAAATTCTATGCCGAACTCATCCGCCAAGCCGAGAGTATCCTCAACTTAGAAATCCTCGAAACCCTGGCGAATCTCGCTAAATCCGGCCGCTACCCGTCCGTCACCATGTTTTGGGCCAAAATGCGCTGCGGCTTCATACCCCCGAACCGCTTCAACCCTTTCCCCAACGCCCCCATGCCTGAATTCGTCGTCCGTGGCCCGAACGGCGAACGCAAGGAGGATGTTCGTCGTTGACCCCGCTTCCATTTCGTCGCGAAATTTACCACGGCGCCCGCGGCCAAACATCTTGGCCTACCTTAAATGAGATAGTAAATTCGTGTACCGCTTGATCCTGCTCTTCCTAATCGTCGCTAGCCTCGTTGATTCGGCCATCACCCAAGAATTCGTCTACACCGACGCCCCGTTTCCCTCCGCACACGCCTCCACCATCGTCGAGCTCAAAAACGGCGACCTGCTCTCCGCTTGGTTCGGTGGCTCCGCGGAAGGCAAGCCCGATGTCGCCATCTGGGCCTCTCGCCGCGCCAATGCCAAATGGTCCGCACCCACCGAACTCGTGCGCGAACCCGATATCGCCTGTTTCAACCCAGTCCTTTTCTACACTGCCGATGGCAAACTTTGGCTCTACTATAAGTTCGGCCCTCATCCCTCTGTCTGGACCGCCGGCCGCCGCTTCAGCACTGATGATGGTCAAACTTGGTCCGCCGTTGAACACTTGCCCGCCGGAATTTACGGTCCCATCCGCGCCAAACCTTTGCTCCTTCCCAACGGTGTCATCGTGAGCGGCACCTCTGTCGAAAGCTACAAGTCTTGGGCCGTTTGGATCGAACGCAGCACCGACAACGGCGCAACGTGGGTTCGTATTGGTCCCATCGTCGCCCCGCCAAACGCCTCTGCTGCGGGAACATACGGCATCATCCAGCCGTCCGTCGTCCGGCTTAGGAACGGTACCCTCCGCCTCTACGCCCGTTCCACGCCCCAAATCGCCAAGATCTGCGTATCCGATTCAAACGACGATGGCCTCCATTGGTCTCCCGTTCATACACTCAACCTGCCTAACCCCAACTCCGGCCTCGATGCCGTCGCTCTCCACGATGGCCGCGTCGTGCTGATCTTCAACAACACCGACAAAGGCCGCTCCCCGCTCAACCTCGCCGTCAGCTCCGACGGCGAACAATTCCATCTCTTCCACACTCTCGAATCCGAGCCCGGCGGTGAGTTCTCTTATCCATCCATGATCCAAGCCCGTAATGGCGACCTCTACGCCACCTACACCTGGAACCGCAAGCGCATCCGCCATGCTCGCATTCCGTTGGCTGACATCCCCTGAGGTTAAACATGCGCACACTGACCTTACTCTTCGCAGCATCGCTCCTAACGGCACAGACCCCGTTGCAAGACAGTCGCAACATCGACACACCCAACACCGATACCCGCGCCAAACTTCCCGAGTTCAAAACCCTGCAAGAGTGGGAACAGCGCAAGGCTCACCTCCGCAAACAGATCCTGTCCGCCACCGGTCTCTATCCAATGCCACAGCGCGGCGCGCCTCATGCCGAGGTCTTCGGCCGCCTCCAACGCAACGGCTACACGATCGAGAAAGTGCTTCTCGAAACCATGCCCGGTTACTATCTGGGCGGCAATCTCTATCGCCCTCTTGATTCGTCTGTTAAACATCCGGGCATCATGAATCCCCACGGCCACTGGCAATACGGCCGTCTGGAAAACGAAGACATCTTCTCTGGCCAAGCTCTCGGCGCCAATCTCGCCAAACAAGGATATGTTGTCTTCGCCTATGACATGGTCGGTTACAACGACACCATCCAAACCCCGCACAAGTTCGGCTCGCCCAAAGAACAACTGTGGTCCTTTGGCCCATTGCAATTACAGCTCTGGAACTCGCTCAAGGCAACCGATTTCGTTGCGTCTCTAGCCGATGTCGATTCCTCTGCACTAGCCGTTACCGGTGCGTCCGGCGGTGGCACGCAAGCCTTTCTGCTCGCCGCCGTTGACGATCGCCTTAGTTTTGCCGCCCCGGTCAACATGGTCTCTGCCATCATGCAAGGTGGCGATTTCTGCGAGAACGCGCCCGGTCTCCGCATCGGTACTAACAACGTCGAAATCGCGGCCATGTTCGCGCCCAAGCCCATGCTGCTCGTCTCCGCCACCGGCGATTGGACCAGGAACGTTCCCCGCGAAGAGTTCCCCGCCATCCAGCGCATCTATGATCTCTACGGCAAGCACGACAGCGTTGAAGTCGTTCAAATCGACGCACCTCACAATTTCAATCAGCGCAGCCGCGAAGCTGTCTATCGCTTCTTCGCCAAGCGCATGCTCGGCCGTCCCGATACCCCAGTCGCAGAACAGCATCTACCTGTCGAAATGCTGCAAGACATGCTCGCCCTCCAAGGCCGCAAGCTCCCCGATAACGCTGTCGATTACGCTGGTGTCTTCAAACAATGGCAAGCCCTCAATACAGATACGGCCCTCGCCAAGGAACGCCTGCAACTCGCCATGGGGGTCGAATGGCCCGCCAAAATCGACGAACTAGGAATTGACTCCGAGGTGCGTCTGACGCGTCCTGGCGCTGGCGACCGCGTAATCGGCCGGCGAACCGGCTCGCGCGACCAGCTAACCACTTTGCTGGTTGACCCAAACGGCATTCGTGCCGCCCAACAAAATCCGTTCGTCAAGCAACAGCCCTTCCTGATTATTGATACTTTCCAAACCGGCGGCTCCATTGCTCCCCGAGATCGCTCCCACAACCACTTCCTCACCTTCAACCTCAGTGACGATGCCTGCCGGGTTCAGGACATCCTAACCGCCCTCGCATACCTTCATCAACAATCACCAAACGCCAAGCTCGAAGTAGTCGGCCTCGGCAAAGCCGCCGTTTGGGCCTACTTCGCCGCGGCAGTCTCCCCGATTCCCATTACGGTCGAGTCCGACATCTCAAATTTCAAAGGCACCGACGAAGACTTTCTCCGCGTCCTCAACATCCCCGGCATCCAACGCGCCGGTGGTCTCGCCGCCGCTAAGCTTGCCCTAACTCAGTCCGCAGCCTCTCCATCCCAAAGCTTGCGATAAACAAAGGCGCCAGCGAAATCAGCGGACAAACCGCCGCAATCGTCACCGCGGGCGCAAAGTGTTTCGCCGGTCCAATGATGTACCCTGTCAACCAAGGCGCAGCAATTCCGGCCACCTGCGAAGCCGTATTCAAGAAACCCAATGACTCGCGCCACTTTCGTCCGGGGCGCCACATTCTGCGCCAGCGTCCAGAAGTTCGAACTCACAATCCCAAACGAACACATGGAGACGAACATCACCACCATGCCTGCCCGGTTCCCCGGCAACAAGTTTAGCAAAATCAACGACGCCGCGCCAACCGATCCCACCGCCGCCAACCACACCCGAACGCTGAACAACGACTGTGACTTTCTTTACCAGATAGTCCGCCACAAATCCACCCAGAATGCTCACCACTGCCATGCACGCCAATGGCCGCAGAAAGAATCCGCCCCATCCCCGCCGTTGAAAAGCCGCGTGACGACGTCAGATAAGCCGGCACCCACGTCAACACGAAATACCAGTAATAAGACGAAAACAGAATGAACGACCGCCATCGCCCAAAGCGTCGGGCTGGTTAATAGCGTTCCCCAATCGAGCGGTGGCTCTTTGCTCGTTTTCTTTTCCACCACCGGCGCCACCTTCAGCCAACCCGGCACCCAAATCAAAGCCGTTAATCCCGTAACCGCGAACATCGCGCGCCAGCCGAAGTGCACCAGCAGCGTGCTCCCCACTAGCAAACTCAACGCCGGCCCGAACTGCTGCCCCGCCAATATAAATCGCGGTCGGCAAGCCGTTCTCTTTCGCGGCGAAAAACTCGCGCGAATCGCCGCCAAGCTTGCGACTGGCCCAACCGTTTCCGCTAAACCCAGACACCAACCTCGATGCAAAGATGTCGCCCGACCCGCGGCTTAGCGCAATACTCGCCGATGCCAACGACCAAACCACAAACGCCCCCGCATAAGCACCCCTCACTCCGAACCTGTCCACAATCAAGCCTGCCGGAATCTGGCAAACACCGCATACGTCCAGAAAAACGCCGAAAGCAGCAACGCCCATCACATCGAGGCGTAAAATGCAGATCGTGCGCAATGCTCTCATTCGCAATGCTCAAATTGCCGCGGTCGATATAGCTAACAAAAATTCCCAGAAAAACAAAAGCAAGAACCAGCCAGCGCTTGCCGCTCATGCCACGGCGCCATTCTTAATCACGTGCGTGATTCCGCGCGGGTCCGCATTCGGCTCGTCATAAGTCGCCGGGCTGCTAATTTGCTCCGCATCAAAAATCACCAAGTCCGCCAAATTCCCCGCGCGCAAAACACCCCGATCCGTCAAATTCAAACGCGCCGCCGGTTTCCCCGTACTCTTATGCACCGCCTCGCTCAAGCGCAAGCCAGTGTCGTTCGCGCACCAATTTCCCCAACAATTCCGGATACGTCCCATACAAACGCGGATGCGCTTTGCCCCGCACATAAAATCCATCCGTGATCACGGAACACAGCGGGTGCGTAATCAATTGCCGCAAATTCTCTTCACTTTGATTAAACGAAACAATGTTCACCGCCGCCGTCTTCTTCCACCAAAAGATCCATGGCGCAATTTTCCGCATCGATTCCGCGTAACCCCGCAATCTCCGCCACCGTCTTTCCAACCAGCGGCTCATTCGCAGCCGTGGCCACCGACGAAATTGTGACGTCGTTCCAATAACGCGGTGCCGCTTTCATCTCTTCCAAAATTGTTTTTCGCGTTTCGGGATCGCGCAATCGTTTGAGCAGCGCCGCATTTCCGCCGTCGAGCGTCCATTGCGGCAAACATTGCGTCAGCACGGTGCTTCCGCATTGGTAGGGATAAATATCAAACTCAACATCAACACCGCGCGCATGCGCCGCTTCAATTTCCTGCAGCGTCGGCTCTTGCAGTTGCCAGTTCGCCGCGCCCCGCTGCCTGCAAGTGCGAAATCTGCAAACGGCAATTTGTCTTCTCCGCCAAAGCGATTTGTTCGCGCGTCGATTCTAGCAGCGTGTCGGAATAACTACGCATGTGCGTTGCATAAAACTTGCCGCGTTTCGCCACCACTTCGCACAAGTCGCTCCAGTTCCGGAGCCTGCGCGCTCGAGCCCGGCGCGTACATCAAGCCCGTCGAAAATCCAGCGCAACCGGCCGCTAACGATTCATCCAGAATGCCCGCCATCTGGTCTAGCTGTGCCGCCGTCGGCGTTCCCTGCCCCGGCCCGCAAACGGCAATCCGCAAGCTGCCGTGCCCTACCAGCGAAAGCGCGCTGTCTTTCGACGCGCTGTCCGCCATCGCTTTCAAATACCCAGCCGCATTCGGCCAGCCCCAACCGTCGGTCTTGCCCAGAATCCCCGAACCGAACTCGCGCAGCGCCGCTCACATCGCCAGAATACGGAAACGGCGAAAACCCGCAATTGCCCACCACCTCCAGCGTTACGCCTTGCTTCAGCTTCTCCTTGCGCCCTTCGAGCACCTGCAAATCGGAGTGGCTGTGGATGTCGATAAAGCCCGGCGCCGCCACCTTGCCCGTGCAATCAATCGTCTGGCAATCTGTCGCTGTGACATCCGGTCCAACCGCTTCAATCCGCTTGCCACTCAGCAGAACCGACCCTACCTGGGCCGCCGCGCCCGTCCCATCCACACACCGTCGCATTCTTCAGCAGGAGCATTTTTTCACCTTGATGGATAGAATAGCTGCATGATTACTGGCGACCCAGTCGCATCGCCCGCCGGCATCGCAACATCCAGCGAAAGTGGGCAACTTTCGCTGGTTTATCTGTGGATTGTTGTTTTACGCCACCACGGTCAACTACATGGACCGCGTGGTCATGGGCATCCTCAAATCAACCATCTCCCAAGATCTGCATTGGACCGACACCGACTACGGCAAAATTACTGCCGTCTTCCAAATTGGCTATGCGGTGATGCTGCCCATTGCGGGCCGTTTGATTGACTGGCTGGGCATTCGCTTCGGCTACACGCTGGCCGTATTGGTCTGGGGACTCTCGTCCATGGGCCACGCCTTTGCCGGCAATCTAATGCAATTCAGCCTCGCTCGCTTCGGCCTTGGTTTAGGCGAAGCCGCCAATTTCCCGGCCGCGCTCAAAACGGTCGCCGACTGGTTTCCCCGTAAAGAGCGCGCCTTAGCCACCGGCATCTTCAACAGCGGTACTAACGTGGGCGCCGTCATCGCGCCGCTCATTGTTCCCGTCGTCGTCGCCCGCTTCGGCTGGCACTCCGCCTTCCTCGTCACCGGTTCATTCAGCCTTTCGTGGATCCTCTTCTGGCTGCTCTTTTACCGCGAGCCCGAAGCCATCCACGCGTCTCCGCCCGCCGAACTAGCTTACATCCGATCCGACGTCGATGCAGAGCCGCCCGTCAAGATTCCCTACTGGCAACTGCTCACCAAGCGTTCGGCCTGGGCGTTTCTTCATCGCCAAATTCTTTACCGATCCCGTTTGGTGGTTCTATCTCTTCTGGATTCCCGGCTTTTTCGGCGACAAATATCACATTGATCTTGGTACATCTGGTCCGCCTTTGGTCGTCATCTATCTGGCCGCCGACGTCGGCTCCATCGCCGGTGGCTGGCTTTCCTCAGCACTTTTGAAACGCGGCTGGGAACTCACACGCGCGCGCAAAACCACCATGCTGATCTTTGCCTGTGCACGTTCTAGCCATCGTTTTTGTGCCGTTCGCCGCCGGCAATCTATGGCTCGACTGTCGTCGCTCATCGGCATCGCCGCCGGCTCTCATCAAGGCTGGTCGGCCAACGTCTTCACCATGTCGCTCCGACTGTTTTCCGCGCAAAGCCGTTGGTTCCGTCGTCGGCATCGGCGGACTCGGCGGCGCAGTCGGCGGAATGCATTGTGTCGCAACCCGCCGTCGGCAAATGGCTCGATCTCTCGCACCAAGCCTATGCGCCGCTATTCTTCATCGCCGGCTCGATGTATTTATTTGCCTTGCTGATCATCCATCTGCATCCTGCCGCGATTCAAACAGGAAAGCTTCTAGTCCAGGTGGAAGACTTCTTCTAACGGCGTCATCGCTTGATCGGGCCTGACGCCGGGCGGATTCATAAAGAACTCCGCCATCTCTTTCTGCCAGCGCGCATTCACTTCGCGCGCCGCCATCCCGTCTAACGCCTGCTGAAAGTCTGTCTGTCTCCACGTAGCCAACCAACATGCCATCGGGCCGGAGGAACAACGAATAGTTTCCCCAACCCGTTTCGCGCAAAGCCTGCTGCATATCTGGCCAAACCGTTTTGTGCCGCTCTTTGTACTCAGCCAACCGTTCCGGCCTTACTTGCAAAACAAAACAAACGCGCTGCATGGTCTATCGCAGAAACGCCTCGTGCAAGCCGCCATCCACCGGAATAATGTGGCCCGTCGTCTTGGCGCTTTCTTCGCTCGCCAGCCACACAATCGCCGCCGCGCAATCCTGCGGCAGAATCGGCCGCCGCGTCAACGTACGCTGCGCATAGAAATCCGCCAGCTTATCGCGCAGCTCTTCCGTCGATTCGCTTTCCGCAAACTCGATCTTGTACTTCTGCAGCGAACTGATGACCCGGTCGCGCGGGAACATCGTCGAGCCCGCCACCACCGTCGCCGGCGCAATGCCATTCACCCGCACCAACGGCGAAAGTCCCACCGCCAATTCATGAATCAGATGATTCAGCGCCGTCTTACTCACGTCATACGCTTCGCTGCCATGCTTCGAAACCACCGCATTCGCCGAACTCGTCAGCACAATCGACGCCGGCAGTTTCTGGTCTTTCAACACCCAGCCGCATTCGCGCGCCAGCAGGAAATTCCCCGTCACGTTCACCAGAAACGTCTTGCTCCACTGCGCTTCGCGTCAATTGTCCATCCGCGCCCGGCCACCGGAAAAATAGCGGCCGTATTCACGATTGCGTCAATACCGCCGAACTCCAACACCGCCGCCTTCGCCGCGTTCGCTATGCTTTCCGCCGACGAAATATCAACCGTTGTTGTCGTCACCACATCAGCCGACGAAATCTTCGCCACTTCTGCCGCCACATCTTTGATCGCCTGCTCGTTCATATCGGCCACAACAACATGCGCACCTTTGCGCGCCAGCAGCAACGCCACTTCGCGTCCAATGCCGCTGCCGCCGCCCACCACCATCACAATCTTGCGGCTGAATTCCGCTTCCGCCGGCATGCGCTGCAATTTCGCTTCTTCCAGCGCCCAATATTCAATGCGGAATGCTTCCGAACGCGGCAACGCCACATAGTTCTGGAAGCGTCTTAAACTCTTGCGATTGCTCCGCCATCCGCGCCTGCGGATATGGATGCGCCACATCGCCCGAATCCAAGCGCATTTGCGCCCGACATCACGTGAATTGCATTGATAAAGAATTCAGTGGTGATCCTGCGCTTCTTTTTTGTTCTTGCCAAATCCGAAAAAACCGAGCCCGGGAATAATCACCACCGATGGATTCGAATCGCGCAGCTTCGGCGAATCAGGCGTCGCATTCGCTTGATAATATTTGCGCGTATTCCGCCGCGATAGGCCACCGCTTCATCGGCGATTTTCTTTTTTAGAACATCAACGCTCTCTTCGCCCGGCTTTCCAATCCACAAACATCGGGCAAATGCGCGTTCGCAAAAAATGATCCGGGCAGCTTGTACCCAAATTCGCCCAGTTGCTTCGCCCATTTCGACCCGGCAAACGCCAGTGCGTCTTCATGATCGGTATAGTGCGCAATCACTCGTTTGTTCGAAGAAACGATTCCGCGCAGTGCCGGCAAAATCGAAGTCGCAATCGCTTTCCGATCAGCCAGAGCTGGCCGTTCGAGGCCGCCGAACAGTCCGCCCTTGCGCTTGCGTTCGACAGAATGAACTCGCCCATCTGGTCAATCGTCTGCACGCTGTTCAAATAGCATTCGCGCTGTGTATTGCCCCAAGTGAACAGACCGTGACTACCCAACAGCACGCCGTCGCAACCAGGGTTATCGGCGACAGCCTTAGCCAGCATCAGCCCAAGTTCAAAGCCCGGCCGCTGCCAAGGCAGCCAAACGATTTTGCGCCCGTACTGCTTGTTGAATTCGTCCAGTTTCTGTTTGCCATTGGCGCTCGCCGCTAGCGCAATCGCCCAATCGGGATGCAAATGGTCAACGTGCGGAAAGGGCAGAAAGCCATGCAGAGGAGTATCGATGGAAGCCGCCACTTTGTTCTCGCCAAAAGCCGAAAGCGGATAAAACGCCACCATCTCGTCTTCGTGCGCTTCGCCTTTGTAGATCGACTTAAGGCTTTCTAACTTGTCCTGATAAAGCAGCGCAAAGCCCGATTCTTTAATGGAGCCCAAATCGCCGCCGCTGCCCTTCACCGCCAGCACTTTCACGGTCTTTCCGGTGAACGGATCTGGTAAATCGATCTTGGAACTGGTATTGCCGCCGCCAAAATTAGTGATGCGCAAATCGGCGCCCAACAGGTTCGAGCGGTAGCGCAACAGCGCCAGTTGATCTTTTTCCAGACCTGCGGCGGTGGCATCCACCCAAAGATCCTTCAGGTGGCGAAGAGAGGTGGTAACAGGCATAACTTTATAGATTATCTTTCCTATGCGTACGAACCGGCGTTCGACAAATTGCGCGCTCCGCGCTCCTGCGCGGCGCGCTCCAAATAACCGCTTTGCCGGAATGCCTCTTGCGGGTTTTCCGGCAATCCTTTCGATAGTGCGCCAGGCGCGAATGGCCGGCCGCACATCAGTGGCGAACGCATCTTGCAGGCAGCCTTCCGCTCGCACAATATCGGCCGCTTTTTGCGCCGCGACTAGCTTCTCGTAATCGACCAGCGAGGCCTTGGCGAACAATTCCTGCGCCATCATCACGGTCTGAATCATGGCTTCCATCTTGCCCTTCAGATTGTGGCTTTGGTCAATCATGTAGGCAATATCGGCGCGCTTGCCCGCCTTCCCATTCGAAGAAGAGGATCTCGTGGAAAATACGGAACACCTGATAAGGATCAATCGACCCAATCGTCAAATCGTCGTCCGCATAGCGTCGATCGTTGAAATGGAAGCCGCCCAGCATATCTTCCGCAAGCAGCCACGCGACAATCTGCTCGATGTTCTGCGACAGATAATGATGTCCGGTGTCCACCAGCACTTTGGCTTGCGGACCAGCCTTGCGGGCCAGTAACAGGGCCATGCCCCAATCGGCAATATCAGTGTGGTAGAAAGCGGGCTCGAATGGCTTATATTCAACCAGCATCCGCTGCTCCGGCGTGAGCGTCGCATGTGCTTCCTGCAGGCACTCTTCAAACCATTTCTTCCGCTGCCGGATGTTCGCGCTGCCCGGATAGTTGGAGCCATCGGCAAACCAGAAAGAGATATCGCGGCTTTTCAAACCTCTCGCAATGGCTATGCTGTCCTTCGAATGCTCCAAAGCCTCGCTCGCGCGCCTTTGCGTCCGGACTGCCAAACGATCCGAATTTATAGATCTGATCCTGAAACAGATTCGGATTGATAGAGCCCGGCCGAACGCCGTACTTGTCAGCCAGAGCCGCCACTTCATGCACACTGTCCAAGCCCTGTGGAAAATCCCAGAGAACGTGCAAAGCGCACCGTCGGGCAGACTCCCGTAAGAGAATGAACCTGTCCGGCATCGCTGAATTTCTCTTCAATCGTGCCCGCCGCTGCCGCCTGCAGGAACTTACCAAACCGTGTTCCGGTATTCGCGAAACCCCATGACGGGATTTCGATTCGGAAACTCTCTAGCGCCTTGAATACCGTATCCGTCTGTTGTGAATCCATGCCGACCTTCTATGTTATGCCACCAGGATCACGTCAAACGTGCGCGGACCGTGAACGCCCTTCACACGGATCATTTCGATATCCGCCGTTGCCGAAGGACCGGCGATCGTCGTAATCGGAATCGTCGCGAATGCCTTCATTTGCTGAATGCCTTCGGGTACCGTTTCCACCACCTGATTCATGAACACAACGCATAAGTGGTAATCCGGAATCAGGCTCAAAGCGCGTCGCGCTTCGCCCGCGCTGTGCCGCAGCACAATAGATCCCGTCGCGGCAATCGCCACCGCACAATCGGTCAGTACGCCCTCGCTCGCGTCCACTTCCTGATAGCTTGATCCTTCACGAAAGAACTGAAACCCTTCCGGCAGCCAAGCTCTCGGCAAATCGCGCGGAATCAGTAACGATGTTTTCCCGCGCGCTTTCAGCGCAGCCGCCACATGTCGCCGCGATATCGCCATCACCCGCATGGAACACCGTCGCCCCGTAATCGTTCAGCCGGTCCACCAGCAGTTCCAATCGCGCTTCTACATCCAGCGAGCCCTGACGAATATAATTTCTAGGAACGGCGGCGTAATCCGCTTCCCGATTCGGCGTCGAACCGCCCATGGCATCGCGAACGCGTTCCAGAATCTCTTCCCGCGAAGTTTTCATACGCTGGAGCCTTTCTCTCGCTTCACCCACCATTCGCGGAACGATTCGGCGGGAATCGCCGCCAAGTCGCGGATACCCGTCCAAGCGTCTAATCCAAAGGGCAGATGCGAAATTATACCGTTCGTCACGAAGGGCTTTTGTCCAATGCGTCCCAACTTGCGCGCACTGTCCATATGCTCGGGCGACGCTAAGACCCATGCCGCCGCTTTCATCGCCATCTTCTCTTCGAACGGCGCGTCGCCGTTCTCCACGACTTTGCCCCGCAGATGCACCAGTATTTCCGGGATGTTGATTTTCACTGGACACACTTCATAGCAAGCCCCGCAGAGAGAAGAAGCGTACGGCAGTGTCTGTGAATGCTCCATGGATTGCAATTGCGGCGTGAGAATAGCGCCAATCGGCCCGCCATACATGGACCCATACGCATGCCCACCGGTTTGACGGTAGACAGGACAGGCATTCAAACACGCCCCGCAACGGATGCAATCCAGAGTTTCGCGTGCTTCTCGGTCGGCCAAAACTTTCGTACGTCCGTTGTCCAACAGCACCACGTGAAACTCTTGCGGCCCATCATCAGGCGTCACACCGGTCCAGATTGAGTTATACGGGTTCATCCGCTCACCCGTTGCCGAACGCGGCAGTGTTTGCAGGAAAACCTCCAGATCTTGAAAAGTGGGAATGATCTTTTCGATCCCCACCAGGCTGATCAATACGCGCGGCAACGATATGCACATACGCCCATTGCCTTCCGATTCCACGACGCAAACCGAACCCGTATCGGCAATCGCGAAATTGGCGCCACTAATCGCTACCGGCACTCGTAAGAATTTTTCACGCAAGTACGAACGAGCAGCTCCCGCTAGGTCTTCCGGTTTGTCGCTCAACTCCGGCAAGTTCATCTTGTCCAGAAAGATCTGCCGGATCTCCATGCGATTACGGTGGAGCGCCGGAACAACAATGTGCGATGGCTTGTCTTCGCCCAGTTGAACAATCAAATCCGCCAAATCGGTCTCATAAGGCGTTATGCCGGCTTTTTCTAAAGCGACGTTCAGCCGCACCTCGTCGGACGTCATCGTTTTCACCTTGATGACTTCCTTCGCTTGCTGCGCCTTCACCAGCCCAACGATGATGCTATTCGCTTCATCGGCATCGCGCGCCCAGTGCACCGTTCCACCCGCGGCTGTGCAGTTTTTTTCAAACTGCTCCAGATAGAAATCCAGATGCCGCATGACATGTTGCTTGATTTCGTGGCCGCTCTCACGCAACTGCTCCCAATCGGGCATTTCGGCCACGACTTTGGCTCGCTTGTTGCGAATCACGTCAGTGGCGCGCTTTACGTTGTGCCGCACCTGCGTATTACGAACAAGGTTTTTAGCAGCCGTCTGGAACTTTGGCGCGTTGGCTGCGTCTCCCACATAAGAGCTCATTTCGCCGCCTCCGATCCGTCGCGAGACGCCAAAATTTCAGCCAGATGCAGAACTCGCATGCCCGACCTTTGCCGGTTTAAGGCCCCACCGATATGCATCAAACATGAATTATCAACTGCCGCGCAAATTTCCGCCCCGGAGTTCAAGAGCGAACGAACCTTGTCCGATAACATCGCGGCTGAGACATCGGCGTTCTTGATGGCGAAAGTTCCGCCAAAACCACAGCATTCCTCTGCGTTCGGCAAATCAACCAGTGTCAACCCGCGCACGCTGCCCAGCAGTTTGGCCGGCCGATCGCCCAGCTTCAACGACCGCAGCGAATGGCAAGAGGGATGCAATGCGACAGCATGCGGGAAAAAAGCGCCTACATCGGTCACGCCCAAGTGGTCCACCAGTAACTCAGTAAATTCAAATACCCGTGGTAATAAATTTTTCACCGCGCGTTTAATCGAGGCATCTCCGCTGGCGGCGGCCATTTTGGGATAGTGGTCGCGAATCATGGCCACGCACGATGACGACGGGATGCAAACCACTTCTGCCCCACGGTAAACCTCCAGAAAGTGCTGCATCATAGGCAGCGCTTCTTGCTGGTAACCCGTGTTGTAATGCATTTGCCCGCAGCACGTTTGCGCCGGCCGAAACTCAACGTTATGGCCTAGCTTCTCCAGCACCGAAACAACGGCTTTGCCGGTTTGAGGAAAGAATGTGTCGTTATAGCAAGTGATAAAGAGTGAGATCTGCAAGTTTACCTTGTTTTTATAAACCTAAGGCGCAATCGTCAGGGTAGCTGTATTGGTTGCTCCGGCATAAGTGCTTGTGATGTTCACCGTTGCATTCGCACTCACCACCGTGGTGGCAATGTTAAACGCCACTTGGGCAAGGCCTGCGGGCACAGTTACACTCGCAGGAACGCTGGCGACACTTGGCGTGTCGCTTGATAACTGAACGAACGGCGCCACCGATAGGCGCATTCCCATTCAGTTGCAGAAGCGCTTGCAAGGTTCCGCCGCCCGTAGCTGGATTACTTGCAAAACTGGCGCCGGCGAGCAACGGATAAACGGAAAGCGTATTAGTCGCTGAAATCGATCCCGCCGTGGCGGTCAACTCCACGTCGGATTCGGCGGTAACAGCAGTTGTCGTTCCCGTTACCGTTGCACTGGATTGTCCGGCCGGAATTGTTACCGACGACGGAAAATTTAATCCGGGAGCGTTCGTCGAGAGAGCCATGGTCATGCCGCCGCTAGGTGCCGGTGAAGCCAGAGAAACGTTCACTGCGACCTCCATACCGCCGACGTATTGCCGGAAAGTTGTCTGATTCAGCACAACTGATATCGCGTTGGCGGGTATCGCGACATTAAATGGCGCTACGCCTCCGGGGAACGGTTGATACAACGGGTCACCCACATTCATAATCATCCATTTCAGCCAGCGAGTATTGCGCAAGAACGCATCCCCCACGTTCGCCCCTTCGAGCAAATTGCGCACCGCTGCAGGCCGCGCGATACCCTCCAGATAAGGTTCGCTCACGGCTCCCGACGTCACCGTAATGCCGAGCGCGATGGCGTTGGTTCCCCACCATGGGCCGCTCCGCGGGTCGGCCAACGCACCACTGTCCAAATCCCATCCAATAGAACCAACATCCCACCAAAAAGCATTGTTGTAGCTGCCATAGTTGTACCAACCAACATACAATCCGGTGTTGAGACAATCTGGCGAAGGCGAGACTCCGAACGACGTGCTAAGCGAATCCGTCACTACGTTAAATTTATTGGCCGCTGTCAAAAAACCGGCCACGCGATAAAGATCCCAGTTAGCGGTGGTGTAGCCGGAATCCGCAGCCGTCCCCGGCAAGTAAGTCATATCGACACAAGCGTTCGCTGGAGATCCAGACACTTGGCTGATGGGTGGTCCGCCAGCCGCCGTCGCAGCCATGGCCGTATTGATTTGCGCTTCCGCGATAGCAGGAGTTGCTCCGTCGAATCGCCAAACCGAATAAATCGTTTGCGCCCGAGCAGTGGCGCGGTACGAAGCCAGGCTCTGGAAAGGGATGAACGCATTCCCCTGGCTTTGGCTCTCAGCATAGTAACGGTGGACAGCAGTGGGAATTGTGAAGAACTGAGTAGAGTATTGATCCCAAATGTCAGAGAGAAATGAATCTAAAGAGTAGCCCATCGTGGTCCCTTGCACCACATACGGCCGCAGATACGCGAGGACAATGTACAAAATATTTTGCGCGCCCAACGTGTTCAGGCAACTGCGCACTGGATTGCGAATTAAGTTCACGTAATCGCTATAAGTCACAGTTGGAGCGGTGGGCGCGGATATACCACAAAGATTAGCGTTAGGGACGCCGCGCGCTGTCTGGTACGTAGACGCAACCGTTGTTGAATTAGGATCGGTCGGATTATATACAATCAGGACGCGCGACGCCAACGAACTCTGCGCAACGGATAGCTGCGCAGCCATCGCCACGACCGCCAGCATCCTTAGATAGGTCGGTACACGCATAGACACCTAGATCTATGCTACTGCGATGCCTCCCAACTCGCCCGATGGTCACCCGCCAAAGACCGGCTTGATATGCCGATCATAGAGATTTTCGGTCACATTCTTGCCGATTGTGGGCGCGAACTGATCGAGAAATCCTAAGTATTTCGAGCCGAGCTTGGCCGCCACTTTAAAGCCAACGTGGAGAAGCTGCCGCACATCGCTATTAAATTCGGCATTCGATTGCACGTGCCGGAGAGCGTTTTGATACTGTTCCGAAGTCCAGCCGTTCACTTTTTCGGGCGAAGGAAACTTTTTCACATCGATGCTGATGACCGCCGCATAAGGCGCGCATAACGCATCGCGTTGTTCGTAGGCCTGGGCGTAGACTTCTTTTGCCAGCTTCAGACCATCGCCGCCGGCTTCAGCCAATCCAATCAACTCTTCCAGCCATGTGGTTCCGGCCGTCTTTAAGTGCACCCCCGCGTTGAATTTCAGCAGCGCTTCGCGCATGGGCTTATAAATGGAAAATTTGTCGCTGCCTGAGTGGACGCTTAATTTCAGGTTGGCGGGCAGCCTGTACTTGTTCACAGCGAACGCGATGGTTGCCAAATCGTCCGAAAACTCTTCGCTGAACTTGGCAACATTGCCCTGGTAATCGACGCCTTTATTGAAGCGGCCGGTAAACTTCGGAGCGATGGTTTGAATCGGAATGCCTTCGTCGGCGATGGCTACCAGAATAATGAGCAGTTCGGCGGGCGTTTGCGGGCTGTCGGTCTCATCCATGGAAACTTCCGGAATAAACTGTCCCTTGCTTTTGCGTTCTTCGATCTTGCGGTAGATTCGCCCTGCTTCCTTGACGGCAGCGAGATACTTCCCAGCGGTCCGTTCCAGAAAATGCGGGTCAATCTTGCGGCGGCTTTGCTATTCCGGGAATCGCAACTTCGCCGAGCAACTCCGGGTGGCGTTTGACGAAAGCAGCGATCGCCTCGGGAGTCAGCTGGCTTAGCGATCCAATCCGCCACATCGATGGTATAGAAATCGCTGCCTTCCAAAAAGCGGTCTACGGTATCAAAGTTGATGTGGTCCGCGTCCACATGATATGGGTGCTTCCAGCCTAAATCGCGCACCGATTTATCGGCTGCGGCGCGCACACTACTGGGCTCTGAGCCAATAATGTTGTGTTCGCGATTCGACTTATTCCAGACGGGCACGACCGTGACACCGTTCTTATCGGCCAGCATGCAGGCGCGTAACTGGGCTGCGGCTTGATGGGCAAAACGATCGCCGACGCCGAGCGAATTCTTACTGAGAATGAGTGGTTCTGACATATTTTTGATAAAACTCTTGAATTTGTATTTGATCTTTCAGCCGCGAATCTCCGTTTCCAACAGAGTGGCTATGGAACGAGTCAAGGCCCGCGGGTATTCTGTTCTAGCCATGGCCAGAGCCTGCGTGCGGGCCAAGCGGCGGCCCGCCACACGAAAAGTTTCGAAAAAACGCGGTTTCGCGCGCAGGGCGAATTCAGGCAGCATCGAATACCCAAAACCCGATTCAACCAGCCGCTTGATGGCTTCAGTGTCGTCCGCCTCCATGACTACTTCCGGCGACACACTTAGACTTCCGAAGAAACCGTCAATCATGGTGCGCATGTTGCTGCGCTTGGGATAGAGCAAAAATGGCGAGTCTGCGACTTCCTCAGTTGAAATGGAACCGACACGCCATGCGGATTGGGCGCGCGTGGTTGGCTTGAGAATCAATAATTCTTCCTCGTACAGCGGAATTAAAGTGAGTTGTTCTTCTGAAAACGGCAGAGAAATCAATCCCAGATCGAAGCGGCGGTCCAGCAATCCAGCCACAATCTCTTCGGTGGGCAATACAGTTACTTCCACTCGCGTATTCGGATATTGCTTGCGCAGTGCACGCAGAGGCTTGCCCAACCGGTGAATCAGCGCGGTGGCCCCGGTTGCGAAGTGAAAGGGCTGGTTGTCAGTGAGAGGATTGTTGGCAAATTCCTGGCGAATCTCGCGCATTTGCCTGACCAAGGAACGCGCATGAGAAGCTAGACGGAGCCCGGCCGGAGTTGGCACCAGTTGGCGGCCTTGCCGCACAAATAGCTCGGTGTTCAACTGTCCCGCCAAATTCTGCAGTTGCAAACTAATGGCGCCCGGCGAAATGTGCATCTTCTCCGCCGCCTTTGTCACGCTGGACAAATCAACTACGGCGAGCAGTAATTCGAGTTGCCGGATATCCATTGATCACACACTCTGGGACCACGTTCACTAGCGGTGCTCCTCAAGGAGCTTTCCATCTACTGTAACGTTATGCATTGCGACGCCATCCACATTCTCAAAATGGGTTCCTTCCGCACAGTTCGCGAAATTGCAGTTAGCAACAGTGACACCTCCCACGGGCAATTCTTATAGCCGCGCATAAAAATTGCGTGCTTGCTTTTTTGGCTGGTCACATTAGCGACATCAATACCGCGCACCTGGGCATGAACGGACCGCCTTCGCCCTCCTGATAAAAATAATCGACCTCAATCACCGCTTCTTTCACTTCGCCAACCGTCACGTTCCGGAAGCCAATATTTTCGATGACGCCGCCGCGATAAGAGTTGGTTTTGATACGAAGAGCGCGCTCGAGGTTAGGACTGCTCATCTGGCAGTTTTCCGTCAACACATTGCGGATGCCGCCCGAAACTTCGCTCCCGATTGAAACGCCGCCGTGGCCATCTTTCATTACACAATCGCGAATGAGCAGATTCTGGCAGGCGACATTCACACGCCGGCCGTCGCGGTTTCGGCCCGCTTTGACCGCAATGCAATCGTCACCGGTGCTGAATGTGCAGTTGGTGATCAAAGTGCCATCGCAGCTTTCCGGATCGCAGCCGTCATTGTTCGGTCCATGCGAATCAATATCAATGCCTCGCACGGTCACGTTCCGGCAAAGCACTGGGTTTAGTTCCCACATCGGCGATTGCACGACGCGAAAACCTTCCAGCAGAACATTGGTGCATCGGTAAGGCTGAACGAAATTGGGACGCAGCAAGTGTCCTTCACCAAATACGCGTTGCGCTACCGGAACATCTTTGTCGCCCATGGCGGTTAACGCGTTGCGGTCGCTCTCCTGGTTCACTGTGCCCTTTTTCTTGCCGGCCCAAAGCCACCAATGTTCAGGTCCCGCCTGCCCATCTAAAGTACCTTTCCCCGTAACGGCGATATTGGTCTTCTCGAACGCGTAAATGAAGGGCGAATAATTCATGCATTCCGTACCTTCAAAGCGTGTGAAGACGACGGGCAAATAATCTTTTGGATCTGTACTGAAAGCTAGCGTTGCACCTTCCTCCAGATGGAGGTTCACGTTGCTATCCACATGCACGGCGCCAGTTACGAACCGCCCTTTGGGGATGATCACCGAGCCGCCGCCGGCCTGATGGCAGGCGCGGATCGCATCCGCAATGCTCTGCGTACACAACTTTTCCCCGTCTCCCACTGCGCCGAATTTCGCAATCTCAAAGGTGCGCGCGGGAAAGACCGGTGCGTGGATCAGTTTTAGAATGGAATCCGCATCCAGCGTTGCGCTCGCTCTCAGATCGATCGCGCTGCCCAGCACTGCCGCCACACTGCGGCTCAACATTTCACGGCGATTCATTTCTCTTACACTATACGGGCTTAGCCCGATCCTTTTACGGAACCGTTTAGCGGAACGTAACCCTTCGTTTAATATTTGTGGTTGATCTTAAGAGTGCCGGGGAATACTATGGTCGTTTGGTAATGCCATGAAGCAAATCCTCGACGAGACCCTCACGAAGCAAAATCTCCTTCCTGTTGTGGAAGAAGAACTAAACGCCACGCAAATCATTGATATCCATACCCACCTGTATAAGCCGTCCTTAGGCGCCGTAGGACTGTGGGGCATTGATGAGTTGGTCACCTACCACTATCTCGAAGCTGAGTTGTTCCGCTCGAATGACATTACTCCCGAAAAATATTGGACACTCTCTAAGCGCGAACAGGCGGACTTGATTTGGCAAACTCTGTTTGTAGAGAACCCGCCGGTTTCGGAAGCCACGCGTGGGGTGATTGCCGTTTTAAAGGCGCTTGATCTCCCTACTGACAGCGCCAACTTGAGCGAAGCGCGCAAATTCTGCGCAAACCAGTCGCTTGAGTCTCATATCAACAAAGTGTTCCGGCTGGCGGGTATTAGCGAGGCGGTAATGACCAACGATCCGCTCGACCCCGCCGAAGCGCCGCTTTGGAAGAACTCCGCGCCGCACAAAATGTTCCATGCGGTGTTGCGCCTTGACCGCGTTCTTGAGAAATGGGCCGACCACTGGCAGAAGCTGCAGGCTGAAGGTTATCGGGTGGAAGAGAAGCTGACTCCCGGCACGATTGCCGAGGTGCGGCGCTTCCTAGCCGATTGGTGCAAAGTGATGCAGCCAGTCTATATGGCTGTTTCCCTCTCCGACGACTTCGTGTTTCCGGAGACATCCGTGCGGGCTCAATTGCTGCGCGAGGCCGTTTTACCGGCTTGCCGCGAATTCAATATTCCGCTTTCACTGATGATTGGCGTTCGCCGCCAAGTGAACCCCGCCATTCGACTGGCCGGCGATGGCGTGGGCAAGTCAGACCTGCGCGCAGTAGAAAATCTTTGCCGCGAGTTTCCGCAGAATCGCTTTTTTGTCAGTCTGCTCAGCCGCGAAAATCAGCATGAGCTTTGCGTTTATGCGCGCAAATTTGCAAACTTGATGCCATTTGGTTGTTGGTGGTTCCTCAACAACCCATCAATCGTGGAAGAGATGACGCGCGAACGCATTGAAATGCTGGGCATGTCCTTCATCCCACAACACTCCGACGCGCGCGTTCTAGAACAAGTGATCTATAAATGGCGCAACACGCGCCGCACTATGGCGCCGATATTGGCAAATAGCTACGCGCTGTTAGTAGAAGACGGGCGCCCTGTTACGCGCGAACACATCCGCCAGGATCTGGACCGGCTGTTCCGCAGGAATTTCTTGAAGTTCGCGGGAATCAAGAACTAATACAATTCGCTGCCTGCCTCAGCGTCTAACGCGCTGAGAAAAGTTCGAATACGGAGATTCGTTCCTGCGCCAGTTCACGCGTGGACGGCAGGCGAATCTCCTTTGGCAAATGGGCAAGCGCGCGGCGGAGTGAGGCGGCCGACGAAGTAAAGTCTGGAAAGCGCGTATCGCGGCCAATCTTGCACACTTGACGCATGATGCCTAAGGCGCCCAGTTGCTCTAAGATATCTGCATCGCGGAGGATGTCGCCCTCTAACGTAATGGGAGAACTGGCGGGCTGATGCGTGCGAATGGCTTCCACCACAGCCGTTTGCTTTGCTGCGGGAAAACCGGCGTCCGTCAAGATCTGCGGCGCCTTGGCCATGGCGTAAGCAGTGTTGTCCCATGCGGCGAGTGCTTGCGGATCTTCCGGCCGGTGGCCCGTGAACACTCCTAAATCATGCAGCCAAACGGCGGCAAAAACGACGTCATCGTCGTAAGCCAGATTGCGGCCAATCTTCTGCGTCAGCGCATAGAGCCGCGGTTGATGGCCAAACTTCTCAACAGGACGCGCCTGCTGGCGGATATATTCTTGAATTCGCTCACGATACACACTCATAGCTTAGCCACTGATGAGTCTTTCGGCGCACTCGGCTGCTGGATTGAGTGAAGTTGCGCACACCGGCGTAGCGCCCACATCGGCCAAACACTTTATTGCTATGAGGTTAGGAGTGGAAAGGTAAATGCTTCCTTATGTTTCATGTTTCAAGTCCGCATACATGGACGCGGTGGGCAAGGTGTGGTCACCGCAGCGGAGATTCTTTCCATAGCCGCCTTTCTGGAACGAAAAAACGCCCAAGCTTTTCCCACGTTTGGATCAGAGCGAATGGGTGCTCCGGTAACGGCGTTCTGCCGGATTGACGATAAAGCGATCCGTCTGCGCGAGCCGGTCGTCACTCCCGATGCTTTGATTATTCAAGATGCCACCTTGCTGCACGGAGTCGCACTCTTCGATGGCTTAGCGAGCGACGGTTACGTTCTTATCAACAGTCCGAAGCCGTTCTTAGAGTTGGATCTGGGCGCGGCCCGCGGCGCACTCGCTGACAAACATTGCGGAACTCTGCCCGCCACCAAACTGGCGTTAGAGTTCGTGGGGCGCCCCATTCCGAATGCCGCGCTGCTGGGCGGTTTTGCGGCGATGACTGGCATTTTGAAACTTGAGTCGGTGGCCGAAGCTATCATGACTAAATTTCCGCGCGCTATTGGCGAGAAGAATGTGTCGGCTGCGCGCGCTGCTTATCAGTTAGTCAAAGAAGGGACTCAGGTCCATGCGCAAGCAAGTTGAAACCTCCCGCGCGATCGCGGAAACCATTGCACTTTGTAAACCGGAGGTGATCTGTGCGTATCCAATTACGCCGCAGACACACATAGTAGAAGGCCTGGCGCAAATGGTGCAAGCCGGGCAACTGCGCGGTTGTGAGTTCATCAACGTAGAGTCGGAGTTCGCCGCTCTGTCCGTTGCCATCGGCGCCTCGGCAGCGGGAGCGCGCGCCTACACAGCCACTGCGAGCCAAGGCCTGCTCTTTATGGCTGAGGCTGTTTACAATGCGTCCGGCTTGGGCTTGCCTATTGTGATGACCATTGGCAATCGCGCTATCGGCGCACCGATTAACATTTGGAACGACCACTCCGATTCCATGTCGATGCGCGACGCCGGCTGGATTCAGTTGTTCGCCGAGACCGCCCAAGAAGCGGCGGATCTTCACATTCTGGCCTTTCGCATTGCCGAAGAACTTTCCTGTCCCGTCATGGTTTGTGTGGACGGCTTCGTACTGACACACTCCTACGAGCAGTTCGACATCGTCTCCCAAGCTGACGTTGACGCGTTTCTTCCTCCTTATCAACCACGTCAGGTTCTCGACCCCGCGCACCCTGTTTCGATCGGCGCGATGGTGGGTCCGGAAGCGTTCATGGAAGTTCGCTATTTGGCCCATCACAAACAACTACGCGCGCTCGAACGCATCCCTGTTCTTTCCGAAGAGTTCGAAAAGAAATTCAACCACACTACCGGCGGGTTGCTGCGCTCTTACAAAACTGAGGGTGCGGAAACGATTGTGGTCGCGCTTCGTTCAATCAACGGAACGATTCAAGACGTTGTGGACGAAATGCGCGCCGACGGTTCAGCCATCGGATCTGTGAGTATTGGCTGTTATCGGCCTTTCCCTCTGAGTGAATTACGCGCGGCCATCGCCCATGCGAAACGCGTTGTTGTGGTTGAAAAGAGTTTGGCTCCAGGCATTGGTGGAACCCTAGCCACGGATGTTCGTACATCTCTGACTGGCACTGGCGCCGCCATCTTTACCGTGATTGCAGGCTTAGGCGGCCGAGCCATTACCAAGGCTTCCCTAACTGGCTTGTTCAAAAAAGCCGAAGTGGGTGGCGTGGACGACCTACTCTTTCTTGACCTCAATCTTCCACTCATTCAGCGCCACCTCGACCGTGAAAAGACCGCCGGACACAGCGGGCCCACGGCGGAACATCTTCTTTCAGACATTCGGATTTTAGCGGCGCAAATCGGATAAGGACTTCGCATGCCAGCAAATCTCATCAAGTTTTACCAGACGGGAACCTTCACGATTGGCAATCGACTATTGCAAGATCAGGGTGCATCGGTGCAATCGGCCGAATCGCGGCCGAACGTTCTTACGTCAGGGCACCGTGCGTGCCAAGGCTGCGGCGAGGCGCTAGGCGCTCGCTTCGCTCTGGATACGGCCATGCGAGTGGCCAACAATCAATTGATTGTCGCCAATGCAACGGGCTGTTTGGAAGTATTCTCGACTCCCTATCCGGAATCCTCCTGGCGCGTCTCCTGGATGCATTCCTTGTTCGGCAATGCGGCAGCAGTCGCTACCGGCATAGCGGCGGCCATGAAGGTGAAGGGCCGTGCCGACGTTCGCGTGGTCGCGCAGGGTGGCGACGGCGGCACCACCGATATTGGCCTCGGTTGCCTCTCCGGCATGTTTGAGCGCAACGATGATGTGCTCTACATCTGCTACGACAACGAAGCCTATATGAACACGGGCGTGCAGAGATCCAGCGCCACACCTGCTTCCGCCAGCACTGCAACTACGCCCGCTGTGGGGCCGCATCCGGGCAACTCTCCCGCTCACGGCAAAAGCGTTCCGCTGATCGCCATGGCGCATCGCATTCCTTACGTGGCAACCGCCTCCGTGGCCGATCTCCGCGATCTGGAATATAAGGTAGAAAAAGCCATGCATCTGCATGGAGCGCGTTACGTTCACATTCACGTTCCGTGTCCCCTTGGCTGGGGCACAGAGACAAAAGATACTGTGCGTGTGGCACGCCTGGCCATTGAGACGGGCCTCTTTCCGCTCTTCGAAGCAGAAGAGGGACAAGTTACTGAACGGACGCCCATCCGCCATCTTAAACCGGTAGAAGAGTATCTCCGCATGCAGAAACGCTTCGCTCATCTCTTCGCGAAAGATGCCGACCCGCAAGGTGTGGCCACAATCCAGAAGATAGCCGACCGGAACATCAAGGAATTCGGTTTGCTCCCGCAGGTGAATCATGCTTAAACCTTTTGCCATCACGCTTGAAGTAGGAAGCAGTCTGGCGAACCGCACTGGTTCGTGGCGCACGGAGCGGCCTAACTACCGCACTCTGCTGCCGCCGTGCAACAACGCTTGCCCTGCCGGCGAGAATATTCAGAAGTGGCTCTACTACGCGGAGTCGGGAGATTATCACAACGCTTGGGAGGTGCTGGTTGAGAACAATCCCCTGCCCGCTATCATGGGCCGTGCCTGCTATCACCCTTGTGAGACGTCTTGCAACCGCGGACAGTTAGATAAGGCCGTAAACATTCACGCGGTAGAACGTTTTTTAGGCGATCTGGCTATTGAGAAAAACTGGCAGTTTGATCCTCCGCCCACTTGGACCGGCAAACGCATTCTCGTCGTCGGCTCCGGCCCTTCTGGACTCTCCGCCGCCTACCATCTGGCTAATTTCGGCCACAAGGTCAATATTTACGAAGCTGAATCCAGGGCCGGCGGCATGATGCGCTATGGCATTCCGCAGTATCGTTTGCCCCGCAATATACTCGATGCGGAGATTAAGCGTATCGAAAATCTGGGAGTGACGATTGAACTCAACACTCGCGTGACTGACCTACCTTCAGTCATGGCCAGCGGCAGATTTGATGCGGTCTTCCTCGCGGTTGGAGCTCACCTGGCGAAGCGCGCCTATCTGCCGGCGGGCGATACCGGTAAGATTTTGGATGCACTCGATCTCTTGCATGATGTGGAATACGGGCGAGGCGAAGCCACTCAGGTTGGGAGGCGCGTCGTCGTTTTGGGAGGTGGTAACACCGCTCTTGATGCTGCTCGCACCGCGAAACGCCTCGGCGCAACTGAAGCTGTCGTAGTTTATCGCCGAACCCCGGACAGGATGCCAGCGCACGGAACCGAACTTCAGGATGCGCTGGACGAAGGCATCAAATTCAAGTGGCTCTCCACTATGAAGTCTCGCGGCGAAAACGACATTCAAATCGAGAAGATGAAACTCGACGAAAACGGTTTTCCCCAACCCACAGGCGAGTTTGAAACGCTCGCAGCGGATAGCGTTGTGTTGGCCCTCGGTCAGGAATCTGACTTGAGCTTTATCGGAAAGACTCCGGGAATTGAAGTCACAGACGGCGTTGTCAAAGTTGATTCGCAGATGATGACGGGTCACCCCGGCATTTTCGCCGGCGGCGACATGGTGCCCGCGGAACGGTCGGCCACCACGGCTGTCGGTCATGGCAAAAAGGCCGCACGGTACGTGGACGCATTTGTTCGCGGCGTCCCCTATGACCCGGCTCCCAAACGCGAAGTGGTCACGTTCAACAAGCTCAACACCTGGTATTACAGCGATGCACCGCAAGTCGTGCAATCAAATCTGGAAGGCGCCCGGCGCGAATCCAGTTTCGCTGAGGTTGTTCACGGCTTGGATGAGACCAATGCGCTCTTTGAAGCACGCCGTTGCTTATCGTGCGGTAATTGCTTTGAATGCGACAACTGCTACGGCGTTTGCCCCGATAACGCGATTGTCAAATTAGGAGCCGGTAAAGGCTTCCGCATCAATTACGATTACTGCAAGGGCTGCGGCTTGTGCTCCGCCGAATGCCCTTGCAGCGCCATTGAAATGGTTCCCGAAACCGCCTAAGCCTTACTTCGGAACAGTCACAATGGGGACGTTGGCCTCGCGCACTGTCTTGTTAAACTGCGCCACGTCCTCACTCATCAGTCCGTTCAGTGCGCGGATTTTGGCGTTCACCTGGGTTGCCAAGTCTTCGTAGACAACATAAGACTGGGACAGTGGGCTGGCTCTCAGAATTCGAAACTGTTCCTAGAACATAGGCGATCTTGTTATTCAGCTTGATCGGGAAGTTGAGCGGGTCTTCGCTCGCCCGATTCTTCGTCTGATATAGGTCTTCCTCAATGGCAGTGAGTTTCGTGATAAGCGACTTCGCCGCGGCCGCCACAGTTTTGTCGTCACGCTTGCTGAATTCCTCCAGTTGGCGACGCACTTCGCGGATACGCACCACCGCCGCATTCGTCTCGGACAGCTTGTCGCGCAACTGCAGAGCCAGCGATAACTGCTTCGCATATTCTTCGGGAGTGGTAGCGAGTCGCGGATCGGCCTTTACGTCGAATGCCGCCGTTTGCGTTTTCCCATCCGCAGTGATTTTCACCTGGTAATGGCCTGGAGAAACACGTGGACCTTGCACCCCGGCCGCCCACATAATAATGCCAGGAAACGTTGTGGCATCCGGATAGCGCATGTTCCAGACGAACTTGTTCATCCCCGCGTTTGTACTCACGCGCGCCGGAGGGGGCGCACGAAAACCCTCTTCCTCGCCTTCCTCAGCCGCCGCAGCTGCTGGCCCACCGGCACCGCCGCCGCGCCGACCCGGTTCCGGTTTAGAAGAAAAATCGCGCACGAGTTTTCCCTCGGAATCGAGAAACTCGATCTTCACATCGCCCTTGGGTTTCTCTTTGAGCGCATAGTAAACAACCACGCCCGCCGGCGGATTTTCTCCCGCAGTCAGCGCCCCGCCACGTCCCCCTCCCCCGAATCCGCGGCCACCTCCGCCGCGATAAGCGTCCTTCGGTTGGTAAAGATGCAGATCTTCATTCGCTTGTTTGGGGTCGAACTGATACAGCAACGGCATGTCGTCAAAAATCCAGAACGCGCGTCCCTGCGTAGCCACCACCAGCTCTTTCTCACCTTTATGAAACATCAAATCCGCAATAGGAGTTACAGGCAAATTGAATTGGAAAGACTTCCAATTTTCGCCATCATCATAGGAGATGTATAAGCCAAACTCCGTACCCGCTACTAACAACCCTTTGTGATTCGGATCTTCGCGAATCGCGCGTGTGAAGTGCGTGTCGGGTATCCCATTTACGATCTTCTTCCAGGTCTTGCCGTAATCGTTGGTCTTAAAAAGATAAGGGCGGAAATCGTCCTGCTGATAATTCGTGGCAGCTACATACGCAGTGCCCGCCTCAAAAGGTGACGGTTCAATCGCATTGATGCGAATCCAATCGGGCATGCCTTTCGGCGTGACATTCGACCAGTTCTTTCCGCCATCGCGCGTAATATGAACCAGGCCATCGTCCGTTCCCACCCAGATCTGGCCTTTGGCTAACGGAGATTCGGCCACTGTGAAGATGGTGTCGTAATACTCAATGGATGTGTTGTCCTGCGTGATCGGGCCGCCAGACGATTTCTGCTTCTCCTTGTCGTCGCGCGTCAGATCCCCACTAATGTTCTGCCAACTCTGCCCCTCGTTCTCCGTCTTCATCAGCACGTTCGAACCAATGTAGAGCGTCTTCGGGTCATGCGGCGAAAAAACGATCGGGAAGCTCCATTGGAAACGGTATTTCAGTGCATCCGCGCCGTAGCCCATCGGATTATCCGGCCACGCGTTAATGTTGCGCATTTGCCCGGTATGGTGATCCTGCCGCGTAATGAGGTTCCCGTACGACCCGGCGTAAACGATCTCCGAATCGCGCGGATCGGGAGCAATCCAGCCACTCTCACCGCCGCCTACGTCATACCAGTCACGGTCCGTGATTGCGCCAGTGGCCGAGCGCGTCGCTGTTCGCACCGTTGAGTTGTCCTGCTGGGCGCCATAGGCGTGGTAGGGATAGTCGCTGTCTACAGCAACTCGATAAAACTGCGCCGTAGGTTGGTTATCCACCGACGACCAAGTTTTACCGCCATCGAGCGTTATCGTGGCGCCGCCGTCATTAGCCTCAATCATGCGCTCTGAATCATTTGGCGCAATCCAAAGGAAGTGATTGTCGCTATGCGGCACGGGAATCGTCGAAAATGTCTTACCTCCATCAATCGACCGGAAGAACCCTACGTTGAGCGCGTAAACCTCATCCGCATTCTTGGTATCGGCAAAGATGTGCGAGAAATACCAGGCGCGTTGCCGAAGGCTGTTCTGTTCGTTCACGCGCGCCCATGTTTTTCCGCCATTGTCGGAACGATAGAGCCCGCCGTCGGAAGCTTCCACCATGGCCCAAACGCGCTCCGGGTTCACCGGCGACACGGTTACCGCGATCCGCCCTTCCACTCCCTTTGGCATGCCGTCTGCATGGGAGATGTCCGTCCAAGTATCGCCGCCGTCTGTCGTCTTCCATAAACCGCTGCCAGGCCCGCCGCTATCAAGCCGCCACGGTTTGCGGCCTACTTGCCAGAAGGCAGCGTAGATTGTCCTTGGGTTCGTAGGGTCCATCGCTAAATCAACCGCACCTGCCTCTGGGCCTTTGGTCAGGATGAGCTTCCACGTCTGGCCCCCGTCAGTCGAACGATAAACACCGCGCTCCGGGTTCGGTCCCCATAGATGACCTAACGCCGCCACATACAAAATGTCGGGGTTCTTCGGATGAATCACCACCGAACCAATGTGGTAGGTCTGCTGCAATCCGACATTTTTCCAAGTGCGCCCGCCATCGACCGATTTGTATACGCCGTCGCCATTCGACGCGTTCCCGCGCACGCAGGCTTCTCCCATGCCGACGTAAAGGGTGTTCGGATCAGATTCAGAAACCGCGATCGCGCCCACGGAAGATGTCTTAAACTGCCCGTCGGAGATAGGCGCCCATGTCCGGCCCGCATCGGTTGTTTTCCAAACTCCGCCTCCGACAGATCCGAAATAGAATGTCTTCGGATCAGAAGTCACTCCCGATGCGGCGATAGAGCGACCGCCGCGAAATGGGCCGATGAGCCGAAAACGTAGATCCTTCAGAAGGTCGGGCTGCTCCGCAGCAACAGCAATGTTTACAGCAATCAGTAACAGCGGCCAAATGCGCTTCATGATTAAAGCATCATAGCAGCCAACATTACGTTTAAGCTGTTTGTGCTTTGAGCCAGCGCAAAACTTGATCCGCACTTTCATTCGGTGGAAAGACCGGATAAAAAATGTGTTCAATTCGCCCAGCTTTCACAATCAGCGTGAGTCGTTTGAGCAGTCTCGTACCTGAAGATTCGAAAGTGGGTAGCTGTAGCGCATTACACAACTCAAAATCTTGGTCACTTAAAACCGCAAACGGCAGATGGAGCCGTTCCGCCATTTCGCGCTGGTACTCGGTGGTTTGCGTACTCAAACCGAAAACCTCCGCGTGCTGAGCCTGAATCTCCTTATAATGATCGCGAAAACCGCAGGCCTGCGGCGTGCAGCCACGCGCACCCGGAATCTGATCCCACCCATCAGGCAGCGGTTTAAAAGGAACTCCCGTCATGGGGTAACAGTAAATCACCGTCCGCAGTGAATGCAAATCGGAAACATCGACAATCTCGCCGGCTGTGGAACGAAGCAAAATCTTGGGCATCTTTAGCCCCACTAGATGATTCGCTGAACCATCGTCCTCGGGCCTTGGTAAGTCGGCTGGAAGCGGGAAATCGATAGGCTTTTCCATCCTTCTATCTAAGCTCACTCCATATCGGCGTTGCCGTCTAAACTTCGCCACAAGTACCAACTCGCCGCTGTGCAGTAAGGGTGCCAGGGCTTGGCAATCTCAAGCAACTCCGACGCCTTTGGCATTTCCTTCAGTCCATAAGCCTGCCGAACCGCATTACGCACTCCAAAATCGCCGCACGGTAAAACGTTTGGGCGCTGTAAAGCGAACATCATAAAGATTTGCGCCGTCCATTCGCCTATGCCGCGAACCTGCGTTAAAGACTTCACTACGGCTTCGTTTTCCATCTCGGGAAACTTCTTGAAGTTGATCTTGCGACTCACCACGTGCTCGGCTAAATCTGTCAATGATGCCAGCTTCTGGCGCGAAAGACCGCACTCGCGTAGCGTTTTTTCGTCAGCTTTCAGGAACGCGGTGGCCGTAAAACTCCGTCCTACCGCCTTTTGCACCCTGGCGAAAATGCTGCTGGCGGCCTTTCCGTGAAGCTGCTGGAACGTAATAGACCTGGCTAACGTCTCGAAATTGGGCTGCAACACCGAGAGTCGGCACGGGCCCACCCGCTTGACGATTTCGGCCATAATCGGGTCGCAACGGCGAAGATGAGCAACGGCAGCTTTCACTTTTAAGATAATCATAAACGAGATGCGTAGATTCCTGACATCCTATCTAGCGGCCTTAGCAACCGCGTCCTCTCTGGCTGTGGCCCAACAACCGCCCGCCGCCGCCGCGAACCCAGATCAAGTAATCAAAGTTGACGTTGATTTAGTGAACATTCTGTTTAACGTCAAAACGAAGAAAGGCGAGCTCATTCCCAATTTGGAGAAGAGTAACTTTACGCTTCGCGAAGATGGCAAGGAACAGACGATTAAGGCTTTCTCGCGGGAAACAGATCTGCCCATCACGCTCGGTCTGCTTATCGATATCAGCGCCAGTCAGGAGCGGCTCATCGATATTGAACGCGACGCCGCCACGCAATTCTTCTCAAACGTGATTCGACCAAAAGATCAAGCCTTTTTGATCTCGTTCGGCAAGGATACGGAGTTGCTCCAAGACTTCACAAATTCTCCGCGACAGCTCATTGCTGGACTCAAAGACCTGAAAGGCGATGGCCAGCCGCCGCGCATAGGCCGCAGCCCCATTCCCGTAAATACCGGTCCTATTCCAGACTACGGGACAGCGAAAGGCACGCTCCTTTACGACGCCATCTATCTAGCTGCCACCGAGAAGTTAAAAGACCAAGTGGGCCGCAAGGCGCTTATTTTGATAACGGATGGCGGAGACGAAGGTAGCACTTACACCATCAAGCAGGCCATTGAGCAGGGGCAGAAAGCCGATGCGATCATCTTCAGCATTTTCTACGTGGACCGCGCTGCGTACGGTGGCATGGGGCTCTCCTTCGGCGGAGGCGATGAGGGCGGCCTCAAGAAGATTTCCGAAGAAACCGGCGGCCATTGTTTCAGCGTGAGCCGCCAGCATCCTCTCCCTGAAATCTTCAAAGAAATTCAGGAAGAACTGCGCAATCAATATTCCATTGGCTACACGCCAACGAATGAAAAGCGCGACGGCAGCTTCCGAAAAATCGAAATCAAAACGGACAACTCCGATTATCACGTGCAAGCGCGCGCCGGCTACTACGCTACGAAGAACGATGAGCAATAGCGTGTTCGCGCGCGTCTAAATACGCTCGGACGGCATCGCGGAACTTTGGCATCGGGAGAATACCCGCGGCCTCGAGCTTGCTGTTCGAAAGGGCCGAGAACTTTCGGCCGGCGCGCCGCGGTTCTATACTCGCGCTCGTCCGTCGCCTGCAAAGATGGCGATAATCCGGCTAATTCGAAAATCAACTTCGCGTAGTCATACCACGAAATCGCTTCCCCGCCCCCAAGATGGTAGATGCCATTCATCTTTTTCTCTACCATATCCACAGTGCGTACAGCCATCGCCGGCGCGTACGTTGGCGACGCCACGTGATCGTGCACCACGCGAATAGGCTGATTCGCCCTTGCCATTCTAAGCATCACTTCTACAAAGTTACCGCGCGGCGTGAACATTCCGCCGGGCCCAAAAACTCCCGAAGTACGGATAATCAGCGGATCGTTCAAGTACGCCTGCGCATACAGTTCACCGCCTAGCTTCGATACAGCATAGGCGCCCAGAGGATGACATCGGTCTGTCTCTACATAGGGCGAGCCCTTCGTGCCGTCAAAAACATAATCGGTGGAGTAGTGAACTAAACGCGCATCTGCCTGCCGGCAAGCCATCGCCAAATTACGAACCGCCAGCGCGTTCGTTTGATACGCCGTAAGCGCCTCTGTTTCCGCGATATCTACCTGGTTGTAAGCTGCGGCATTCACAACCACTTGCGGATCCGCATTCGCCACCGCTGCTTCCACCTGTTGCGGGTTCGTAATGTCCAGCGCCTGACGATCGAAACGAACCACGCTCCATTGCCGCCGTTCAAACTCGCGGCACAGTTCCACTCCCAACTGGCCGCCCCCTCCAAAAACAATCACCTTACTGTTCATTCATTCGCAGGATACCTGATTGGCTCAGCATCTTCTCTGTTTTTGCCAAACCCATCATTTGTAAACGCTATTCTTTTAAGATGTCAGCGTCAAGTCTCCGTGTGATCCTTATTGCCGCTACTGTTGCTGTGGTTGTCGCCTCTCTGGGCTACGCGCAGCAACAAACGGCAAATTCCATGGAACTGCTCACGCACATCCGCCAAAAGGTGTCCGATGCTCTCTCCCGCATGCCGCGTTATCTTTGCACGGAAACGGTGGAACGCCAAAAGGTGCAACTTCCATTCAGCATCGCAGGAGAGCCTCCCTGTTCCGACCTAGGCGAGGCATTTGGGACTTACGCCAAGCGCCTGCGGCTTGTATCATCCGACCGGCTTCGCTTGGACGTCGCCGTTATCAACAATCACGAAACTTATTCTTGGGTCAACGAAGGCCGCTTTGGAGATAAATCTTTAAGTGAACTAGTGCGGTCCGGCTTAACCGCGAATGGCTCTTTTGGATCCTTCCTACAAGCAATTTTTACATCAGACGCCGCGTTATTCTCATACGTGGGCGACTCTCAACTGGCTGGCCGCCGCGTCTTGCAATATTCGTTTAGCGTGCCACTCTCTAAGAGCGACTACCACATCAGTAACGCCCTTCTCGGCAAACTTGTTCCATATAGCGGCAACTTTTTCGTTGATGGGGAAACGCTGGAGTTGCGCAAAATCGAAATTCACGCCGACGACATTCCACCGGAGCTTCACTTTTGTCAGGTTTCAAACGAAATGGATTTCGCCAAGCTGAAGATCGATAATGTGGATTTCATGCTGCCTTCGGCGGCTGCAACAACGGTGGTGAATACCAGCGGCGCTCGTGCGACGAATCGTTTAGCCTTCAGCGCGTGTCATCAGTTTCTAGGAGAATCCAAGCTCCTTTTCGACGATTCCGCTTCAGGTTCAGCAACGGCTGAAGCCAAGCAGAAGCAAATCGACATACCGGCTGGCGTGGAATTCCTGATTAGTTTGAGCCAACCCATAAATCCATCCAGCATGGCCGCGGGCGATCCGATCAAGGGCTTTCTCTCCAAGGCTGTCGAAATCCCCGGACTTGGCGTCGATATACCGAAAGGCACGGTCGTCCATGGCAGGATCTTTTCCTTGCTCATGGATTACAGCGAGGGCGCAGACCTGATCTTCTCGCTTAAATGGGAAACCATCAATTTTGGGGGTATGGAACAGCCTCTACGTTTATCTTTAGACGGCGCCACCATGAAAACCGCAAAGACTCACGAAGTTTACCTCAGACAGCCGTCACCCGGCTTCGGCGATGCTGTGGATGACGCAGTGGGTAATTTAGAGTTTGTTTATGTTAAACGCAATTACGAAATACCCTTTGGTTTTGAGACGCGCTGGCTTTCGCTAGAGAACCACTAGATACAAGTCCAATAGGCAGCGGAGTAAAATAGAAAAGGTTAGCGCCTGGTATTAACACTCTGAAGAGACGAGGCATTCAAGCAAACTGTTTTGTGTCCCACTGGGATGAGTAATGGGCCGTTCGAGTGCTGCCCGATCAAACCTTTGTTGGCCGCTATGCCAGCTTCCAGATGATACGCGATTTCACATCCGGTCTCCGCCAGTTTGTTCACAAGCCGTTCTTCTCCGCTCTGGTGGTCATGCTGGTGGCCGTCGGCATCGGCGCTAATATCCTCATCTTCGGAATCATTGATACGCTTCTCTTGAAGCCGCTCCCCGTTCGCAATCCGGAAAATTTATGGGTATTGCAAACGCTGCATAGCGGCCGGAGTGAGCCGGATCTGGATTTCACCTACGGCCAATTTGAGGAACTACAGAATTACCAGCGGCTTTTCAGCGGCCTGACTGCCGAGCAGGCATGGGGTAGCGCCGCTGCTTATCCATCGGGCGAAAACGGCGGCGTGCGGCGTCTGGTGATGACGCAAATGGTGGCGCCCAATTATTTCAAGGAGATGGCTGTCGGCGCCGCTGTGGGCCGCGTTCTTGACGACGAAGACGCCAAGGCGTCCAGTAACATTCCGGCAGTCCTCAGTTATCAATTCTGGCAGTCGCGCTACGGCGGGCGTAAAGATATTCTCGGCCAAACCCTGCGTATCAAGAACTTCCCGTTCACCATTGTCGGCGTCCTGCCGCGCGATTTTCACAGTATTGATATCGAACGCGCCCCCGACGTGCGCCTTCCCATCTCGGCGGCTCTCTTACTGCATGGCAGGCCGGTAGAAGATCCGCGCGGCGAATTTCACGAGGGCTTCCATATTTTTGTCAGGTTGCGGAACGGCGTCCATGCGTCTCAGGTGGAGCAAGTGGCGGGACCGCCCATCCGCAAATTCCTCTGCAATGAATTCATTCTGGTAAACACCGCGTTACCACAACCTTTTTCCCCCGCCGACGTAAAAGGCTTTATCGACTGGTTCAACGAGGGCCGCTTGGGCGTCGCGCCGATTGGTCAAGGTCGTTCGCTATTACGCACGCGATTCCAGCACGCTCTACAACTGCTCATGGGCGGGGTGATCATCTTGCTTATTACGGTATGTGCCAACGTAACCGGCCTTTTGCTTGCTCGCGGCGAGGAACGACGAAAAGATTTGGCTCTGCGGTTGTCGATTGGCGCCGGCCGCTGGCGCCTTTTGCGCTTGCTGCTGATTGAAAACCTGTGTCTTGCCGTTCCGGGTGCGCTGCTCGGCTGGATCCTGGCTTTTGCGATGGCGCCGTTATTGATCGGCATCCTGCCTCCTATCCGCAGCGCCGACCAATTTGCCAGCCCGCCAATTCTTTCGGTCACCCCAGACCTCCGAATCCTGCTCTTCGCCTGGCTCGCCATTCTCTTGAGTATTTGCTTTTTTGGATTGTTTCCCGCGTGGCGCGCCATGCGCTTGGACTTCGGTTCTGAGTTGAGGGGCGCTTCCGCGTTGGCGGCGCATAGCCTCGCGTCGCTTGTTCCCGTCACTATCCAAATTGCCCTGAGCGTTCTGCTCCTCGCCGCCGGCGGCGTGATGCTGCGAACCTATTGGAATCTGGAACACCTGAATCCGGGCTTTGATAGGGAACACGTTGTGAGTTTCACGCTCGGCATGAAAGACGGCGGCTTCACAAAGCCACAGGCGCGCGCCTATTTGAGTGAGTTGGAGGAGCGGATTAAGAATCACGGCGGCGTTCGTGCCGTCGCGCATAGTTTCGCCGGCTTAATGCGCGGCACCTCGCAAAACAGAACAATTACTGTGCCGGGAGCCAACCCGCAGAGCGGCAATTACCGAACCGTCACCGCACTCGCCATCTCGCCAAGCTACTTTGAGACGCTCGGCATTCCATTGGTGAAAGGCCGGCCGTTGAGCGACCAAGATGCCGAGACCAAACCGGCGCCTGTTGTTGTGAATCGCCCGCTAGCTGCTCTCTTGTTCCCGCATACCGATCCGATTGGCAAGTCGATCGTGTTGGGAAGGGATGCCACCCGGCCGCCGGATTATCAGGTAGTCGGCTTAGTGGAAACTGCCAAATACCGATCCATGCAAGAAGTCGCCCCGCCGACGCTCTACACGCCGATGCAAGATGAAACTTACACGGCGGTCGTTTACGTGAGAACGGCTGGCTCCCCGCTCTCGATTATGCCGCCGGTGCTCGATGAGATCCGCAAGATGGGCGGAGGCGTGAGCGTGATTGAAGCCAGAACACTTGAGCAGGAAATACAAAATTCGCTCTGGCAAGAGCGGCTAGTCGCCGGTCTCGCCTGTTTTTTCAGCTTCGTGGCATTGCTCCTGGCGGGCATTGGGCTGTACGGCACGTTGGCTTATTCGGTGGCGCGCCGCAGACGTGAATTGGGAATCAGGCTTGCCATCGGAGCGCAGGTGCGGCACATCATCGCAACGGTCTGCGGACGCATGACTTGGGCCGTTGGCATCGGCATTGTCATCGGATGGAGCGTCTCGGCGGCCGCGTTGCGGTTTGCCCGTGGCTTTCTTTTCGATGTCGAGCCATTTGATAAACCGTCGTTCTCTGCAGCGACAGTGGCCGTTCTCTTCTGCGTTCTATTGGCGGCATTGATTCCCAGTTGGCGCGCCATCCGTACGAACGCTTCTACGGCGCTTCGCGAGCAGTAGAATTGAGGAATCCGCCTCACTTGCATTTTCGTCGGTTCGTTGCTCTGCTGCCAAACGGCTATTCGAGCGCAGGAGTTGGATCCTGACCAGACCCTCCTTCAAATCCGCAGGCATGTCGCAGCCGCCATTAGCCGCCTACCGAACTACCTTTGCACCGAAACAGTCGAGCGGCAAACTTTTCTTATCGGAGACTTATCAAGCGGTGGCGCAGCGGGCTCCTGCGACCGATTAGCCGCTGAACAGAAGCGTTCCCCCAACGACGTCAAACTGGTGGCGACCGACCGTCTCCGACTCGACGTCGCACTGACCAGTCAATCGGAAATGTATTCGTGGGTGGGCGAAGGAAAATTTGAAGACCGAAACCTGAGCGAGATTGTGAAGCATGGCACCACTTCCACAGGCGCTTTTGGCTCGTTTCTGCATGCTATTTTTGTGTCCCATGGCCCAACTTTTTCCTTTAAAGGCCAATCTGAAGACAACGGCCGCACCATTTTGCGCTACGATTTTACCGTTCCACTAGCAGCGAGCGGTTACACGGTTAGCAATGAGACGGCGAGCCAAGTCACGGGTTACACCGGCAACTTTACCGCTGATGCCAAGTCGCTTGACCTGCTGGAATTAGAGTTTCAGACTGATCCCTTGCCGCCCGAATTGAAGATTTGCCGCTCGAGCAGCACTCTAAATTACTCGAAAATTCAGATGAATGGTATGGAGGTTTTGCTTCCCTCTGAAGTTTTGGTGCGCATGCTGGGAACCAACGGATATGAGAGCCGCAATCGTACCGTCTTCACCGGCTGCCACCAGTTCGCAGGCGAATCGAAACTCATCTTCGACGAACAGCCGGCCGATAGTGGGTCGCCGGAAACCGCTAAAGCGATGAATGTGAAGCTGGGGGATGGCTTGAAGATGTTGATCGCGCTTGCGCAAGATGTTGACCCGCGGACAGCGGCGGCCGGCGATCCAATCAAAGGTAGGTTGGTGAAACCCGTCAAAGTAGGCGCTGGCGGCTTCACAATTCCCAAAGGATCGACTGTGAATGGACGGATTGTGGGGCTGCTCTCTTTCAACCCAGGGCTGACGCAGTTAGAACTAGGCGTAAAGTGGGAGAGCGTGGAAATTGGCGGCATTAGCCACCCGGTAACATTCTCGGTTAGGGACGCGATTTCGGGAAGCTCCCGTCTGCCGCTGGTTCACGGTACTTGGCCGACTGTTCCCGCGATGAATCGGCCGGAGCAACCGGGAGCTGGGTTCTTTCTGTTTCAAAGCGTGCCCAGAGACTACACAATCCCGCAGGGATTTGAAGCAGAATGGGTCACGGTCCCAGGAGAACCTTAATTTAAAGTCGCATTTCCGGTGGGCACAAATGCGCGAGTCGTGGTGGGCAAACCCTCACCCAGAAGCTGGGCGCGGAGCGCGCACAAGCTCTGCAACCCCGTCAGAATTTGATCAACCTTTATATGTAGTTCGAAGATTCCGCCAGCGCCGCGCTGGCAGCCAATCACCTCGCCCAGGAACATGGCATCGCTATATTCCACACTGACGGGCGCTGAAATACTGATCCGTTCCGGCGCTTCCAGCCGTAACGTCTTGCCGTCCATACCTTCGAACGTACAAGGAATTTCATGCTTAGCACCGTTGGGTTCACCGGTGGGAATCTTGAGAAGGGCTGAATGCGGATGATCGCCGAATGAAGTTGTCACACAGACTATATCGGCTTCGGAACGCGCCATCGATAGAAAAAATTAGGAGAACAAACGCCATTGGGAAAGCGCCCAAAGCGACGCCCCGGCCGCCACCGGCAACAGAATTTCCAACCAAAACCGGGCCGAGCGAAACACCGAAACACTGGGCGTAGGTTCAGCCAACTCTTCCGGCTGGCGTGACCGCATGTTGTCCACTAAGCGGCACTGCACTTCGCTGGGCCGCCCCTGCAAGGCTCGCACCAATTCTTCCCTGCCCTGCTTATCCGCAATCAGAATAGTGGCCGAGTTCATGCCACGAGTACACTCCAGGAGCTTTTGACGCAATGGCAGCGGCACATCCTCCACTGAGCGATACACTTTTGTGTCATCGTTCGTTGCAATAAAAATCGTCGAAGTGCGCGCCGTTAGCTGTGCCATAGCCTCATCGATCTTCTAACTCCATTGTTGTACGATCTACGTACCCGAAGGACGAAGTCTCAACGATTGAAATATACCAACTTCATTTCCAGCGTGGTCTAAGGTGACCTGGATAAATCCTAGGGCGGCCTTAGAAAGCGATTTATCTTTCCGATAGATCAACCCAACGCGGCGAATCATCGGCTCCGGCCCCAACGGTACGCAAGCGAGCTTGCCCGCCGCTTCTTCTTCCTGGCAATGCGATGCCGCTAAGAAGGATAAACCCAAATTGGCCATTACGAAACGTTTGATCATTTCTGTGGAATCTAGTTCCATGGAAACATTCAACTCATCGTGAACAGAATCGAGCCACGAGTTAAGGCGGGCGCGCGTCGTGCCGGTCTTGGGTAGCAAGAGCTGTTCGCCCAACAGGTCGGCGGGCATGACGCGGCCTTGGCCGGCTAAACGGTGTCCGGGCGGAACTAGAAGTTTAATCTCGTCAGAGTGGATTTTCACCACCTGCAGCTTCTTCTCTTGAACGGGAAGCTGGGTAATGCCGAAATCGGCCAGATTATCTAACACGGCCTGAACGACGCGCGTTCCGTACGAGCGGTCCACCAGCAATTGCACGTTGGGAAACTGCTTCTTAAACTCGGCAAAAACGCCCGGCAGAACATATATACAGGTCGCTTCGTTGGCAGCTATGACCAATTCACCGCGCGGCACTTTTTCCAGTTCGTTGATGGCGTCCTGAGCTTTCCTCCGCAAGGCGAGGATCTGCTCTGCATGCTCAGCGAGTATCCGTCCGGCGACTGTCAGAGAGATCCGCGTCCCGTAGCGCTCAAACAGCGTCGTGTTCAACTCCAACTCCAGTTGACGCACTTGGGCGCTGATGGCTGGCTGCGTACGGTAACAGGTCTGAGCCGCTTTCGAGAAACTCTTGAGACGCACAATCTCAAGAAAAGTGTGAAGCTGGTCGAGATCCATGGCGCAAACGCGCTAACTGCTTTGTTACAAGTATGGGCTGCCCCGCAGCCCTGAGTCCAAATTGTATCAGTTCACCTGTTTGAGGATTTGCGCGCCCTTGGGCAGGTTGAAAATATCCTCGGGTAATCCGGAATTGATTTCAACCTTACTGGCGAAGATCTGGTAGAACTTGTAGCCGTTGCGCGCGCGCTCTATAGTGTAGGGCCACATGATGCCGTTGCCGGCGTCGCGCCATTTGTCGTAATCGGTCACCTCGTCGTTATGCTCTCTCGTCTCGGGATCGAGCCAGCTATAGCTTTGGCGCACGGGCAGTTTGGTGTTGTAGTCGAAGATATACGCGTATGGTTTTATCGTCGCATCGGTGATATCCACAACCTCCACGTGTTGCTGTGATAAGCACTTGATTGCCGATATAGTCGTACTGCATGCCAGGCTCGTTGTAGCGAAAGCGCAGCCAGTAGAGGATGTCGTTGGTAGTGCTGCGAGCATAGCGGTCCCAGCGTTCGTCATCGATGGGACGAGCGCCGCGAAACGTGATATCGAAAGCCTGATCGGGCAGATACAGATATGAATAATCCTGTTTCTTGCCGAGAACTTGGCGTTCGCGCAACGGACGCCCTTCACGTCTTTGTCATCCAGATATTGAGGTATAAATGTTGGCGACATCGAACCCGCTCATCTGGTCGTGAAAGAAGGCGTAGATGCGGCCGCTCACGTGGCGGGTATTCATGTTCAAGAAAGCGATCGCCGCCTAACGCATTGACGGCCTGATCGATGAGATCTTTCGCCTTGTTCGGCGGCGCTGGCGCTTGCGCGTCCACTGTGGCCACCGCTAGCAATGTCAAGAAAACTGATTTGAGGAGCATGAGTAAAGATTTACGCACAAGCTATCGACCGGGTCCAGGCAGCGGCAGAGTCTTCTTCGCGGGCATGGATAGAACCTTCGCGGGTACTTAGTGTGCCGCCCTCGCGTCCGTTCAGGCTCGCCTGAATTTCGGCGATAACGGCCAAGGCCACTTGCTCGGGACCGTCGGCGCCAATATCGAGCCCCATGGGACCGTGAAGCTTGGCGGCAGATCTGTTCGCGGTCCAAACCGGCATCACTCAATAATTGCAGCGTGCGCTTGTTCGGGCCCAGGATGCCGAGATAAGCGAGCGGTAGAGGGGCTAATTCGCGGAAGGGCTGCCAGATCCTGGCTGTAACTGTGAGACATGAGAACAGCCACGGTCCACGGATCAACCGGGGGCAATGGGTCATCGGCAACTCTCACGTTTACCTGATCCGCGTTAGGAAATTTTTCGCGGCGGGCGTAGTGCGCGCGCCCATCGAACACTTCTACCTGCCAACCTAGATATTTTGCGGTGTCTGTTAGCGGAATAGCGTCGTCTCCAGCCCCGAAAATGAGTAGACGTATAGCGGGCGTGATCGTTTCGACGAACACCTCGCGTTCGGGCGCTGCGAACTCGGCTGGATCAAATAGGCGTTGTCCGGTTTCGGGCTGTAAAACATGGGCGACGGTGGCGGCTTGACGTGTGGCTCGAACTTGCCGGATCAGCTCAAGAATTTCTGCGTGTCCGGGCTTGATGCGCTCCAGCAGCACGTGAACGATACCGCTGCAGCCGAGGCCATAACCACTGGTAGAGATTTCGTTGTCGGGCGTGGTGTCGTAGCGCTTGACGATCGGCCCTTTTTCGGTCAGCCACCAAGCTTTCTTAACGACGTCGTCTTCGAGGCATCCGCCGCTAATGGCGCCGACTCTGACGCCGTGTTTGGAAAGCAAGAGACGTGCGCCGGGGAGACGATACGAGGAACCTTGCGTCTTGACGACCGTGGCCAGCACCGCCTCTTCGCCTTTGGCAGATAGCGACGACCACAGCTCCAGTATCTGCGCGATCTCTTTCATAGCGTTCTAAGTTTAGTGTAACGGGGTTTCGTGGATATTGACGGTCATCGACTGGTGTGAATGCAAAATCCGCGTCTTTCGGTGAGTACGGTCGATCTTGTCGAGTCGAGCGAGCATCGCTCCCATATCAGCTAAAGCATCAGGCCCCATGTTGCTTCCGTAAACGACGCCGCAATGTTTCGCGCGCATTGGAAGACCGATCTGGATCGCTTCCCGCAACAGATCCGACACATTTCATAAAAGTGCTTCGGAGCCGTTTTTGTTTCTCGTTGTCATTCTTGTCCAACTACGCGCAAGCAAACCTCACACCGCAAGATCCAGAAGCGTGGACACCGGAACATTGCGCCGGCGCACTGCGTTCTCCATCTTCGTCTTAAGCTCGCTGGATAAGCGCCAGCTATAGACCTCCGTCTTCATGAACTAGATTGTAGTGCATTTGGCGCCGGTTTTCACTCCCGCGCGGAGAGTAGTCCGTTATGGTGCGAAGTAGCCACTAACATCAATGATCAGGTGGGTGCTACTGGACGCGTACGCACTGATCCCGAAGGTTCCTACCGGTACGATGGCCATATTCGAAGTCACCACTTCGTCGTCGGCGTTTAAGGTAGATACCGAGCGGTTGCGGTGTCTCCGCTTCCCATAGCGAAAGAAAGCCCAGCGAGGTCAGCGGAACAACGGTGGCGTTGACCACTACGGCCGAGGCGGAATACGGAACGTTACACGCACTAACCGAGATGCTCATGGTGCCGGTTAGCGGCTGCCCGCGCCCGTGCGTGTATCGAGAGCACGGCAAGGCGTCACCGTATAAAAGTGGAGGCCCGCCGATGAGGGCGCGGCGAAATAACCGTTAATATCGATGACGAGGTCGGTATGATCGCTCGTGTAAACATCGATATCGCCATTTGTTCCTGCCGGCACAATGGCGGCATTGGCGACGACGGTGACGGTTGGATCATTTAGGGTAGACACGACAGGCTGCGGTTGACCGAACGGAAACGTAGATAGATAACCGATGCCGATGTTTTGGGGAACCGCCGTGAAGTTGAGCGAATAGGCTCGCGCGGATGAGGGCACATTGCAGGAAGCGCTGAGAACCGGAAAATCGCGATTGGTAGCCGAGCCCAAAGCAGGACCGCCGAACGTGCCATTGGCGTTGCGAGTATCGGCAATACGGCAGGGCGTGAGCGCATAGAACTCCTGTCCCGAGCTAGCTGTCGTGAAATAGCCGTTGATGTCTACAATCAGTTCAGTATCGTCGGTTGCGTAGAAATTGACCGAGCCGTTGGTACCCGCGGGCACGATGGAGGCGACCGCCTTCACGCGGCCGTCGGAATTGAGCAGTGACACGTTGGGTTGACCGACACCGGTGGGCCAGACCGTGAGGTAACTGAGACCACGGTGCGGCACGACCCGTGACATTGAGCGAGTAAGCGGATGCACTCGAAGGAATGCCGCAAGCCGAGGAAGGAAGGTTGAGGGTGCGCGTTGTACCGGCTGCGACATAAGGCGCACCGAAAGGTCCGGGAGCGTTGCGCGTATCGGCGATGCGGCAAGGCGTGACCGGCACGAAGTAAAGAGGCAGAGACGACGTCTGCTGTTGCGCGATGGTGAAGCCGGCAGTGCCCGCGACAGTGAGATAGGCGTACAGATAGCCCGCAGAGGTGTTGTTAGCGCCAACCGAAAATTGAACGGTAGCGGAGCCCGTACCCGACTGAGCGCTATTGATCGTAACGTACGATGCGCTGCTTTGGACGGTCCAAGGGCAAGTAGGATCCGTCGTGAAAGAGAAGGAGCCCGACCCACCCGCCGGGCCGAAAGTTTGCGAATAGGTCGATAAATTATAGGTACAGGTCGAGGCGGCCTGATTGATAGTGACGCTTTGAGTGCCTATCGTTGCGTTGGTGGAACGGGCTGCGCCGGTATTGCCCAAGGCGCTGACCGTTACCTGACCACTGCCCGTATAGGGACTGGGCTCGACGAACAACGACACGAAACTTGCGTTGCTGGTCGGTGACCAATTACAGTTGGTCGTCACATTGATGGAGCCGGACGCTCCGGTGCCGGGTCCCAGATTGAGCGTGGTGGGAGAAACGGCATAGGAGCACGCCGGGACAGCCTGTAGAGACGCAACGGTATATTCGGCGAAATCGGACAACAAGCCGGACGTGCTGTCCGCTTGGGTAAAGGCAAAGAGTTGCGTCTCGGCCGCGTTCCAGAAAACATAGCGTCCATGGCTGAGGTAGCTGCTGCCATTGTTGCTGAAAGAGGGCATGGCTATTTGGCGCTGCAGTTGGAGGCCGTTGTCCGCGTAGAGCTGAAGTTGAGTGCCAACGGAGACATAAGGGTCGATGGAATCACCTTGCAGGACGGCGGTGAGGTGCTGTATTTGCGATTCGGCCGCCCACGCGACCGTATCAGTGGCACTCAGGTTGCCGTCGGCCGTGAAGTCTTGGGAGGTGGAGGATGAGGTAAAGTTGGCGTACCCTGAGGAAGTGATGAGGCGGGCGCCATCTTCGCTGAGCCAGAAATTGTTGCCGTAGGCAACTCCGTTATCCACAATGTTGGGGATGGCGGGATTGCTTGAAATGTCGAGGCGATACGCCTGCGAAGTGCTGCCGAGTTCTCCGGCATAGATCGCTGTTCCGGATGAATGAAGGTGCGCCACTGCGCCAAAGCCGACAAACGTGGTGAGCGTTCCGTCGGAGAGACGAAGGGAATAGGAATTTTGCGAGTCGGAGAATGGATACGCGTAACCATTGCCAGCGAGCACGATTGCCTGCGCAGCGAGAGGGACCGAAAAAGTGTCGACGATTGTGAACGCTTGCAGATCCACGTAAGAAACGTGGCCATCGTGCCCGACAGCCGCATGAAGGCCATCGGGGCTAACTGAGATGCTCAAGGGTGGATAAGCTAACGGGACAACCTGGTCGTTTTGGGAGACCGGATCGTAAACGTGCACCTCGTTGGGAGAAGCGCTGGCCATCACGACTTTGTCGAGGGCTTTGTCATAATCGGCGGCTATGGGTTGAAAACTGAGGGGGGTTGGATTGGATGCGACTCCCGACGCGCCGGCTTGGGTAATGGTGAGCGTTTGCGAGCCGAGGCTAATCGTACCCGAACGTGGCGAAGAGCTAAGGTTGGGGCGGACTAGAAACTTGAGCGTCGTGCTGCCCGAGCCTTGGTAGCCCGAAGCTAACGCGATCCAAGCGGCATTACTGGTGGCAGTAAAAACGCAATGTTCGCCGGCAGAGATTTGAGCAGTTCCATATCCGCCGGGGGCGGTTGCTGAACCGGTATTGGAGACAAACGTGGCCGCGCAAGAGTTTGGCGCCCCAAGGTTGATGGTCTCGAGCGCGTAATCAAGGGTGAGGTTAGCAGTAGAGTCTGCTTGCGTAATCACATACATCGACGATGAGGAAGAGTTATAAAACACCCAGCGGCCGTGTGCGGGGTAGGCCGTTCCATTCACAACGAATGGTGTCGTGGCGAACTGTCCCGTCATATTAAGCGATGTGCTGAACAGATCGACAACTGTATCGGCCAATGGCTCGGTGATGGTTCTGGCGGTAACGGTCTGGGGTATCGCAGCAATTTGCTGAAGCGAGTCGGAAAGGGCCATGGCCCGAATCGTGGCATAACCGTTTGCGCTCTTGAGACCTGCAAATGAGCCCAGATAAGTCATGTCGGTGGCGGCATTGGTGGAGGCGAGGTAGACGGGACCGCAACCCGTGTAAATGGTGGCGCCATCAGGTGAAGCTAAAAGTGGTCCGCAGACATAGTCGGCTCCTGTGCGGCCTGAGGTACTGGTAGGGAGGCCGATAGTCGGGATTGGGCCGGCAGAAGCGTTGTAGTGGTAAAGAAATTCGGGACTGGTTAGGTCTTGCGTGGTATAGACGCCACCGTTCAGAGGATCAAAGAGGGCACCCGGAGAGGCATACTCTGACTGGTAAGGCGAGACGGCGCCGGTCGCGACGTCGATGGAGAAAAGATTGCCGCTGTACGTAGGAATCACATAGATATAGCCATTTCCGAGCACAGCCTGTCCTGAACCCACGGCGACCCCGGTGAACGTTTGTGCGACCGATGCCGTTGAAAGATTAATGTAGGCGACAGCGTCAACGAAAGCCACAGCGGCATGGGTGCCGTCAGGGCTCAGAGAGACGTTCAGTGGTGCTTCACTAAGGGTGACCGGCTGATCAACCTGTGTGGCCGGGTTGTAAATGTGGATGGTATTGGGGTTGGCGGAAACGAAAATAATGCGATCGAGGGCGGTGCTGTATTTGGCGTCGATGGGCTCGAAGCCGAGGCTGGTTACCTGGGCGCACGTAACCGCAGGAATTAGAGACAGCAGAAGTAAGAATGCGGACCGGGTTGCAGTCATGGGTAATCTCATTTGTCTTTGTTTTTAGGGTGCGAAATAGCCGCTGATATCTAAAATTAAATGGGTAGCGCTGCTGGCGTACGCGCTGATGGCGCCGCTGCTGCTCATGGGAACAATCGCCATATTGGAAGTGATGACTTCGTCATCAGCGTTCAGGGTAGAAACCAGCGGCTGCGCCGATCCGGACGGCCACAGGGAAAGGTAACCGAGAGAGGTGACAGGAACGACAGTGGTTGTCAGGACAACCGCTTGAGCCGTTGCGGGGACACCGCAGGAACCGGCGACTTGCACACTCATGGAACCAGTTAAGGGCTGATTCGTTCCGTTGCTCCGCGTATCGAGAACTCGGCACGGAGACAAGGTATGAAAATAGAGGCCAGCCGAGCTAGGAGGGGCGAAATAACCGTTGATGTCGACGACCAAATTCGTGACGTCGCTGCTATAAACATTGATGTCGCCATTAGTGCCGGCAGGAACGATCGCCGCGTTCGCCACCACCGTGACGGTGGGATCGTTGAGGGTTGAAACACCAGGGCGGATGAGTCCGGTAGGCCAAGTGGACAGAAATCCAATGCCAGTGGTTTGGGGAACCGCGGTGAAATTCAGCGAATACGTTTGGGCATTAGTAGGAATGGCGCAGGAGGATGCCAGCACCGGGAAATCTCTAGTTTGGCCCGGTGAGAGTAGTGGGCCACCGAAGGTCCCGTTCGCGGTACGCGTATCAGCCACACGACAAGGCGTCAACGGATAGAACGACAGGGCGGTGGACGTAGCGGGGATGAAATAGCCATTGATATCGACAATTAACTCTGTGTCATCGGTGGCGAAGAAGTTCACGGAGCCATTCGCGCCCGCCGGCACTATGGCGGCGACGGCTTTGACACGGCCATCGGAATTGAGCAGAGAGACGAAAGGTTGCGAGATGCCGGTCGGCCAAAGGGTGAGGTAGCTCAACCCGTGGTGAGGAACAACTGTGACGTTTAAAGAGTAAGCCTCGGCGGTGGCGGGGATGCCGCAACTCGAAGAAGGAAGATTGAGCGTACGAGTGGTGCCCGCCGCAACATAGGGCGCGCCGAAAGGTCCAGTGGGATTACGCGTGTCCGCTACGCGGCAGGGCGTCACGGGCACGAAGCTTAAAGACTGCGCCTCATACTGCTGGCTGACGGAGAAAGTCGCGCTGCCAGCGACGTACAGGGTTCCGGACGCTGCCGTAAAGGGTGATATGACCGCCGGGTTTGGGGCCACCGCGTATTGGATGGTTGCCGGACCAGACCCCGATGTGGGGCTAGTGACGGTCAGCCATGCGGTGGAACTTTGAATGGTCCAAGCACAACTCGGATCGGTAGTTAGAGCGACTGATCCGGTGCCACCTATTTGAGAGAACGTCTGCGCGGATGACGATAACGTATAGGTACAGGTAGAAGCGCTTTGATTCACGGTGACCGTCTGGCCGGCGATGGTCAGCGTGGTTGAACGCGCCGCGCCGCCATTGCCCTGCACTTCCATGACGACACTAGCGCTGCCAGTAACAGGGGTGATGGTGCCGAATGGATACGCCCAGTAACTGCCAGAGGCGTCATAACCCCAACTGCAGGCGGATGCCACATTGAAAAACGTGGCGTACGAGTACCCGGGACCCACGTTGAGGATAGTGGGCGAGACGCTAAACGTGCATGGCGGCAAAGAGGCCGGGGCTTCGACGGTGTACTCGGTGTAGTTAGAAAGGATGCCGGTGTAAGGATCTGGCGAGGAAAAAGCAAAGAGTTTAGTAGCGGCAGCGTTCCAAAAAACGTACCGGCCGTGGGTCATGTAGGTCGTGCCGTTCGCGCTGAATGACGGCATCACCACTTCGCCCAGGAGTTGCAAGTTTGTGTCGGAATAGATTTGGAGTTGCGTATTTCCAGGGTTGGCGGGATAAAAATCGCCGGACATGACTGCTGTTTCATGCTGGATCTGAGAGTTCGCCGCCCAAGCGACCGCGGAAACGCCGCTCAACTGGCCCTCTAGAACAAAATCCTGCGACGCATTCACGGATGTGGAATACAGGCCACCCAATGAAGCGGTCAATCGGTTGCCGTCTTCACTGAGCCAGAGTGACGATCCAAAACTAGGCAGAAATGCTCCTGGGAGAGCTGTCGCCGGTCCGCCGCTAATGTCTAGCTTGAGTGGTCCAAATAGTGCAGTGAGGTAGATGAATTGGCCGTCGGGTAGAGCCGCGGACTTGCTCCAGTCGCCGGAATGGGAGTGAGGGTATTGGTCGAGAGTTGGATAGAATACGACGGCGCATTCGAGTTTGAGAAAACGTAGGCATAGCCGTTACCCGCCAGAATTACACCACTGACCGTCAGATCGACGGGAATCGGCGTGGAGACGGTTTGCGTTTGAAGATTGACGTAGGAGAAATGGCCATCGTATCCGACCCCTGCGGACAGCCCATCCGGGCCGACGGACACACTGGTGGGCGCGTAAGGCAGAGGAATGATCTGGTCATTTTGGGTGAGCGGGTCATATAAGTGCAATTCGTTGGGAGCACTGCTCGCCATTACAACCCTATCGAGCGCTTTGGAGTAATCAGCGGCGATCGGATTGAAGCTGAGGAGATTTTGATCTGAGGCTGGTCCGGCAGCGGCTTGCGTGATCGTGAGCGTTTGAGAACCAATTGAAATGGTTCCAGACCTGACCGACGAAGTGAGATTGGGGCGGACTAAATAGGTCAGCGTCGTGTCGCCAGAGCCGAAATAGCCCGAACTCAGCGCAAGCCACGAAGCGTTGCTAGTTGCGGTGAAAAGACAGTGTTCACCGGAAGAGATTTGAGTCGTGGCAAGGCCACCGTTCGCGGGGGCTGCGGCAGAGGTGGTGGCAAAGGTAGCGCTGCAGGAGTTGGGATTCGTCAGGCCGATGGTTTCGACAGCGTAATCGGTTTGCAGAGCGGCGCTGGCATCAGCTTGGGTAACGATGAAGAGTTGTGTAGCATTAGCGCTGTAGAAAATCCAGCGGCCGTGGGATGGATACGGCGTGCCACCGACGACAAAAGGCGTTGTACTTAACTCGGCCTAAAGGGTTGAGGGAAGCCGAGAAAAGATTGACGAACGTGTCGGCGAGGGCTTGGGGGCCGACGGCGTCGAGTTGCACTTGCGGAATGACCGCAATTTGGTTGGAAGGCGACGCTGACAAACTTTGGATGCTGTACACACCTGCCAAGGAGCCGAGATAAAGCATATCTTTGTTGGCGTCGGCAGAAGCTTGGAACACGGTGCCAGAACCCGTATAAAGGATGGAACCGTCTTGCGAAAGGAAGAGCGGGCTGACGGAGGTAAACGCGGAAGAGTCAGGCGACAAGTGGGTGCGCCGCTCCCAATGGCGCCGCCAGAGGCATCGAAACGGTCGAGGATATATGGCGAGTATTGCGTTGAGCCGCTGTAAATTGCGTTATCGGAGGAATCAAAGACCCCGCCGCTCACACTAAATGGACCGACAGATGTGGCCTGCCCTGAGCTGATATTGACCGAGAGAACATTGCCTGAATTTGTAGGGAATACATAAATGTAGCCGCTGCCGAGAATCACTTTGCCGGTGCCAACGGAAAGATTTGGAAAGATCTTAACCACAGCAGCCGATTGGAGATCGACATAGGCGACGGCATCTGAGAAGGCGACAGCCGCGTGGGTGCCATCAGGGCTTAAAGACAGATTGAGAGGTAGTTCTCCGAGCGCACGGCTTGGTCTGACTGAGTGGCCGGATTATAGATATGAAGTTGACTTGGATCAGGCGCTACGAAGATATGCGGCCAAGCGCGGAGCTATAGCCGGCATCTACCGGCCGGAAGGAAAGGCTCCGCGACTTGCGCGGAGGTTGAAATGGCACCGAGAAATAGCGTCAGTATAGCAGGCGGAACAAGTTTGACAATCGCATCACATAACCCTTCGAGTTTAGTTAGCCGATTATGCGACACGATAGTTTCATTACGCAAATACTAGTCGGTTGAAGATTACACGGAGCTCAACAAGGGAGTTTGCAGCAGACGAGAGGTAAGATCGCTGTCTTGACGCCGCTTTCTCACCTCCCCTTTTACGACAACGAAGCGAACTCAAGGAGTGGGTCCAATCACCAAGAAGTCCTGACTTGGCTGCCGCGAGGGACGAAGTTCCCCGGCAGTGGACTCTGGCTGTTCACATACGCATTACGTTGGTTTGATGCGCCAGGGCCTGTGATTACCGGCACGAGCCCGGCGCGCCCGTAATTTCCGATATAGCGCTCTTCGCCGCGTCATAGAGGACATAGGGAACGGCCACTCCCGGATTCTGGACGAGGGCATCTCCTTTCGGGCTGCCCCACCCGCTGCGAGATCATAGCGAGTGGTGGCCGAGTAGCTCCCCGACGTTCCGCTGGTGATGTCGTGAAAATTGGTGCCATAGCTCGAGGTGAGATTTTCGCATAGATCGTTGGGTTGATGAACCCAATGGGATTACCGCCAACGGAGGCTCTTTGCTCGTTGATAAGGGCAAGCATTTAGCCAGCCCACATCGGAGCGGCAAAACTCGTGCCTCCGTAATTTCCCCCGCAACCTGAGTTGGAACAAGAGTAGAGTGATGCTTGGTTCGCCACCACATCGGGACCATTTCGATAGATGGTTGAACCCTTGTTCGCTCCGTTGATGACACCAGGAAGTTGTTGCCAGGAAGGAATGGCAAGCATGTGCGGGATACCCCTCCGGCGCTTTCATCCACACCACTTCTGATGCCCAAGCACCGCCACTTGGTCGTTTTGAGAATGGTACCGCCGACAGCCGTTACCCAAGGGTCCTCTGCATATCCGGCAACGCTGCCCGCTGATAATGACCAGCTTTTTGCGTTATCGCCCGAAGCTGCAAAAAAGCTTTGTCCCTGTGCCGCCATCTGTTTGAAGTATGGTTCGAGCGGGGCCGGACTATCGTCGCCGTACCAGGAATCGGAGATCGTGGCTGGGAGCGGGTCATGGGAGACGATGGCGCTGAGAAGTGCGGCATCATGGCCGTCGGAGAAAACATACACGGTCAAGCTAGCCAATCCAGGCGCCATGCCGATGGCCTGAACTATATCAATCGTCTGTTCTGCGTCATTGCATTAGCCAGAGTGACGGCGGTACCGTCGGTAGAATAAAGAGCGATGGGAACTGTGGAAGTTGGGTGGGTATTGCTCAAGTACGTTTGGACGTCCGCCAGGTTAGTACCGCCCAGGCTGACTATGCCGAGAATGCTGGCCCGCTCCGGTTCTTTTACCGCTATAGTAGGCGCGCCGCATGTCGCTATTCAGAACAAACCACCGGGGCCGCTGCCCGGGACGGCCGCAGGACCGTTCACTTCGCGCGCTGGTGGCGGAAGTAATGATAATTAGGCTGCTGATGTGCCATAACTTAAACGGTAAGTCAACTTTAGGTTCGCGGTCCTGTGAATAGTAAATCACGATTCTCAGTGGGATGCTGATAGGTCAACACGTCTATGTGCAAGGCAGCTTCGACTGCGCTAACCGGTCCTGAGATCTGCACTTGGCTTCCGGCGCGTGTTCCACCGGTTACGGAGAAGCCGTGCGTCTTCGCAAAACTTACCAGCGCATCATAATCCTCCTGGCTGGGGCCTACTTTGCTGTGAACTCCGTTGCCTTTAGATAATGGCCGTATGTAGGGCTGGCTGGATCGTAAAGATCGTGGAGAAAGGCATCAAGGCCGGCTGGGTAGACTTATGCAACGGCAACATAACATCGAGATGCATGATTTGCTCGGCTGGAAGTGTGGCTTTAATAGCGCCATTCCGAACGACATCGCGAACCTGTGGGGTGGTAATGGATTGCGCCGACGAGTGCAAACTAGCGACGAAAAGAAGGGCGACAAAAAGCGAGTTCGCTCTTGAGATAAATCTACAGTTCTTGTCTTTCATGTTTGATTTTCCATAACGTAAGGATCGACACTTTACGGCTCACCTTTCAGAAAACCTACTACTGTTTTATCGTTGCACTCTCCACTGAACGGTCATTTTTACCATGAAACATTCGCTGACAGGGGTGTAACGGTTATGGTAGGCGGGGCGATGCCTATCGCACGCTAAACAGACTGTGACTGTCAGCTAGCGATATCGCGAGCAGAAGCGGGATCGAGGTAGATAGTCGCATTGGGGTGGACGCGCAGGATGGAGGCGGGGGCGTCGGGGGAAACGGGTCCAGTCGACGCACAACTTTACGGCGGCAGCTTTACGAGCATCGGGGACGACGCAGATGATTTCGTTTGCCTTCATAAGCTGGTGAATGCTGATGCTTAATGCCTGCTTGGGGACATCGTCAAAGCCGGCGAACCAGCCTTCGCCGACTTGCTGGCGGCGGCACGCTTCATCTAGATTGACGACGAGATAGGGCACGTCGGTTTCAAAGTCGGCGGGTGGATCGTTGAAGGCTAAATGGCCATTCTCGCCGATGCCGCAGAAGGCGAGATCGATGGGTGCGGCGGAAATGGCTTCGACCCATTTCGGCGGCGACTTGGTGCGGGTCGCGCGTTCCGTCGAGCAGGTGATACTTCACGATGCCGAAGGGCTGGATGATGCGTTCCTTGATGTATTTGGCGAAGCTGGCGGGGTGAGCAGCGGAGATGCCGACATACTCATCCAGATGAAACAGTTCCACGCGCGGCCAATCAATTCCCTGCTCTGCCCCAAGTTGTTCTAAGAACTCAAATTGCGAAGCGCCGGTGGCGGCTAGGAGACGGACGGATGGTTTGGCCGATAACAGAGTGCGCAAAGATGCTGCCGCGTGTTGCGCGGCGGCGTGCGCCATTTCAGCCTTTGACGGGAGTATTTTGACCATAGTATGCAGCAGGGCCGTGCTTGCGGAGGAAGTGCTTGTCGCGCAAAACGTCCGGGCAGGCCGGCGACGTCGGCCTTGATTGTGACAGTGAGGAACGCCATGTGCGCCAGTTCTTCGACAATCTCGGCGGTATGGGCGGCGTCGGTGACGCTGGCACCCCAGCAGAAGGGAGCGTGACCATTTACGAGCACGGCAGTGGTCTTGAGCGGATCGAGACCTTGGAAACGTTTGATGATGACTTGACCGGTGTTCCATTCGTACTCACTTTGGATTTCGTGAGGTGTCATGGCTGGTGTGATCGGGATAGGGCCTTGGAAGTAATCGGCATGGGTGGTGCCAAGACAGGGGATCTCCACGCCGGCTTGCGCCCAGGATGTGGCGTAGCGGGAATGGGTATGAACTACGCCGTGGACGCCCGGGAAGGCTTGATAGAGAGCCAAGTGAGTGGGTAAGTCGGACGAAGGGCGAAGGGTGCTTCCCGCCAGGATGTTGCCTTTGAGATCGGTCATGACCAGATCGGCGGGCGTTAGTTTGTCGTAAGCAACGCCACTGGGTTTAATGACGACCCGGCCGGTGGCGGCATCGTAACCGCTGGCGTTGCCGAAGGTGAAGATCACCAGGCCGCGTTCTCACGAGTGCGAGGTTGGCTTCGAGGACTTCTTCGCGAAGAGATTTTAGCTCCATTTGGCAGACCTCACCTGGGAGGCGATGCGGCGCAGACTGGGCAGGACGTCGCCCACTAGCACCGGTTCAGACTTCTTAGCCCCGAAGCCGAAGTAAAGGCGCTTATAAATGCGGAATAGGTCTTCGTAGACGGCTACGGCTTGGGGTTGCGGCTTGTAGACCTTGTGCTTGGGGCAGAGGGCGGCTTGCGCTTGATCAATAGTGGAGAAACCACGGGCGGCGAGGAACGCAAAGATGGCCGAGCCGAGACTGGTGACGTCGCCTTGGGGAACCAGAATGGGCTTGTTGAGCACGTTGGCGTAAATCTGATTGAGTAGCTGCGTTCTGTTGCGGGATGCCGCCGCCGTTGATGATGCGGTCGATCGGCGGCGCCGTGTTCGGCCATGCGGTCGAGAATGATGCGGGTGTGGAAGGCGGTGCCTTCGATGGCGGCGAACAATTCATCCTGCGGCGTGCTGGTGAGATGCCAACCGAAAGTGATGCCGCCCAATTCAGGATTGACGAGAACGGTGCGATCGCCGTTGTCCCAGGTCATGCGCAGCAGGCCGGTTTGGCCGGCGCGGTAATCTTCGAGACCGCGCGAGAGTGCTCGGCGCGTAGTGCCCGCGCGGCGAGCGATGGCGTCGAAGATGTCGCCGACAGCGGAAAGTCCGGCTTCGATGCCGGTCATTGCGGATCGACGGAGCCTGGCACAACGCCGCAGACACCGGGGACCAGGCTGGCCTTGTCGCTGAGGCCGATGATGCAGGTGGACGTGCCGATCACATTGACAACATCGCCCAGTTCGACGCCCGCGCCGATGGCATCCCAATGAGCATCGAACGCGCCTACGGGGATGGGGATGCCGGGCTGCAGGCCGAGCTTGCCGGCCCATTCATCGCACAAGAGTTCCGGCGATGGAGTTCGAGGTGCGATAGCGGCCGCCCAATTTTGTCGCGCATGCCCTTGAGCAGCGGGTCGACTTTGATCAGGAAGCCTTCCGGCGGGAGACCACCGAGCGATTCGTTCCACATCCATTTATGGCCCATGGCGCAGATGCTGCGCGGGGCGTTGGCGATGGTGTGGATGCCGCACAAGACGGTGACTACGTAGTCGCAATGTTCGAAGGCGGTGACGAAATGGTCGCGTTTATCGGGGTTGTGTCGGAGCCAGTGGAGCAGCTTGGAGAAGCCCCATTCAGACGAGTAGGCACCGCCGCACCACTTGATGGCGAGCGAGGCCGGATTCATGGGCCTTTTCGGTGATTTCCTGGGCTTCGCGCCAGGCGCGGTGGTCACACCAGAGATAGTAATCGTCGAGCGGTTCAAGATCGTCGCCGACCGGAATGACGCTGGAGCCGGTGGTATCGAGCGCAATGGATTTGACCGCGCTGCCCGGCACGCCTGCATTATCCAGGGCTTTGTGCATGGCCTCCGCCAGCGCCGACATGTGGTCTGCGTGGCTTTGGGTAGCGTGGTCGGGGTCTTCGCGTTTGCGGTGCAGCGGATATTCCGCCACACCCGAACCGAGACGGCCTTTCTCATTGTCGAAGATAGAAACGCGGACACTTAGCGTGCCAAAATCAACTCCGGCGACTACAATGCTCATGCTTTATGCCAATACATATCCCAGTTTAGATATTTGGTAGTGGCTTCATAGACGATATCGGAAACGGGCGCGAGATTAGCCGCGGTGTGGTGTTCGAAACCACGCTCGCAGATGAAGCGCAACAAGTCTTGGAGACGAGGGATTTCCACAACGCCCGCGCCGCCGAAGGTGAGCAGCGGATCGTCGGTGAAGCGGCCATCGCCGACATAGCCGCGGACGCGGCCGGCGCGGTCGTCGGTCGAGAATGCGGCAGAAGCTCATGGGAGCCGCTTTGACTTTGCCGACGACGGTACCGAAGGTGTTGAGCTTGCCCACGGTACCGGCGATGATCTCCTGGAAATCCATCTTCATGTCGGCAAAGAAATGCTTGGGCAAATTGCTGCAATGGAAGCAGACGGCCTTGTTCGGGATCGTCGCCGTAGTTGTTATTCCAATCGAGCAGCGCGCTGGGTGTTTCCGATGCCAAGCGCAGAGCGTGCATGCCAACGACGCCGGCGATATCCACTTCGCAGGCGCTAGACATCAGACTCGTTGCTCATCATGCTCATCACGGTGCAAGGGACAACGCCGAAGTATTCTTCCAGCGAGGTCCAGCACTGCACAGCGCTGATGGCGATGTCGGTCTCGCTCATCCAACCATCGACGACCGCGCCCAGTTTGGCCATCTTCATCAGCGAGGCGGCGGGCACGTCTTCGGTGGCGACGTAGGCTTGAATGGCCTTGAGTTTGGCTTGGCCGGCGGGATCGTCGTCTTTCATTTTTTCGATGCGGCCGAGGATTTCGGAGAGATCGATGGTGATGACAGAGATGCCGGTGGCTTCGAGAATCTTCTCGCTGTAGCGAACGGTGTTGAAGGCCTGGGGACGAGCGCCGATGGCGCCGATGCGGAGGTTGCGCAACCCGCGCACGACACGGCAAACGCCGAGCGAACCAGTCCAGGTCTTTCTTGAAACTCGGCTGAATCGGGAGCTTCGGTATGCAGCGTGGTGAGCGAGTACGGGATGCCGTACTGCATCAGGTTATTGCAGGCCGACATCTTGCCGCAGAAGCTATCGCGGCGGTCGGCGATGGTCATTTTGCCGGCGGCATCGGGCGTGGCCTGAATCAGCACGGGTACATTCAGACCCGAGCGGCGCAGGGTATCGGCAATGGCGCGTTCGTCGCCGAAGTTGGGCAGAGTGACGATAACGCCATCGATGCGTATCGCGATGCTGGCGGAAGAGGTCCGCGCATCTCTTCGCTTCTTCGAAGCTTTCCACAGCGCCATAGCTGGTCTCTTGCGGTGCTGAGAGAGACGACTTCGACACCCGCCGTGCCCAAGACGCGCAACATGTCTTCGCGGCCCTCGGCGGCGAGGTGATCCGGGAAAGAAGCCGCGGTTGCCGACGATGAGTCCGACCTTGGCGGTTGATTTAGTGAGTAGCATGACATTACTGTTTCCTGGGGTAAAAGCGTAAAACGTAAAAGAGGCCGACGAGGAGCAACAAAATACCCCACCAGATGCCGATGTGGAGTTCGTCAAGCACGACGTTGGCCGGGCGGGATAGCCGTAGAGGCCGGCGCCTAAAATCAGCACGCCGTAGGCGGTGAGCAGCACGCCGATGAAGAACCAGATGGGGAGACGACCGTGTTCATGCATGTTGATTTACCAGAAAATGATGTTGACAATAACCAAGGCAACGGCGACGATGACCGCCCAGAAGATGGGCTGTGCCACAAGGCGAGATCGCCTTCGGACGGAATGTCGGTAGAGCCGTAGACCAAGTTGACGAGTTCCGCTTCGGGCTTGGGAGGGGTGACATACTGACGCCGACCGTGACAGCGACGCAGATGATCCAACCCCAAAGAGCGCGAAACATGTTCTCGGCCATGGGTTTGGCGTTCGGCGACAGAGCGATGATGCTGAGCGCCGAGGGGACTTGTTGAACCCAGAGCCACATGCCGACAGAGACTCAGCGTGCCGATGAGCAGACCCCAGAAGCCGCCGGCGGGTGTGGCGCGTTTCCAAAGCATGCCGAGAATGACAGTGCCAAAAAGCGGGGCAATGAAGAAGCTGAACAAGGCCTGAACGTAATCCATGATGCTGTTGGACTGCATCACGAGATAGGCGGTGCCGATACTGACGAGAACGCCGAGGACGGTACACCAGCGGCCCATGCTGACGTAGTGAGAATCGTCGGCATCTTTCTTGATGACGGCGCGGTAGATATCGTAAGTCCAGACAGTGGCGAAGGCGCTGACGTTGCCGGCCATGCCTGACATGAAGCCGGCGATCAAAGCGGTGATGCCGAGACCTAGCAGACCCGGACCGCAGTAACGAGCCAGCATGAGCGGCAGGACTTCGTTATAGGTGTGGACCCGGATTGGCAGCGCCTGGGCCGATTCGCCCACGAGCTTATCGGGCAGAACCGCGAGACCCAGAAGACCGGGCAGAATGACGATGAACGGCACGGCCATTTTGAAAGCCGCGCCGATGATGGGGGCCATCTTGGCGCGAGCGCAGATCCTTGGCCGCGAGGACGCGCTGCACGACGAGGAAATCGGTGGTCCAGTAGCCGAAGGAGATGACGAAGCCGAGGCCGAACACGATGCCGGTCCAGTGGATGCCCATGGGGTTGTCGGTGAAGTGACCCATGGTGCGCCACATGTGAGTGTAATCCTGCCGTCGGGCAAGCGTTGGTGGATGCGTGCCACCATGCCGCTCCAGCCGCCGGCTTCGATCAGCCCGAGGATGGAGATGAGCAGCGCGCCCAGCCAGATCAGGACGAACTGCAGCACTTCGTTGAAGATGGCCGAGAGCAGGCCGCCGAGGACGACGTAGACCGCCACGGTGAGGGAGGAAACCCAGATGCTGAAGTTGATATCCCAGCCCAGGACGACCTGCATGACCAGCGCCATGGAGTACATGTTGATGCCGCTCATGAGGACGGTCATGAAGCCGAAGGAGATGGCGGAGAGCAGGCGCGGGCGGGTTCGCCGAAGCGCAGTTTGAGGTAGCCCGGGACGGAGTGGGTTTTCGAGATGTAATAGAACGGCATCATCACAATGGCCAGGAAGAGCATGGCGGGGATGGCGCCGATCCAATACCAGTGAGTGGCGAGAATGCCGTATTGATAGGCGGAGCCGGCCCAGCCCATGAGTTCCAGAGCGCCGAGGTTGGCGGCCACGAAGCTAGGCCGGCGATCCAGGCGGTCATGTCGCGGCCGGCGAGGAAGAAGTCTTCGCCGGTTTTGGTGAAGTTCTTCAAGTAGTAGCCAATGCCGAGCACCATCAGGAAATAAAGGGCAATGATGACGATGTCAACGGGGCTGAGCGAAACGAGTTGTTTAGACGCCTGAAGTAAGAAGAGAGCGATGGGAAAGTGCATGTTGTGTGTCGAGTCTCACTGGGACCGGGAAAGCAGCGCTTGGAGAGCGCAAGAGCGATCCTATGATTTATATCACGCGCGCCCAAAATGAAAGCGCTTACTTAATAAGGAAACAAAGAGAGAGGGCGGGTTTGACCGCCCCCTTTGCGATGGCAGAGCGCCACCAAGCACGCCTAGAGAGATCGCCACCCCGAAACGCGATTAGCTGACTTGGTTCCGGAACCGTCCACATGGATGGGGCCGGGAAAACGAGTTGGTTGCCGCTGTTGTAGTAATTACCGCTATCGATGTCGCGGTTGGCGTACATTTTGGTGGCAGTTTGCTCAGCGGTATGAGCGAGGAACGCACCCAGGATGCCGCCGGCGAGTTCAGTTACTTTGGATTCAGCGCCACCCATTTGGAAGGCACCTTCACTATCGATCTTGGAGATGGCGGCTTCGGCCATTTTAAAGCCGCCCGCCGCACCGGCCACGTTTGACAGAGCGCCCAAGCCACCGCTGAGGATGCCAGGGAGTTCGCCTTGCTTGCCTTGGGGAGCGAGATGAAAAGTTTCGGTCCCGGTGTTTGAAGTGATTGCGAAGTTGAGCACGACGCCTTTGGGGTCGGCTTGTAATTGGCAATCTCAAAACTAGATTGGTTTCCGTTTGCTGGAGTGAGTGTCCAAGTCGGCATGTTTTTTGTTTTTTCTCCGGGTGATAGTAGGCTGTAGTCTCTGCGTTACTATCCCCAATGGAGAATGGCAGAAAATGGGGTGGACGAAAATTCCCGGTAGTACCACTAGCACCTTCGATGTCGCAAATGAACCCTAACAAGAACGGACACACGTCGGGTTTGGGCGGCGTAAAACGGCATCGGATTTCGAAGATCTAAGCGACCGCTTGCTGGTTTTCGGCGTCCGCAGCGCGGGATTCGGCCATCTCCTTGAGCAATTGTGCGCGTGTTTCGGGGGTAAGGATGGCTAGAAAGTCATCCAAATTGGGAGGCGTAAAAACAAACCCATTTTCTGCTTGAGGTGCAGCTGCTGCTTTCTTTTCAAGGGCTTGCGCCGGCTTGGCCGCTTTGCGGGCCGCCTGCAGTTCGCGCAGCTCCTTCATTTCGCGCTCGCGGCGGCGCACTAGACGGTTTTCCTGCAAGTGCAAATTGCGCAGATCGCGCTCGAGATGAAGGCGCGCCTGCATTTCCAGCACGATCGGCGGATTGTCGGCCAGTGCGGGTTGTTCGTTGACTAGGTTGCGGCGTGCGAGATCGAGAAGTGCGCTTTCCAGACCGGGGATGCGCGCAAGCCGCCAGCGGGTGTCGATGATCGATTGCAAGAGATGCGTCTCTTCAGGACCGACTGGCAGAAACTCGTTTTGATAGTCGCGGACATGCGCCTCGTAGCGAGCGGCGTCATCTGTTGGAAGGAGGACTTGCGCGCCCGTCAACCCCGTCTTGAGGGCGTTTTGCGAAATTTTCTTGCGTCCTGCCTCGCTGGTGGGACCCGTGCTGTGTTGCGCGTTGGCGCGATTGGCGTTTAGTTGCGCTTCGGACACTTCTTTTTTGGGATCCGCGGCGGGATCGGGAGTGAGGTCGGCCAGTTGGGACTGGACGTTGTGAATCGCGTTCTGGATGGCATTATCGAGAGCGCGGCGTTGTTCACGGTTCATTTTCATGTGAATTTCCTAATTGAATTGAAGTGAGCTTTTTGAGGGCTCCTGGGGTGAAATTAGCTTGAAGCGCCGCGCGGACGGATTGAGTTTTTGCTTTTGGCGGGTGAGGAAATGGCTGGAAGGTGTTGAGGGGGAATGAGTTACAGGTATTTTCGGTTTTCTTGCGAGAGCTGTGACTGAAAACGAAGTTTGGTCAGGCGGAGGAGATGGCGAGGGCGTGCCAAAAGGATCGGAGGAAGGGGTCGTTTTCCGGGGTTTTGAGGTTTTGAACACGTTGAGGGGAAAAGGCTTACCTTTTTTTGATTTTGTGGTGGGAGTTGCGACTGAAAATACGCTTATTGGTTCGAGGAGGGTAGTTACGAAAGGTATAAAACCCTCGAAGTGATGGTTTTGTACTGATTTAAACGCTTAAACGCCGAGAGAGATATAAGATAAAGACAAGTACCGCGCGTTCATTACTCCTCCGAAAATGCGTGGACAGATTGAGGGGGTGTCTCGTGTTAGCCAAGTCGTTTAACAGGAGCACATCAAATTCGGTAGAAGGATATTCAATTGGAAAAGCCTGCGCAAAACATACAGGAAGCGTTTTTAAACAACACAAGGAAGGACAAGACCTTTCTCACGATCTATCTGATGAGCGGGGTAAAGTTGTCCGGCCGAATTAAGAGTTTCGATAAATATTCGGTGATCCTGGAGACGAATAACCAGGAGCAGTTGATTTTCAAGCATGCCATTTCGACGGTGGTGATCTCAAAGCCAACGGCGACGGCTACTCACGCGGCCGCAGCACATAGTGCGGGTGCGGCGGTGGGTGGGTCGATTCCGGGCGTGCCGATGTCTGGCAACGACGCAGACGAAGAAAGTCACTCTTGAGTGTCAACGGGCGTTGAGCGAGCGCTCATTGTAGGAGTGGAAGTGACCGCGCGGCGGCGTTCCACTCAACCCGGCGCCGAAGCCAACCGGCTGGATGCGACGGAGAGCGTTGACGAGTCTCTGGAAGAATTAGCGACGCTCACGGAAAGTGCGGGCGCGTTGGTGGCGGGGCGATTTAAACAGGCCCGGCCGGCGCTGGACTCGGCGACGTTGATCGGTTCAGGCAAAGTGGAAGAGCTGAAGGCTCTGGTACATGCCGATGAGATTGACACAGTTATTTTCGACCACGAACTTTCGCCCACGCAACTGCGCAACCTGGAAAAGCTGTTACAAGTGAAGGTGATTGACCGGACGCAGCTGATTCTGGACATTTTTGCGAGCCGGGCGCGAACCAGCGAAGGACAATTGCAGGTAGAGCTGGCGCAGTTGAGTTACTTACTTCCGCGCTTGTCGGGACATGGCGCGGAGATGTCGCGATTAGGCGGTGGCATTGGCACACGCGGTCCTGGTGAAACGAAATTAGAGACGGACCGGCGGCGGATTGGCAGCCGCATTGCGAAACTCAAGAGCGAAATTGCGCGGGTGCGCACGACGCGCGGGGTACAACGGGCGCAGCGGCAGGCGGTTCCGCTTTCCACAGTGAGTTTGGTGGGTTATACGAACGCGGGCAAATCGACGCTGTTCAACCGGCTGAGCGGAGCGGATGTTTTGGCGGACGCGAAGATGTTTGCGACGCTGGATCCGATTGTACGGAAGGTGACGTTGCCTTCGCACCGGCGGGTTCTGTTGAGCGACACGGTGGGATTCATACGCAACCTCCCAACAACCTTAGTGGATGCCTTTCGGGCGACGTTAGAAGAAGTGACGTCGGCAGTGCTGTTGCTGCATGTAGTGGACTTAACGTCGGCCGTGGCAGCGGAACAGACGGAACACGTGATGAAGGTGCTGGGCGAAATACACGCCGAAGGAACGCCGCAGATTCTGGTGCTGAATAAGTGTGATGCGCTCCCGAACGGGTTGGAGACAGCGGATCTAGAGGCGGTGACTCACCGCTTACTGGGAGAAACGGCGCGGCTCAATAAGACGAAGGCGGTATTGGTTTCAGGCAAGACGGGCGAAGGATTGAGCCGGCTGCTGGAGTTAATCGATAGTGAAATTGTGATGGATCCGGTGACACGGCATCACTTTCGACTACCGGTGAGCGAGGGCCGGGCGCTGCATTTGTTGCATGAACGGGCAGCGGTCGTTACGCAGGAGTATGACGGAGACTTCTGTAATGTGGTGGCGGATACGCCGGAATCGATCAGGAAGAGACTAGCGGAGTTTCTGATCAAAGACGGGAATTAGCGGGACTTCTTGGCTGCGCGCGCTTTGGCCCAGCGCTTCTTAGTGGCGGCGATAATGCGGCGCATGCCTTCTTCACTAATACGGTTTTTCTTGTTAGGGGGCGCAGGCGATTTGGCAGGAGCGGTGGCTGAAGCTTTGGCGTTACTTGCCGATAGGAAGTATCTTCCGTCGGACTTACGAACTTTCTTTTGCTTGAACATCAAGCTCAACACGTTATAGACAAGATTCTTTTGGACGGCAATTTTGCGGGCAGCAAAAGCGGCGGAGATTTCTGACGGAGTGACCCCTGCGGCGCCGCGCTGTTTCAACACGGAAGCGACAAAGTCTGAACGGCTGCCATTGAATTCACCAGTAACGATAGGAGCGGCAGTCGCGGCGGATTCACCACTTTCTTAGCCGTCTTCTGCGAAGCATGCTGGGCGGTGCTGTGTTTTTTGACGACAGCGGCGACGGCAGCGGGCGCGGGGGAGAGAGTGGTGAGGGTACCGGTTTCGAGCGCCAAGACTTGCTCATAGGCCGCTAACTCGGTGGTTTGCGCTTCGATCGAATGACGCAACTCTTGTATGCGTTTCTGCAGAGACTTCTTCAGGAATGACATTGATTTACTTTCGAGCTCTTGTTACTTGGCTTACACAGACACTCTATCACTATAAGTACGGGAGGTGATCGACTTTTTCGATGGCTCGAAGTGAGTCGCCCCAGAGGTGAGTGAGGTCGGAAGCGTCACTGCCGCCGCATGACTGAGTGGCCAGACTAAGGAGGCGCTGAGCGTATTCAATGGGAGGAATAGTGGAGTGGAGGGCGTTGGCGAAGACATCTCTGACGACGCGCAGGCTACGGGATTGGGCGATTTGAGTGAGGCGGTCGCTGTGGGAGGGATGAACCAGGTCGTCCTTGCCGGAGGTGGCGATGTGGAGGAGAGTGCCGGGGACAAGCTTCTTTCAATAAATTAGCCGTATAGAAGTGGCTTGTTAAGACGTGGCGGTCGAGCGAAGAGGCCGAAAGACCGATGTGCAGAGAACGGACAAGCGGGAGATGGGAGACGACTGACTCACCGACCTCCGCCATGGAGGTGAACGGGTTTTGCAGTGACAAGAGAGAGGGAGGAGTGTGGCGCTGTGTCAGAAAAGCAGCGGTCTGGGTAGCGGCCCAGGTGCCGAGTGACTCACCAGCGACGACAAGGCGCTGGTGGTTATAGCCGCGGGCGGTAACGTGCTCTACTACGGCACGGAGGTCGCGAAGGAAGCCCATTTCACTGGGCCGGGCTGAGCTACGACCGAAGCCGCGGAGAGTGACTGCGGTTACGCCAGCACCGGAGGCGGCCAACTCTCTAATGAATTTCAGACGGGCGCGGCGGTCTTTGGAGGGATCTCCCGCGCCGGTGTCGCCCCAATGGGCGCGGTTGCCGTGGAAAAGGAGAAAGTGTGGGCGATCGATTGCGCCTTTGCGTTCCCACACCATGATGGGCACACCGTCTTCGGCAGTAACGGGCTGCTCGCGAAAGCCGAACAGTTGGAGTTCCGGGTAATCGGAAGGAGGCTTCAGCCTTTCGAGGCCCGACTCAGTGGGACGGAAGAGCATGTCTTGTTGACTGAAGGCGAGACAAGCGGCCAGAACTCCCGTGACAGTCGCTTTGGTTTTACTGGGCTTGAGCCAATGCAGGAGTTCCTTGGGGAAATCGGTAATGGTGATGAAGTCGCGCTCGCGGATGTTTTTGATGAGTTGGTCGCGAGAGAGCTGAGTGAGTGAGTTGGGATTGGCCTCGTCGGGAGTCCAGACGACAGGGCGTGCGCCTGCAGCGGTGATTTGTTCGAAGGTCGTGGAGTTAAGCGCGGTAATCGGGATGTTGATGGTGGCAGGTTGGAGGTCGGCGGTTTCGGACATTTGGATTGGGAGGCTGGAAACATCACATTCAAAGAGAGTGCCGACGGGGATTTCCGGGAGGAGCGCTCTGACCAGGCGAAGGGTGGGCATGTGGAAAGAACTTAGCAGGAAGTTCTGGGAGGTCCAACCCTGGGCGAGGCGTTGCATGATGAGGGCGGCGACGGCTGCGACAGAGGCGGGGTCTTTGATCTCGATATTTACTACGAAGGTAGGAGATTGGGCAAGGGTGTGGGAGACGAGGTCGAGGACTTCGGCGAGAGTGGGGATGGTTTCTTTCGAAGGGCGGCCGGCAGGGGTGAGGAGACGGAGTTGCTTGACTTCGCGGAGTGTGAGAGAGGTTATGGCGCCGCTGACTTTGGTCATGCGGGGGAGGGTGGGGTCGTGAAAGACGACCGGGACGCCGTCGGAGGTTAGGAAGACATCAAGCTCGATACCGCCGACGCCGGAGTCGATTGCTAACTGGAAGGCCGTGAGTGAATTTTCAGGTGGATTTCTTGGACCGCGGCAACCGCGATGGCCCCATATTCTGCTGTTCATGACGCTGTGCGCCTCTGCTTGTGAGATGGATGTGGAGGAAGAAAAGTGTCGGGTGGTGGGAGTTTGGATGAGGGGAAAAGTTCGGGATGGGAGGTGAGGGAATGTTAATGGTGGTTTGGGGGAGGGGCTAGCGGGGAGCTGCACGGATCCAGTCCCAACGGAGTCCCAACGGGGACAGACGCATTTAGTCCAAACGGGGACAGACGCATTTGGGAGTTGGATAGGCGAAATCTTAAGGAAATAGGAATTAGACGGGTTGCGTTCCAACGTCGTG
>CAWJBS010000115.1:0-33049 GCA_963840845.1 Bryobacterales bacterium
GGTGCATCGCATGTAGGTAAACCATGCCCGAGCTTCGAATAAATGACACCGGCAGTTTCGACGGATAGTCGATCCCAAACTCCTTTGCCGCGACGACAGATACGTTGGGAAAACAACCAGCGTGGATTTCGTCATCAGGGGGGCAGGTGTACGAGAGATCTCCCTCTTATCAGAGCAAGCTTGTCCTTGGGAAATAGGCTTTGGGCAAGCTGCAAAGTTGCGTCACGATTCAGTGGGTGTCCGGCTCTTAATGCTGCTTTGGCGTTATCATCTGCATACACCAACATCCAGGTCTTTGCACCCAAGATTTAGCTCCCTAACCCGAGGTTCTCACATTGCGATAGTGCAGGGGTTGACCTTTCAGGCGAGTTCAAGTTTCGAATCCACGGCGGGAGTGGTTTCCGACGTATACATAACTTAAATGGAATTAGCGAATGGTGGGATGGCTCCCCGACATGGATTCGAACCACGATTCACGGCTCCAAAGGCCGCTGTCCTACCATTAGACGATCGGGGAAAATAAGAAGGAAACAACTTGTTCTAGTTTAGCAAGCGCCCAGCGCGAAACTCTACCAATCGGCGTAATTGGTGCCGTCTAAGGCCTTTTTGTCCGAGCCGCTATGCACGTCGAACAGGCCTGGACTGCCGGTAGACCCAGCCACCGCGGTTTCTTCCATGACCGTTTTCCAAGTCTGGTTGGAGTTGGTCATGGGATCTTGCGGAATCTGGCGCAAATAGCCTTCCGAGACCAGATCATCCAGCGAATCGGGCGCTTTTTGCTTATCGATGGTGTACTCGTCAATCATGTTTCGAATAGCTTCCAGATTATGGTGCAGAACGGCTTCTTTCGAGCGGATGATCGATTTCTCATACACCGGAACCGCAAAAAACAGCAGCAGCGAAATGATGGCCATGACCACCATCAGTTCGATCAGCGTAAATCCTCGCTGCGCGCCTTTGAAGAATTTCTTCACAATCTGTCTGCCCGCCTCTTACCACTCGGAATAAGGCTTACCGTCACTGGCCCGATCCATTGTTTTTGTGTACACATTGAAGACATTCTGCCCACCCCAGGAATTGGAGGTAGGATCATCCTGCATACTGCGCAAGCCCCAATCGGTATCCCCGGTAAAGGGATCTTTCGGAATCTTTCGCAGAAACTTTACTTTGCTGCTTTGGCCATTGCCGCTGAGCGTGTTGTTCATCTTTACGCCATCCACTAAGACGTCCAGTTTGGTCGGGTAGCAGTAGGTATCTGGATCGCCAGCCGGAATCTTGCCCGCGTCGCAGAGGTCTTTGTACTTGTCGATGGCGCGCTTCATCTCTTTCAAATCCGCGATGAGATCCCGTTCCCGTTGGCGTCGAACCTGATAGCGAGCTAGCGGCACAGCCATCGTCGAAAGAACCAAGAGGATGCTGAAGGCAACAATCAACTCGACGAGCGAGAATCCCGACTGGGTGCGGCGACGGCGTTCAAGAGCCGGAGAGGCTTTGGACTTAGAACGAAACATCCGCGCGGCACCTCATCCGATTTACTTGTCCTTTGGGCTGCTCGTCGTCGTGGTGGACGAATCCGCAGCCTGGGTCAAATGACCTTCCAATAACTGCACAGGCGGCGCAACGTTCGGTTTCGTAGCCGCACCAGCGGTCGCAGGTTTGGAGGTGTGCGCAGCAGGCGCAGCGGAAGTACCCGAGCTATTCAGCTTGCCGGTTACTGTCTTTGTTCCGCTCGCCAACTGTACTTTCACAACCACGGTGGTGGGTTTGGCCTTTGCGGTGGCAGTTTGCCCCGCGGGCTTCGGAGCGGCCGGCGGCGCTTTCGCTGTAGGCGCGACCATCAGCGAAACTCGCTTTGCTGCGGGCTTGGCCACCTCCGGGTCAGGCCCGATCGTCGCATAAGAAGCATTGTCAGGATTCGCCGTTGACGGCGCGGGTGCAGGCTCGGGAATGGGCGTTATTACGACTTCCGGACCGGGTTGCACAGTGGCGGGATCCACTTCCTGGCCCACGGGCACAGGAGAGTCATTGCCTGCCGTTGTCTCAAAGCCGGTCACAATGACGGCTGCACTCGGAGATGAGGATGAACTATCATTGCCGCCTTCTGGAGTCGCAGTTGGCGCAGGATCAGGCGTCAGTCCCATCTGCTGCATTCCCTCCAACGGAGTCACTTCGGTGCCAGGAGGCTGAACGTTTACCGGCAAAGGAGCCTGCGTGACTGCTTGCTGCGTTGGTGCATTCGCCACAGCCATTGACTGCTGCGAAGCAGGCTGATCCAGATTGCGCACGATGGCGTTTGTATTGCTCATGCCGGCCGCAACTGGCATTTTCGGATTATTCGTCGGCGGAAGCGCTTCCGCTTGGCCACCCGGGGGCGGCAACTGCGGAGCACCCGTGCCGGGCCGAACCGGCGGATTGTTCACAATCGGCGCAGGAACGGTGGAAGCAGGCGGCATCACCGGTTGACGGCGTTCGACGCGAACCATCTTTTCCGTACCCGCTAACACGCCATCCGCTAACTGACTATCAATGGGCTGTGCGCGAATGATATGAGGCACCAGCGCGATGATGATATCGTCTTTCTCTTTGTCTTTCGTCCGTGTCCCAAACAAATAACCCAGCACCGGCACCGCCGAGAAACCCGGTAATCCCGCCATGGTATTTGAATCGCTATCGCTCGACAAACCACCCAACAAGCTATATTCGCCGTCCTTCATGCGAACATCCGCTTCATTGATCTTCTGACCGATAATTGGTTGTGCCACACCGGCAATCGTGGTCGTATTCACCACGCTCGAAATCTCAACCTTGATATGCATGCTGATATCGTTCGGCCCGTTCACGTGAGGCTGCACATCGATATTCACACCGACGTCGATTTGTTGGAACTGCGTTGTGGCGTAGGGAATGGATCCCGGCGTCGCGACCGCCGAATTGAGCGAGCCGGACACATATGGAATTTTTTGACCAATCTTCAATGTGCCCTTGCCGCCATCTGTCACGCGAACCTGCGGGTTGTCCAAGAGGTGCGTATTGCCGTCGCTGGCAATGGCCTGCGCAATCGCACTAGGCAAAGCGAGCGAGAAATTATTAATGGACAGCTTGCCAATACTGCCCGCGCTGATCGTGGTGCCGGTCGTCGTCGTGCTTGTCGTGCCGGTCGAAGTGCTCGTGCTTGACGTGCCGGGCGTCATTGAGAGCAAATTCCCTTGCAAGGCCGCTCCCAATGTGGACGTCTTGGACCTCGATACTTCCCACACCCGCACATCCACCAGAACTTCGGCCTTGGCTCGATCCAAATCATGGATGAGCCGTTCCACCAGCGCCATCGTGTCCGGTGTACCGCGCGCAATGATCGCATTCTGGCTCGCCACCTGGAAGATGCCAGTCGTCAGTTTCGCGCCGATACGCACGCCGTTGAAAATTTCCGTAAATTCGTTCGCAGTGCTGGCGTTCTGAATATAAAACACCTTCACCACTTCATCCTGATATTCCTGGCGCTTCGGCTCGCTCTCTTGCGTCACGAAAATGGCGTTACGGCTAATCGGCTTCCAGAACGTATGAGTCAGGAGGGCAACGTATTGCAGCGCTTCTTCCAGCGTCGTGTCGTTTAAATCAAGATTAAAATTGCGAGTCGTCGCGCCTAGTGTATCGATACCGGCTGGATCAAACAAAACGTTAATGCCCGCGAGTTTGCCGATGCTCTCGTAAATCACCCGTGAGTTCTGATTATTGAACTTCAGGTTGCTGATCCGATTATTGATAGGCCGTAACACAGGCGGCCCTTCCAACGAATTGATCCGCATCTCCATTTCGTGCTGCTTCTGTTCCGCGGGCGTCAAAATCACCGTGCCGTCCGGTGCCTTCGCCTTCTCCTTCACCATCTGATCGGTTTGCATCACCAACTGCAAAGCGATGGGCGAAGAAGGGTCAATCATAAACGCCTTCTGAAACTGCACCAGCGCGGCGTCCAGCTTTTGCTGATCAACGAGTTTACGCCCCTGGCTAATATGCGCCTCGGATGCCTTCACCTTTACACGATTCGTCGCCAGAAGATAAGCCGGTTCCCGCGAGTCCTCTTCCAGCGCCTGCTCATAGAACGTCAGGGCTCCATCGTAATCCTGCGCGGCTTCAGCTTTCTGGCCGTCTTTTAATAGCTTGTCACCCTTTCGGGTGTGAGCATCCACTGGCGGCGTGATTAGCGCTAGCGCACAAAGGATCGCGGCCGTCTGCCGCCATGAATTAAGGATTTTCACGGTTAGTTTCCAGGCTAAGCTAGTTCACACCCCTTAGGCAATCCCCTACAGTTGGATCGCCCAGCGAAAGTACTATTACCTTAAAGCCTCCGAACACTCCTTATAAACTAGGATAACCCCTAACCGGGTCTTCACCTGTGTTGTTTTCATAAGCTTTGACGCTGCTACCTTACTTCTCGTGTACCTTTTGCCAAACGATTAGGCGAAACTGGAAATAAAGGCGAAAAACCCTTGGCCGACCAACCAGCAATTAAAATTCTTAGCGACAACCGCTCCGCCGGCCACGATTACTTCCTATCCGACCGCTATGAGGCTGGCCTAGTCCTCACCGGTACGGAGGTAAAGTCTGCCAAAACCGGCAAAATTCAGCTCAAAGAGAGTTATATCGATATATCTGAAGACGAGGCATGGCTCATGAACGCCCATATCAGCGAATATTCCCACGGCAACCTCATGAACCATACTCCGGTCCGCAAGCGCAAACTCTTGCTCCACCGGTCGGAAATCGAGAAACTGCGCGTCGAAACCCGCGAAAAAGGTTTGACCATTGTCCCCACCAAACTTTACCTGAAATCCGGCAAAATTAAAATAGAGATCGCCGTCGGTAAGGGCAAAAAGTTTCACGATAAGCGCGAAGCCGTCAAAGCTCGCGAAATGAAGGCCGAAGCTAAAGCCGAAATGGTGCGCCGCGCGCGTCAATAGAATGGAAGTCCTAACTAAAGAATGCAAATCAAAATTGAGACCTCGCCTGTCGAACAGCTCAGCCTCGACGCTCTTGCTGTCATCTGTTTCGAATCCGACGAAAATCCTCCCCAACTCTTAGCCGCCCAGAACGGTTGGCTGCCGGAAATTCTGACGTCCGGTGAATTCAGCGGCAAGCTCTATGAAACCGCCGTGCTGCATCGCCCGCAAGGGAGTTGCCGCCAAAAGACTCGTCGTCATTGGCGGCGGCAAGCGCGCTTCGTTCTCGCCTGTGGAAGCGCGCCGCGTCGCCGGTAGCCTGGTCCGCACTTTGAAAGCAAAAGGCGTACACAGCCTCGGCCTGCTGCACAATCAAGCCGACGCGCCGCTCGTCACCGCCATCGCTGAAGGCGCAGTCTTGGGCGCTTGGGAAGCGGACAAATATAAGTCCGATCCCAAAAAGAACGACAAGCGCATCGACTCGTTCGTTCTGTCCCTCGGTACCGCTGCCACGCCGGAGCTTCAGCAAGCCTTCGAGCAGGGCCGCATCATTGGCGAAGCGCAAAACCTCACGCGTGATCTAGTGAACGAGCCCGCCAACAAGCTTCTGCCCTCCGATCTTGTCGCCGCCGCCCGCACCATGGCCTCTGCATACAATCTGGAATGCGAAGTGCTCGATACCGAAGCCATGACCAAGCTCGGCATGGGTTCTTTGCTCGGCGTCGCCCAAGGCAGCACCAACCCGCCCTTCCTCATTGTCATGAAATATAAGCCCGCCACCACCACCGGCGGAGATCATCTCGCGCTTGTCGGCAAGGGCGTCACCTTCGACACCGGCGGCCTTTCCATCAAACCCTCCGACGGCATGGAAAAGATGAAATACGATATGGCCGGCGCCGCCGCCGTTATTGGGGCCATGCGCGCACTCGCCCAACTCAAGCCCGGCATCCCAGTCACCGGCTACATCCCTACCGTTGAAAACATGATCAACGGCAATGCCCAGCGCCCCGGCGACATCGTTACCGCGATGTCCGGCAAAACCATTGAAGTGCTCAACACCGACGCCGAAGGCCGCCTCATTCTGGCTGACGCGCTCACTTACGCCAACCGCAACGGCGCTACCCACATCGTCGATGCCGCTACGTTAACCGGCGCCATTGGCGTCGCCCTTGGCCATCACAACATGGGCGCCTTCACCAATAACGAAGACTTTCTCGCTAAGTTCATGAAGGCCGCACGCGCCGCCGGCGAAAAGGCATGGCAACTCCCCATGGACGAGGAATACAAGGAATATTTGAAGTCTGCGTTCGCCGATTTACCCAACATCGGCGGGCGTCATGGCGGCTCCATCACCGCTGCCTGGTTCCTGCGCGAATTTGCCGACCCGACCCCGTGGATCCATCTCGACATCGCTTCCACCGCCTGGCTAGATGACGGCAAAGCGTGGCTTTCCAAAGGCCCCTCGGGCGTCGGTGTGCGGTCGTTCGTGCAACTCGCGCTCGATTGGACACTCGCATAAAACGCCCGTTTTCGCTTTCTTAATTTCAGTTGCGGTATACCTTTCTTTTGGTCCACGGAGGACTAGAGTATGCAACTTCGAGTCTTGGCCTTTGTTCTGGCAGGCGGTAAAGGAACGCGCCTTTACCCCCTTACTAAGGAACGCGCGAAGCCGGCCGTGCCGTTTGGCGGACGCTACCGGATCATCGATTTCGTTCTCAGTAACCTGATCAATTCCGGCATCTTCTCCATCTATGTACTCACTCAGTTCAAGAGCCAGTCGCTTTTGCAGCACTTGCGCGAAGGTTGGGAAGTTAGCGGCCTGCTGAAGAACAACTTCATCATCCCCGTCCCCGCGCAAATGCGTTCCGCCCAGGAAGATTGGTACCGCGGCACCGCCGACGCCATTCACCAGAACATCAACTTAATCCAGCAAGCCGACCCCCACGTCGTTGTCATTTTCGGCGCCGATCACATCTACCGCATGAACATTCGCCAGATGATCGAGTATCACGTGGAAAAGCGCGCCGGCGTCACCATTGCCGCCATTCCCGTGGGCAAAGAGCTGGCCTCCGAATTCGGCGTCATTGAAACCACCGACGACGGCAGCATCATCGGCTTCCACGAAAAAAACCCTAACGCGCCCACCATGCCTGGCGATCCTTCGCGCGTGCATGCGTCTATGGGCAATTACGTTTTCTCTACCGACGTTCTCTTGCGCGAACTCATGGCCGATGGCGAGCGCGAAGACAGCTCGCACGATTTCGGCAAAGATATTCTGCCGCGCTTGATTGGCCGCGCCGACATGTACGCCTACGATTTTCAGACCAACATTATTCCCGGCGACCCCATCGGTTCGCCGCAATACTGGCGCGATGTCGGTACCCTCGACGCTTATTACGAAGCCAGTATGGATCTACGCGCTGTTTCGCCGGAACTCAACTTATATAACCGCCAGTGGCCTTTGCGCACCGCCGGCTATTTTGATGCCCCCGCTAAGTTCGTGTTCGACGAAGAAGGCCGCCGCGGCATGGCCATCGATACCATCATTGCCGGCAGTTCCATTGTCTCCGGCGGCAAAGTGACCGGCTCCGTGCTCGGCCGCGGTGTTCGCATCCATACTGGAGCGAGCGTGGAAGACTCGGTCATCTTCGATAACTGCGACATCGGCCGTAAGGCGAAAGTCAGACGCGCCATTCTCGATAAGAACGTGAAGGTGCCTGCGGGTACGGAGATTGGTTACAACTTAGACGAAGATCGCAAGAAATATCATGTGACGGAGAGTGGCATTGTTGTGGTGGAGGGCCATCACACCACGGTCGATATCGCCACCATTCAGGTGTAGCGGGCTATATCCTAAACCTCCACAACGCTGTACTCTAAAAGAGGAACCTCGTTCCCTCTCAGCAATGCCGGCCGCCTATTCCAAAGAAATCGTGTGTCTCGCGAACTCGCGAAAAACGGGCGGCAGGTGCGTTGCAGGCAAAGAAAGAAGCACGGGCGTCTGGATACGCCCCATCAGTGCGCGGATTACGGCAGAGGTCAATTTTGACGAGCGGCAATATGAGAACGGTCAAGAGCCTCAGGTCATGGACATAATTGAAATACCTTTGACGGCGGCAGCACCCCATGGTCACCAACGAGAGAATCACGTGATCGATGCTGACTGTTACTGGCTGAGGCGTGGCCGCGCTTCCTGGGGTGAGCTAAACGATCTTGCAGATCATCCGGACGCAATATGGGCGAACGGATATTCAACCGCCGCGGGCCATAATGATCGCCTGCCGTCCTCAGATGCACTCCGCTATCGGAATTCGCTTTTTTTGATCAAACCGCAACACGCCGCGATCTCCGTTGATACACCCGGCGCGGCATTCGGCAATCACAAGAAGGCCGTCAGAGCCAACTTTATTTACAAGGGAAACAAATATGGCATGAAGGTCACGGACTTCGATGTTGAGCGGACTTACTTGGCCAAGAACGTTGGAGTTTATGCCCTGGCACAACCTTCTTCCCTCTGCATAAGCCTGACTGAGGCGCATACCGATGGCTATTGCTACAAGCTTGTCGCCACCATCCTCACCGCTACGACGCTATAAACCATGCAAACGCTTTTCACCATCGGCCACTCCACACACCCGCAAGAGCGGTTCATTGCATTGCTCTTGCAGCATGGGGTCACGGCGCTCTGCGACGTGCGCTCCCAGCCCTATAGCCGTATGAATCCGCAATTCAACCGTGAGGAACTGAAGAGCGCTTTAAAGGCCATCGGCATCTCTTACGTATTTCTCGGAAAGGAACTTGGGGCGCGCAGCGAAGACCCGGCTTGCTACGAAAACGGCAAAGTTAAGTACGACCAACTGGCTCGCACCGATTCATTTGCGAACGGCATTGAGCGAGTGAAAGAGGGAATGAAGAAATATTGCGTTGCCTTGATGTGCGCCGAGAAAGAGCCGCTGGAATGCCACCGCACGATTCTGGTCGCGCGGCGCCTTGTTGCCTGCGGAATTGACGTTCAGCACATTCATGGAGACGGCAAAGTGGAAAGCCATGCGGACGCGCTGATGAGGCTCGTCGCCCTGCTGAATCTGCCGCAGGCTGACCTGTTCAAACCCCAACAAGAAGACCTGTTCGCCGCCGCTTATCGTGCGCAAGAAGAACGGATCGCCTATGACAAAACCCCCGCAGCGGCTTATGCCATTTCGTCGGCGGGCGGCTTCGGATGAAGGTCTTCACGATCGGCTTCACTAAGAAATCGGCGGAAACTTTTTTTACACGGCTAAAAACCGCGGGCGTGGCGCGATTGGTAGATGTCCGCTTGAACAACGTCTCGCAACTGGCAGGGTTCGCCAAAAAAGACGACCTTCGCTACTTCACCAAAGAAATCTGTCACATCGATTATGTGCATGTTCCCGCCCTTGCGCCCACAGCCGAAATTCTCGACCCTTACAAAAAACAAAAAAATGGCGACTGGCAATGCATATGAGCGTCAGTTCCTCGATCTCATGCGCGAGCGGCGCATTGAACAGACGGTCCCCCGCGAAATTCTAGACGGTGGCTGTTTGCTCTGCAGCGAAGAAAAACCTCACCATTGTCATCGCCGCTTGGTCGCGGAGTATCTAAAAGACAAATGGGGCGATCTCCAAATCGAGCATATCCTCTAAAGAAAGCCACACCGGACTGTTGCTCATAGTGAAGATCTCACGCATAATGTCGTGAGCAACTCTCGAATTTGATTACGATCGAGGACAGCTTGGACGTCGTCGACCGGTCGCTGGGTTCGTTGACGCCATGCTGTGGTACCCAGGTATGCCCGACATAAAACAGCACTGGTTTTCGCACATCCTAATCCGCAAAAGCGGAAGCAACCTTTTTCGATCCGCCAAATTCACACAGATCTTGCAGAAAATCTTAGAACTTTTTTCTCCATCGCTATTTCAATCAACTTACAAGCCATTTTCGCCGCTTCCCACGAATCGAAAGCCACAATCTGCCATGTGAAGCCAGCAGCTAAGTTTTTCTTAGGAGTGATATCTCAATATGTCTTCTCGGAAAGAACGCAGAGCTGAAATGTTCAAGGCCAGAAAGGCCGCACGCAAGGCAGGTTCTGTCAATAACCTGCCGTCAGAATCCACAAAGACCAACAACAACTGTCGAGCCGCCGCAGCCGACTGAGCAAACACCGTCACCACAGAGGAACAAAAAACAATGGACACCACACAACACCGTTCCATCTCCGCCGCGCGCCTTGCCGCGAACCACGAAAATGCGAAAAAATCGCACGGCGCACTGACTCCAGAGACCAAGGCCACCTCTGCTCAAAATCACACTATCCACGGCCTCGCCCGCCATCAAAACGGCAACTTCCGGATCCTCGCATCCGAAGACCCCGCCGTTTTCGAATCCTTCAAACAGTCTTTTCTCGACGAGCACCAACCATCCACCCCAACCGAAATCGTCCTCGTCAACCGCATGATCGAGTCCGAATGGCTCGCGCAACGCGCACTCCGTCTTCAAGAGCGCTTCACCGATCCCGAAACCGGCATCGCCACCAGCGACCAGAAGTTCTCCTTATATGTGCGTTACCAAACCACCCATACCCGCGCGTTTCACAAATGCTTAAGCGACCTCAATAAGCTCCGTGCCGACAAACGCAAGGCTGGGCTTGGGGTCGAAGCGCAAAGACTCAAACAGGAGGCGCAAACCATTGCAAATGCACGCCATGTCATGCGCAAAAACCTTCACGATCTCGAAATTCACATGAAAGATACCGATCTTTTGCTCGCTGTTTGCAAATATACCGACCAGTTACTCGATTTGAAGAAGAAGCACACTAATTTCGCCACGGAATTGGAGGCCGAATTCGAAAAACGCAACATCGAAATGGGTCAAGAAAGGGTGATTCTCGCCGCTGCTTAGCGCCGTAGAGTCCAAGAAACGCCCGTCGCATAGCCGCTACACCCGTAGTGTGCTCAAAATCAACCATTCACAGCGGTATTCTGGAGTAACTCGTGGCCACCACTAAAGGACAGCTCATCGAGACATTCGAAACGGCACGGCCTGCCAACGCCATTTTCTGCCATCAGGAGTTCCTCGAAAAACTTGCGGAACACAGTAAAGACGGCATCGGCAAACGCACCGCCTTTCTGCTGCAGCGCCTCGCCGTCGATGCGCAGCGTCTTCACTACAAAACCACCCACGGCCTGAATCGTGGCTGGCGCCGTTCGCGTCTGGGCGGCGGAGGCCACGGCAGCCATTTTTACGCCTGGTGGGCGCCGAAGAACGCCATTCCTTTGAAGGAATCGCCCGAGTTTGCCGACGTGCCCGATGGTGCTCTCTTTCTTCGCGACATCCGCCATCACGACGATCACTCGCTGCTCAGCCCGCAATCGTTTGAAGCTAACTATCTGCCCGTCAGCGTGCAAGATTTGCGCCGCGAAGAGTATGCGCCATTGCCGTGGACGCAAACACAGGTCCGTTTCGCCACCGCCCGCCAGTCTGTTCGTCTTCTCAAAGGTCATCCCGGCTCCGGCAAAACCACCGCGCTCTTGCATGCCGTAGATTCCTGCGCCGCCGAACGCGTCTTATATGTCACTTACTCCCACAACTTAGCGATCTTGGCGCGTGAATATTTCGATCGGTACTGTTCTTCTCAGAAAACGTTCCACGTTATTACTTTTCCCGATCTGGTCCGCCAGGTTCTCGGTTCCGACCTGCAGCCTGGCCCGTCTCTCGCCGAAAGCCGCAAGCGTTTTGCGCACGACATAGCCCCGTTTGCGCGCAACACCGGCGCTTGGATGAGCGCGCCCACTGCCCTTTACGATGAACTGCACGCGCACCTGGTCGGCGACGCGCTGCCTGTCGAAGTCGGCCGTTTCGTTGCTTGCGACACGCCGCGCGTGCCCGATTCGTCTTACCGTGAACGCCGCATTCGCCATTTAGGCTCTAGCCCAACGGGTGCAGCGCTCGATGCCGCCGCTCGCCTGGAAAAATTGGACGCCTCAGCCACTCTCGCCGAACGCTACTTCCCGCAAATCAATCTCGCCTGGAAAGCTGTCGAACATCTTAAGACCGCCAAAGATCCCAGCTGGCTCAATTTCGATTGCATCGCCGTGGATGAGTGCCAAGACCTCACCCCCATCGAAACGTTTCTCATCATCGAACTCAACCGCCGTATCAATGCCCAGCGCAAAACCGCCGCGCCGCTTCTCATTTCGGGCGATGAAGCGCAAACCGTTCGGCCTACCGATTTTGAATGGGGCTGGCTGAGCGATATGCTTCACGCGCGTCTCACTACGCCGTCGGAATTCAAACTCTCCGCCAATCTTCGCAGCCCGCAGCGCATCGCCCAACTTGTGAATCGTGTTTGGGATCTTTACTCCTTCCTCGAAAAGCAGGAGCGCCCTAGCGGTACTGGCCTCGCCGAAATTGAAGACGACGCTACTGACCAGCTTCTCTACTGCAGCGCCACGCCCGGCCCGGATTTGAACGAACTCCTCACGGTTCTCTCCGCTCGCGAAGGTCTCGCCATCATCACACTCGAGGATACCGTGCCGAAGTACGTTCCCGAAGCTGCTCAAGCTGGCGTTCTCACCGTTTCGGAAGCGAAGGGGCTGGATTTCAATTCCGTCTGCGTCCTCGACCCCGGTCGCACGCTCGAACGCATCATGAAGGACGACGGCCGTTTTCGCGCCACTGCCGATATTGAGGGCCTGCGCCGCCGTCTGGCTATCGATCAACTGCGCGTCGCGCTCAGCCGCCCTACCGAAAGGCTGTTTTGGCTGGATATAACGCCTGCCGATTCCGTCGTTCGCCAAAGCATTCAGTTTCTCAACGGTCGCGATGGCCAGCACGTCGTCGCGTCCTGCGTCGCCAGTGCGCTTCTCAAAACCCTCGAAGAGAATGACCTCGATCTAGAGGAACGCGTCCAACGCTGTCAAACCGATGCCCGCCAGTATCTCGAAGTCAAACCGGAAATGGCTTGGTCGCGCGCCCATCAGGCCATTACTCTGCTTGGCCCAAAAGGCTCTGTCGCCTCGGTCGCCGATGAAGCGGCCCGCAGCACCGCTTATCTCACGCTCGCGGAAGTCTGCTTCACTCTGGCCGCGCGTAACACGCCGTCTCGCTCCTGAATTAGGCAAACCCAATCTGTTCGAAGAGGCCCATCGCGCCGCCAATGGAGCCAGACGTCATGGCCTCGCGGCAATCATCACCGCCATTGGCCACCTCTACAACGCCTTTGGCGAACAGCGCCTGCATGCTCTGGTTGAACTGGCGCAGATTCTGCCGACACACAAGGATCAAATCGAGCCATGGCTTCTGGTGGAGTTGAACGCCAAATCCAAATTCTGGATAGATGAGCTCGAACTCGCCGTCTTCAATGGCCACAACGCCAGCGTGCTCATTAAAGTGTTGCCGGCCTTTTATGAAGCGCTCTCCGTTCCCGACCGCGAAGCCCGTACGCTTCGCCTCCAAACGCGCGCCATTTCCCTGCTCATGAAGGATAAGCAGTTCGTACAGGCCTTAACTCTTCTACGCGGGCTACCGGAACGCCAGCTAAAGCTAGAGGCCGCCTGCTACGAAGGCATCTCCGATTTCCGCGCCGCCGCCACTTGCTATCTCGCCAACGGCAATGCCAAAGAAGCCCTGAGTTGCTATCGCTTGATCCCCGATCTGGAGGAAGCCCTCAAGCTCATACCCCAGGCTCAAGACCATCCTGCCGCCGAATCGTTGCGCTGGATGGCCGACATGCAGCAACTTGTCAGTAAACGCCCCGAAAAGTTCACTAAGTTAGTCACACCGGCGGAGAAGAAGCTGCTCGAAGACATGTTGGAGCGCGCCCTGGGCGTGACCCGCAAGAAGCCCGCTCCCCGTAAAGTGGCGGCTTCGACGCGTACCATCGTCAAGCAAAAAACGCCGCTTGTGCGCAAACCAGTCAAGTTCAAGGACGACAACAATCCTTACTTCTAAGACCCAGCCGCGCGTCTAAAGACAACTGCCCTGCTCCAAAAATCAGCACAATCAAAGAGGCCAGCAAAAAAGTAAAAGGCGCAGCGGCAGAGAACTTGTCCGGGTCGCTAAGCACGGCAAACAGCGCCTCTCGGTCAGCCACCACGTAGGCAACGAACATGTTTCCGGCCAGTAGCAACCCAGTAAATCGCGAAACCAGGCCCACCACCAGCAGCAGGCCGCCCACTAGCTCCAGGCCTGCAATGAAATGCGCCGTAAGCGCGGGCGCCGGTATTCCCAGCGTGGCAAAGTACCCGCACACTTTGCCAATGTTGTGTACCTTCGCCCAGCCAGTTTGGATGAATTGCCATCCCCAATAAAGGCGGATGAGTAACAAGAAAGGAGACTGCAAACGTTGTGCCGCGCTATCGAATATGTTCATCGAATTGTCAACCATCCGTATCGCGCCCAAGTGGCGAACCATGTTTCAAGCTCTTCGTTCGAAGTCGTCTTGATCGCGCTGTCGATCGCTTTGCTCAGCGTGAGTCCATCGCGCAGTCCTATCAACAATCGAAATTCCTCAGGGCCGAGTCGCCGGTAATAGACGCTCGAATCCACGCGGTGTACGGCCACGAAAATCGGCTTAGGCTTCGCGCGAACCCGCTTCCGGTCCACCGGATACCGCAGTTCCAGCAAACTAATATAAGGTTGGAGGCCGGCGCGAGTACTTGCCTTAAAAACCGCCAACGGCTCCCTTTCCGGGCCATCGAATGCGACAACGTGCGCCCATTCCAGCCGCACCATATCCAACGCCAGCCTGAAGTTTGCGCCAGCATATTGTCTATGTTTGTTCAGCCACGCTTCAAGCTCAGATCCAAGATCCCTCAACGTAAAGTAGCGCGAAGGGCAATCAGCAAGGTACGCCGTGGCTAGTTTGTCGAACGCTGTGGGTCCCAGTATCTGCGCCGCCCGGAAAAATCATCCCGCAGCGAATCCGTCACCCGAGCCCAATAGCTTCGTTGATAAATCTCCAAACGTTCCAGCGAGCTCAGTCGTTCATTAGGTCTGATCACGCGGGCCGCTGCTTGTGAACTGCTTCGTCGCGATCCAGGGCGTGCCAGTAACGCAGCCGCCATCATTCTCTGCATTTCGGCTAGCCGCATAGATACTTCCCGGCTTTCAAAGCCTCCGCATGGACTTCTTCAAACGAAGGAATGCGGTCGTCCCATTCCAACAAAGTGGGCGTTGGCCCGCAGCGTTTGATGGCCCGCGCATACAGTTTCCACACCGGCCCGATCACCGGATGATCATGCGTATCCAGAATGTACTTCTCAAACTTCGAATGTCCGGCCAGATGAATCTGCGCAACCCGCTCCGCCGGCACCGCATCAACATACTCAACGGGGTTGAAGTTGTGATTGCGCGACGAGACGTAGATGTTATTCACGTCCAGCAGAATGCCGCAATCCGCGCGCTCTACTACCTCGTTGAGGAACTCCCATTCGGTCATTTCAGACATGTGAAACTCGGCATAGCTACTCACGTTCTCAACCGCTATGGGAACCTCCAGGAAGTCGCGCGCTTCCCGAATTTTGCGCGCCGTCCAGCGCGCCGCTTCGAACGTATAAGGCATAGGCAATAAATCGTGGGTATACGTCCCATCAACGCTGCCCCAGCAAAGATGGTCCGTCAGCCAGGGAGTCTTCGCCCGCCGCACCAATGTCTTCAGCCTCTTCAGATGCTCGCGGTTCAAACGCTCGGCGGAACCGAAATACATGGACACGCCATGCTGCACCACCTTGTATTGCTCCAGAATGCGGTCAAGCGTCGCCAGCGGACGCCCGCCATGCACCATGTAATTCTCGGAAATAATCTCAAACCAATCCACCACCGGCTTGCGTTCCAGGATGTGCTGCAAGTGCGGTACCCGCAGACCCACGCCGATTCCGTATTGCTCGCGCTGCTTGAATTGATTGAGAGGCATATTGTTTTGAAAAGGTGGGGGTTCTCAAAGAACCGAACCCCCCAACGGAGGGAAACTGCATCTTTGGCTTGGAACCGTCTGTCGCGCAGGCGCCCTTGCCTTTGCATTCGTTCTTGCCCCATTCCGACTTCGATCCGCCGCCGTTTCCCTTGCAAGAGTTCATCCCTTTGCAGGCATGCTTTTCTACCGCTTTCTTTTTGCTAAAGGAAGCGTGGCGGCCAAGCCGGCGGAAAGGCCCGACGGGCTGTGTGGTTGCGCGGCCCGCGCGGCAGTGCCGCCCAGTAAGCCGGCAAGGGCCGCCGTCAGCGCAAGCTTGTTATTTGACAATTTCATTTCTTTAAGGTCTCCTGTGTTTGGGTCGAAAGCTCTGTAGCTGCTTTCAAGGGTGAGTGCGAACCACCTGCGATTTCTTACAAGCAAAATGCAAAATTGTTCTAGACTGAAGCTTCCAGGCTTTCTAAAGCATGTCGCCCACCGTTCCCATCAACGCTGGTTTTCTCGAACGCCTCCGCAAGCGCGATCCCGATGCCCTTGCCGAAACGGTGCGCGATCACGCGCGGCCGTTGTTCGCTGCCGCCGTCGCCATGGGATTCGCTCGCGAACAAGCCGAAGATTTAGTGCATGATGTTTTCGCCGTCTTCTTCGAACGTCTCGATCACTTCGAGGGCCGCTCCCAACTGCGCACCTGGTTGTTTGGAATCCTGTATCGCAAAGCTCAGGAGCAACGCCGCGTCACTTCGCAAGACCAGCGCTCCGATCCGATTGACGAAGTCTTTGAGTCGCGCTTTGAAACGAATGGCAAGTGGTGCAACCTCCGGCCGATCTGGAACGTATATTACTATCGAAAGAGATCGGCCACTTGATTCGCGGTTGTATGGAGCATCTTCCCTTCAATCAGCGCCAAGCTTTCCTCATGCGTGAAGTGGAAGATTTGGATACCAACGAAATCTGTAAGATTTTAGATGTGAGTGTCACTCACTTCGGGGTGCTTCTCTTTCGCGCGCGGGCACGCTTGCGGGAATGCCTCGAATCAAAGGGCCTGGGAAGATGATGATTTCTTGCAAAGACGTATCGGGCTTGTTGATGTCCGATCAGCTCCGCGCACAAAGCCGTTGGAAGCGCGCGGAAGTGCGGCTCCATTTGCTAATGTGCCGTCTTTGTTCGCGCCTGGCTCGCCAGTTGCTTCAAATGCGCAGTGCCGCGAAGACAGCGGCCGCAGAGGCTATGCCGGATTCTGATCTAGAAGAACGCTTGCTGCGCCGCTTGTCGGGCAAGTAAGTCCTCGGAACCGCACTAATCGCCGGGCAATGATACTTTAGCTGTGGACTATGAGACACACAAGCGTTGCCGTGGCGCTGTTGACGGCGATCCCCATGCTGGGCGGCCAAAATCCGCGGACATCTTTGACCGCCGAATCGTTCGCGAATCCTCCCGCTGCCGATCGTCCATGGGTGCGAATGAACATGCCCGCCACAGCGGACCCTGCCGAACTGAAAGCGGAAATCGAGCAACTGCACGATAAGGGCATCGCGGGTGTGGAAGTGGGCCAAGGTGCTTTTCCGAATAATGACCAGCTTGTCGCGTTGCTCACCGCCGCTAACAAGTTTGGTATGAAGATAAGTCTCAGCCACGGGCCCACCCAGAACCCGGCTGGTTATTCCATCGACTCGGACAATGCCCGCAAGAGCCTCTTCTTGGGGAAGGTGACCGTGGCCGCGGGCGCCACATTCGAGGGACCTCTGCCTCCGCCCACCGTGACTCAGGGAGGCCGTAATGGTTTCGGCATGGCGCCCGGCAAGGGAGTGACTGGCGCGCGAGGACCGACGGGCCCGCCTCCGCCCACGGGACCCGGAGGTCGTGGCGTTTTGCAGGCGAAGCGCACTATGCTAGTGGCCGTGCTCGCCTACCGTTGCGTGCAAGCAACCTGCCCAGAAAAAGGTCCCGTGGAGTTGGACCGCTCTTCTGTGATTGATCTTACGTCTTCCGCCTCTGCGAGGGCATTTGCAGTGGGTGGCACCAGCCGCGCCCGCTGGACAGTGGCAACTGATCGCCTTTTGGTCGCGCGGCGTCTTTGCGCAGCCCGACCCGTTTAGCGAGGAAGGCACCGCCGAGTTGATCAACAGTATGGAGACTGGCCTCAGCCCCGAAGTGAAGGCTCTTCTGAAGGTCAATGGCGGAGACATCTTTTACGACTCCCATTCGGTCGACCGCGGTAGCCCTGATGAACTGTGGACCAACAAAATGGCTGATGAGTTCAGCCACCGTTGCCACTACTCATCTGATTCCAAACCTGCCTGCGCTCTTCCGCGAAGTCTTCGACTTCAACGATGGCAGTGCGCCCCGTTTTCGCGACGACTTCTATGCCGTGCGCGGAGATCTCTGGCTGAAGAAGCACATTGCTCCCATGCGAGCGTGGGTGCGCAAATACAACAACCTGTTGCGTGTTCAGGTAGAGGGTGAAGCGAACCTCACTATTCCAATCACTGACATGATCTCGGCCACCGCCGCCGTTGACCGGCCTGAGCACGAGAACCTGTTCGTGGGCGACGAGGTTGACAACTACTTGCCGATGGCTTCTGCCAACCATATGACTGGCAACACTTGGTACTCGACAGAGTGCTGTGCCGCGTTGAGCCAGAATTACGCCGAGACGCTTCAAGATGTGGTCATCCGCATGCATCGCAGTTACGTGGGCGGGATAACCAAGCTTGTCTACCATGTGTACCCGTATCGTGACAGCCCAACTTCAAAGTGGCCCGGTTATCATAGCTTCGGCCAAGTTGGATTTTCTAACGCCTGGGGACCGCGCAATCCGATCTGGACCGATGCCGCCATGTATAACGCCTACTTCGCGCGTCTGCAGCAAGCGCTCACGCAAGGCGGAGCGAAGACAGATGTAGCGGTGTATATGCAGAACTATCTCTATCCTCCGTCCCAATCGATCAAGACTCGCCATTGGGGTGATATGAAGCTGGCAGAGGCGGGTTACACGCGCGACTACTTGAATCCAGAGATGCTGAATCTGCCGATTGCCAAGGTGGCTGGTCATCGACTCGCGCCTGATGGGCCGTCTTATAAGGCCTTGATCATTGACAGCGAGCAAGGCCCTCCGACAGATCCGATAAAGACTTCCATGCCCGTGGCCGTCGCCGAAAAGATACTGAGCTTTGCACGCGCAGGGTTGCCCATCATTGTAGTCGGCGATCCTCCCGACCGCACACCCGGCAACACTCCGCAAGACGATGGTGCGCTGAAAGCCATCATCGCCCAGTTACTCAGCCGAGCGTTCCTTAATGCGCGTGGGGCACGAAGCCGACGTTCCCGCGAAACTGCGATCGCTCGGAATTCGGCCCGCGGCGGAGCCGGACCAACCCTCTTCCCTGCTTAATATTCGCCGCCGCGATGCGGCTACCGCGACTAACTATTACTTCTTCTACAACCAAGGAATTGTAAGTCCTGAAGACGAGCCTGGCACGCTATTTGAGCCAGCAACGGGTCAACCTGTGGACCGCGAAGTGAGTTTGGAAGGGAGCGGACGCCCCTATCTGCTGGATGCGTGGTCGGGCAAAATTACGCCTATCGCCGGGTACAAGTCTGGCAATGGCCGAGTGACCGTCAAGGTTCGCCTTTCGCGCGACAATGCCATGCTGATTGCTCTCGCAGAAGATCCACGGCGCTTCGGCGTTACAAAGCCCGCGATACCGAGCGTGATTGGCACCGCGGTAGCTACTATCGATTTGACCAAAGCCACTTGGCACATTGTGGCGGAAGACTGGCAACCGACGAACCCGTATATAACCACCTTCGGCCCAGCAGCGTCTGAAACCCTGAAGACAAAGGTGGAAATCGATGTGACGGCACTGCGTGCCTGGCCTGAGATTCCTGAACTACAAAACGTCTCCGGTTTGGCTACTTACACAACCAGCTTTGACTGGCCAAGCAAAACTGAGGGCGCAATCTTGAACTTGGGAGAAGTGTTCGACACCTTCACTCTGAAGATCAACGATCAAGCGGTGTCTATCGACCAGCTCAGTGCTGAAGCTGACATTGGACCGTATCTCAAGCCGGGGCGCAATACTATAGAGGTTCGAGTCGCAACGACGTTGAACAACCGGCTTACCAAGATCGACGATGATGTTGCCAAGCGCGGCATCGTGCAACCGTACGGTCTGGTCGGGCCAGTGACGATCAGGAGCTTTCCCGCGCGACGCCGGTAGAGTCTCTTACGACGAACTCCGGATCAATCAAAATTTCGCGGTTGCTGGTTTCGGGTTCAGCAAGACTTTGGAAAACGCTATGGCCGATGCGGTCGCGCGGGATGTGAACTGTGGTGAGTGCCGGATAGCAGAATTCGGATAGCTTGATATTGTCGAAGCCCGTCACTGAGATGTCTTGGGGAACGCGCAGGCCTTGATCGCGAAGCTCGCGCAGGACACCGATGGCGGTGAAATCGTTCACGCAAATAATGGCGGAGGGAGTGAAGCCCGACGCGAGCAACTGACGGGCGGCTTTACGGCCGCCTTCCGGACCGTCGGCTTCGGCTTCGGTCGTGACTTCCAGGTGCGGGGAGTAGCGCGCCACGGTTTCGAGAAAAGCTTTCTTGCGCTCATCGATGGGCGCGAGTTTGGCGTGATGGCCTATGAACGCCATGCGCGTGTGGCCAAGATTATGCAGGTATTGAACCGTCTTCTCGATACCCTTGCGATATTGCACGCGAATGTTGGTGATGTGCTTGCCAGGTGCGCCCACGTCGTAGAAGACGACAGGCATATCGCCGGCGGCTAGTTCTTCGCGCAAGGCCGGGTCCATCTCCGAAACGATAACGGCGAGGCCAGCAACGCGGCGGCCCATCATGAGGCGGATACTGGAGACTAAACGTTCGGGTTGGTAACTGGTGTTGGAGGCAACTACCTCATAGCCGTGGGCAAGAGCGGCTGCCTCCAGCGATTGAAAGACGTCGAAGAAAAACGGGTTCTCCATGTTCGACACAACAATGCCGAGCGTGCGGCTGCGGCCTCCAGCGAGTGTGCGGGCGTGCAGGTTCGGGTGATAGTTCAACTCCGCAACGGCTTTCATCACGCGCGCGCGGGTTGAACTTTTGACGACGTTTAAATTGTTGAGTACACGGGAAACTGTGGCCGGCGAAACACGAGCTCGCTTGGCCACTTCGTCAAGGCTCATGAGAGATCTATCTTGATGGTAGCGCTTACAGGGATTAAATCAACTGTGGAGACCGTCGAAGACCTTCTCGATTTCCGCTTTCTCTTCCAGCGTGGGCGGAACAAAAGGCAAACGGGGAGGGCCCCCGTAGTAGCCGTTCAGATCCATGGCGTGCTTGAGACCCGGAATGCCAAGCTTGCCGGCGATGAGTTTGGCGGCGGGCATGATGCGATTCTGCCAGTCTTTAGCGGCTTCGGTTTCGCGAGTGCGGTGGGCTTCCCAGACGGTGACGCAAGCGTAGGGCAGCGGGTTGGCGATGGCGAGAATGGCTCCGGCCGCGCCGAGAGTTAAGGCTTCGCCAAAGCCAGCACCGGAACCGGAGAACACTTGAAAGCCGGGCTTGACGGCGGCGAGCACTTCTTTCATGCGGGCGTTGTCGCCCGAGCTGTCCTTCATGCCGGCGATGTTGGGATGCTGTGAAAGCTCGGCGACGGTTTCGACCGGCAGCATGTAGCCGGTGACTTGCGGAATGTTGTAAAGGAGGACGGGGATTTTGGATTTATCAGCGACGGCGCGGAAGTAGAGCATCTGCGTATCGGGGCGGTGCATTTGCGTGCGGTAGTAAAAGGGCGTGAGGGCGAGGGCGTAATGAAAACCGATGGCGGCCGCGCGATTGGCGACTTTTACGGTTTCAAAAACGCTTTCGGCTCCGACGCCGGCGATGAGGATCTTTTCCGAGGCGGCGGCAGTCTTGACCCATTCCATGAGCTGGATGCGTTCCTCGACGCTGAGGAGCGGGGTCTCGGCAGTGGAACCGCAAACGGTATAGCCGGCGAGGCCGATTTGATTCAGCTTTTCGACGTTGTGAAGGACCTTGGCTTTATAAATGGCGCCTTGATGGTCGAAGGGAGTAGCCAGCGCGGGGAAGATGCCTTGAAGTTTCATGCGAATTCTTTACTATATAGAACTGTTAAAATACAGGGGGCAAAATGGCGTCGGCAGAGAACGCATACCGGTCGGAATTAGGGTGGGCATGGGAACGGGCGAGGCGGGTCTCTTCGTTGATTGCCATTTGCTCTCTGGCTGGTGCGCTCAGATTCGGGCACGCTGTTCTCTACTACAAGTGCGGACTGTCACTGCGGTTCTTAGTTCTCTGCGTGGATGTCTGCTTGCGGACGCGACCTTGGCAACGACTGATCATACCGTTCCTTATCTTAGGTAGGGTTGTTTACCCAGGTCGGCTTAGCGGCGCAATACTGATTGGGGCATTAGAACTGGCGGTGCTTCTTGCGCTCATAAGACTATCTTTCGATCCTCAAGCGGGTGAAGTTATGCTTGCACGCTATTTGCCTGCCGCGTTCGCAAAGCTAGCTGCCGGCGAAATGGTCATTGTCATGTCCGCGCTGCGTAGCGTATTTAAAGGGTTTCGAGTGCGCGAGACAGAGGGCTTCGACTATGCTTCGTCGTCCGCCTTTTGGGCGATTCCGATATTCGTTTTGGTTTCGGGGCCGCCCGACCTGCTTCTGGTGCACCGGCTTTTCAACATTACGAACCCTCTCATAACTTGTTTATTGGTTGGCGTCGAAATATGGTCGGTTGTTTGGCTGTACGGCATTTATGTAACGATGCAGGAGCGAAAGCATACGCTTTGCGACGGTAAGTTGACTGTTTACAAAGGGATCCTGAAGAGCGTTACTATTCCTTTAGACTGTATTGAATCAATTACGGCACTTACTGACGGGTCGGGCTGCTCGCGGAAGAACTCTACGCGGATTACGGTTCCGGGCAGCCCTTGCGTGGTCATTACGCTGTCGTCGCCCGCTTGCATAAAGCGCTTGTGGGGAGCCGATGAGTTGAGCCGGACGATCGTAGTATCGATCACGGACCCAATACCCTTTATCGAGCAAATACAAAAGCCTGCCAGCGCATAAATGCGCCTGGCAGGCTTTTGGTAGAACGGAATACTTACTTGGCGATGAAGGTGACAACGAGTGCGTACAGAGCGAGCGACTCGATGAAGGCGAGGCCGATGAAGAGCGAGACGCGGATAGCGGCGATAGCGCCAGGATTGCGCGCCATGGCTTCAGCAGCGGAAGCGGTGGCACGGCCTTGTCCAAGTCCGCAGAGACCGGACGCGATGCCGACTGCGATGTAGGCGGCGGCTAAGCGGTTCGAGTTGCCAGTGGCAGCACCGGCCGCATCTTGCGCCATCATGGGGCTCGCGAGAGCCAATAGGCCCAAGCCGAGTGTGATCATTTTGTTTTTCATTGTGTTTCTCCTAAGTAAATTGCTGCCAGGAGGTGGTTCGACACCGTGCGTTGGGACGCCGGGCGCTCACACTGGGAGCGGGATCAAGCCAAAATTAATGTTCGTGTGAAACAGCCCCGCCGACATAGACCATGGCGAGGATCATAAAAATATACGCCTGCAAAATGCAAGCGAAAGAGTGCAGGCCGATAAAGATTACCGGGATAACTACTTTGGTCAATCCTACGAAAGCGTTGGAGACCTGCTCACCGGCGAACATGTTCGCGAAGAGACGAAGGGTGAGTGAGAGTGGACGGGCGAAGTGGCTGATGATTTCGATAGGCAACATCAAAATGATGAGCCACCAGATAGGGCCCAGGAACTGTTTGATGTAGGCGAAGCCGTTGGCTTTGATGCCGGCGGCGTGATAGAAAACGAAAAGGGAGCAAGCCATGCCCATCGGCACAAAGGGAACTGGGTGGGCGCGACGAAGCCGGGGACGAGGCCCAGCGAATTCATGAAAAAGATGAAAAGGAAAATTGTGCCGAAGATGGGGACATATTTACTGGCGCCGTGCTCAACCATTTCTTCGGCGGAGGAGTGAACAAATTCGTGGAAGAGTTCGAAGATGTGCTGCAGCTTGCCGGGTTTATCAACAGAAAGACGAGTGCGGAGAAAGGCAAACAGGACGACCAGGAACAGGACGACCAGAACTTCGCAGATGAACCAATCGGACCAGGGATGCGCCGCATCGTGGTTATAGTGAATGGCGTTGAGGAACGCGTTGGCAGGTCCGGCCAAGGCGCGGTTGAAGAGAGCGGTAATCCAGAGTTCGGGTTCCATTTAATGCGAAGAGCGACTTACAAAGAAGTTTTGCAACAGTTCGATGACTGTTGAGGTGAGCACTGCGGCGGTGCTGGACAAAAGGCCCAAAATGACCGCCAGAGGGTTGACACCCAAAGTCTTGACTATAGCATAGCCAACGGCCAAAAGCAGGATATAACGGGTGACGAAAATGCCGGCCTGCCAAGGTTTTTTGGGAGGGTCGGCGCCCTCTGTCGGCGGTTCGGCCGCAGGTGCGGGTTGGATGCTATGGGCGAGTTTGTCGAAAATCCACAGATTCCCGATCGAACCCAAGGCACCGAGAAAGAACGCGGAAGCGGGACGCCAGCCCTGCAAGGCAAAATACGCTACGAACCCAAGCGCGCCAAAGCCGAGGGCCAACCAATATATACGGCGGACGATGAGGTTGGCTTCGAGCTCGGTCATTTTGGCTGATCCTTGGCTCTTTGCTGGCGTTTTTCGTCGCGGAGGAGTTCGCGAACGAGTTGGGCGAGGCCGAGGAAGGTTCCGAGAATGACGCCGAGGGCGCGAAGGATGGGCCAGTGCAAAAAGTGGTCAGCGAAGGCGCCGACGGCGAAACCGGCCAGGACATAGCCGGGTAAGGCGGTGGCTAGGGCGAGGTATTTGCCTCCGGTAATCAACGACTTGTTGGGTTTGGTGGCCATATTACGCTTCGAACCCAAGCCAGCGTTTGACGCCGGGCATGCTGAGACCGAATTGATCGAGCAGGCGGCCGACGATGTGATTGACAATGTCGTCAACCGTGGCCGGTTTGTTGTAGAAGGCGGGGATGGGCGGGAAGATGACGACGCCCATGCGCGCGAGCGACAGCATGTTTTCGAGATGGATTTCGCTGAATGGGCTTTCGCGGGCAAGCAGGACAAGCTTTCGCCTTTCCTTCAGGGCGACGTCGGCGGAGCGGGTAATGAGCGAATCGCCAAAGCCCATGCGGATGGCGGCCAAAGTTTTCATGCTGCAGGGGGCGATGATCATGCCGTCGGTTTTGAAAGACCCGCTGGAAATCGGCGCGGCTTGGTTTTCGTGATGATAAACGGTGGTGGCGAGCGCTTCGACTTGAGCCAAGGTGACGGATGTTTCGTGGGCGATGGTGGCGCGGGCCCACTGGCTAATGATGAGGTGCGTTTCGATGCCGAGTTCGCGCAACGCTTCGAGCGTACGGATGCCAAAGATTGCGCCGGACGCGCCGGTGATGCCCACTACGAGTTTCATCTATATGGAGACCAGTAAGTACCAGTCTACTGGGATGAGCAGAGGAGTTTGACTAATTGGTAAAGAAAGGTCTGCCCTTCGTAGAAGCCGTTGACCGACATGCGTTCATCGCGGCCGTGGGCGCGGACGTCGTCACGCTCCATGAAGAAGCCTTGCACGCCATAGGTGGGTATGCCAACGGCGCGGAGGTAAAGACCGTCAGTAGCGCCGGGCACCATCATGGGCAGCACGGGAACGGAGGGCCACAACGAATCGGTAGCGCGGTTGAGGGCGGACATGAGATCGGGGCGCAGGGGAGACGAGGGACCGCGCTTCACTTCGCCGATGATTTTGACTTTGACTTCCTTATCGGCGAAGACTTTTTCTAACGAGGCTTGCACGTTTTCGATGGTATCGTCGGGCAGGATGCGGCAGTTGACGGTGGCAGCGGCGAGTTGCGGCAGAGCGTTCATGGCGTGGCCGCCTTCCAGTTGAGTGGCGACGCAGGTGGTGCGGAGACTCGAGTTCCAGGCGGGCGAAGAGGCGGCGATGCGTTGCATAGCGGCTTGATCGCCAGCGGCGGTTTTGCGGAAATCGTCGGCGAGTGAGCCGCTCACGATCTTTGACATTTTTTCGGAATAGGCGCGAGTGACTTCGTTGGTTTGCAAGGGGAAGGCGAAATGGGAGAGGCGGTCGAGAGCGCCGGCGAGATGGTAAATGGCGTTGTCGGCGACAGGCATGGAACTGTGGCCGCCTTTGTTGTGCACTTCGAGACGGAAATTGGCGACGTACTTTTCGCTGACCTGAATGTCGTTCGAGATGCGTTTGCCGGCGGCCATCTCGCCCCAGCCGCCTTCGTTGAGGGCGAGATCGGCCTCAATCAGATTGCGGTGATTTTTGATGAGCCAATCGACACCGTTGAAGGGACCGCCGCCTTCTTCATCGGCAGTGATGGCGACGATGATGTCGCGATTGGGTTTGAAGCCTTCGCGTTTATAGCGGATGAGATTGGCAATCCAGACGGCGGCTTGGGCTTTGTCATCGGACGTGCCGCGGCCGTAGAAATAGCCATCGCGTTCGGCGAAGACGAAGGGATCGAAGCTCCAATCTTCGCGCTTGGCTTCGACGACGTCGCTGTGAGCGAGGAGGAGCAGTGGCTTGAGAGCGCCGGTGCCGTGATAGCGAACGACGAGGTTGGCCTTGTGCGGAGCGGCACCGCCGATGAAGATATCGGACGCGGGGAAGCCAGCGGCTTTGAGGCGAGCGGCAAGAGCTTCGGCCACGGGCGTTGTGGAACCGGTGGTGAAGCCCGATTTGATTTCGATGATTTGTTTAAAGATGTCGCGAGCGAGAGCGCGGTCGGCAGGCGGAGGGAGGATATCGGCGGCGAAAGAGTGGCCCACGAACGCGGCCAGAAGCAACAGTTTCCACATGTGAAACATTGTTTCATGCTGCTAAATTAGAGCATGCGATTTCCTTTTTGCGTTGTTGCCTTGTTGGTTTTGGGCAGATTGCAAGCTGCCGATTTCACTCTAAACGCCACGCCGGCCACGGTTGCGTGGGGTTACTATTCACAAGACGCGAAGCCGGTATTGACCGTCCATTCTGGCGATACGGTGCGGATCCAGACGGCTTCTTCGTGTCCCTCGCCGGCGCGGATGGAGGCGGCGGGCGTGGCTCCGGGCGACATTCCGCAGTTTGAACGCGACATCTATGAACAGGTGAAGGACAGAGGGCCCGGCGGGCACATTCTGACGGGTCCGGTGGCGATTGCGGAGGCGGAACCGGGCGACACGTTGGAGGTGCAGATCAAGAAGATTGATATTGATGTGCCGTTCGCTTGCAATTCGTTTGGGCCGGGGCGCGGTTTTTTGCCGAACGATTTTCCGTATGCGCGCACGAAGATTATTCCGCTTGACCGGGAACATATGATGGGGCGTTTTGCGCCCGGTGTGAATCTGCCGCTGCATCCGTTTTTTGGAAGTATGGGCGTGGCGCCGCCGTCGGGAGGGCGCTTGAATAGCGGGCCGCCGTGGATGCATGCGGGGAATATGGATAACAAGGAGTTAGTGGCGGGGACGACGCTGTTTGTGCCGGTGTTTGCGAAGGGCGCGCTGTTTGAAGTGGGAGATGGGCATGCGGGACAAGGGAACGGCGAAGTGGATATTACGGCGATGGAGACGTTCTTGACCGGGACGTTTACGTTTGTGGTGCATAAGGGTGGCGAACGGCTGCTGTGGCCGAGGGCGGAGACGCCGACGCATTACATCAGCATGGGGTTTGACGAGGATTTGAAGACGGCGACAGAGATGGCGGTCAGGAACATGATTGAGTTCCTGGTGAAGGAGAAACATTTGAGCCGGGAGGATGCGTATGCGCTGACGAGCGTGGCGGTGGATGTGGATATTACGCAGTTAGTGGACGGGAAAGTGGGAGTGCACGCGATGTGCGCGAAGGGGATTTTTGGGGAACGCTAGGAGGCAGTAGCGGGTAATCATACGAAGCTCGGGATTATTCCGGTTTCGTCTGGTGTTGCACCATAAAAGCGCCCATCGCTGATACCAGCTTCTCAATCCGCTCGTCAATTTGACGGCCACGTTCGGCGGCCTCGGCTATCCAGACCTCGTGACGTTTGACCATGGAATCGTGATTGGCCAAGATGTTGGCGTGATTCTTCAGTTGCTCAGTCATTCCTTTTTCGAGGTGGGCTTGAATGATCATTGCGTCTTCGAGATCGGTAAACTTACCGCGAATGCGCGCCAGGGCAGCATCGACCCGCGGGTCTCCCGTATCGGGAATTGTGCTCTCAGCCATGATTTCAGGTTATCAGGCGGGACGGCTCCGGCGCTGAAGAGCGTGGCGGTGGACGTGGATATTACGCAACTAGTGGACGGGAAGGTGGGGGTGCATGCGATCTGTGCGAAGGGGATTTTTGGGGAACGCTAGCTAGGTTGATGTGGCGGTTGACTCTTGGTTTGAAAGAGCTCGGTCGCGCCAGGCGTTCATTTCGGGGGCTAGGTCGCCCGCCGTTCTACCGTATTTTTGGGGCAATATTAGGTGGCTAAATCCCAATTTTATCCAGCTTGAGGGGACGCGGGGCGCCGCTTCGGGTGAGATCGAAGCGTTGAATAAAAGCGCCGGAACACCAACGCTGGCCAGCTTGCTGTGAGCGACGACTTCGCTTGTCGCTTCCCACTGGTAATGCTCGGGTGAAAAGACTTCGCAGTATCGACGATATAAACGTTCCCGGCGCGGTTTACGGTCCAGTCCTTTAGTTAGTCGGTCCGGCCCCGCATCGAACTTGAGCCTCCCGCTTGGATCAAATGCGTCATTCGGGCCAAGGGCCTTTATAAGAGTCCGCTTGGCGCAGCGGAGGGTCGAGACACAGTCGGGGGGCGGTCCGTTGGGGTAAGTGATAACCCTATCTGGAACGGTAGGGTCAAACTTCATTGCGACGCGCGTCGATATTTCGACTGGACGGCGGCTCACCAAGTACGGCTTGTACTTCCATTCCTTAAAAGTTGCGATGGCGTGTACGACTAGCATAGGATGCCCGTTTATAGATCTCGGCCGACACGACGTCTCCAGATTTCGATATGCTCACTTCGAAGCGATACGTCGGCCGACAATGCGAGCTGTCCTCGCCATTCCGGGATAGATGGAGGCTAACTATTCTCGATGCAGTTCTTAGCCGGTAGCGTCCGGCGCTACTGCCAGCGCGTGTCGACGGAGCAGCCAGATGTCTGCTGCGCGTTCGCAATCGCAAAGCCCGCGAGCGAAGACGCACAGCCTTGCCAACGACCAAAATGCCTGATCGATGGTTTGCCGGAAGCCGACTATGATTTGGACCGCCTGACAAAGAAAAAGAAAGCTTCCGGCCGCCGCCACGAGCAGGCAAGCGGAAGGCTCCGGGCTGAAGTCACTGTTACAGTGGCCGGATCGCTCAGAAAGTTTCCGGCTGAGATCAAATGGCGATTGGATCAAAGACTGGAGACAATGGATCGACACTATAAAGGTCGTAGGTCAGTACAATTTGCCCGTTGTCGGCGGAGCCGGTGGCCGCTCCAGCATTGATGGTGAAGTTGCCGACGCCCATTCCTGAAACTCCGCTAAATACTTGAGTCACCACTGGGTTCTCCGGTCACGGCCCGACTATTGTGAAATTATTCGCGATATCGTCACTGTAGGTTCCCGTGGTTGGTGCGATGCAGGCAGTGGTTAATGCTGCTGCTGCCAAGGCAGAAGTTGGAAGATGTTATGACGGCAAAGTCAGTTGAGTTGCTGAGAGTGCATCTGTAGGACAGTGCTTCCGTCCGTCCCGGAGACCGAACCGGAAGCGGGCTGAGGGTCAGCGTTACGCTTGAGCTAGCCGGTAACGGCAGGAAGTCACAACAGTTCAAGGGTATATTTGATTTTCATAAGTGACTCGTTTCCGTTCAGCTATTGAAATTGGTTCAAGCGTACAATCGAGCCGGTTGCACTGCCCGAATTAGCAGACAGCGCGATTGTCACGGTAAAGCGCGCATTGGCGGCGCAGCTGCTGAAATTGATGGTTAAGGGCACGGTGGCGCTTGCGCTAGGCGCCAAATTACCTGCGGCGGCGGCAGCTGATGAAGTGACCACTGGACTGCAAAGAATACCCCCTGCTTGTACCAGCGAAACGCCGGTAACTTGTGAACCGTATGCCGAGGCTGGTCCGCCGTTGCTGACCTGGATGCTCCAGACGCGGGCGTCACTCTGACCAGTTTTGCCAGTGATGTTCCCGGAAGAGCGCCGCCGTTCCAAATGGCACGAAAGATGCGGTGACAGTTTGCGGTCCACTGATTATGACGCTCGTTGTTGCGCTAGCCGCATTCGCAACGCTACCAACCCAACTGCCAAACGCATAGCCACTATTCGCGCTGGCGGTGAGGCACAACGGTCCCCGCGGCATAATAATTGCCCGAAGTCGGTGATACGCTACCTCCTGCCGATGGAGTCGCGCCCGTTGTCAACAGGTAGTCCGTGTTGAAGGCGGCGGTGTAGGTGGCGCCTGACGAGGCCGTGATGACGTGAGTTTGCGCGCCGCCGTCTGACCAACTTGCGAAAGTGTTCTGCGTCCCGCCTGTAGTTTGCGGGGAAATCACAGAGATGGTGTGTGTCGAACCTGCTGCCACAGCGAGCGTTTGCGGTGTTGAATAAACCGTACCGTCCACAGAGTAGGCTAGTCCCGCCGGCGACGTGTTGAACTGAATCGTCACGTCGCTTGGCTGCGATCCGACGCCGAACTCGGCAACAAACGCATCGGGGCCAGTTAGATAGGCCGTCTGGAATGCACCGCCCGTTGTCGGAAAATCATCGGAAAATGTATAACCGCCAATGTATGCGTTGCCTGCTGAATCGAGCGAGATCCCCCTGCACGCCTCACCGTTAGTGCTGCTTCCGCCAAAATACGTCGAATAGACAAGAGATGAACCGGTCGGAGTTAGTTTGCTAAGGAAGCAATTGAATGAGGTGGCAGGGCCATTCTTAGCCGACTGGAACGCGTCACTGGTCACTGGGAAATGCAGGTGCATTTGTCAGGCCAGTGACGATGGCACTCCCCGAGCTATCGACTGCTATTCCAACCCCAATCACCTCCCCGAACACTTCCGTACTCCCCATCGTGACAGGTTGACCATGCAAGTATGTCGAGTACACAAGGGCGCTACCTGTGGGGCTAAGCTTTGCGACAAAGGCGTCGTCGCAGGCGATGAGGCACTGTGTCTGAAAAGCCCCCGGCGTTGTTGGAAAATCCCCCGCTTGGGTAATACCTGTTACGTACGCAGCACCAGTGGCATCCAAGGTCATCCCATACACCGTACCGCCGTTTTGTCCCGCGAATCCGACAGATCCAGATCCAGATAGATACGTCGAATATTTTAGCGACGTTCCCGATGGATTCATTTCCGTAACAAAACCATTGATTGAACCGAATTCAACGGTCCCTTGAAAATTGGTCTGAAAAGCTCCGGCGGTGACGGGAAAGTTTCCTGAGTTCGTGTAGCCCCCGATGTACGCATTGCCGCCTGGGTCGAGCGCGATGGTGGTCGCCTCTGTTTCCGTAGAGTCGTTGGTCGTTGAGCCGAGGTATGTGGAGTACAGCAGAGCTGTCCCTAGAGAATTGAGTTTGGTGACGAACGCGTTTGGAAGATACGGCGAGGGCGGGTACGATCTGAAAAGCGCTAGGAGTAGTTGGAAGGCCGTAGAAGCCATGTCTGGCTAATGCGTTTCCCGCGGCATCGACGGCGATCGCAGCTATCGACGCGACTGCCGGGAAATAGGTTGAGTAACGAGCGCGAGCCCGTGGGGTTGAGCTTTGTTACGAAGGACGTTCCGTTGGTGCTGGCGCTTGGGGAGCGTTCGAAATGCTCCGGGCGTGACCGGGAAATGTGCTCTGAACCGGGTAAAGCGGGCGACGTAGGCATTCCCTCCCGAATCCACGGCAATTGCCAAGCCGGAGGTTTCGTTGTCTCCCAGGTAAGTGGAGTAGACCAAAGCCGATCCGGACGCATTTATTTTGGTCGACAAAGGCATCGCCTCCCGGCTGGGCGGTTGGCTGGAAGCTTCCCCCGGTGACAGGAAATGTTTGCGACCCGGTTTCCCCGGTTATGTAGGCTTCACCCAATGGATCAACCGCAATGGCGTATGCCCGGTTGTCGCCGGCCCCGCGCAGGAATGTCGAATATGCGAGCGAGGGGTCGATAATTAAGGGTTTGGCTTTGTCATAGTTCCCAATTGAAAAGCCGACACTATTTTGTAAAGCCGCCTGAATTGCCCCTGCACGATCTGCTTCTTGCTGGTGATCCACTGATATGCAGCGGGCTTGGCGAAAAATGACATCTTCGCCTTCTGTGCGTACGATCAGGTCGCCATCGCTGGTGAGGTTTAGTACGGCTCCTGGAAACTGCAGTTCAATCTCATTAGGGTTGACAGTAGGCGCAACGATGAAATCGTATTCGAGCTGCTGTTGGTTTCCGTAATATACAAGGTCTACACCTGGGTACACACCGCGGTACTGACCTTACCGAACGTGGGGATGTCACTGTGCCATTTGGCGGGATTGTTACCGACGAAATAGTGCGCCTTGCCAGGAAGCTGCTCACTTCCCAAAACGAGGGCTGGCTTGCTCGCTCCATGTAATTTCATCCTTACCCCGCCTCCCCCGCGAAGAGCTAATACCGCCTCCGAATCCGTCAGGAAAAGCGAGTATCCGCTACCGCGAGAAAGGAAACGCACGCGCGGATCGGTCTGACCTTGATTCGCTTCAAAACTGAGGGGCAGTTGCCGAAATGTGCCTCCACAGTACGCGTTGACTGGGCCGACAGAAAAGAATTCGCAAAGACAAATACAGATATTGCACCAAGGTAGGCTCTCGCCAGTACACAAATATTACTTCGACCCATTTTTTAACCGCTGCCTACGTAATTCAAGTAAATTGCTCAACGGAAAAAAGGGATCTAAGCGCACCCACACGACAAACGCCTAAATTCCATTTGAATCCGATACCTAATTAAGCGAAGAACCGCGAAGTCCATGCCAAAAAAATGAAACAATTTGAGGTATCTTCTTAGAACACGCCTTATGGACGATTCTGCGGATCACTCGCCAGCCCTTACAGAACAACTAAGACGTTTTTCAGGCGGCGACCGAGCTATCGCCGAAGCCGTACTGCGCGAAGTGTTACCTGAATTACACAAAGTGGCTG